>NZ_JBHMIO010000001.1:0-551440 GCF_048060275.1 Micromonospora sp. LOL_015
ACCAGCGGCCCGCCGCGTCCTGCGACACGGTCACCGTCGACGGCGCCGCGCCCTGCGGCAACGGTCGGGACCAGACGATGTCCAACGGTTCGGACATCTTCGCCAGGGTCAGCCGGCCGGCGCGCCACCGGAACCCGCTGGCGGTGTACTCCGCCGACCGCCGCGACCGCTTCCTCGACTTGAACGACGGATACCGGGCCCGTCTCGCCCAGAAGTCCACAGTCTAGCGATTCGGTGGTGAACCGTGAGGTTGGTGTGCGGTGGACACCGATCCACCTCGGCGACGGACCGGCTTTCCCTGTCCCGCTCCGCAGGAGTTCCGATTCCTCCCCCGGCCGCAACGCCGGAGTATCCACGGAAGGAGTTGATGACCTGACCAGGACCGGACGGGCGGCGCCCGATGTCGCCTAGCCCGTTCCTCGATCCCGATCTGGTCCACGGCGACCTCTACCGGGCCAACGATCGGCTCGCGGACCGCACCCGCACGCCTCGCGAAGGCAGAATCGCCGGCGGGACGCTGGCTTCGGCCCGAAACCCTCAGCTGAGCTAGGTGGGCAAGTGGACAGGAATCAGCCCACCACAGCCCGGACATCCGGGCTGTGGTGGGCTGATTTCGGCAGGTCAGCGTCCTCGCAGGTCAGCGCTTGACGTGCTCCGGAAACCGGGCGATCTGGGCGAACTCGTCGGCGTCCAGGCTGGCGCCGCCGATCAACGCGCCGTCGACGTCGACCTCGGCCATGATCGCGGCGATGTTCGCCGCCTTGACCGAGCCGCCATACAGGATCCGGGTCTGGTCGGCGGTGGCCTGGTCGTACGACTCGGCCAGCCGGGCCCGGACCGCCCCGCACACCTCCTGTGCGTCGGCCGGGGTGGCGGTCTTGCCGGTGCCGATCGCCCAGACCGGCTCGTACGCGATGACGACCTTGACCACCTGCTCGGCGGTCAGCCCGGCCAGTGCGGCGTCGACCTGGTCGCGGCAGTGCGCGACGTGACCGCCGGCCTCCCGCACCTCCAGGCCTTCGCCGACGCACAGGATCGGGGTGATCCCGTTGGCCAGCGCGGCGGCCACCTTGGCCTTGACCACCGCGTCGTCCTCGTTGTGGTACGCCCGCCGCTCCGAGTGGCCGACGGTGACGTACTGGCAGCCCAGCTTCGCCAGCATCGCCCCGGAGATGTCACCGGTGTAGGCGCCGGAGGCGTGCGGCGACAGGTCCTGAGCGCCGTAGCCAATGGCCAGCTTGTCCCCGTCGATCAGCGTCTGCACGCTGCGCAGCGCGGTGAACGGCGGCAGCACCGCCACCTCGACGTCGGTGAGCTGCTGCTCGTTCAGGCTGAACGCCAGCTTCTGGACCAGCGCGATGGCTTCCAGGTGGTTGAGGTTCATCTTCCAGTTGCCGGCCATCAGCGGCCGGCGGGCAACGGTCTCAGGCACTGCTCTCACTTCTCCAGGGCGGCGATGCCGGGCAGGGTCTTGCCCTCCAGGTACTCCAGCGAGGCGCCCCCGCCGGTCGAGATGTGCCCGAAGGCGGACTCGTCGAGGCCGAGGGTGCGCACCGCAGCCGCCGAGTCACCGCCGCCGACGACGGTGAAGCCGTCGACCTTGGTGATCGCCTCGGCGACACCCCGGGTACCGGCGGCGAACGGCGCCAGCTCGAACACGCCCATCGGGCCGTTCCAGAACACCGTCCGGGCCCCGGCGAGGGCCTCGGCGAACGCGGCGACGCTGCGCGGGCCGATGTCCAGGCCGAGCCGGTCGGCCGGGATCGCCGCGGCGTCGACCACGTCGTGGTCGGCGTCGGCGGCGAACGCGGTGGCGGCCACCACGTCCACCGGCAGCACGATCTTGCCGGCGGCCCGCTCCAGCAGGTCACGGCAGGTGTCGACCATCTCGGCCTCCAGCAGCGACTTGCCGACCTCGTGGCCCTGGGCCTTGAGGAAGGTGAAGCACATGCCGCCGCCGACCAGCAGCTTGTCGACGGTCGGCAGCAGCGCCTCGATGACGGCGAGCTTGTCGGAGACCTTCGACCCGCCGAGCACCACGACGTACGGCCGCTCCGGCGCGCCGGTCAGCTTGCCGAGCACCTCGACCTCGCGGTGCACCAGCAGGCCGGCGACGTGCGGCAGCCGCGCCGGTACGTCGTACACGCTGGCGTGCTTGCGGTGCACGGCGCCGAACGCGTCGTCGACGTACGCGTCGGCGAACGCCGCCAGCTGGTCGGCGAAGGCACCCCGCTCGTCGGCGTCCTTGCTGGTCTCCCCCGGGTTGAACCGCAGGTTCTCCAGCAGCGCGACCTGCCCGCCGGTCAGGGCGGCGACGGTGGCCTGCGCCGAGGCACCGACGGTGTCGGTGGCGAACGCGACCGGCGCACCGAGCAGCTCACCGAGCCGGGCGGCGACCGGGGCCAGGGTGTACTTCGGGTCCGGGGCGCCCTTGGGCCGACCCAGGTGGGAGCAGACCACCACGGCCGCGCCGGCGTCGCGCAGCGCGGTCAGGGTGGGCAGCACCGCCCGGATCCGGCCGTCGTCGGCGATGACCCCCAGGTTGTCCTTCTCGAACGGGACGTTCAGGTCGGCGCGCAGCAGCACGCGCCGACCCGACACACCCTCGGCGAGAAGGTCGTCGAGAGTGGTTACCTGGCTCACAGGGACGCGCCCACCAGCTTGACCAGGTCCACCAGGCGGTTGGAGTAGCCCCACTCGTTGTCGTACCAGCCGACGACCTTGACCTGGTCGCCGATCACCTTGGTCAGGCCGGCGTCGAAGATGCACGACGCCGGGTCGGTGACGATGTCGGCCGACACGATCGGGTCCTCGGTGTAGGTGAGGATGCCGGCGAGCGGGCCCTGCGCGGCGGTCTTGACCGCGGCGTTGACCTCTTCGACGGTGGTCTCCCGGCCGACGGTGACGGTCAGGTCGGTGGCCGAGCCGGTCGGGATTGGCACCCGCAGCGCGTAGCCGTCCAGCTTGCCCTTGAGCTCCGGCAGCACCAGGCCGATCGCCTTGGCGGCGCCGGTCGAGGTCGGCACGATGTTCAGCGCGGCGGCGCGGGCCCGACGCAGATCCTTGTGCGGGCCGTCCTGCAGGTTCTGGTCCTGGGTGTACGCGTGGATGGTGGTCATCAGGCCACGCTCGATGCCGAACGTGTCCTGCAGCACCTTCGCCATCGGGGCGAGGCAGTTGGTGGTGCAGGAGGCGTTCGAGATGATCGTGTGCTTCGCCGGGTCGTACTGGCCGTCGTTGACGCCGAGCACGACGGTGAAGTCCTCGTTCTTGGCCGGGGCCGAAATGATCACCTTCTTGGCGCCGCCGTCGACGTGCGCCTTGGCCTTGGTGGCGTCGGTGAAGAAGCCGGTCGACTCGATCACCACGTCGGCGCCGAGCTCGCCCCACGGCAGCTTGGCCGGGTCGCGCTCGGCGAGCGCCTTGATGGTCTGCCCGCCGACGGTGATCTCGTCGCCGCTGGCCTTCACCTCGTGCGGCAGCCGGCCCAGGATGCTGTCGTACTTGAGCAGGTGCGCGGTGGTCGCGGTGTCGCCCAGGTCGTTGAAGGCGACGATCTGGATGTCCGCGCCGGAGGCGAGCACCGCCCGCGTGAAGTTACGGCCGATACGGCCGAAGCCGTTGATGCCAACCCGGATGGTCACAGGTCCCATCTCCTTGCTTCTCGCCCGTCCGGGCCGGAGCCGGACGGATTGGTGTGCGCCGACCGCGTGGCGGGCCGGGCGCCGATCAGATGATCCGGCTGGTCACGCCGCAGCCGTACGTGGCTCGGGCGGGACACCCGAGGCGGTGGTCGCGGCGGGAGAGCCGGGTGCCGGCCCCGTCGCCGTACCCTGCGACCCTATCCGAGAAGCCCGTGCCGTGTTGCGCCGGGGCGTCCGGTCACCCTGGTTCACAACTGGTGTTCACCCGACGAGCATCTCCGCCGTCACCGCGTCCTCGGTGTCCGGAATGCCGAGATCGCGGGCCCGCTTGTCGGCCAGCGCCAGCAGCCGCCGGATCCGCCCGGCGATCGCGTCCTTGGTCAGCGGCGGGTCGGCCAACGCGCCCAGCTCCTCCAGCGACGCCTGGCGGTGCTCCAGCCGCAGCCGGCCCGCCGACGTCAGATGCCGCGGGGCGTCGTCGGCGAGGATCTCCAACGCCCGGGTCACCCGTGCGGCGGCGGCCACCGCCGCACGGGCCGAACGGCGCAGGTTGGCGTCGTCGAAGTTGGCCAACCGGTTCGCGGTGGCCCGCACCTCCCGGCGTACCCGCCGCTCCTCCCAGGTCAGCACGCTGGAGTGCGCGCCGATCCGGGTGAGCAGCGCGGCGATCGCGTCACCGTCCTTGACCACCACCCGGTCGACGCCGCGCACCTCGCGTGCCTTGGCGGCGATCCCCAGCCGCCGGGCGGCCCCGACGAGCGCCAGCGCCGACTCCGGCCCCGGGCAGGTGATCTCCAACGCGCTGGACCGGCCCGGTTCGGTCAGCGACCCGTGCGACATGAACGCGCCCCGCCAGGCCGACACGGCGCAACAGACGTTCGCCGACACCAGGTGCGGCGGCAGGCCACGCACCGGCCGCCCCCGCACGTCCAGCAGCCCGGTCTGCCGGGCCAACGCCTCGCCGTCCTTGACCACCCGGATGATGAAGTGGTTGCCCTTGCGCAGCCCGCTCGGGCTCAGCACGTGGATCTCACTCGAGTAGCCGTAGACGTCGGCCACCTCCCGGCGCAGCCGCCGGGCCACCGCGTTGGTGTCCAGCTCGGCCTCGACGACGACCCGGCCGGCGACGATGTGCAGCCCGCCGGAAAAGCGCAGCAACGCGGCCATCTCGGCACGACGGCAGCACGGCTTGGGCACATCGACCCGGCTCAGCTCGTCCTTGACGGCAGCGGTCATCGCCATAGTCATTCACCTCACGGGGGCCGGTTAGACGGCGGGTACCGATACGTACGTGCTTAACGAGCGGACCCCAGGACAGGCACCAGGGCGGCACCCAACGCGACCGGATCGTGCCGGGGGCTGCCGTCGGCGACCGCCAACGGGGCGAGCGTCAAACGCGCACCCAGCGATTCTGCCGCACGGGCCGCCGGGCCGGGATCGCCGACCGCCGTGCCGTCGGCGAGCACTGTGTCGACCTGCAGCTGCGGCAGGTACCAGCTGAGCGCGGCGAGGTGGTCGGCGACCGACAGCCCGAGGGTCTCCTTCTCCGCCGCCAGGTTCAGGGTGACCAGCCGCCGGGCCGGGCTGGCCACGATCGCGGCGGCCAGGTCCGGCACCAGCAGATGCGGGATGACGCTGGTGTACCAGCTGCCCGGCCCGAAGATCAGCCAGTCGGCGTCGCGCACCGCCGCCAGCACCGGCTGGCAGGCGGCCGGCGCCTTCGGTTGCAGCCGTACCGACTCGACCCGGCCCCGGGTGACCGCCACCGCGTGCTGGCCCCGGACGGTGACCACGTCGGTCGGCCGGCGCGGGTCGCCGCCGCGCACGTCGGCTTCGATCGACACCGGCTCGCAGGACATCGGCAGCACCCGGCCGGTCGCACCGAGCAGCCGGCCGACGTGGTCGAGCGCGGCGACCGGGTCGCCGAGCAGCTCCATCAGCCCGCAGAGCACCAGGTTGCCGACCGCGTGCCCGGTGAGCGGATCGGGTCGGTCGGTGGCCGGTGCCTCCCCCGGCACCGGCACGAACCGGTGCTGGAACAGCTCGGCGGTCAGCTGGTCGGCCGGCGCCGGCCCGGCGAGCGCGGCGAGCGCCTGGCGCAGGTCGCCGGGGGGCAGCGCGCCCCGGTCGGCCCGCAGCCGACCGCTCGACCCGCCGTCGTCACCGACCGTAACCACCGCAGTGAGGTCCAGCGCCAGGTCGGTACCGGCATGGCGCAGGCCACGCAGCGAGGCGGCCAGCCCGTGCCCGCCGCCGAAGGCCACCACCCGCAGTACGCTCACTCGCGCCCCAGGTCGCGGTGCTGGGCGTTGACCGACAGCCGGGCCTGACGCAGCCGTACGGCGAGCTCCTCGGCGATCGCCACGCTGCGGTGCTTGCCGCCGGTGCAGCCGACCGCCACGGTCAGATAGCGTTTGCCCTCCCGCTCGAACCCGGCGGTGGTGGCGTTGACCAGCTCGGCGTAGTTGCGGACGAAGTCGTCGGCGCCTTCCTGGCTGAGCACGTACCCGCTGACCGACGTCTCCCGGCCGGTGTACTCGCGCAGGTCCGGGACCCAGTACGGGTTGGGCAGGAACCGCGCGTCGATCACGAAGTCGGCGTCCGGCGGCAGCCCGTACTTGAAGCCGAACGACAGCACGGTGATCCGCAGCCGGCGGGCGTCCTCGCCGCCGAACAGCTCCTCGACCCGGCGCCGGAGCTGGTTCTCGTTCAGATGACTGGTGTCGATGATCACATCGGCCTGGTCGCGGGCCTCGGCGAGCAGGTCCCGCTCGGCGGCGATGCCGTCGGCCAGCCGGCCGTCGCCCTGCAGCGGATGCGAGCGCCGGACGCTTTCGAACCGGCGGATCAGCACGTCGGCGGCGGCGTCGACGAAGACCACCCGGGGCTGGTAGCCGCGCTCCTTGAGCGCGCGGATCGCGCCGACCAGGTCGGTGGAGAAGGCGCGGCTGCGTACGTCCAGCACCATCGCGGTCCGCCGGGCCGCCCCACCGGCCCGCATCGCCAGCTCGGCCATGTCGAGCAGCAACGCCTGCGGCAGGTTGTCCACCACGTAGTAGCCGACGTTCTCCAGGGCCCGGGCCACCGTGCTGCGTCCACCTCCGGACACCCCGGTGACCACGACCAGCCGGGCCTCGTTCTGGTCGGCCGCGGTGCCGGCCGGTTCGCCGTCGTGCACGGCGCTGCTGGCCAGGTCGTCGACCGCCGCGACGCCGTCCGGTGTGTCGTCGGCCGGCCGGGTGATGTCGTCGCCCGGGTTCAGGCTGTCCTGCCTCACGGTCCTCCTGCCTCGGGTACGCGGCGCGCCAGGTGCGCGCAGGTCGGCACCACAGATGGGATTCTAGGTGCGATCCGCGCCGCCATCCGGCGACCCGGCGAGCGCAGCGACGATCGTCTCCGCGGTCCGCCGCCCGATGCCGGGCACCTCGGTGATCTCGTCGACGGTCGCCGAGGCGATCCGCCGGATCGAGCCGAAGTGCCGCAGCAGCGCTTTGCGGCGGGTCTCGCCGAGCCCGGGCACCTGGTCCAGCCCGGAGGCGGTCATCCGCTTCGACCGGCGCTGCCGGTGGTAGGTGATCGCGAACCGGTGCGCCTCGTCGCGGATGCGTTGCAGCAGGTAGAGCCCTTCGGAGGTGCGCGGCAGGATCACCGGGTAGTCGTCGCCGGGCAGCCACACCTCCTCCAGCCGCTTGGCCAGCCCGCACAGCGCCACGTCGTCGACGCCGAGCTCGGCCAGCACCGTCGCGGCGGCCTGCACCTGCGGCGCACCGCCGTCGACGACGACCAACTGCGGCGGGTACGCGAACCGGCGCGGCCGCCCGGTCTGCGGGTCGACACCCGCCGGAGGCTGCCCCACGTCGACGGTCGGCTGCGGCGATGCCCCGTCCGGGGTCGCCTGCGGCGGCACGTCGGCCGCGGGCCCCTGCGGCGGCGGTTCGTCGGAGGGCTGGCGGTGGCGGGCGAAGCGTCTACGCAGCACCTCGCTCATCGCGGACAGGTCGTCGGTCGCGCCCCGGACCGCGAACCGGCGGTACTCGGCCTTGCGGGGCAGCCCGTCCTCGAACACCACCAGGCTGGCCACCACGTCGGTGCCCTGGATCTGCGACACGTCGAAACACTCGATGCGCAGCGGCGCGGCGGCCAGACCCAGTGCCTCGGCGATCTCCTCCAACGCCTGGCTGCGGGTGGTCAGGTCACTGGCCCGGCGCAGCTTGTGCCGGGTCAACGCCTCGCCGGCGTTGCGCGCCACGGTCTCCATCAGGGCACGTTTGTCGCCGCGCTGCGGCACCCGCAGGGTCACCCGGCTGCCCCGGCGGGCGGTCAGCCAGTCGGCGAGCGCCGGCGCGTCCGCCGGCAGCTCGGGCACCAGCAGCTCGCGCGGCACGTCGGTCTCGCCCTGCTCGGGGCCGTACACCTGGGTGCAGAAGTGGTGCACCAGGTCGGCGGTGGTCAGCTGCTCGACCTTCTCCACCACCCAGCCGCGCTGACCGCGCACCCGGCCGCCGCGGACGTGGAAGACCTGCACCGCGGCCTCGAGCGGGTCCTCGGCGAAGGCGACCACGTCGGCGTCGGTGCCGTCACCGAGCACGACGGTCTGCCTCTCCATCGCCTTACGCAGCGCTGCGACGTCGTCACGCAGCCGGGCGGCCCGTTCGAACTCCAACGCCTCGGCGGCGTCGTGCATGTCCCGCTCCAACCGGCGCACCATGGTGTCGGTGCGCCCAGCCATGAAGTCGCAGAACTCGTCGACGATCGCCCGGTGCCCGGCGGTGTCGACCCGGCCGACGCACGGCGCCGAGCACTTGCCGATGTCGCCGAGCAGACACGGCCGCCCGACCTGTCCGGCCTGCCGGAACACCCCGGCCGAGCAGGTCCGGGCCGGGAAGACCCGCAGCAGCAGGTCGAGGGTCTCGCGGATCGCCCAGGCATGCGAGTACGGCCCGAAGTAGCGCACCCCTTTTCGTTTCGCCCCGCGCATCACCTGCAGCCGGGGAAACTCCTCGTCCAGCGTCACCGCCAGGTACGGATAGGACTTGTCGTCCCGGTAGCGGACGTTGAACCGGGGGTCGTACTCCTTGATCCAGAGGTACTCCAGCTGCAGCGCCTCGACCTCGCTGCCGACGGTCACCCAGTCGACCGACGCGGCGGTGGTGACCATCTGCTGGGTGCGCTGGTGCAGCTGCCACAGGTCGCCGAAGTAGGAGTTGAGCCGGCTGCGCAGGCTCTTGGCCTTGCCGACGTAGATGACCCGCCCGGTGGGATCACGGAACCGGTAGACCCCCGGCGAGTCCGGGATGGTGCCGGGGGCAGGGCGGTAGCTGGACGGATCTGGCATCGCCGTCAGCGTAGTCCAGGGCTGTGACAGCTCCGGTCGTCCGCGTCCGCGTGGGCGGCACGCACCCGGCGGACGCGGACGACCGGACCCGTCAGGCCACCGAGATGGTCTCGCCGTCGACGGTGACGGTCTTCTCCTCCAACGGCGACGGTGCCGGGCCGGAGAGCACCGAGCCGTCGGAGATGGAGAAGCTACTGAAGTGGCAGGTGCAGTTGATGGTGCCGTCGTCGAGGTTTGCGACCGGGCAGCCCCGGTGGGTGCAGATGTTGCTGAACGCCTTGAACTCACCCTCGACGGGCTGGGTGACCACGGCCCCCTGAGCAGCGAGGATCACGCCACCGCCGACCGGGACCTGGCTGGTGGTCAGGCCGTCGCCGCCGGAACCGGTGTCGCCGCCGGTCTCCGTGCCGCCGGTGGGGTCGTTGCCGGCCGGAGTGTCGGTGGCGCCGGCACCCAGAATGTCGTCGTCGCCGGTGCCGCACGAAGCGAGCGCCACGGTCGCTCCGACCCCGCTTGCGCCGATCAGCAGCGCCCGGCGGCTGGTCGGACCGGTGTCGGTCGTCGTCTGGTGCTCAGTCATTCAGCTTGCCTCCTGTCAGTTGCCACGGCTGGTCGTCCATGGCCACGCCAGTAGAAACGGCGAGGCGTCACGAACGGTTCATCCCGGAATGACGGCAGGACCATGATCCATGCGCAGCCGTAGACGCCGCTGTACGGTCGCTGTGTCAATGCTGTGCGACCGCTTCGGCGGCGCGCCGTGCACCGGAGGAGCCACGCTTCGCCCTGGTCGACGTCCCGGTCGTGCGGCCGGCCGCGCCGTTGGCCTTTGCCGCGCGGGCGGAGGCGGCGGCCGATCCGGCGGCGGAGCCGGTAAGCCCGAGGACCGGGCGCAGGAACGCCCCGGTGTGGCTCTCGGCGACCTCGGCGACCTCCTCCGGCGTGCCGGCGGCCACCACGGTGCCGCCCCGGTGCCCGCCCTCCGGTCCCATGTCGATCAGCCAGTCGGCGGTCTTGATCACGTCGAGGTTGTGCTCGATGACCACCACCGTATTGCCCTTGTCGACCAGGCCAGCCAGCACGGTCAGCAGCTTGCGGATGTCCTCGAAGTGCAACCCGGTGGTCGGCTCGTCGAGCACGTAGACGGTCCGGCCCGTGGAGCGTTTCTGCAGCTCGGAGGCGAGCTTGACGCGCTGCGCCTCGCCGCCGGACAGGGTCGGCGCCGGCTGCCCCAGCCGCACGTAGCCCAGCCCCACGTCGACCAGGGTCTTCAGGTGCCGGTGGATCGCCGGGATGGCCTCGAAGAAGTCGGCCGCCTCCTCGATCGGCATCTGCAGGATCTCGGCGATGGTGCGGCCCTTGTAGTGGACCTCGAGGGTCTCCCGGTTGTACCGGTCGCCCTTGCAGACCTCGCATGGCACGTAGACGTCCGGCAGGAAGTTCATCTCGATCTTGATGGTGCCGTCGCCCGAGCACGCCTCGCACCGGCCGCCCTTGACGTTGAACGAGAACCGCCCCGGACCGTAGCCGCGCACCTTGGCCTCGGTCGTCTCGGCGAACAACCGGCGGACGTGGTCGAACACCCCGGTGTAGGTCGCCGGGTTCGACCGTGGGGTACGGCCGATCGGCGACTGGTCGACGCCGACGACCTTGTCGACGTGGTCCAGCCCGGTGATCCGGGTGTGCCGGCCGGGCACCAGTCGGGCGTTGTTGATCTGGTTGGCCAGCACGGTGTAGAGGATGTCGTTGACCAGCGTCGACTTGCCGGAGCCGCTGACCCCGGTGACGGCGATCAGCTGGCCGAGCGGGAACGTGACGGTCAGGTTGCGCAGGTTGTGCTCGCGGGCACCGTGCACCACCAGTTCCCGGCCGGGCGTCGCCGGCCGCCGGGTGGCCGGCACCGGGATGACCTTGCGACCGGACAGGTACGCCCCGGTCAGCGACTCCTCGCTGGTCAGCAGCTCGTCAACCGGCCCGCTGTGCACGATCCGGCCGCCGTGCTCACCGGCGCCGGGCCCGATGTCGACGATCCAGTCGGCGGTCCGGATGGTGTCCTCGTCGTGCTCGACGACGATCAGCGTGTTGCCCAGGCCACGCAGCCGCACCAGAGTCTCGATCAGCCGGTGGTTGTCCCGCTGGTGCAGCCCGATCGACGGCTCGTCCAGCACGTACAGCACCCCGACCAGGCCGGAGCCGATCTGGGTGGCGAGCCGGATCCGCTGCGCCTCGCCGCCGGACAGGGTGCCGGCCGGGCGGTCCAGCGACAGGTAGTCCAGGCCGACGTCGACCAGGAACCGTAGCCGGGCGTTGATCTCCTTGAGCACCCGCTCGGCGATCATCTTCTGCCGGTCGGTGAGCACCAGCCCGCCCAGCAGGTCGGCGCACTCGCCGACGGACAGCCCGGTCACCTCGGCGATGTTGCGTCCGGCCACGGTGACCGCGAGCACCTCGGGCTTGAGCCGGGCGCCGCCGCACGACCCGCACGGCACGTCCCGCATGTAGCCTTCGTACTTCTCCCGCGACCACTCCGACTCGGTGTCGGTATGCCGCCGCTCGATCCACTGCACCACGCCCTCGAAGCCGGTGTAGTAGGACCGCTCCCGGCCGTACTTGTTGCGGTAGCGGACGTGCACCTGGTCGTCGGCGCCGTACAGGATGGTCTTCTGCGCCCGGCTGGGCAGTTTGCGCCACGGGGTGTCCAGGTCGAAGTGCTCCGCCTCGCCGAGCGCGGCGAGCAGCCGGGCGAAGTACTCCTGGGTCTGCCCGCCGGACCAGGGCTGGATGGCGCCGTCGCGCAGCGAGCGCTCCACGTCCGGAACGACCAGCTCCGCGTCGACCTCCTTCTTGGTCCCCAGACCGACGCACTCCGGGCAGGCACCGTACGGCGCGTTGAACGAGAAGACCCGCGGCTCCAGATCCTCGATCGCCAACGGATGGTCGTTCGGGCAGGCCAGGTGCTCGGAGAACCGCCGCTCGCGGGCCGGGTCGTCCTCGGCGAGGTCGACGAAGTCGAGCAGCACGATGCCGCCGGTGAGGCCGAGCGCCGACTCCACCGAGTCGGTCAGCCGGCGCCGGGCGCTCGCCTTGACGGTCAGCCGGTCGACGACCACCTCGATGGTGTGTTTTTCCTGCTTCTTGAGCTTCGGCGGCTCGGTCAACGGGTGCACCACCCCGTCGACCCGGGCCCGGGCGTACCCCTTGGCCTGCAGGTCGGCGAAGAGGTCGAGGTACTCGCCCTTGCGTCCGCGCACCACCGGGGCGAGCACCATGAACCGGGTGCCCTCGGACATGGCCAGCACCCGGTCGACGATCTGCTGCGGGGTCTGCCGGGAGATCCGTTCGCCGCAGACCGGGCAGTGCGGCTCGCCGACCCGGGCGAAGAGCAGCCGCAGGTAGTCGTAGACCTCGGTGATCGTGCCGACGGTGGACCGCGGGTTGCGCGAGGTGGACTTCTGGTCGATGGAGACCGCCGGGGAGAGCCCTTCGATGAAGTCGACGTCCGGTTTGTCCATCTGGCCGAGGAACTGCCGGGCGTACGACGACAGCGACTCGACGTACCGCCGCTGCCCCTCGGCGAAGATGGTGTCGAACGCGAGGCTCGACTTGCCCGAGCCGGACAGCCCGGTGAACACGATGAGCGCGTCACGCGGCAGGTCGAGGCTGACGTCGCGGAGGTTGTGCTCACGCGCGCCACGGATGATCAATCGGTCGGCCACGGTCCGCCTGCTCCCGTAGAGGCGCACAAAGGTGCGTTTTCTGTCAGGTGTCTGAATCGTCACATTTGACGGCGCCGGGTCAGTAGGTCTGCGCCGACCCGGCCGATGCCTCGGCAACTGTAGCCCCGGGCTCCGACAACTCTGCCCGACCACGTCGTCACCCGATCGGGGTATCCCGGTACCGGTCCCGCCAATACCGCCCGGGCGATCCGGAACTCCCGGCATACTGCACATACTGGTCAAGTCACCCATTGACCTGGCGTGGAGCAGGGGTTCCTCCACGTGTCAGCGGGCCGGCCCGTCCGATCGGGGGGTGGGACGGGTCGGCCCCCGCTGCCGTCCGGCCAGCACTGACCGGCCAAGCCGGCAATGTCGGGCCGGTCGGCGGCACCGTATTCTCTGATCCCATGTCCGACGCGGTCTCCGACGCCACGGTCGACGCGAAAGCTACGCCCGATGCGAGAGTCATGCTCGATGCGAAACCCAAGCCCGACGCGTCCGTATACGGCGACGGGTCGCCGCCCGGCGCGACGGGGCAGCAGTCCTCCCGCCGCCGTGGTGGCCGCTGGCTGCGTCTCGCCCTGCTCATCGCGGGGCTGTCGCTACTCCTGGTGGCCGGTGGTACCGCCACCGCCGGATGGCTGTACGCCCGATCCGTCGAGTCGCACGTCGACAAGGTGGAGATCTTCACCGCACTGCCCGAGGCGCAACGCCCGGTCAAGGCCGTCGAGCAGGCGAAGAACTTCCTGATCGTCGGCAGCGACTCCCGGGATCCGGACACCTCCGGTTCCCGCACCGACACGATCATCCTGGCGCACCTGCCGGCCGACCGCAGCGGCGTACAGATGATCTCCATCCCCCGGGACACCTGGGTCCAGGTTCCGGACCCGGACGGCGGCGGCCGCCAGGACAAGATCAATTCCGCGTACGCAACCGGCGGGACGCCGCTGCTGGTGCAGACCGTGGAGGCGTTCACCGGAGTCCGGATCGACCACGTGGTGCTCATCGACTTCGCCGGCTTCGCCGAGATCATCGACGCCGTCGGCGGAATCGAACTCGCCGTCGACGAGTCGTTCACCTCGGTCCACCCGCCGTACCGGCAGTTCACCGCCGGGCTGCAGCAGATGGACGGCGACACCGCGCTGGACTACGCCCGGCAGCGCAAGCAGTTCGCCGACGGCGACTTCACCCGGGTACGGCACCAGCAGGAAATCATCGCGGCGGTGCTGGACCAGGCCAGCGGCAGCGGGCTGCTCACCAGCCCGGGCCAGCTGGACGACTTCCTGCGCGCCACCGCCGACGCGGTCACCGTGGACGAGGGCACCTCGGTGTTCGACACGGTGTGGGCGCTGCGGCAGCTGCGCAGCACCGACCTGACCATGCTCACCTCGCCGTCGGCGGGCACCGGCCAGCAGGCCGGGCAGAGTGTCGTCTTCCCCGACGAGGCGGCCGCAGCAGACCTGTACGCGGCGGTCCGTGGCGACACCGTCGACGACTGGCTGCGCGAGCACCCGACCGGCCGCTGACCCGGCCCGTCACCGCTGCCGGTAACGTGCCCGGTTGTCCTTCGAGATCCGCTTCCACTTGGCCCGCTCGGCGGCGGCCAGCCGCGCGTCCCGGCGACGCATCTCGTGCGCGACCTCCCGCTGCAGGCGCTGCCAACTCTCCCAGCGGCGCACCGGCAGGTCGCCCGACTCGATCGCGGCACGCACCGCGCAGCCCGGCTCACCGCTGTGCGCGCAGTCGGCGAACCGGCAGGCGGCGGCGAGCTCGGCCACGTCGGAGAACGCCTCGTCCAGGCCGTCGGCGGAGTCCAGCAGACCCACCGCCCGTACGCCCGGGGTGTCCAGCACCGCCCCGCCGCCGGGGATCGGGATCAGCGCCCGGTAGGTGGTGGTGTGCCGGCCCTTGCCGTCAACCCGGCGGATGGCCTGCACCCCCATCACCTCGGTGCCGGCCAGGGCGTTGACCAGCGTCGACTTGCCCGCCCCGGACGGCCCCAACAGTCCCAGAGTGCGACCGGGCGCCACGAGCCGGGACACCTCGTCGATGCCGTCACCGCGTTGCGCGCTGACCGTGATCACCGGTACGCCCGGTGCCACGGCGGACACCTGGTCGCCCACCGCCGCTGGGTCGACCGCAGCATCACACTTGGTCAGCAGGACCACCGGCTCGGCGCCGGACTCCCAGGCCAACGCCAGGAAGCGTTCGATGCGGCCCAGATCGGGTGCCGGGTGCATCGGTTCGACGACGGCGGCCGTGTCGACGTTGGCGGCGAGCACCTGCCCGGTGGAGTCCTTGTCGGCGGTACGGCGCACCAGCGCGGTCCGCCGGGGCAGCACCTGCTCGACGGTGGTCCGCTCGTCCGGCCAGGTCCGCACCAGCACCCAGTCGCCGGCGCAGGGCAGGGCCACCGGGTCGGACGCGGCGGCGGTGAGGACCGCGCCGGCGACACTGGCCCGCATCGGTCCGTCGGCCACCAGTACGGTGCACACCCCGCGGTCCACCCGGGCCACCCGGCCGGGCTGGTGGTCGGTGTCGGGAGCCGGCAGGGCACGGTCGTGGAAGGCGTCCCAGCCGAGGGACGCGAGATCGAACGTCATGAGAACCCTTGTCAGGTCGTGGGGTGCCCGCCGGCCGGACCGGCCGGACGACCCCGGTGGGAAGGAGAGGCGGACGGACCGCAGGGGACAGTCACGGTCACCACCACCTCCCTCCGGAGAGCTCTGCCTGACGCGTCACGGCAACGGTAGCCTTCTGACGGCAGCCGGGGAAAGCCAATTCCGCCCAGCCACAACCAGCAGGAGGTTCCGGTGCCCTACCAGGGAGACGTCACCGTAGGCGGCGCGCCGGACGTCCGGGAGCTGACCGGGCTCACCATCACCAAGATCGCGGTCGGGCCGATGGACAACAACTCCTACCTGCTGCGCTGCACCAGCTCCGGCGAGCAGGTGCTGATCGACGCGGCGAACGAGGCACCCCGGCTGCTGGAGCTGATCGGTCCGGCCGGGCTCGCCGCCGTGGTCACCACCCACCAGCACATGGACCATTGGGTGGCACTGGAGGAGGTGGCCGCCGCGACCGGGGCCGCCTCGCTCGCCCACCCGGCCGACGCCGACGGGCTGCCCCTGGTCACCGCCACCATCGCCGACGGCGACCGGGTCGCGGTCGGCGACTGCGAACTGGAGGTCGTCCACCTGGTCGGACATACGCCCGGCTCGGTCGCCCTGCTCTACCGGGATCCGCGCGGGGTGGCGCACCTGTTCACCGGCGACGCGTTGTTCCCCGGCGGGGTCGGCAACACCCGCGGCGACCGGCGCAACTTCCTATCGCTGATCGACGACGTCGAGCGCAAGCTGTTCGACCGGCTGCCCGACGACACCTGGTTCTACCCCGGTCACGGAAAGGACTCCACGCTCGGTGCCGAGCGTCCGGCGCTGCCGCAGTGGCGGGCGCGGGGCTGGTGACTTGTCACAGCGACGCGGCGACGGTCAGATCGTGCGGCGACCGCCGGTCACGGCGAGCACCTCGCCGGTCGTGTAGCTGGACTCCTGTGAGGCGAAGAAGACGAACGACGGGGCCAGCTCCGCAGGCTGCGCCGGCCGACCGATCGGCGAGGTGGTGCCGAACTTACCCACCGCCTCCGGCGGCATGGTCGCCGGGATCAACGGCGTCCAGACTGGCCCGGGTGCCACCGAGTTCACCCGGATCCCCTGGTCGACCAGGTTCGTCGCCAGCCCCTTGGTGAAGTTCACGATGCCCGCCTTCGTGGTCGCGTAGTCCAACAACGACGGCGACGGATCGAACGCCTGGATCGACGACGTGTTGATGATGCTGGACCCCGGCGGCATGTGCGGCACGGCCGCCTTGCAGATCCAGAACAACGCGTACAGGTTGGTCTTCAGCACCCGGTCGAACTGCTCGGTGGAGATCTCGGCGATCCCCTTCTCCTGCGCCATCTGGTACCCGGCGTTGTTGACCAGAATGTCGATGCCGCCGAGCTCCTCGACGGCGCGTCGCACCAGTTCGACGCACTGATGCTCGGTGGTGATGTCGCCGGGCACCGGCACCGCCCGCCGGCCGGCCGACTCGACCAGCCGGACCGTCTCCCGGGCGTCGCGCTCCTCCTGCGGCAGGTACGACAGCACGAGGTCGGCGCCTTCCCGGGCGAACGCGAGCGCCACCGCGCGACCGATCCCCGAGTCCCCGCCGGTGATCACCGCCCGCCGGTCGGCCAACCTGCCGGAGCCCCGGTAACTCTCCTCGCCATGGTCCGGCGGCGGATCCATCCTGGCGCCGGTGCCCGGCGGTGGCTGTTTCTGCACCGGCTGACCCCGCTGCTGACCGTACTGCTCCGTCGGATCCTGCCGGATGTGCTGGTCGGCCATGATCGTTCGCTCCTCACGGTACGGGCGCAACAGGTGTGAACACCGCAGCCGTACCCACACCACCCCGGACCGAAACCGTCGGCTGATCCCCCGGCACCGACATCCACCCCCCGGCAGGTTGGAGCCACCCGTTGGCGGGCAGCCGTCGATTCGGAATCACCAGACCCGGCTCTCCACGGCCAGCCGGGTCAGGACGGGCGGCGCGACCGGATGGGTACACGGGACGCTGCGGACACCGCCGGCGCGAGCCGGGCGACGACTTCTGGCGGCAGTCCGGCGGATACCCGGGCGTCGGCTGGGAGTCCTCGACACCAGCCGGATGAGGTCCGGGCCGCACCGGACCGTTCAGTCCTGCAGGAAGCCCTGGGCGACCCGGGCCTCGGCCAGCAACCGCGAGCAGGCGGCCGGATCGGACTCGGTGATGGTGGGCACCTCGTCCTCGCCACCGAGCCCACGCAGGTACGCGAGTTCGGCGGGCCCGATGTGCCGGACCTTGCCGCTGTCGTGCACGACGTAGATCGGGTTCGGGGTCTGGATGGTGCACTGCACGAGATACATGACGGTGTCTCCCGGGTCGTCGAGGTCGTCGATGATCCATCTCGGTCGGGGTGGTACCGGCGGTCGGATCGCGGTGACGATCTGCGCCGCGCGGGCGACGATCGTCGGTTTCTGAGCGACGATCGCGGGACCGGGACACTGGCTGTGTCCCCAGTCGAATCCGTTCTCGGCACCCATGCTGTGATGGCCGAGTCCGCGTTCGCGCGGGCTGTTCGCGTTACGCACCGGCACGCCGTGTTCGAGGTGTGATCGGGCCAGCAGTTGGGCGTTCGCCTCCAGCTGCGGGGCGGTGAGCCGGTCCGGCAGGAACCCTTCGTTCTCGATGCTGAGCCAGGTGCGGTTGCCGGCCCGCTGTGTCCACGCCCGGATCTCGGTGTCGACCATCTGCGCGATGCGCCCGTCCTTGGCCACGACGAAGTGCGACGACACCCGCGACGCGGGATTACGCTGCCAGGCGATAGTGCCCTCGAAGTATCCGTCGGCAATGTGCACCACGATGCCGTGGTGCGCGTCGAGGCGGTCCTCCGGCTCGTTGAACGCACCGGCGCCGTTGCCGCTGTTCACGGTGGGACCCCGCCAGGTAGCGAGATCGGTCCAGATTCCCATGTGGTGGTGCCTCCTTTCCCAGCCGGCGGATGGGTGGGTGGATCGATTCCGGTCGACGTCGGAGGAACGTAGGACCATGGACCGGCTCGGCCGCCACCTGCCGGGTGGCCCCGCTCACCGGTGCGGTTCCGCTCACCGGTGCGTGCGCCGCCGCGCCATGAGGTCCACTGTGCGCACCGGCTGGCCAGGCCGGTGACTCACTTCGACTGGCACGTCCGGCGACGGCTCGATCCCGGCCCTTCCGGTGTCGTCAGTCTTGGTGACCGACGCCATCCCGACGGTGCCATGTATCGAGAGTAGCGTGCCCCACAAGCTTCTGACCAGGGCAAATAACTCTGAGTATTGGCAGGCAAGGGGTAAAGTCGTGGACCGCTGCTGGTTCGGATCGGTTGGCACGGCCCGCCGCCGGAGGCCGGGTGGCGGCCGGCGGCAGGGATCGTCAGTCCTGTGTGACCGGCAACCAGACCACCGACGGCCGCTGCGGGTCATGGAAGATCCACCGTTGGCTGCTCAGCAGCCGGGCGGCCGTACCCAGCGGCTCACCGGAGCCCGGGTTCCTCGCCCACCGCGGATGCGCGCCACCGCTGACCTGCACCCGTAACCGTTCCCCCGCCGACAGTCGGCAGGCGGTCGGCCAGAGGGTCACCGGCACCCGGACCGCCTCGCCGCCCGCCGGCCCGTCCACCCGGGACAGTCCATCACAGATGTTCCATGACCTGCCGCGCCGGTCGACCCGGCACAGCCGTACGAACACGTCGAAGTACGCGACGGTACAGCGGACGTACACCTCGGCCGTCACCGGGCCGATCAGCTCCACCGGCCCGTCCAGCGGCCCGCTCGTGTAGGTCAGCACGTCCGGGCGGGCCTCCAACTGCCGGTTGTCGCGCACCCCGGCGTGCTGGGCGATCAGCATCGGCCCACCCACCGCCGGAGTCGGTGCCGCCGGGTCGTAGCGGTGCCGGTCCGGCGCCGACCGGGGCGGCATCGCCCGGCCCAGCCGACCACCGGGCCACAGGTACCACCCGGTGGTCGTCGCCGGCGGTGGCCAGTCGGCGAGGTCGCGCCACCCGGCCCCGGCGACGTGTACCCGTACCGGCCGGCGCCCGGACGCGCCGGGCACTTCACCGAAACGGGTCGCGAAGAACGCCGCCGCTTCCCGGTACGCCGTGACAAACAGCCCGGGGCTGCCATGCGTCCACGGCCCGACGGTGAGCTTGGGCCGCCGACCCGCCGCCCGCAACGCCGCGTAATCGGCCAGCTGGGCCGGCAGGAAGATGTCGTGCCAACCGGTCACCATCGACACCGGGGCCCGGACCTGGGCGACCTCCCGGTGGAAGGTGCGGGGCAGCCAGTATGGTGCCGCCGGAGAGTGCTGGGTGAGCCACTCCTGGAAGAACGGCACGGTGGAGCCGGTCGCGACCCGGTCCGCCTCGGCCAGGGGCAGGTGCGCCAGACCGGCGGTCAGCCGGGGCAGGCCACGACGTAGCTCACGCTGGCGGGTCAGCCACGGCACCTGCTGGGCCGACATCAGCTCCGCCCAGGTCAGCACCGTGTCCAGCGAAAACCCGCCGCCGGCGTACGTGGAGTCGCGGGTCTGCGCGGCGGTGACCACCGCGACCATCGCCCGTAGGTCGTCGCCGGCATGGGCGGCCGTGGCCCACTGCCCGAAGCCCTGGTAGGAGATGCCGAAGGTGCCGAGCCGTCCGTCGTACCAGGGTTGCCGGCGCAGCCACTCCAGGGTGTCCAGCCCGTCGGCCCGCTCGTGCAGCAACGGCTCGAACAGGCCGTCGGACCCGAACGTGCCCCGGCACGACTGGACGACGCAGTGCCAGCCACGGCGGGCGAACAGCAGACCGAGCAGCCGGACCGGACCGCCCCGACCGTACGGGGTCCGGACCAGCACGGTCGGCGCGGCGCCCGCGCCCACCGGCCGATAGTGGTCAGTCCGCAGCCGCAGCCCGTCGCGGGTCCGCACGGCAAGGTCGCGTCGGATCCGGACCCGCCACGGACCCCCGGCCCCGAACCGCCGCAGGCCCGCGACACCGTGCCGGCGTTCGGGCCGGCCGCCGGGTACGCCGTCAGCGCCCACGGCCGCCGTCCCGAACGGCGGCGCGCACCTCGTCGCGGTGCGCCCGGGTGGACTCGCCCATCGCCGCAAGGAACCGGCGGACCGTCTCCAACTCATCGTCGGTAAAGTCGGCCATCACGGCGTCGGTACGCCGGCCCAGCGGGGCGAAGAACTCGCGGGCCAGGGCGGCGCCCTCGGCCGCGTACCGCAGCCGCACCTTGCGCCGGTCGTCCGGGTCCCGGTCGCGGTACAGGTGTCCGGCCCGCTCCAGCCGGTCCACCAGGGCGGTGACCGAGCCGGAGGTCAGGTTGAGGTGCACGCCCAGGCCGCCCGGGGTGATCGGAACCCCGGTCTGCTCGGCGTCCATCACCGCGATCAGCGCCTGCAGATCGGTGGCGTGCAGGTCGTGCAGTGCGGCGAAGGCGTGACCGACGTGGCCGGCGTCGACGGTGTAGCTGCGCAACCGGCGGATGATCTCCGCCACCACCGCTGACCGACCGCTCGGCCGGGTCCCCCATACACCGGCGCCCACCGTGTGCCCTCCGATCCGTGCCCTGGCCTGACCCTATCCCAGCCTGGATATAATCTTGATGAACGAGATACTGGATAACCGTGGGATTTTGCCCCCGCCCAACCGGCGACGAACGAGGTGCACACATGCCCACACCGCTCGGCACCCGGCTGACCGCGATCATCTGCGGCCGGTGGACCGCCTGGCTGGTTCTGCTCGCCGCCGCGGCCTTCTCCGCGCTGGTGATCGGCTTCGCCGGCGACCCCCGCACCGGCGACAACCCCACCGGGGCGCTGCCCGACTCCGCCGAGTCGGTCCAGGTCGCCGAACTGCGCCGGCAACTGCCCGGCGGGCAGGTCAACCCGGCCCTCGTCGTCTACTCCCGCGACGGCGCCCCGCTGACCGCCGACGACGACGCCGCGATCACCGCCGACCGCGAGGCCTTCGCCCGCGACGCCGCCGGCGAGGTCGGCCCACCGGTGTACGCCCCCGACCGCACCGCCGCCCTGGTCGCCGTCCCACTCCCCGCCGAAATCGACATCGAACGTCTCGGCGAGATCGTCGACCGGCTCCGCGCCGAGGCCCGCGCTGGACTTCCCGCCGGCGCCGAAGCGGAACTCACCGGCGGTGCCGGCTTCACCGCCGACGTCGCCGCCGCCTTCGACGGCGCCAACGTCACCCTGCTCGCCGCCACCGTCGCCGTCGTCGCCGCGCTGCTGCTGATCACCTACCGCAGCCCCTGGCTGTGGCTGGTGCCGCTCGCCGTGGTCGGCACCGCCGATGTGGTCAGCAACGGCCTCATCGCCATCGTCAGCCGCGCCGTCGACCTGCGGATCGACCCTTCCACCACCGGCATCGTCGACGTGCTCGTCTTCGGTGCCGGCACCAACTACGCCCTGCTGCTGATCGCCCGCTACCGCGAGGAACTGCGCCGCGAACCCGACCGCCGCCGAGCCTTGCGCCGGGCGCTGAGCTCCGCCGGCCCAGCAATCGCCGCCAGCGCCCTGACCGTTGTGCTGAGCCTGCTCACCCTGCTCGCCGCCGTACTCGCCAACGACCGCGCCATCGGCGTCGCCGGCGCCGTCGGCATCACCACCGCCATGCTGTACGGCCTGATCGTGCTGCCCGCCGCGTTGTCCGTCTGCGGACGCGGCCTGTTCTGGCCATTCGTCCCCCGCACCGGCCAGCCCGACCCCACCCGCAGCGGCATCTGGGCCCGGGCCGGCGCGCTGGTCAGCCGCCGACCCCGCACCGTGCTCGCCGGCTCCCTGCTGCTGCTCGCCGTGCTGGCCACCGGCCTGTTCGACGCCCGGATCGGGCTGAGCAAGACCGAACAGTTCCGGGTCAGCGCCGAATCCATCGACGGGCTGGCCACCCTGTCCCGGTCCTTCCCACCCGGCGCCGCCGACCCGGTGATCGTCGTCGCCGACGCCGCCCAGACGCCGGCGGTGCTCGCCGCCATCGAAACGGTCGACGGGGTCGCCAGCGCCCGACCCGCCGGCGGCACCGACGACCTCGCCGTCGTCGAGGTGGTGCTACGCGCAGAACCGGACAGCGCGGAAAGCTACCGCGCCATCCGGGACCTGCGGGCCACGCTCGACTCGGTACCGGCCGCCGACGCCCTCGTCGGCGGCTCCGTCGCCGCGAACCTGGACACCCGCGACGCCGCCCTGCGTGACCTGCGGGTCGTCGTCCCACTGGTGCTCGTGGTGGTGCTGGTGGTGCTGATCGTGCTGCTGCGCTCCATCGTCGCGCCACTGATCCTGGTCGGTACGGTCGTCGCCACCTTCTTCGCCGCCCTTGGCGCGGCCACCACCCTGTTCACCCAGGTGCTCGGCTACCCGGCGTTGGACACCAGCGTGCCGCTGCTGGCGTTCCTGTTCCTGGTCGCCCTCGGCGTCGACTACAACATCTTCCTCACCTCCCGGGCCCGGGAGGAGGCGGCGGTCGACGGCACCCGGCAGGGCATGCGGACCGCGCTCGCCGTCACCGGCGGAGTAATCACCAGCGCGGGTGTCCTGCTCGCTGCGGTCTTCACCGTCCTCGGCGTGCTGCCGCTGGTCCCCCTGACCGAGATCGGGGTGATCGTCGGGTTCGGCGTACTGCTCGACACGTTGCTGGTCCGGACCCTGCTGGTGCCGGCGATCGCGATGGTGCTCGGCCGACGGTTCTGGTGGCCGAGCGCGCTCGCCCGCCGCAGCACCCCTCTGCAGGTGCCCGTCGGGGCCGACCCGATGCCGGGCCGGCGCGTCGATGCCGGAGGATAGGAGCATGCAGACCCGCTCCGATCTCCGTAACGTGGCCATCATCGCGCATGTCGACCACGGCAAGACCACGCTGGTTGACGCGATGCTGCGCCAAGGCGGCCAGCTGCACGCCCGCGCCGAACTGCCCGACCGGGCGCTGGACTCCATGGATCTGGAGCGCGAAAAGGGCATTACCATCCTGGCCAAGAACACCGCGATCAGCTACGTGCCCGGCCAGGGCGACCCGGTCGTCATCAACATCATCGACACTCCGGGGCACGCCGACTTCGGCGGCGAGGTGGAACGCGGCCTCACCATGGTCGACGGCGTGGTGCTGCTGGTCGACGCCAGCGAGGGGCCGCTGCCACAGACCCGGTTCGTGCTGCGCAAGGCGCTGCAGGCCCGGCTGCCGATCATCCTGGTAATCAACAAGGTGGACCGGCCGGACGCGCGGATCAAAGAGGTCGTCGACGACACCTACGAACTCTTCCTCGACCTCGACGCCGACGAGACTCAGATCGACTTCCCGATCGTGTACGCCTGCGCCCGCGACGGCGTCGCCTCGCTGACCCAGCCGGCCGGCGGCGCGGTGCCGGATGACAGCGACAACCTGGAACCGCTGTTCCGCACCCTGCTGGAGACGATCCCGGCACCGGCCTTCGACCCGGACGCGCCGCTGCAGGCGCACGTGACCAACCTCGACGCCTCGCCGTTCCTGGGCCGGCTGGCGCTGTGCCGGGTCCGGCAGGGCACCATCCGCAAGGGCCAGACCGTCGCCTGGTGCCGCACCGACGGCAGCCTGCAGAAGGTCCGCATCTCCGAGCTGCTGATGACCGAGGGACTGGAACGCAAGCCCGCCGAGGCCGCCGGACCGGGCGACATCATGGCGGTGGCCGGCATCCCGGACATCATGATCGGCGAGACCCTGGCCGACGCGGACGACCCCCGCCCGCTGCCGTTGATCACCGTCGACGAGCCGGCGATCTCGATGACCCTGGGCACCAACACCTCACCGTTGGCCGGCAAGGTCAAGGGGTCGAAGGTGACCGCCCGGCTGGTCAAGGACCGGCTGGACCGCGAACTGATCGGCAACGTGTCGCTGCGGGTGCTGCCCACCGAACGCCCGGACGCCTGGGAGGTGCAGGGCCGTGGTGAACTCGCCTTGGCCATCCTGGTCGAGCAGATGCGCCGCGAGCAGTACGAGCTGACCGTCGGCAAGCCGCAGGTGGTCACCCGGGAGATCGACGGACGGGTCTGCGAGCCGGTGGAGCGGTTGACCATCGACGCCCCCGACGAGTACCTGGGCGCGATCACCCAGCTGCTGGCCACCCGCAAGGGCCGGATGGAGCAGCTGGTCAACCACGGCACCGGCTGGATCCGGATGGAGTGGCTGGTACCGGCCCGCGCGCTGATCGGGTTCCGGACCGAGTTCCTCACCGAGACCCGCGGCACCGGCATCCTGCACCACGTCTTCGAGTCCTACGAGCCGTGGTTCGGCGAGCTGCGGACCCGGCCCACCGGGTCGCTGGTCGCCGACCGGACCGGCGTGGCGACCAGCTTCGCCATGTTCAACCTGCAGGAACGCGGCTCGCTCTTCGTCGAGCCGGGTACCCCGGTGTACGAGGGCATGCTGGTCGGCGAGAACTCCCGCGCGGACGACATGGACGTCAACATCACCAAAGAGAAGAAGCTGACGAACATGCGTTCGTCGACCGCCGACGAGTTGGAGCGGCTGGTGCCGCCCCGCAAGCTCTCCCTGGAGCAGGCGCTGGAGTTCTGCCGCGAGGACGAGTGCGTCGAGGTCACCCCCGAGGCGGTACGGCTGCGCAAGGTGATCCTCGACCAGACCGCACGGGCCCGGGCGGCGGCCCGCCGCAAGCACCAGAGCTGAACGCACCGCCGCTGGGGTCGCCGGCTGCCGGCGACCCCAGCGGCCGGTCACTTGACGAGGTCGGCGAGCTCCCGCTTACGGTCCCGGGACGACTTGACCAGGCTGGCCACCGTGGTGACCAGCAGGGTCACGAAGATGACGGTCAGCGACAGCCAGATCGGGATGTGCGGTGCCCAGCCGACCGGATCGCCACCGTTGACGAAGAACAGGCTGTTGTCGGCCAACGCCTCCAGCACCAGCTTGACGCCGATGAAGCCCAGCACCACCGCCAGGCCGAAGCTGAGGTAGACCAGCCGGTCCAGCAGGCCGCCCAGCAGGAAGTAGAGCTGCCGCAGCCCCATCAACGCGAAGACGTTGGCGGTGAAGACCAGGTACGGCTCCTGGGTGATGCCGAAGATCGCCGGGATCGAGTCCAGCGCGAAGATCAGGTCGGTGACGCCGATCGCGATCATGACGATCAGCATCGGCGTGAACATCCGCCGGCCAGCCTCGGTCACCGTGGTCAGCCGCCCACTGTCGTAGTCGCCGGAGACCGGCAGCACCCGCCGGCTCCACCGGATCAGCGCGTTCTCGGAGAACTCGTCGGTCGTCTCAGGCTGGCGTAGCTGGCCGATCGCGGTGTAGATGAGGAAAGCGCCGAAAATGTAGAACACCCAGGAGAACTGGGAGATCAGCACGGCACCCGCCGCGATGAACCCGCCGCGCAGCACCAGCGCCAGCACGACGCCGACCAGAAGCACCTTCTGCTGGTACTTCCGGGGCACCACGAACCGACCCATGATGATCACGAACACGAAGAGGTTGTCGACGGAGAGGCTCTTCTCCGTGACGTAGCCGGCGAAGAACTCGCCGGCGTACCGCCCACCGGACGTGGCCCACACCCCGAGGCCGAAGATCACCGCGAGCGCTACGTAGAAGACGGTCCAGCCGGCTGACTCGCGCATGCTCGGTTCGTGCGGCCGCCGGACGATGATCAACAGGTCGGCGATCAGCACCGCGGTCAGTACTACCAGGCTGACCAGCCAAACCCAGGCAGGGATGTTCACTCGGACCTCCGGCAGGCACAGGGCACCGCCGACCGGAACCGGGGCGGGATGCCCCGGTCTTCGTGGAGGTGCGCACAGCAGTGACTGACGGAGGTCTCTTCCGCCGCCGTCCACCGAACTCTGTCTACCTTGGTGACGACGACCGCTGGTGCCGGGTCGGTCCACCATGCGGGCCAACCGTGCTGACGACACCAACGCGGGGGAATACTCCCCTCCTCCTGCGTCATTGTTGCGCAACTACCGGGCAAACGACACACCGGGGCGGCTTACCGGTGATGACAAGCACAACTCCTCTGCCGTCCTAGGAGGCTAGATAGGCATCGGACGACCGTGGGCATGCCCGTCAGAGCCGCCCAGAAACGGCCCCTCGGGCCGGTCCGAACGCAGCCATGTGGCAGGCTGCCGCCATGGTGCTTGAGATCGCGCTGGTCGATGTCCAGGCCGGCCGGGAAGCCGACTTCGTCGCAGCGTACGCCGCCGGCCGCCACCTACTGGCTGCGACTGACGGCTGCCGGTCGGTGCGGATGACCCGGGGGGTGGAAAGCCCCAGCCGGTTCGTGCTGCTGGTCGAGTGGGACTCCGTCGACGCACACGAGCAGAACTTCCGCGCCACCGACCGGTACCTGCGGTGGCGGGAACTGATCGGTCCCTACTTCGCCGCGCCGCCGGTGGTCGAACACTTCGTCGACCTGCCGGCGTGACCCGGACCCTGCCGGCGTCCGGGCGGTCCGGACCAATCCGGAGCCCGCAGTGCGGATAGAGATTGTGACCGCCGGCAGCCGCGGCGACGTCGCACCGTACACCGGGCTGGGACAAGCCCTACGCGCTGCCGGCCACCGGGTCACTGTGGCGACCCACGGCACCTTCCACGGGTTGGTGACCGGCAGCGGTCTCGCCTTCCGTCCGCTACCCGGTGACCCGTACGCCGCCCAACTCACCCCCGGCGGGCGGCGGCTGCACCGGCTCGGCGGCGGGCTGCGCGGCACCGCCGAGTTCGTCCGGCAGGGTCGGCGCTACCTCGACGATCTCGCAACCGGACTGGTCGACGTCGGTGCCGACGCCGACGTGCTGCTGCTGGCCACCACGACCGCGCCGCTGGGCTACTCGGTGGCGCAACGACACGGGATTCCGAGCATCGGGGTCTTCCTGCAACCGGTCGCACCGACCGGCGACTTCCCGCCGGTGTTGCTCGGCGACCGGTCCTTCGGGCCGGTCGGCAACCGGGCCCTGGGGCGCGGCGCCGAGGCGGTCAGCGCGCGGGCGTATGACCGCTCCTCCCGGCGGCTGCGCCACCAGCTCGGCCTGCCGCCGGTCCCGCTGGCCAGCCTGCTGAAACAGGCCCGGCGGTCGGGCTGGCCGGTGCTGCACGGGTTCAGTCCGAGCGTGCTGCCCCGACCAGCCGACTGGCGCCCCGGGCTGGAGGTCGTCGGCTACTGGTGGCCGGCCGACGATCCGCACTGGACTCCCCCGCCGGAGCTGACCGGATTCCTGCGCGACGGTCCGCCGCCGGTGCTGATCACCTTCGGCAGCATGGCGGTCCTCGACGCCGAACTCCCGGCACTGGTCGGCACCGCGCTGCGCCGGGCCGGCGTACGGGCGATCGTGCAGGCCGGTTGGGGTGGGCTGCGGGTCGGCGGCGACGGCGTCCGCCCAGTCAGCAACCACGGCGTCCTCGCCGTCGGCGACGTACCGCACGACTGGCTGCTGCCCCGGGTGGCGGCGGTGGTCCACCACGCGGGAGCCGGCACCACCGCCGCCGGACTGCGGGCCGGGGTGCCGGCGGTGACCGTGCCGCTCATCGCCGACCAGCCGTTCTGGGCCGCCCGGCTGACGCGGCTCGGGGTCGCCGCCGAGCCGCTGCCGGCCCGACGGCTCACCGCCGACCGGCTGGCCGACGCCATCCGCACGGTGCTCGACCGGCCGACGTACGCGCAACGGGCCCGGCACCTCGCGGGCCGGATCGCCGCCGAGGACGGGCACGCCGCGGTGCTGCGCGCCGTCGACCGGGTCACCCGCCGCTGACCGGATCCGCAGCGGCGGCCGGACCGGCCGCGCCTGCGACCTCCGACACCGTTTCGGGGAAGGCGTGCGGGATGCGTTCCAGGACGCCGCCGGCGAAGACGTCGTACAGCGGCAGCTCCCGCAGATGTACGTAGCCGATGTGGCAGTCGCACGAGACCAGTGGGCAGGGGCGCGGGCGCAGTGCGGCCCGGTAGGAGCCGTCGTACAGGTTGCCCAGCGGTTCGGCGACGAAGTGGCACCGGCGTACCGTGCCGGACCCGTCGACCGAGACCACCGACTCCCCGGTGCGGCACGACCGGCCGGCCGACGGGTGCGGGTGCACGCTGTAGCCGAACAGCGGGTCGAGCTCGGTCCACGCCCGCTGCTGGGCGGCGTCGTAGCGGTGCCCGTCGGCGGCGTTGACCCAGAGGTAGACCTCGGCCGGCAGCGCCGCCCGCAGCGACCGGGCGGCCGCCAGGTGCTCGGGCAGACCGACGACCCCCACCGAGAACCGCACCCCGGCGGTACGCAGCGTGCCGCAGCGGCGCAGGAAGACCTCCCGGTCGACCTGGCCCGGGTGGTACGTGGCCCAGAACGCCAGCCGGCGACGCTGGTCGGTGTCGGCGTCGGCCAGGAAGTCCAGCCGGGCGGCCAGGTTGGTCTGGATCGCCACCCGGCCCACCTGCGGCAGCCCGGCCAGCCGCAGCAGCGCCCGCCGGTACCAGGATCGGGTCAACGCCTCGCCCCACGGGGTGAACAGCACCGAGATCCGGTCGCCGTGCGGATTACGCACGGCCCAGTCGACGAACCGGTCGAGCGCCACCCGGTCGGTGCGCAGCGTTGCCGGGTCGTCGCGGCGCTTGGCGAACGGACAGTACGGGCAGTCGTAGTTGCAGCTGGCCAGCGGACCCCGGTAGAGGATGCTCAGGTCCATCCGGCTCACCGGGCCGGCAGGCCGACCATCGCCGCCCGGACCCCGGTCGAGACCAGCCACGGGCCGATCGCGTCGCTGCGGGCCAGGCCGGCCCCGGTCAACGCCAGCCGATCCGGGGTGACCGTCAACCAGCCCCGGTCGACCAGCGTCGCCAGCTGCGGGAAATCGTCGACGGCCCGGGTGGCGAACCGCGCCGCGTACGCCGCCTGGTCGCACCCGTCGGCGCGCAGCAGCGAGGTGATCAGCCAGCGGCGGCGCTGCTCGTCGCGGTCCAGCCGGAAACCCACCTCGGCGACGTCGAAGTCGGACTCCGGCCGGCGCAGATAGTCGTCGATGATCGCCCGCACCTGCCCGACGGAGACCGCATAGTCGAACGAGTAGTGCAGGTCGCTGGTATAGGACCGGGCGCCACAGCCGAGTCCGACCATCCCGTCCTCCTGGCAGGAGTACGCCGGGGCGTCGACGGCCGGCAGCGACGCGCGACGGAAGTGCCGCATCGACAGTTGCCGGTAGCCGGCGGCGCGCAGCCGGTCGACGCCGTGCCGGTACAGCGCCTGCCGTTGCGCGTCCCACTGTGGATCAGGCAGGTCGGCCGGGGCGCGGCGGGCCAGGCCAGTCAGTGGGCGGACGTAGAGCGGGTAAAGGTAGATCTCCTCCGGCTCCCAGCGCAGCGCCGCGTCGAGCGACTGCGCCCAGGTGGCATCGGTCTGGCCGGGGATGCCGTAGATCAGGTCGATGTTCAGCTCCGGGATCGGCTGGTCCCGGATGGCGGCCAGGGCGCGCTCGACCTCGACGCGACGCTGCGGCCGGCCGGCGGCCCGCGCCTCGGCGTCGAGGAAGCTCTGCACCCCGATGCTGATCCGGGTGGTGCCGCGGGCGGCGAGCACCGCGAGCCGGTCCGGGGTGGCGGTGGCCGGTGAGGTCTCCACCGCCGTCGGTACGCCCGCCGGCCGGAACCTGTCGACCAGGTCGAACATCGTGGACAGCTCGTCGGCGTCCAGGTAGGTCGGCGTACCGCCGCCGACGGCGACCCGGGCGAACCGGGCGTCGTCGCCGAGCGCGGCGGACACCCGTACCGCCTGGCAGCGCAGCTGGTCGAGGTAGGCGGCCACCTGCCCGGCCGGCGGGTTGGCCCGGGTGAACAGGTTGCAGAAGCCGCAGCGCATCTCGCAGAACGGCAGGTGCAGGTAGCAGAACAGCTTCGTGCGGCGCTGCCCGGACCAGACGTCGGCCAGCGCGGGACGCGGCCGCAGCGGCCGGTACGCCGTCTTGTGCGGATACCCGTACAGGTAGCCCTGGTACGGCGAGGCGTCCAGGTCCGCGACGGTCACGTCGGGTCCGGCGTCGCGGCGTCGGACCAGTCGCCGGGGGCGATCACGAAATCGGCGTACGGCACCGTCCACACCACCTCGTGGCCGACCCGGTGCCCGCTGTGTCCGTCCTCGCCGTACGCGGTGCCGTGGTCGGCGCAGATGATCGTCAGGCAGGGCCGGCCCCGGGAGCTGGCCAGCGCGAACAACCGCCCGATGTGCCGGTCGACGTATTCCAGGGCGGCGGCGTGGCTGTCCCGGTTGTCGCGTTCGGTGCCCGGCAGGTAGTGCCGGTTCGGCTGGTGCATGGCGGCCACGTTGACGAACAGGAACAGCGGCTGGTCGGCGGGGACGGCCGGGACGACCTCGGCGATCCGGTCCAGCTGGGCCTCGAAGCAGCCGGGCGCGGTCACCCCGAACGCCGACTCCCAGTGCGCCTCGGCGAACAGTCCCGGCAGGGTCGCGCCCAGCGGCGAGGACCGGTTGAAGAACCCGACACCGCCCACGCACACCGTGTGGTAGCCCTCCTTGCGCAGCGCGGTGACCAGGTCGGGTGCGTCGAACACCCAGGTGTGCTCGTCGGTGGTGGCGCTGCCGGGGAAGGCCGCGGCGAACATCCGGGGGTGGCTGCCCGGTTCGGCCGGGGTGGGCAGGAAACCGGTGAAGAACGCCTGATGTGCGGCGTAGGTGAAGCTGGCCGGGCTGTGCCGGCGCTGCCACTGCCCGTCGGGCAGCGCGCGGGCCAGCTGCGGTGTCCGACCGGCGGCGAGCAGCTCGACCGCCACGTCGTAGCGCAACGTGTCAAGCGTGACGAACAGCAGGTCGTGGCTGCCGATCAGGTCCTTCATGCCGACCTCCCCATCGCGGCCGTGGTCCGCCAGGCGGCGAATTGGCCGGTACGTATGGCATGCAGTTGGGCAGCGTAGCTGTCCCGCCCGGCGGCGTCGCGCACACCGGGGAGCAGATCCCCGAAGGCGTTCACCTCCGCCACGGCGTGCCGCCGCCAGTCACTGCCGATCATCAGGTCCACTCCGACGTGCAGGCTGCCGGTGAAGCAGCGGGCCGTGCGTACACAGTCGGCCAGCGCCGCCGCCCACCGGCGCGGGCCGAGCGCCGCCCGCACCGCCGCCGGGTCACCGCGCCGGTTGCCCAGGTGCAGGTTGGTCAGCGGGCCGTCGCTGCTGCGTACCACGAGGTGGCCCGGCTCCCCGGCGATCACCAGCACCCGCAGGTCGACGACCCGGCCGTGCAGGCCGGCCTTCGAAAACCAGCGCTGCACCAGCAACCCGTCCGGTGCCAGCTGGTCCACGATAGAGGCGACCTCCCGCTCGGTGCGGTAGGTCCGCACCCGCAGCGAGTTAAACAGCCGCCCGTCGTCAGCCAGCTCGACCGAGGTGACCGCCTGCACCCGCCGGCCGTGCACGTGCAGGGCGAGCACCCCGGACGCCGACGACCCGTGCACCGGTTTGACGAAGACCCGGGCCCAGCCGACGTCGGACAGGGCGGTACGCAGCTGCGCCCAGTCGCTGGGTGCGGTGTCCAGGATGACCGGTTGCGCCACCCCGGCGGCGGCCAGCCGCCGATGCCCGGCCCGTTTGTCGAACAGCACGGCGATGTCGGCCGGGTCGTTGAGCAGGGTCGCGCCGGCCCGCCGGGCGGCGTCGGTGAGCCGGCCCAGGGCGGCGCGCAGCCCGGCGTACCAGGCGGCACCGCCGCTGATCTCGCCGTGGTCGAGCGGCCGGTCGGCGCCGCGCAGCAGCCGGTCCGCCTCGGAGTCCTCGCCGGGCGAGTCGATCCGCACCGTCGCCCCGCCGGGCAGGGCGACCTCGCCCCCGGCTGCGAGCTCCCGCCAGGACAGCACCCGAACCCGCAGGCCAGCGGCGTGCGCGGCGGCACGGAACGCCCCGACCCGCCGGTTGCCCGGGTTGCCGACCACGACCAGCGGCGTGGTGTGGCTCATCGGGTGAGGTTAACAACCGGTCATTCGCCGACCGAGACGTACCGCCCCCGGTGCGCGTCGACCTCCTGCTGGTCGCTCAGGTCGATGTCGACGCCGGGCAGCGCGGCCGGCAGTCGGACCATCATCGCGTCGGACAGGTAGTGCCGGTGCAGGTCGAGTCGGCGCAGGTGGGTCAGCGGCTGCCCGGCGAGCAGGGCGGTGGCACCGTCGTCGCCGAGAGTGCCCAACGACAGGTCGATGGTTTCCAGGCGGGGCACCACCGCCGCCGCGGTAAGCGCGGCGGCGACCGCGTCGGCGATCTCGGCGTTGCGCAACCCGAGGGTACGCAGCGCGGGCAGCCGGGTGCCGTCGAGGATCGGCGCCAGGTCGTCCACTGAGGTGTCACCTTCGTAGTCGGGGGTGCCCAGCCACAGTTCCAGGTGGGTGCAGGCCGGCAGGTCGCTGGCGGCGACGGCGCGGGTGAGGGTGGCCGGCAGCCCGCCGGACTCGATGGCGAACTCCCGCAGCCCGGTGTGGCGCACGGGCTGCAACTGCAGGGACATCGCGCCGCGTACCCGCAGCACCTGCAGCGCCGGGTAGGCGGCCAGCAGCGGGGTGACGTCGGGCTGCAGGATCCAGGAGATCTCGCACTCGTCGAAGGTCATCTCGCCGAGGAAGACGGCCCGCAGGTTGGTCAGCCGGGGCGCGGCGTCGACCAGCAGCTCCAGCGGGAACGCGACGTCCCACGGTTCGCCCCAGTCGCCGGTCACCAGCGTCTCGACGCTCGCCGGGTCGACGGTGTCCAGCCAGGTGGCGAAGAGCTGGGCGAATTCGACCTCGTCCTCCTCCGACGTGCTGAGCCGCCAGGCGACCGGGGTGCCGGTGTGCTGCGCCGCCGTCTGCGGGTCGAAGTCGACCACCGGCAGTCCGGCGAAGTGGGTGATGTGCTCGTTGATGGTCATCGACGGTGCTCCGGGGAGGGCGTGGGGCTGCGGACCCGGCACGATAGCAACCCGGTGCGACGCCGCGCTGCCCGTGTCGACGCCTCAACACCGGCCTCCCGTGCAACGCCCGGGCCGAGGTCAAGCTGACCCTGGCCCCGTTGGGGTGTGAGGCTCGCCGGATCTGGGAGAATCGACGTCATGAGCCGGGCGGAGTTGTGCAGGCACACCAGGGTTCTGTCCGCGTTGCGGGCGACACAGCTCGACCACTACGCCGAGCACAAGGCTGACGCGGCGGAGATCAAGGCCGGGGTGGCGCAGATCGTGCGGCTGATCGAAGGGCTCGGCGGCGCCCCTGAGTCGTGACCGGGCACTCGACCGTCTACCCGGTCGGCGAGCCAGGCGATCGGTTGGCGGCGCCACGCTGCCGCCCCTTACGGTAGTAGGGCTTCGCCCGCACGACCTCAGCCGCGCAGGCTGTCCACGAAGGAGCGCCAGGCGGTAGCGGGGAAGGCGAGCTGCGGACCGGTCGGATCGGTGGAGTCGCGGACCGCGACGACCCCATCAGCCGGGGCGACCTCGACACAGTCACCGTTGGCGTTGCTGCGGCTGCTCTTGCGCCAGCCCGTCCGCCCAGCTGCGCCGACCTCGACACAGTTTCCATTGGCGTTGCTGCGGCTGCTCTTGTGCCAACGCATCGGCTCATCTGGGGTCGGCCCGGCCGAGGAACCAGACGTAGTTGAGGTGGAAGATGTCAGTGGACACGCCATCGTCACTCCTTCAGGTCGAAGTGGCCCGCATGGGCGCTGGCGAGGAACGCCTTCCAATCGTCGCGGGAGAAGGCCAGCGCTGGGCCGCCCTTCTCCTTGCTGTCACGTACGGCGACAATCCCATCGCAGCTCGGCACGCCGGTCGCAACCTCGACGCAGTTGTTGCTGTTGTTGCTGCGGCTGGACTTGCGCCACACCGCTCCGGTCAGGTCATACATCTCGGGATAGCTCCTTAACTGCCTGGTGAATCATGTCCTTGGAGGCAGGTTGATCCAGGGCGCTGTCGCTGATACTGGTCATCGCACGGTCGAACCGGGTGACCTCGCTCGGCTCCTCGAACCAGAGTCCTCCCAGAAGAACGTCCGAGTACACCACCGGTGGCTCGACGCCGTCGGGGAACCGCAGGATCACGAAGCTGCCGGACACCAACCCGTCGTGGAGTCCAGCCGTGAAGGGTAGCACACGCACCGTGATATTCGGCCGCTCACTCATGGTCGCAAGGTGCCGAAGCTGTTCGGTCATCACCGCAGGGCCTCCGACCACCTGCCGGAGCACCGACTCACCCAGCACGGCGTCCAGCCGAACGGGATTCGGCCGGGTCAGGATCTCCTGCCGGCGCAGCCGCATCTGGACCCGTTGCTCGATCTCGTCACCGTCTCGTTCCCTGTTGTCTGGGACGCTGACCAGCGCGCGAGCGTACCCTTCGGTCTGCAACAGGCCGGGCACAAGCTGCGACTCAAAGGTGTCGATCTCGCTCGCGTCCTGTTCCAGACCGATGTACGAGTCGAAGTTCGTCTGCGCCAAAAGCTCGTGGTAGGGCTGATACCAGCCCTTGACCTTGGTCGTCTCGGCGAGCTGCACGAGCGCCTCGCGGGTGGCGGCGTCGGCCTCGTACAGCTCGCACAGGCCATGGATGTCCTGCTTGATCCGGATGCGGACCCCTGGCTTGCCGGTCTCTATCCGATAGAGGGTGGAGGGCACGCGCTCGATGTACTCGGCCGCCGCGCCCTGCGTGATGGCCTTGGCTTCGCGCAGTTCGGTCAACAGCCGTCCGAGCCTCCTGCGCGCGGCCATCGAGCCCGAGCCGTCGGGCCCAGCGGTGCCCCTCCTTGTGGTCATTCGTCCCTCCCACCCTGCAGCCTAGTCGTTCCGCGTGGATCATCACGGTCCGACCTAGACGGCGTTCGCCACAGTCCGTTGATCACGGTATACGAGCATCAAATCCCTTGTCACGATGACCTGATCCACACACCATGGTCCGCACCCCTTGTTTCGCAGTATTGCGGTTTAGGGTCTGTTGGTGTTGACTGACATACATGAGGCTCGACATCCCGCGACTCGGCGGCGCGGTCAGCCCGGCCCGGCGTAAGGCCGGTAGCCGGCACCGACACCGGCAGGTCAAGCTCCCCCAACCGAGACTCACGGCGTGTCTGCCGAACGCACCGCGACTGTGATTCTCAGCGAAGACAACCTGGAGGAAGTCATGAACGGAACCTCACCGCCCACGCAGTTCCTGCTGATCGAGCCGGTCGACCCGGTGGACGGGGCGCCTGAGTTTCCAGCCGTCGGGTGGGGTCTGGAGTACGCCGACGAGGCACTGGTCTACTTCCGGCACCCGCAGCGGGAGATCCGCGAGGTCGGCATCTTCCGCACGGTCGAGGACGCCTGGACGTTCTACCTGCAATGGGGTGAGCTGGAGCTGATCCGCCCCGGCGAGCCGGGCTGGCCTTCCCCACCTGCCCAGGCGACACCACCGCTCAGGCAGGCAGCTCCCGACAACGATCCCGCCGAGCAGCAGCGCGACGACGAGGCAGGACTCGACGACACCTGGGGGCTGCTCTGGCGGGCCTACCAGCGCCCCGGCGCGGAGCTGGCCCAGCTCATCCCCGGTAATCGGCTCAGCTGACGCCGGCGACGTCCATCGCCCGCAGCTCCTTCTTCAGCTCGGAGATCTCGTCGCGGATCCGGGCGGCCAGCTCGAACTGCAGTTCGCGGGCGGCGTTCAGCATCTGGTCGTTCAGCTCCTGGATCAGTTGGGCCAGGTCGGCGCGGGCCATCCCGGCACTCGACGGGGTGGCGGTGCCCCGGCCCCTGCTGCGGGTCTCCGGCACCGGGCCCTTGCCGCGCGACATCTGCCGGCCGGAGCCGCCGACCGACCGACCGGCGAGCGCGCCGTCGGTGTCGTCGGCCTCCCGGTAGATGTCGTCCAGGATGTCGTGGATCTTCTTGCGCAGCGGCTCCGGCGAGATGCCGTTGGCCTCGTTGTACGCCACCTGCTTGGCCCGACGCCGGTTGGTCTCGTCGATCGCGTCCGCCATCGACGGGGTCATCTTGTCGGCGTACATGTGGACCTCGCCGGAGACGTTACGGGCGGCCCGGCCGATGGTCTGGATCAGCGACCGGCCGCTGCGCAGGAAGCCCTCCTTGTCGGCGTCGAGGATCGCGACGAGCGACACCTCGGGCAGGTCCAAACCTTCGCGGAGCAGGTTGATGCCGACCAGTAGGTCGTAGTCGCCCTTGCGCAGCTCGCGCAACAGCTCCACCCGGCGCAGCGTGTCGACCTCGGAGTGCAGGTAGCGCACCCGGATGCCGTGCTCCAGCAGGTAGTCGGTGAGGTCCTCGGCCATCTTCTTGGTCAGCGTGGTGACCAGCACCCGTTCGTCGCGGTCGGTGCGCAGCCGGATCTCGTGCATCAGGTCGTCGATCTGGCCCTTGGTTGGCTTGACCTTGACCTGCGGGTCGACCAGGCCGGTGGGGCGGATCACCTGCTCGACGAACTCGCCGGCCGCCTGCTCCAGCTCCCACGGCCCGGGGGTGGCGGACAGGAACACCATCTGACCGACCCGTTCCAGGAACTCGTCGAAGCGCAGCGGCCGGTTGTCGGCCGCGCTGGGCAGCCGGAACCCGTGGTCGATCAGCATCCGCTTGCGCGAGGCGTCGCCCTCGAACATGCCGCCGATCTGCGGGATCGTCACGTGCGACTCGTCGACGACGGTGACGAAGTCGTCCGGAAAGTAGTCGAGCAGGGTGTGCGGCGGACTGCCGTAGTCGCGGCCGTCGATGTGCATCGAGTAGTTCTCGATGCCGGAGCAGAAGCCGACCTGGCGCATCATCTCGATGTCGTACGTGGTGCGCATCCGCAGCCGCTGCGCCTCGAGGAGCTTGCCCTGCCGCTCCAGCTCGGCGAGCCGCAGGGTCAACTCGGCCTCGATGTCGCGGATCGCCCGCTCCATCCGCGCCGGCCCGGCGGCGTAGTGCGTGGCCGGGAAGATCAGCAGCTGGTCGACCTCGCGCACCACGTCACCGGTCAACGGGTGCAGGTAGTAGAGCCGCTCGATCTCGTCACCGAAGAACTCGATGCGGACCGCCAGCTCCTCGTACGCCGGAATGATCTCCAGGGTGTCGCCGCGGACCCGGAACGTGCCCCGGCTGAACGACAGGTCGTTGCGGGCGTACTGGATGTCGACCAGGCGGCGCAGCAGCGAGTCGCGGTCCTGCTCGGCGCCGGCGGTGACCTTGACCGCGCGTTCGAGGTATTCCTGCGGGGTGCCGAGGCCGTAGATCGCCGAGACGGTGGCGACCACGATCACGTCGCGGCGGGTCAGCAGGGACATGGTCGCCGAGTGGCGCAGCCGCTCCACCTCCTCGTTGATCGAGGAGTCCTTCTCGATGTAGGTGTCGGTCTGTGGGATGTACGCCTCGGGCTGGTAGTAGTCGTAGTAGGAGACAAAGTACTCCACCGCGTTGTGCGGCATCAGCTCGCGGAACTCCTTGGCCAGCTGGGCGCAGAGCGTCTTGTTGGGGGCCATCACCAGGGTGGGCCGCTGCAGCCGCTCGACCAGCCAGGCGGTGGTGGCGCTCTTGCCGGTGCCGGTCGCGCCGAGCAGCACCGAATGCCGGTCGCCGCGACGCACCCGGCGCTCAAGCTCGTCGATGGCTGCCGGCTGGTCGCCGGCCGGCGAGTAGTCGCTGACGACCTGGAAGCGGCCGTCGAGTCGCGGAATGTCGAGCGCCATGGCCCCAACCTACGCCGTGGGTCCGACAGAGTGCCGCCGGTCGCCGATCGGCATCGATATTGTCATTGTGTGGGTTGCCTCACCCGCGATACCGTTGCAGGGTAGGCCGCTCGCGGCGGCCGCGCGGACCACCGGCAGCGCCCATCGCGGCGCGCCACGGGTCCGGATGTTCGGGTAGCTGCCCTGGCGCCAGCCGGTGAGCGCACCCGGAGTTGTCACGCCCCGCGTGACCCGGCCGCCGCGAGCGCCCCACCTACTCATCCCCGCCGGTTGGTCCTGTCACGGCTGCCAGCCGGTCTCCTCGATCCACCGCAGCAGGTGCGGCCACGCCTGGTCGAACCACGGCTCCTTGGCTTCGGCGTACTCCCGGGTGGTCGGCCGGTCGGTGGTCAGCCGGCGCTTGGTCGCCAGGTAGTCGGCCCGGGTTGCCGGGTCGGCGCGCAGGTGGTCGCGGAACGCCAACGCGTAGCGCCAGCCCGGCGAGTCGGCGACCCGCACGTGCAGGTTGACCGGCCGGCCCGGGTCGGCGTTGCCGTGCAGCCGCTTCGGCCAGCGTTCACCCGGCTGGCCGGTGCCCGGGTCACGGCGCGGGTTGTCCCACCAGTCGCCGGGAAACCGGGGGAACCCGGCGGCGGCGAGGGCGGCGGCGCAGCCGTCGGCATCGTCCAGCGACTCAACGGTGAGCTGAATGTCGATGACGTCCTTGGCCGGCAGACCGGGCACCGAGGTGGAGCCGATGTGGTCGACCCTTCGGTCGGCGCCGACCGCCCGCCGCACCCGGGCCGCCAGCCGGTCGAACTGCTCCGGCCAGGTCGGGTCGGGCTCAGCGAGGACCGCCCGCGGCGGGCGCGGCGCGGGCCGGCCGGCCCGCAGGTTCGCCTCGTACGGCACCAGCCGGTCGCGCCAGAGCCGGTCGACGGCGGCGGTGAGGTCGTCGCGGCGGCCGTCGTTGGCCAGCAGCACGTCGGCGGCGGCGCGGCGTTGCGCGTCGTCGGCCTGGGCGCGGATCCGGGCCCGCGCGTCGTCGGGTGCCATCCCCCGGTCGCGGGTCAGCCGTTCGACGCGCAGCGTCTCGGCCGCCGACACCACGACCACCAGGTGGTACGTGGCGGCCAGCCCGGTCTCCACCAGCAGCGGCACGTCGTTGACCACGACCGCGTCGGTCGGGGCGGCGGCGGTGAGTTCGGCGGTACGGGCCCGGACCAGCGGGTGCACGATCTCCTCCAGCCGGCGCCGGGCGGCCGGGTCGGCGAAGACCCGGGCGCTTAGGGCGGGCCGGTCCAGGGCACCGTCGTTGGCGACGACGTCCGGCCCGAAGGCCGCGACGACCCGGGCCAGTCCGTCGGTGCCGGGCGCCACCACCTCCCGGGCGAGCCGGTCGGCGTCGACGATCACCGCGCCGTGTGTGGCGAGCCGGTTGGCGACGGCGCTCTTGCCAGCGCCGATGCCGCCGGTGAGACCTACCCTCAGCATGCCGCCCAGTGAACCGGATCGGCTGCCCGGCCGGTCCGCCGGGGGGCTCGTGTCCGCCAGTTCGGGTCAGTGGGTGGTCCCACAGGGGCGGGCCGCACAGTGGGCGCGGCAGACAGTGGTACGCCACGACAGACAGCGGTCCCGCCGGGCATTACGCCCGGCGGGACCGCTGTCTGTGTCAACCGGTGTTGCTATGAGGCCTCAGCTCTTGCCGCCGGCCAGCTTCTCCCGCAGCGCGGCGAGCGCCTCGTCGGTGGCGAGGGTGCCGGCCGGCTCCTCGCTGGCCCGCGACGGGGTCGAGCTGGAGGTGGCCCCACCACCGCCGCCACCGCCACCGCCCGCGGGGGCGGCGACCGGCGGAGCCGGGTTGGCTGCGGCGTCCGCGTCGGCGGCCCGGGCGGTCTGCACCTGCCGGGTGTGCGCTTCCCAGCGGTTGCGGGCCTCGGCGTACTGCTGCTCCCAAGTCTCCCGCTGCTTGTCGAAGCCTTCCAGCCACTCCCCGGTCTCCGGGTCGAAGCCTTCGGGGTAGATGTAGTTGCCCTCGTTGTCGTACGTGGCGGCCATGCCGTACAGCGTCGGGTCGAAGTGCTCCTCGCCCTCGACGAAGCCCTCGTTGGCCTGCTTGAGCGACAGCGAGATCCGGCGACGCTCCAGGTCGATGTCGATGACCTTGACCATGACGTCCGAGCCGACCTGGACGACCTGCTCGGGGATCTCGACGTGCCGCTCGGCGAGCTCGGAGATGTGCACCAGACCCTCGATGCCGTCGTCGACGCGGACGAACGCACCGAACGGCACCAGCTTGGTCACCTTGCCGGGCACGATCTGCTGGATCGCGTGGGTCCGGGCGAACTGACGCCACGGGTCTTCCTGGGTGGCCTTGAGCGACAGCGAGACCCGCTCGCGGTCCAGGTCGACGTCGAGCACCTCGACCTCAACCTCCTGGCCGACCTCGACCACCTCGGACGGGTGGTCGATGTGCTTCCAGGACAGCTCGGAGACGTGCACCAGACCGTCCACCCCGCCGAGGTCGACGAAGGCACCGAAGTTGACGATCGAGGAGACGACGCCCTTGCGGACCTGGCCCTTCTGCAGCTTGTTGAGGAACTCGGTGCGCACCTCGGACTGCGTCTGCTCCAGCCAGGCCCGGCGGGACAGGACCACGTTGTTACGGTTCTTGTCCAGCTCGATGATCTTGGCTTCGAGCTCGCGGCCGACGTACGGCTGCAGGTCACGGACCCGGCGCATCTCCACCAGCGATGCGGGCAGGAAGCCACGCAGCCCGATGTCCAGGATCAGACCGCCCTTGACCACCTCGATGACCGAGCCGCGGACGACCCCGTCCTCGTCCTTGATCTTCTCGATCGTGCCCCACGCGCGCTCGTACTGGGCGCGCTTCTTCGACAGGATCAGCCGGCCTTCCTTGTCCTCCTTCTGCAGGACAAGGGCTTCGATGTGGTCGCCCACCGAGACAACGTCGGCTGGGTCCACGTCGTGCTTGATCGACAACTCGCGCGAGGGGATGACGCCCTCGGTCTTGTAGCCGATGTCGAGCAGGACCTCGTCCCGGTCGACCTTGACGACGGTACCTTCCACGATGTCGCCGTCGTTGAAGTACTTGATGGTCTCGTCGATCGCCGCGAGGAAGGCTTCCTCGGTGCCGAGGTCGTCGACGGTGACCTTGGGGGCGCTCGAGGTGGCCTCGATGCTGCTCGTCATGTGGGCGGTTGCTCCGGATCGGATGGGTGTCACTGCTGGCTTGTCGTTGCGGTGACCTGGCGTGGCTCACGGATCCGCCGGCGGGCACACCGCGACGATGACGTCTTCGTCACCGACCGTGACCGAGGGGATCATCGACCGCCGCTGCCATCATCGGATGTAACCGCCGACCGCGGACCTGCTCCCTGCCGAGGCACACGATCCGCGAGCGCATCGACTAGCCTACCGGTTGCATTACCACAGCGTGCAAGCCGTCCCGGGAGCTATCGGGGCGCGCATGTCGGTGGTTGGGAAAAATCGGACCCACAGGCGGGGATTCCCGCGCTTTCAGAGGCACGCCGTGACGGAGATCACAGCTGTTTCGCGGGCCGCCAAGCCTAGCACGCCGGGCCGGTAACGCTCCCACGCGGCGCTGCCCGTACTGTCTGCGCCGTGACCACCGCGACGCCCACGCCCGGCGGCGGACCCGACGGCGGGCCGGACTCCGACCTCCTCCCGGATTCCGACCAACTCAGAGTGACCAGGAACGAGGTCACCGATCAGCAGGCCCGGCAGGCCAACCGACGCTGGTGGGACTCCGACGCCGACGCCTACCAGGCCGAGCACGGCGGGTTCCTCGGCGACGCCGAGCTGCGCTGGTGCCCGGAAGGGCTGCGGGAGGCCGATGCCGGGCTGCTCGGCGCCGTCGCCGGGCGGCGGGTGCTCGAACTGGGCTGCGGGGCCGCCGCCGGCAGCCGGTGGCTCGCCCGGCAGGGTGCCCGTACCGTCGCCCTGGACCTGTCGGCGGGCATGCTGCGCCAGGCCGTCGCCGGGGCCGACCGCACCGGCGTACGGGTGCCGCTGGTCCAGGCCGACGCACTGACGCTGCCGTTCGTCGACGCCGCGTTCGACACCGTCTGGACCGCGTTCGGCGCGGTGCCGTTCGTCGCCGACTCGGCCGCCGTGATGCGCGAGGTGCACCGGGTGCTGCGCCCCGGCGGGCGCTGGGTCTTCGCCGTCACCCACCCGATGCGCTGGATCTTCCTCGACGACCCGGGCGAGCGCGGCCTGGTCGCGGTGCACTCCTACTTCGACCGGCGACCGTACGTGGAGACCGACGACGACGGCACGCCCAGCTACGTCGAGCAGCACCGTACGCTCGGCGACCGGGTCCGGGAGCTCGTCGCCGCCGGGTTCCGGCTGCTGGACGTCGTCGAGCCACCGTGGCCGGACGGGCACGAACAGATCTGGGGGCAGTGGAGTCCGCTGCGCGGCCGGCTCTTCCCCGGCACCGCGATCTTCGTCGCCGACCGGCCGCCCACGGCTGGCTGAGACGGCCACCGTGCACCGCGCCGACCCGCCGCGCGCCGCCGGCCCTCGCCGACACCCCGACGGCGGTACGCTGACCGGGTGAGCGCCGAGCCGATCCGTCCTGCCGCAGCGGCCGGCGGGGCGTGGACCGCACCGTGGCAGCCGGACCCGGTCCGGCAGCAGCTGGCTGACTACAGCATCGAAGACGTCCTCGCCCTGCCCGCCGACGCCCCCCGCGTCGAACTCCTCGACGGAGTCCTCACCGTGGTTCCCTCCCCCACTCTCGACCACCAGGACATCTCGTTCCTGCTCTGCGCCTGGCTGCGTCGGCACGCGCCGGACGGCTACCGGGCCACCCAGGCGGTCGGGGTCGCCGTCGGGCCACGCAACACCTACGAGCCCGACGTGCTGCTGCACCGCGCCGAGGGCAGCCGCGACCGGCACTACCTGACCCCCGACGAGGTGCTGCTGGTCGTCGAGGTGGTTTCCCCGGCGACCCGCCGCCGGGACCGGTTCGACAAGCCCGCCGGGTACGCCGCCGTCGGCATCGGCCACTACTGGCGGGTCGAGCAGGACCCGGTGCGGATCTACGCCTACCAGCTCGGCGACCGGCCGGGCGCCAGCGGCGAGCGGGAGTACGCCCTCGTCGCCGAGTCCGCCGACCTGCTCGAACTCGACGCCCCGTTCCCGGTGAAGCTGCCGATCTCCGAGATCACCCCGTAGACCCTGCCCTGACGGGATTGCCGGCCCGGCCAGCGGGTACCCGGCCGCCATGGCGAGGAACAAACGCCCCCGCGAGGGCGACCGACCCGACCAACGGCCCGGCCGACCGGTCGAGCACCCCCGACCCGGTGACCGGGTCAACTGGCGCAGCCACGGGGTGACCGTGCCGGGCACCGTCGAAGAGGAGATCACCACCCGGCGGAAGTCCGCCGGACGTACCGTGGTCGCCGATCCGGAACATCCGCAGTACCGGGTCCGTAGCGACAAGTCCGGCCGCGACGCGGTACACAAGCCGGAGGCGTTGCGCCGTGCCGAGTGACCGCACCCGCACCGCCGGGCACCGGCCGACCCGGACCGACACCTCCGACGGCGCCGCCGCGTACCGGGAGTTCGTCGAAGCGGTCAACATGAGCCCGGGTGAGTTGGAGAAGTGGCTGCGGACCCCGGAGTCGACCGCCGCCGGGCAGCACCACGACGGCGGCGAGTCGGTCGGGCACGCCTCCGGCCGCCGAATCGTCGACCTGCTGCGGACCAAGCGGGAGGCGCTGTCCGACGACGACTACGCCCACATGCGCAAGGTGGTCGGGTACGTGCACCGGCACCTGGCCCAGCGCCCGTCCGGCGACGTCAGCGACACCCGGTGGCGGCACTCGCTGATGAACTGGGGCCACGACCCGCTGAAGGCGTGACCGGAGGCTGGCCGCGGTCGGTGCGGGCCGGCCCGTTCGGAGTCGGGTCACCGGGCGGTCAGTGCCCTGCGGTGTGCCAGTCGGTGCCGACCCCGACGGAGACCTCCAGCGGCACCGACAGCGGGTGGGCGCCGCCCATTTCGCGGCGGACCAGGCTCTCCAGCTCGGCCCGCTCCCCCGGCGCCACCTCGAAAACCAGTTCGTCGTGCACCTGCAGCAACATCCGCGACCGCAACGACGAGGTGCGCAGTGCGGTGTCGACGTGCAGCATCGCTACCTTGATCAGGTCGGCGGCGGAGCCCTGGATCGGGGCGTTGAGCGCCATCCGCTCGGCCATCTCCCGACGCTGCCGGTTGTCGCTGACCAGGTCAGGAAGGTAACGACGGCGGCCGAGGATGGTGGAGGTGTAGCCGTCCTGACGGGCTTGGCCGACCAACGCCTGCAGGTAGTCACGGACCCCACCGAACCGGCGGAAGTACTCCTCCATCAGCGCCTTCGCCTCGTCGGTGGCGATGCCGAGCTGCTGGGACAGGCCGAAGGCGCTCAGCCCGTACGCCAGCCCGTAGTTCATCGCCTTGATCCGCCGACGCTGCTCGGCGTCGACCGACTCCAACGGCGCCTGGAACACCGACGCGGCGGTGACGGCGTGGAAGTCCTCGCCAGAGTTGAATGCGTCGATCAGTGCCTCGTCGCCGGACAGGTGCGCCATGATCCGCATCTCGATCTGGCTGTAGTCGGCGGTCAGCAACGATTCGTAGCCGGCCCCGACCACGAACGCCCGCCGGATCCGGCGGCCCTCCTCGGTGCGGATCGGGATGTTCTGCAGGTTGGGGTCGGTGGAGGAGAGCCGACCGGTGGCGGCCACCGTCTGGTTGAAGGTGGTGTGGATCCGGCCGTCGTCGGAGATCGACTTGAGCAGCCCGTCGACGGTCGACTTGAGCCGGGCCACGTCGCGGTGGCGCAGCAGGTGGGCCAGCAGGGGATGCTCGGTCTGGGCGAACAGCCACTGCAGCGCGTCGGCGTCGGTGGTGTAACCGGTCTTGATCTTCTTCGTCTTGGGCAGCCCCAGGTCGGTGAAGAGGATCTCCTGCAGCTGCTTGGGCGAGCCGAGGTTGAACTCGCGCCCGATCACCCCGTACGCGGCCTGGGCGGCGGCCTTGACCTCGGCGGCGAACTGCGCTTCCAGCTCGGTCAGGTACTCGGTGTCGGCGGCGATGCCGGCCTGCTCCATGCCGGCGAGGACCTCGACCAGCGGCAGCTCGACGTCGGCGAGCAGCCGGGTGGAGGCGTCCCCGTCGCGGGCCAGCTCGGCGTCGATCGCCGCCGCCAGGTCGAGGGTGGCCCGGGCGCGCAGCATCAGGTTCTGCTCGACCTCGCTCTGCGGGCCGAGCCCGTCGAGGGTGAGCTGGCCGTCGTCCGGGGCGTCGACCCGCAGCTCCCGGTGCAGGTAGCGCAGCGCCAGGTCGATTAGGTCGTAGGAGCGCTGGTCCGGCCGGGCCAGGTAGGCGGCAAGCGCGGTGTCCCGGTCGATGCCGTCCAGCGACCAGCCGTGCGCGGCGAACGCCAGCCGGGCCGGTTTGCTGTCGTGCAGCACCTTGCGCCGCCGGTCGTCGGCGAGCCAGCCGGCGACCGCCGCCTCGTCGGCGGCGTCCAACGCGGCCGGGTCGAACCAGGCGGCGGCCCCGACTGCGGTGGCCACCGCGATCGCGGTCAGGGTGCCGGTGCCCCGGCCGAAGCTGCCGGCGACCGCGACGCCGACGCTGGCGCCGGCCGGGGCGTGCTCGGCCAGCCAGGGGGCGACCGCCCCAGCGCCGAGCACCTCGCCGGCCAGGTCGAAGCCGGCTTCGGCCTCCGGCTCGACGGCGTCGAGGTACTGGTAGAGCCGGTCCCGCAGGATCCGGAACTGCAGGCTGTCGAAGACCTGGTGGACGGCTTCCCGGTCCCACCCGGTCCACTTGGCGTCGGCGGTTGCCACCGGTAGCTCCAGGTCGGCGATCAACCGGTTGAGCTCGTAGTTGCGCAGCACGTCGGCAAGGCGCTCACGCAGGCTCTGCCCCGCCTTGCCCTTGATCTTGTCGACCTGGGCGACGACGCCGTCCAACCCACCGTACTGGCTGATCCACTTGGCGGCGGTCTTCGGACCGACCCCGGGCACCCCGGGCAGGTTGTCGCTGGACTCGCCGACCAGGGCGGCCAGGTCGCGGTAGTGCTGCGGGCCGACCCCGTACCGGGCGGTGACCGCCGCCGGATCCATCCGGGCCAGGTCGGAGACGCCCTTACGCGGGTACAGCACGGTGATCCGGTCGTCGATCAGCTGGAAGGCGTCCCGGTCGCCGGTGCAGATCAGCACGTCCATCCCGGCGTCGCGGCCCTCGCAGGCCAGCGTGGCGATGATGTCGTCGGCCTCGTAGTTCTCCTTGCTGACGAACGGGATCCGCAGCGCGTCGAGGACCTCCTGGACCAGGCTGACCTGGCCGGCGAAGTCGGTCGGGCTCTCCGATCGGCCGGCCTTGTACTCGGCGTACCGCTCGGTGCGAAACGACCGGCGGGACACGTCGAAGGCGACCACGATGTGGGTCGGCCGCTCGTCACGCAGCACGTTGATCAGCATCGAGGTGAAGCCGTAGACCGCGTTGGTCGGCTGGCCGGTGCTGGTGGAGAAATTCTCCACGGGCAGCGCGAAGAACGCCCGGTAGGCCAGCGAATGGCCGTCGAGCAGCAGCAGGCGGGGCGCATCGTCGGTCACGTCAAGCGACTCTAGTCGTGGGGTACGACACCGTGCCGGGCGGCTCGCGCCAGGCGCGGTGACCCCGCACCGGGCGGCTCGGCGGGGTCACAGCACCTTGCTGAGGAAGGCTCGGGTCCGGTCGTGCCGCGGGTCGGCCAGGACCTGCCGGGGTACGCCCGACTCGACCACCACCCCGCCGTCCATGAAGGCCAGCGAGTCACCGACCTCCCGGGCGAAACCGATTTCGTGGGTCACCACGATCATCGTCATCCCGTCCCGGGCCAGGTCCCGCATCACGTCCAGCACCTCGCCGACGAGTTCCGGGTCCAGCGCGCTGGTCGGCTCGTCGAACAGCATCAGCTTGGGCCGCATGGCCAGCGCGCGGGCGATCGCCACCCGCTGCTGCTGCCCGCCGGACAGCTGCCCCGGGTAGGCGTCCGCCCGGTCCGCCAGACCAACCCGGTCCAGCAGCGCCGCCGCCAGCTCACGGACCGCCGGCCGGGGCTGGCGGCGGACCCGCAGCGGCGCCTCCATCACGTTGTCCAGCGCGGTCATGTGCGGAAACAGGTTGAACCGCTGGAACACCATGCCGATTTGCTGGCGCTGCGCGGCCACCTCCCGGGCGGGCAGCTCGTGCAGTCTGCCGCGCCGCTGCCGGTAGCCGACCAGTTCCCCGTCCACCCGGATCCGCCCGGCGTCGATCTTCTCCAGGTGGTTGATGCAGCGTAGGAAGGTCGACTTGCCGGAGCCGGACGGCCCGATCACGCAGCACACCTCACCGGGCCGGACCGCCAGGTCCACCCCGGTGAGCACGTCGACCGAGCCGAACGACTTGTGCACGTTCTCGGCGTGCACCATCAGGGTGTCCGACCCGACGGGCGGCGCGGTCATCAGGTCCCCTTCGCAGCAACGGTGCCGAAGCCGCGGGAGAACCGCCGTTCGACGAAGGACTGGCCGACCATCAGCACGCTGGTCAGCGCCAGATACCACAGGCAGGCGGCGACCAGCATCGGAAAGACCTGGAAGGTCCGCGAGCCGACCGCCGACAGTTGGAAGAACAGCTCGTTGGTGACCGGTACGAAGGCCAGCAGCGAGGTGTCCTTGAGCATCGCGATGGTCTCGTTTCCGGTCGGCGGCACGATCACCCGCATCGCCTGGGGCAGCACCACCCGACGCAGGGTCAGACCCTGGCTCATGCCGAGCGCGGCGCACGCCTCGGCCTGGCCGGGGTCGACCGAGCCAATGCCGGCGCGGACGATCTCCGCCATGTAGGCGGCCTCGGACAGCGCCAGCCCGAGCAGGCCGGCGACGAAACCACTGATCGCGGTCCGGGCGTCGAAGCCCCAGATCCGGGCCTCGAAGTCGGTGACGCCGAACAGCGCGCCGAGTTGCCGGTCGAACGGCAGCCCGAACTCCAGCCGTTCCCAGAGGATGCCGAGGTTGCCGAAGAGCACCAGCAGCACCACCCGGGGTACCGCCCGGAAGAACCAGGTGTAGAGCCAGGCGACGCCGGCCAGGACCGGGTTGCCGGACAGCCGCAGCACCGCGACCAGCACCCCGAGCGCGACGCCGATCACCATCGCGAGCAGGGTCATCGTGATGGTGGTCCGCACGCCTTCGACGATCGGCGGCCGGAACATGTTGTCGACCATGAACGTCCACTGGAACCGGTCGTTGGTGACCAGCAGGTGGACGAACATCGCGGCGAGTACGGCGAGCACGCCGACCGCCAACCAGCGGCCCGGCCGGCGCACCGGCACCGCCCGGATCGGCTCGGGTCGGTCACGGGCCGGCTCCGGCGACCCGGACCCACGCGGAGGCGGCCCGGACTCGGGCGAGGGCGGCCCGGGTGGGGGTGCCTCCCCGGACGGCGTCACGCCGTCCGGGGAGGAAGGGTTGGCCGCGGACATCGGCAGCCGGGGCTCAGGGGTTGACGGCCGGGTCGGTGATCCCGCCCGCCTCGACGCCCCAGTTGCTCAGCGCCTGCTCGTAGCCGCCGTCGGCGATGATCGCGTCAAGCGCCTCGGCCAACGCCTCGGCGAACCCGGTCTGGTCCTGGGCCACCACGTAGCCGTACGGCGCCGAGTCGTAGATGTCGCCGGACAGTTCCAGCTCGCCGTTGGTTTGCTGAACCGCGTACGCGCAGACCGGCGAGTCGGCCAGCATGGCGTCGTTCTTTCCGGAGACCACCGAGGTGGTCGCCTGGTCCTGCCCCTGGAACTGTTCGATGACGATCTCCGGGTCACCGGCGTCAACGCACGCCGCCGAGCGGGCCTCGATGTCCTCCACCTGCACGGTGCCGGCCTGGACCGCCACCCGCTTGCCGCAGGCGTCGTCCGGGTCGACCGGTTCCCCGGCCCGCGACGCCCACTGGGTGCCGGCCGAGAAGTACGACACCATGTCGACCTGGGCCTTGCGCTCGTCGTTGATGGTGAACGAGGAGACCCCGATCTCGTACTTGCCGGACATCACCCCGGGGATGATGTCGTCGAACTGACTGGGCACGTACTCAGTGGTCAGGCCGAGCTTGCCCGCGACGGTGTTGAACAGGTCGACGTCGAACCCGATGACGGTGCTTCCGTCGGTGTCGAGGAACTCCGCCGGAGCGTAGGTCGCGTCGACGCCGACCAGGATCTTGCCGTCGGCCTTGATCTCGTCGGGGACGAGCGCGGCCAGTTCGTCGTCGGCCGACGCGCTCGGCGCGTCGCCGCCGGGCTGTTCGACGCTGTCCTGCTCACCGCAGCCGGCGACGGCCAGCAGGAGAGCGAGCGCCCCGGCGAAGCCGGCGGCGGCCCGCCGGATCCGGTGATGTGAGGTGGTCACGTTTCCTCCGAGGGGGTGGTCGGGTCGTACCGGTGCCGGGTCAGGCGACACCGAGGTACGCCTCCTTGACGGCCGGGTCGTGCAGCAGGTCGGCGCCGGTGCCGGACTTGACGATCCGACCGGTCTCCAGCACGTACGCGCGGTGCGCCCGGGACAACGCCTGTTGGGCGTTCTGCTCGACCAGCAGGACCGTGGTGCCCTGCTGGTTGATCTCCACGATGATGTCGAAGATCTGCTGGATCAGCATCGGGGCGAGCCCCATCGACGGCTCGTCGAGCAGCAGCAGCTTCGGGCGGCTCATCAGCGCGCGGCCCACGGCGAGCATCTGCTGCTCGCCGCCGGACAGCGTGCCGCCGTGCTGCCTGCGGCGCTCGGCCAGCCGGGGGAACAGGCCCAGCACCCGGTCCAGATCGGCGGCGATACCGGCGCGGTCGCGCCGGGTGTACGCCCCCATGTCGAGGTTCTCCAGCACCGTCATGCCGGGGAAGATGCCCCGGCCCTCCGGTGCCTGGCACAGTCCGCGCCGGACCCGCAGGTCGGCCCGGAGCTTGGAGATGTCCTCGCCGTCGAAGGTGATCCGCCCGGCGGCGATCGGCCGGATGCCGGAGATCGCCCGCATGGTGGTGGACTTGCCGGCGCCGTTGGCACCGATCAGGGCGACGATCTCGCCCTCGTTCACCGTCAGGCTGATGCCGTGCAGCGCCTGGATCCGCCCGTACAGCAGGCTGACGTCGTCGATCTCAAGCAACATCGTCGGGCACTCCCAGATAGGCGGCGATCACCCGGTGGTCGTCCCGCACCTCGGCGGGCAGGCCTTCGGCGATCTTCTTTCCGAACTCCAGCACCACGATCCGGTCGGTGACCCCCATGACCAGACGCATGTCGTGCTCGATCAGCAGCACGGTGACGCCCCGGTCGCGGATCTGCCGAATCAGCTGGAGCAGCTCCTCCTTCTCCGCCGGGTTGAACCCGGCCGCCGGCTCGTCGAGGCAGAGCAGCGCCGGGCTGGTGGCCAGCGCCCGGGCGATCTCCAGCCGCCGCTGTTCGCCGTACGACAGGTTGCGGGCCATCTCGTTGATCCGGTGGCCGATGCCGACGAAGTCCAGCAGCTCGCGGGCCTTCTCCCGGCCGTCACGTTCCTCGCGCCAGTGCCTCGGCAGCCGTAGCATCGCCGAGACGACGCTGGTCTTGTGGTGGGCGTCCGCGCCGACCTGAACGTTCTCCAGGGCGGTCATCTCGGGGAAGAGCCGGATGTTCTGGAACGTCCGGGCCATGCCCATCTTGGTGATCTGGTGGCGCTTCTTGCCGGTGATCCGCTGACCGCGGAACCGGATCTCGCCCTCGGTCGGCCGGTAGATGCCGGTCATCGCGTTGAAGCAGGTCGTCTTGCCGGCCCCGTTCGGTCCGATCAGACCGAGGATCTCGCCCTTGTAGAGGGTGAAGTTCACGTCGTCCAGGGCGACCACGCCGCCGAAGCGCAGCGTGACGTGGTCGACCTCGAGCAGGGGTTCGCGGGTCGCGGCGGTCGGGCCGGTCCCGGTCGCTTCGGTGTCAGCCACCGACGGCCACCTCCTTACGGCGGTCCTTGAACTCGGCGGATCGTCGCCGGTTGGCGATCAGGCCCTGCGGCCGGAAGATCATCATGACCACGAGAGTCAGGCCGAAGACCAGGAACCGGTACTCGTAGAGTTCGATGCCGAACATCTCGATGCCCCGGAAGCGTTCGATCAGGTACGCCACCAGGCCGCCGCCGACGATCGCGCCGACGATGTTGCCGGAGCCACCGAGGATCACCGCCGCCAGGATGATGATCGAGTTGAGCAGCTCGAAGTTCTGCGAGCTGACGAAGTTCTGCTTGCCGGCGAACAACGCGCCGGCCAGGCCACCGATCGCCGCGCCCATGGCGAACGCCCACAGCTTGAACTTGAAGGTGGGCACCCCCATCAGCTGGGCGGCGTCCTCGTCCTCCCGGATCGAGACCCAGGCCCGGCCGACCCGGCTGCGGTTGAGGTTGCTGACCAGGATCACCACCACGATGATCAGGGTGAGCACCAGCCAGTAGTACGGGCGGGCATCGAGTACGCCGAAGACCGGTTTGCCGTCGGCGTACTCGCCGGGCGGGTGCGGGATCTGGTTGAGCCCGCGCTGGCCCTTGAGGAACTCGGAGCTGACCGCGGCGATCCGGATCATCTCGGCGAAGCCGAGGGTGACGATCGCCAGGTAGTCGCCGCGCAGCCGCAGGGTCGGGGTGCCGAGCATCAGACCGGAGATCATCGTGATGCCGATCGCCAGTGGCAGCGCCATCTCCCACTGCCAGAGCGTCTGGAGGTCGCTGCTGGGTGAGGTGAGCACCGCGACCGTGTACGCCCCGACGGCAAAGAAGCCGAAGTACCCGAGGTCGAGCAGGCCGGCGAAACCGATCACGATGTTCAGCCCGACCGCCAGCAGCACGTAGATGGAGACGGTGAACAGCACCTGACCGAAGTTGGACTCGGTGGTCGGGATCGGCCCGAGGTGCTGATAGAAGCCTTCGTTGGGCAGGGCGTAGAAGAACACCACCACGGCGGCGATCAGCACCCAGCGGGTCCACTTGGGCATCTGGTGCCAGCGGTCGGCGAGCTGGCCGCGTGCGTCGTGCAGCTTGGTCCGCAGACTGGTCATACCCGCGCCCTCCCCAGGGATTCGCCGAGCAGGCCGGTCGGCCGGAACATCAGCAGGACGACCAGCACGGCGAAGGCCACGAAGTCCTTCCACTGCGTACCGAACAGGCCGGAGGCGTAGTTCTCGACCACGCCGAGCAGGAAGCCGCCAAGCAGCGCACCGCGCAGGTTGCCGATCCCGCCGAGCACGGCGGCGGTGAACGCCTTGAGCCCGAGCAGGAAACCGACACTGTAGGTGAGCACCCCGATGCGGACGTTGTAGAGCAGGCCGGCGACACCGGCCATCAGGCCGCCCATCACGAAGATGATCATGATGATCCGGTCCTTGTTGACCCCCATCAGCGCGGCTGTGTTCGGGTCCTGGGCGACCGCCCGCACGCCCCGGCCCATTCGGCTGCGGTTGATGAAGAAGTCAAGGCCGATCATCATGCCCAGCGCCGCGACGACGGTCAGCACCTGCACGATGCTGACCGGCACGCCGGCGACGGTGAACCACGTCTCGTTGCTGACGATGGTCGGCAGGCCCTGCGGCAACCGCCGGGTGTAGATCCCGAACGCCTCGGCCATCACGATGGATGCGCCGATCGCGGTGATCAGGAAGGCCAGCGGCGGCGCGTTGCGCTTGCGCAACGGCCGGTACGCGACCCGTTCGACCAGGGTCGCGGTCGCTGCCGACGCCAGCGCCGCGGCGACCATCGCGATCAGGAAGTAGAAGACGATCTGGCCCACTCCGCTGACCACCGAGTCCTGGGTCAGGCCGAGCGCGCCCCAGGTCCACAGCGCGGCGAACGCGCCGGCGATGAAGACCTCGGAGTGGGCGAAGTTGATGAGTCTGAGCACGCCGTAGACCAGCGTGTAGCCCAGCGCGACCAGGGCATAGATGGCGCCCTGTGTCAAGCCGGTCGTGGTGAGCTCTCCGAAGTTCGAGAGCAGTCCGTTGACGTCCAAGGAGGGTGCTCCATCGAGGGCTGGGAAAAGAGTCGGGTGCGGCCGGGAGCGTGCTCCCGGCCGCACCCGCTAGACAGCTGATCTCGCCGATCGGGCGGATCAGGGCTTGGGGATCTCCTGGTCCGCCACGACCTCGCCGTCGACGACCTTGAACGCCCAGACGACAACCTGGTTGACGTCCATCTCGCCCTTCTCGTCGAACTTGTAGCTGGCCGCGACGCCTTCGCCCTCGTAGCCACGCACCCACTCGAGCAGTGCCTCGCGGGTGGTGTTGCCCTCCTTGATGCCCTCGAGCATGATGTTCGCCGCGTCGTAGGCGGTGTCGCTGTAGGTGCCCGGCTGGCTGCCGTGCAGCGCCTCGTAGTCGGCGGCGAAGCTACCCCGCGCCTCGGTTGCCGGCTGGCAGGGGCAGGTGAGAATGGTGCCCTCGGCCGCAGCCGCTCCGGCCGACTCGATGAACGCCGGGTCGTTGACGCCGTCACCGGCAACCATCGTCGCGGTGACGCCCGCGTCGGTGAGCTGCTTACGGATCAGGCCGGCCTCCTGGTAGTAGCCACCGAAGAAGATTGCGTCCGCCTCCGAGGAACGCACCTTGGTGACGGTCGCGGAGAAGTCGACCTGCTTGCCCTCGCCCTGGACCTTGTCGGAGTCGACAACCAGGTCACCGAGGACGTTCTTGACCTCGTCGGCCAGCCCGGCGCCGTACGCCGACTGGTCGTCGATGACGAAGACCTTCTCCGCGTTCAGCACGTCACGGATGTAGACACCGGCGGCCGGACCCTGGCTCAGGTCGTTGCCGACGCCCCGGAAGAAGGTCGGCCAGCCCTGGTCGGCCAGGCTGGGCCGGGTCGCCGACGGGGTGATGGTGACCAGCCCGGCTTCGGCGAACAGCGGACCGGCCGCTTCCGACTCACCGGAGTACGCCGGACCGACGATGCCGAGCATCTTGTCGTCGTCGATGGCCCGCTGGGCCAGGCCCGGCGCCTGGTCCGGGCTGCCCTGCGAGTCCAGCCCAACCAGCTCGACCTTGCAGTCCGGGTTCGCCTCGTTGTACTGCTCGACCGCGAGCGCCGCGCCGTTGTTCTCGTTGATGCCGAGCGCCGCCGAGGGGCCGGTCAGCGCCCCGAAAAAGGCGATCTTGTAACCACACGCATCGCCGCCAGCTTCCGTGGTGTCGCCATCGCCGCTGCCGCAGGCGGCGCCGCCCGCGACGAGCGCCATCATGGCGACGCCGCCGAGCACGCGGACAAGATTACGCTTCAAGGCTCGAAACCCTCCTAGATCCAATTGGCCCGAACCACCCACTGCCGATTGGCTCTTGCGGGAAGCACGCACCCGGCCGCTATCCCGGCCTTGGGGCGGGACGCTATCCCACCTGCCTGGCACGCCGTAAGGTCCAGGAAGGGCCGTTGACAAAAACGTTACGTAGCGTGGCCTGACTGCCCGTATGGCTGTAACACGCGTCGGCTGTCATCCCCCGACGTCGATCCCGGGCTCGTCTCACTACTGCTGCTGCTGCTGGCTGGCGGCCTCACCGGGCGTCTCGGCCAGGATCCGGTCGGCGACGTCCCGCATGGTCATCCGGTGGTCCATCGCCATCCGCTGGATCCACTTGAACGCCTGCGGCTCGGTCATGCCGTAGGAGGTCATCAACATGCCCTTGGCCCGCTCGACGACCTTGCGGGTCTCCAGCCGGTCGGTCAGCCCGGCGACCTCGGACTCCAGCGCGGCCACCTCGGAGTAGCGGGACAGCGCGATCTCGATCGCCGGCACCAGGTCACTCTTCTGGAACGGCTTCACCAGGTACGCCATCGCACCCGCCGCCCGGGCCCGCTCCACCAGGTCCCGCTGGCTGAAGGCGGTGAGGATGACCACCGGGGCGATCCGGCCACCGGCGATCCGCTCGGCCGCCGCCAACCCGTCCATGATCGGCATCTTGATGTCAAGGATGACCAGGTCGGGCTTGAGCTCCTCGGCGAGCCGGACGGCCGTCTCGCCGTCCCCGGCCTCGCCAACCACGTCGTAGCCCTCCTCCAGGAGCATCTCCGCCAGATCGAGGCGGATCAGCGCCTCGTCCTCCGCGATCAGCACCCGCCTGCGCTCGGCACCCGCCTGCGTGTCGGCCACGTACCCCTACCCCCAACGCTTGCCACCCGACACCCACCGGGTTGGGTGTCGCCGCCTTCAGCGTAGTAGGTAGGCTTGGCATAGCCGGGCCCCAGACCCGACAAAGGTCCCCGTACTCCAACCGGTAGAGAGACGGAGCTCAAACCTCCGACAGTGTGGGTTCGAATCCCACCGGGGGCACCACCCAGCAGGACGCGACCCTTCCGGTCCGGCGGGCCGGACTCGATGTCAGCGCTGTCCTGCCGCTGTCTCCCCGCTTCCGCTTCGCAGCATCGGCGGGTAGAGCTCGGTCGCCCCACCGGCACGGTAGAGCGCGGCGGGTCGGCCCACGTCGGTCACCCGGCGGTGGCCGGTAGGGACCAGAAAGTCGTCGGCGTTGACCACCTTCCGGTGGAAGTTGCGGGGATCGATGCTCATCCCCCACACCACCTCGTACACCCGCCGCAGCTCGGTGATGGTGAAGGTTGGCGGGCAGAACGCCGTCGCCAGCGTCGTGTACTCCAGTTTGGCGCGGGCCCGCTCGACTCCGTCGGCCAGGATCGCGGCGTGGTCGAAGGCGAGGTCGTCCGGGCCGAGCTCGTCGACCGGCGTCCACCTGGCGTGTCGCGCGTCGGTGCCGGCCGCCGGCAGCGGCAGGTCCGGAGCGAGCGCGAGGTACGCGATGCTGACCACCCGGCCACGCGGATCACGCCCGGGCTCGGTGTAGCTGTACAGCTGTTCGAGGTGGAGGGCGCGGCCATCGATCCCGGTCTCCTCGGCGAGCTCCCGCAGGGCGGCGGCGCCGGCGTCCTCAGTGGCGCCAACGAACCCTCCAGGTAGGGCGGTCCTGCCCAGGAAGGGTGGCATGCCTCGTTCGATCAGCAGCACGTGCAACCGCTCGTCTCGCACGGTCAACACGACCAGGTCAACCGTCAGTGACACTAGGGTCACTACTCCTCGACCGTTCACGGCCTGAGTGTATCCAATCGTCACCTTGACGATAACCGATTGCCCACTTACGCTTGGTAACTAATCTCGTCATCTTGACGAGATCTATCGCCTAACCGTGGCGGCCCGAGCACCGCCCGATCGTTCGTCCAACCCGCCAACCGATGTCAGCACCCTCCCTGGAGGTCACCCCCATGACCGATCAGTTCTCCCCCGTGCCACCGCAGCGGCCGCCTACGCCGCAACCGGCAACGCCGCCGCAACCGGCGGTGGCAGTGGCGCCCGCTGCGGCTACCCGACACCTCGTCGTCGGTGCGTACCTTGACGAGCGGTTCTGCCGAGCCGCGCTACGGGAGGTGTACGACCAGCCGACCCGGGCGGTGGCACCGTCCTACGGGTTCGACCTCGGCACCGTGCTCGGGCACTGCCGCCAGGCCGGGCGCATCCTCACGATCCGGGACTCCGTCATCGTCGGAACGCTGTTCCTCAGTTTCTGCATCGGAGGGTTCGGCATCCTAGCGACCGGCATGCTGCTCGGCGCCGTGCAGTCGGTTGTCTCGATAGTCCGGTTGGTCCGCGACTCTCTGCACCGGACAGCCGTCAACGAGTCGCGACGGCTGAGCCGGATCGTTGGCTCCGCCGTCACGAGTCTGGTCAGCATCGGCGCGTTCTGGCTGTTCCTGGCGCTGCTTTTCGGCTCCGCCAGTCTCCTGGTGACCAGTCAGGCGTTCCAAGGCGAAGACCCCGTCACGAGCGTACTGGTAGTCGTCCATATCGGAGCCGTGACGGCTCTGTGCGGTGCGTTCGGGCCCACCGTTGTCGCCAACATCGTCCGGTGGCACGAGGCCGCGCAGCATGGGCCCGCTAGCCGTCCGCCGGCCCCGCCGTCGGACGGCCGGATCCAGGAGATCCTGCGGCAGCAGGGCGGGAACACCATTGTCTACTCCGGCTACTCTCCCTTCGTCGGATCGGGAAAGGTCCTGGGAATCTCGGACCTGGCCGTCCGGATGATCCGCCCGCAACAGGGCTTCGATGACCAGTCCTCCGAGTCGCAGCGGGAAATCGACGAACTTCCTTTCGCTGCGGAGCAGCTCGTCGGATACGTCCGGGACCGGCTCGCGACGCTCAGTCAGACGGACTCGCCGGAGCACCTGTTGCCGGGTCTGACAGTGGTGGACAAAGTCTTTACGGCGGGCACCGAGACCACCGAACTAGCCCAAATGACCTGGGGACCGGCGATGGTGGACATAATCCGGCAGCCGCGCGACGCCCGCCGGCACTACCTTGCCTGCCAGGTCACCTCCTGGCGGGGCGAGCTGGTCACCACCGTGTACGCGCACTTCGCGCTGCAGGGCCGCACGCTCTACCTCGAGATCGCCACCTGCGCGCTGGCCCCGTGCCGCGACGAGTACCGGATCGTCGACGACGTCAGCAGCATCGGACTACTGCCCTACGCCAGGGCCGCCCTGTCCGGTCTGGCCGAATCACCGCAGGTGGTGGCTATGGCTCCGGCCAACCTGGCCCGGACCGTCGTACGGTCGCTGATCCGGCGCGTCGCGACGAGTCGGTCGGCCCTGCCGTACGGCATCGACCGGGGCGCCCGGGTCGGAATTCGCGAGCTGGCCACCTTCGACGAGGTCCGGAACGACTTCCAGAACCAGGACGTCGCGAAGTACCAGGAGATCGTCACCCGCCGCCTGGTCGCCGCCACCCTCGACTTCCTCGTCGATCAGGGGGTGGACGTCACTGAGTTCCGCCAACGCGCGAACGTCCTGATCAACAGCGGCATCTACGCCGGTGGCGACGTGCAGACCGGCGACGTCTCCAGCTCGTTCAACCCGGGCCGGAAGTGAGTGCGCGATGAACCAGCCATCCAGCAGCCACAACAGCGGTATCCACGCCGGCGGGGATGTGCACACCGGCGACATCTCCGACTCGTTCAACCCGGTCTCCGGCACCGCAGCGCAGACCAAACCCGTCGCCGCACAACGGTCAACCGAGGCCGACCCCGCGCAGCAGCGGGCCGATCTGGGTGTGCTGACCGTACTGCCACAGGAGACGCGCGCGGTCGTCGATATCTTTCAGCAGGCCTGGGAGTACCGCCGGAGGGTACTCCCCGATGGAACCCGGGTGCATGAGGCCATCTTCGAGACTCCGCACGGGCCGCGCACGGCGGTGCTGATGCAGACCCTGGACCGAGGGCAACTGTCCGCCACCGCCGCCTACACCCGGCTACGGCACTGGTACGCACCGCCGATCATCGCCCTCGTCGGCATCGCCGGTGGCATCGGCGCCCAACTCGACGTCGGCGACGTGGTACTCGCCGATCAGATCATTTTCTACGACAACCATCGGGACACCGCGGACGGTCCCCGCCGGCGGGGCGAGTCGACGGCGCTGACGGCGGCGCTGACCATCGCGGTCAACGACCTGTTCAGCACCGAGGGTGAGCCATTGCGGATTCCCTCACCGGACCACGGCGGCGACTTCCGCGTACGACGCGGGCCGCTGGGTTCCGGCAGCGCGGTGATCACCGACGAAAATTCCCGGATCCGTACGTTCTTGCATGACTTCCAGGAGAAGTGCCTCGCTGTGGAGACCGAATCCGGTGGCCTCGTGCAGGGCTTCCGGGAGGAGTTCGCCGACGGTACCGGGCTCACCGGCTGGCTCGTGCTCCGCGGCATTTCCGACCATGCCGACGCAGCGAAGGGTCACCGCGACCACGACCTGGCGGCCCGAAACGCCGCCCGGGCGTTCCACCGCGTACTGCCCTACCTGTGGGACGCACGCCGCTGACTGGTGCTGTCCGGACCCGGTCCGGACAGCACCAGCCGTACCAGGAGGATGCGATGCCAGGTCCGACGCGCGCCTGGCCACCGCGCAGGCGCGGTCTGTTCAGCCACCGGCTGGACACCGTGATCACCGTCCTGCTCGCCCTGGCACTCGGTCTGCTCGGCGTCCTTGACGTGGTCGACACCGCCACCGTGGCTGCCGCGACGCTGGGAACACTGGCCCTGCTCACCACGACGGTGGCCGGGGAGCGCCGGCAGCTGGACCAGGTGGTGCGCCGGCTGGACGGCGCGGTACGGCTGATCCGGCACCTGCCGGTCCAGCCCTCCGGCGCGATGTCGCTACGGGCCTCGACCTCTGGTGCAGACGTCGACCTCACCGACGTCGAGGACATCGCCCTCATCGGGGTGACCCTCGGCCGGACCCTGCGTAACCAGGTCGACCAGATCGCCAGCCGGCTTGCCGCAGGTGCCCGGATCAGGGTCGCGCTCATCGACCCGGCGACCTCCGTACCGGCCGAGGCCGCCCGGCGGGCCACCCTGCCGGACGACCGGGACATCTTCGTCAACCGGGCCCGGCCTACTCTCGACCTGCTACGCGAGCTGGCCCGTACCGCCCGTCCCGGCACCGGCTCCCTGGAGGTACGGTTACTGCCGCTCGTGCCGGCGTCGGGGATGATCCTGCTGGACGCCGACGAGGAGACCGGACGCATCCACGTCGACCTCTACTCACACCGCCCGTCGGCAGCCGAACCGATGATGACGCTGACCACCGCCAGTCTGCAGTGGTACCGACACTTCCGTGACGAGTTCGAACACCTCTGGCGGCACGGACGGCCGGTCGACCTCACCCGCGCTCCGGTGCCCTGACCGGCCGCTCTGGTTCGGCCCGGCTGCGGTGCAGGTGGCGTACGCTCGGGCGAGCTATCAGTGCAGGCCGCCGGGGTCGCTGCGCCACCGCTGGCGAAGCAGGGAGCAGGAGGACATGGAACTGGCCATCGGGCTCTTCTGCCTGATTTGTATAGTTGTGGCAGTCTTCGCCGGGTACGGCGTCGCAGTGTACAACGGACTGGTCACTGCCCGTAACGCGTTCCGGAACGCGTTCGCCCAGATCGACGTACAGCTGACCCGACGCCACGACCTCATCCCCAACCTCGTCGAGGTTGCCAAGGGGTACATGAGACACGAACGTGAGGCGCTCGAAGCGGTGATCGCCGCCCGCGGCGGCGCGGTCGACGCGCAGGCCGCCGCGACCGGCAAGCCGGGTGACCCGGCGGCGATGCAGCAGCTCGCCGGGGCCGAGAACATGCTGACCCAGAGCCTGGGCCGGCTGTTCGCGCTCTCCGAGGCGTACCCGGACCTCAAGGCCAACCAGAACATGATGCAGCTGACCGAGGAGCTGACCTCGACCGAGAACCGGGTCGCGTTCGCCCGGCAGGCCTACAACGACGCGGTGATGGGCTACAACAACAAGCGGGAGCGCTTCCCCGGCAGCATCGTGGCGAACATGTTCTCATTCAGCCCGGCCGCCCTGTTCGAGGTCGACGATCCGCAGCAGCGGCAGGCCCCCCGGGTGACCTTCTGACCGGCATGAACTTCTTCGAACGGCAACGTCAGGTCCGGCGGGTCTCCGCCCGGCTGGTCGCCCTGTTCGTGCTCGCCGTGGTCGGCATCGTGGCCGTGGTCGACCTCGCCGTGTTCGTCGTCTTCGACGGCGCGTCCCGGCAACCGGCCGCGCTCCTCGGCATGCTGGTGGTGACCAGCCTGGCGACCGTCGCGGTGATCGGCCTGGCGGCGCTGGTCCGCACAGTCACGCTGCGCGGTGGCGGCGGACGGGTGGCCCGGGAGCTCGGCGGCGTACCGGTGCCGCCGGACACCACCGACCCGCAGCTGCGCCGGCTGCGCAACGTGGTCGAGGAGATCGCCATCGCCTCCAGCGTGCCGGTGCCGGAGATCTACCTGCTGCCGCGCGAGGAGGGGATCAATGCGTTCGCCGCCGGCTGGTCGACCTCGGACGCGGCGATCGCGGTCACCCGTGGCACGCTGGAGCGGCTCAACCGCGACGAACTGCAGGGCGTCATCGCCCACGAGTTCAGCCACGTGGTCAACGGCGACATGCGGCTCAACATCCGGTTGATGGGGCTGCTGTTCGGCATCCTGTTCCTGGCGGTGATCGGCCGTGGCCTACTGCGCACCGGATTCGTCAGCGGTGGCCGCTCCCGCAGCGACAACCGGGGCGGCAACCCGCTACCACTGATCGGGCTGGCGATGGTCGCCGCCGGGTACGTCGGTGTGCTGGTCGGCCGACTGATCAAAGCGTCGGTGTCCCGGCAACGCGAGTACCTGGCCGACGCGTCGGCCGTGCAGTTCACCCGGCAGACCGCCGGGCTGGCCGGCGCGCTCAAGAAGATCGCCGGGCTGCCCGCCGGGTCACAGCTGAAGAGTCCGAAGTCCGAAGAGGTCGGCCACATGCTGTTCGGGCCGGGTGGCAGGCTGACCGCGCTGTTCTCGACGCATCCGCCGATCACCGACCGGATCAAGGCACTCGATTCCAGCTTCGACGCGGACGAGCTGACCACGCTGTCCCGGCGGTGGGCGGCGGCCCCGCCGTCCGGGCTGGCCGAGGACCGCGCGCTCGGGCTGACCGGCGGCACCCCGGGCGGCGCCGCGTTGCCCGCCGACGCCGCGTTGCCCGCCGACGACACCCAGGTGCCGATGGACCCGGCCCAGGTCGTCGACCGGATCGGCGCGCCGCCGGCGAGCGCCTACCAACACGCCGCCGACCTGCTCTCCCGGATCCCGCAGGAGCTGACGGAGCAGGCCCGTCGACCGGACACAGTGGCACCGTTGATCCTCGGCCTGCTGCTGTCGGCCGACCCGCAGGTCCGCGCCGGCCAGCATGCCGCCATCACCCAGCGGTACGGCACCCCGTTAGCTGACGCCGCCTGGCAGGCCGGTGCGCGGACCGCCAGCCTGCACCCGATGCTACGGCTGCCGCTGGCCGAGATCGCCTTCCCCGCGTTGGCGCAGCGGTCACCGGCCGAACGCGACACGCTCGCCGACGCGATGGCCACCCTGGTCCGGGCCGACGGGCGGATCAGCGTCTTCGAATACTGCCTGTCCCGGCTCGTCGGCGATGAGCTGCGCGAATCGCTGCGGCCATCGTCGCAGCCGGGCCACGGCCGCCGTACGCTGCGCGCCAGCCAACCGGCCGTGCAGACACTGCTCAGCGTGCTCGCCCAGGCCGGGCACCCGGATCCGACCGCCGCGCAGCGGGCCTTCGCCGCCGGTGCGGCGCACGCCCTGCCCCAGGCAGCCGCCCGGTTCGCCCCGCCTGCGGGCGGCGTACTGGAGCTGGAATCGGTCTGGCCGCTCCTCGACGAACTGCGCCCGGTGGAGAAGGCCCGGCTGGTGGCGGCGGCGGTCGCGGTGATCGGACACGACGGGGTGATGACCGTGCCGGAGGTCGAGCTGCTGCGGACCATCTGCCTGATCCTGCACAGCCCACTGCCACCACTGCCGGTGCCGGCCTGACCGCCGCCCACCGCTGGCCCTGGGCCGGTCTCGTTGGCGACGTACATGGTTGAACGGATGACCGAGGCAGCGTTCGACCTGCCCGACGTCACCGCGGCCGAGCTGTTCGACCGGTTCCTGGTGTGGACGTGGCGGCCATGCTGACCGTACGGACCGCCACAGCCGCTGATGTTGATCCGTTGGCTGAGTTGCTGGCGCAGGCATGCGTGCTGGACCCGGTGGTGTCCTGGCTGATCAACGACCATGCGCTGCGGTACCTGACGATGCATCAGTTCTTCACCGCCGAGCTGGAGTTCGGCGTACGGCACGGCATCGTCGATGTGGCCGGGCACTGCGACGGGGTGGCAATCTGGTACCCACACCCGTTCGACCGGCTCCTCGGTGCAGAGCACCAGCGGCGGCGGTTGCGGGCCTGCGGCGACCGGCACGGACCGTACGCGCACTACACGTGCACCGCCGGCCGAGTGGAGCCGACAGGCCGACACCATCATCTGGCGTTCCTGGCGGCGGCACCCTGGCTGAGACGGCGAGGCATCGGGTCGGCGCTACTCGCCGCGCATCATGCCCTGCTGGACCGGATCGGGATGCCGGCCGTGGTGGAGGCGAGCAGCCAGCGACAGCGGGTGTTTCACGAACGCCATGGCTACCGGATCGTCCGGGTGGCGCACCTGCCGGCCGGCGGCCCACCGCTGTGGGCGATGCGCCGATCCGGTGACCCGGTCGACCAACCGCCCATGGCCGCAGCACTGTGCGTCGGCTGAGCCAGAAGAGCCGCACCGCTTCATTGATATGAGGCTGAGATACCTTACATCTGCGTCGTAGAGTATCTCAGCCTCACATCGATGCGTGCCGGCGAGGAACCGACCGGCCTGGTCGGGTCACCAGTTGTGCATGCTGCCGTCGGTGAGCCGGTTGACCGGCAGCGACGCCGGCGCGTACGGGTAGCGCGCCGCCGCGGACTCGTCGATGTCGACGCCGAGCCCGGGTTCCTCACCGGGCTGCAGGTAGCCGTCGGCGTAGTGGTACGAGTGCGGGAAGACCTCGTCGGTGGCCTCGGTGTGCCGCATGTACTCCTGCAGGCCGAAGTTGGGGATGCTCAGGTCGACGTGCAGCGCGGCGGCCATGCAGACCGGCGACAGGTCGGTGGCGCCGTGCGAGCCGCTGCGGACGTGGTGCAGCGCCGCCAGGTCGAAGATCCGCCGCAGGTGGCTGATCCCACCGGCGCGGACCACCGTGGTCCGGACGTAGTCGATCAGCTGCTCGGTGATCAACTGCTGGCAGTCGAAGATGGTGTTGAAGACCTCGCCGACGGCGATCGGCGTGGTGGTGTGCTGGCGGATCAGCCGGAAGCCCTCCTGCAGTTCGGCCGGGACCGGGTCCTCCAGCCAGGTCAGCCGGTACGGTTCGAGGTCCTTGCCGAGCCGGGCCGCCTCGATCGGGGTAAGCCGGTGATGGGCGTCGTGCAGCAGCTTCAGGTGCGGGCCGAACTCGTCGCGTACTGCCGCGAAGACCTGCGGGGTGTGCACCAGGTAGCGCTCGGTGGACCAGGTGGTCTCGGTAGGGATCGCGGCGTCGGCCGGCTCGTAGAACATCCGGTCCTTGCCGACCCCGTACGTCGCCGGCAGGCCGGGCACGGCGGTCTGTACGCGTACCGCCCGGTAGCCGAGGTCGACGTAGCGGGCCACCTCGGCGAGCACCTCGGGGACCGTCTCGGCGTTGGCGTGGCCGTAGACGGTGACCCCGTCGCGGCAGCGACCGCCGAGCAGCTGGTAGACCGGTAGCCCGGCGACTTTTCCCTTGATGTCCCACAGCGCGGTGTCGACTGCCGCGATGGCGCTCATCGTGACCGGGCCGCGCCGCCAGTAGGCACCCCGGTACAGGTACTGCCAGGTGTCCTCGATCCGGCTCGCGTCCCGACCGATCAGCGTCGGCACCACGTGATCACGCAGGTAGCTGGCGACGGCCAGTTCGCGGCCGTTGAGGGTGGCGTCGCCGACGCCGGTCACACCGTCCGAGGTGACAATCTTCAAGGTAACGAAGTTGCGGCCCGGGCAGGTCACAATAACCCGGGCGTCCACGATCCGCATCGACCAGTCTCCTCGTCTGTGCGGCGGCCGGCTGCCGCTCGCCGCCGAGGTTAGCCGAACCGACGATGCCGGGAAATCCGGGCGGCGGGAAGATCCGGGCGCGGCACCGGGTTGGGCACAGGTGTGATCGACGTACCGCTCTCCGTCCTCGATGTGGCCCCAGTCGCCACCGGCAGATCCGTCGGTGAAGCGCTGCGGCACACCACCGAGCTGGCCCGCCGAGTCGAGCAGCTCGGCTACCACCGGTTGTGGGTGGCCGAGCACCACAACATGCCCGCCATCGCCAGCTCGGCCCCGGCGGTGCTGCTCGCCCACCTGGCCGCGGCCACCTCAACGATCCGAGTCGGCTCGGGCGGGGTGATGCTGCCCAACCATCCGCCGTTGGTGGTCGCCGAGCAGTTCGGCACGTTGGAGGCGCTGCACCCGGGCCGGGTCGATCTCGGCATCGGCCGGGCCCCGGGCACCGACCAGGCCACCGCACTGGCGCTGCGGCGCACCGTGGCCGGGCTGGGCGCTGAGACGTTCCCGCAGGAGCTGGCGACCCTGATCGGCTATCTGCGCGGTGACGCCGGGCCGATCGCCGCGACCCCACACGCCGGGCAGTCACCGGCGATCTGGCTGCTCGGTTCCAGCGGATTCAGCGCCCAACTCGCCGGCACCCTGGGCCTGCCGTTCTCCTTCGCACACCATTTCAGTGCGGCCAACACGCTGCCGGCGCTCGCGCTGTACCGGCAGCATTTCCGCCCATCGGCGTGGTTGGACCGGCCGTACGCGATGGTCGCGGTCAACGTCGTCTGCGCCGAGTCGGACGAGCGGGCCGAGTGGCTGTCCGGCCCGGCCGCCCTGGCGTTCCTGCGGCTGCGCGCCGGGCGGCCGGAGGCACTGGTCAGCCCGGAGGAAGCGGCCGCCTATCCGTACACGGATCTCGAGCTGCAATTCATCCGCCAACGCAACGAGGAGCAGGCGGTCGGCTCCCCCGACACGGTCCGGCGGGCGCTGCACGAGTTGCGCGAGCGCACCGGTGCCGACGAGCTGATGTTGACCACGATGGTGTACGACGTCGCCGACCGGGTGCGCTCGTTCGAGCTGGTGGCCGGTGACCCGGGCCACCCCACGGACGGCGATCAATAGCCGGAAACAGGAGCTTCATCAGCTGGTCACCGCCGCGCGACGGTCCGCTGGCTATCGTCTCTGGCAGGTGATGGTTCGACGCACGAGATCACGCGTGGGGTGGATGTCGTCGCGTCCGCCGACGGGGGACCGGGTTCCGGTCCCCCGTCGGCGCGTCTACGGCCGCCGGCTCACTCAGCCGGCCGCCGGACTCACTAGAAGGTAGACATTCACCGCAAGTAGACGTTCGGCGTCGGTGGTGCCGGCATGTTGGCGCCAATGAAGAACGACGGGTGTGGCGGCTGGTTGTAGGCGGTGTTCTGCCAGGCGACCGCCACCCGGTACTGCGGGTCGTGCATCAGGGTGTGGATCCGTCGGTCAGTGGTGTGCGGTGTGGCGTAGATCCGCAACGCGCGGGAGTCGCTGGTCCGCCAGATGACCTCCTCCCGCCAGTCGCCGAACAGGTCGGCCGACAAAGCGGGGGTCGCCTTGGTGCCGTTGTTCGACGCCACCCCGGAGCCGGTCAGCAGCCGGGTGTCGCCGGAGGTGCCGTACTTGTCGATCCGGGTCCGGTCGAGCAGTTCCCGGACGGGGTCGCCGTCCCACCAAATCACGAAGTTGGCCGACGACGGCTTGCGTCCGACGTTGCCACCGGTCGGCGACCGCAGCTCGGACACGGCCGACGACCAGGATTCGGCACCGGCGCTGCCTGCCCAGATGTCCGCCGACACGCCCCGGCCGTTGTCCCCGCCGGTCGGTGTCTGCCAGATGATCTGCCCGGTGCGGGCGTCGATCAGCGCCGACGACGGCTTCGAGCCGTCCTCCTGGACCTTGAAGTACTCCAGCCCGGACCGCCCCGGGTCGAGGTCACCGAGGTGTCCGGCGTCGCCGTGGTTCAGGCTGGTGTTCCACAGCCCGCGACCGTTGTCGTCGATGGTGGCACCGCCGAAAACGATCTCGTCGCGGCCGTCGCGGTCGACGTCCGCGATGGACAGCGAATGGTTGCCCTGCCCGGCGTAGCTGCCGTTGCCTGACGAGTTGGAGTCGAAGACCCACCGTTGAGTGAGGCTTCCGTTGCGGAAGTCCCAGGCGGCGATGACGGTGCGGGTGTAGTAGCCGCGTGACATGATCAGGGACGGCCGCCGGCCGTCCAGGTAGGCGGTGCCGGCGAGGAACCGGTCCACCCGGTTACCGTACGAGTCGCCCCAGGACGACACGTTGCCCCGGGCCGGCACGTAGTTGACGGTGGACAGGGCGGCACCGGTCCGACCGTCGAACATGGTTAGAAACTCCGGACCAGATAGCACGTAGCCCGACGAGTTGCGGTAGTCGGCGCCGGAGTTGCCGATGACATTGCCCCGGCCGTCGCGGGTGCCGTCGGCGGTCTTCATCGCCACCTCGGCCCGGCCGTCGCCGTCGTAGTCGTACACCTGGAACTGGGTGTAGTGGGCACCTGCCCGGATGTTGCGGCCCAGGTCGACGCGCCACAGCCGAGTCCCATCGAGCCGGTACCCGTCGACGTAGACGTTGCCGGTGTAGCCGGAGTGCGCGTTGTCCTTGGCGTTGGACGGGTCCCACTTCAGGACGATCTCGTACTGTCCGTCACCGTCGAGGTCGCCGACGCTGGCGTCGTTAGCCGAGTAACTGTAGCTCTCCCCGGACGGGGTGGTGCCGCCCGGCGGCACCTGCAGCGGCACGTCCAGGTAACCGTTGGCGAAGATCAACGAGGCTGGCGACGCGGGCTGCTCGGTGCCAGCGACGACCGCCCGGACGGTGTAGCTGGCATTGGACGCGGCACCCGCGTCGTAGTAGTTGGTCGACGCGGTGACCGGCGACGAGGTGATCCGGGAGGAGCCACGGTAGACGTGGAACCCGGTACCGGCGGCCTCGGTGCCGAGCAGCCGCCAGGAGACCAGGTTGCCGGATCCGGACCGGACGCTGATCAGCCCACGGTCGAGGTCCTCCATCTGCTTGGCGCCGGGCCCCGGCGTCGGCGGCGAGGTGGTGGGCGGAGGCGTCGTGGTCGGTGGGGCGGTCGTCGGGGGTGCCGTCGTCGGGGGTGGTGCGGTGGTCGGCGCGACGCCGCCGGTGCAGGTGGTCCCGTTGAACGCGAAGGTCGTCGGCACCGGATTGCTGCTGTTGTTCCAGGATCCGTTGAAGCCGAACTCGGTGCTGGCGTTGGTGGCCAGGTTCCCGTTGTAGCCGACGTTGTCTGCGGTGACCTGGGCACCGCTCTGCGTCACCGCCGCGTTCCACGCCTGGGTGATCGTCTGCCCGGCGCCGAACGACCAGGTCAGCTGCCAGGATGTGACGGGGTCACCGAGGTTGGTCACGGACACGCTGGCGCCGAAGCCACCGGGCCATTGGCTGGTGACGCGGTAGTCGACCGCGCAACCGGCGGCCGCGGCGGCCGACGGCGCGAGGATCGTGGTGGCCACGCCGGCACCGATCGCGGTGGCCGCCGCAGTCGCGACCGCGAGCAGGGCTCGGCGGGGGTTCCCGGGCTGGGACCGGGGGTTGCTGAGAGGGACGTTGCGCATGGAAGTCTCCAGGGAGCAGAGGGCGGACGGCACCTGACGGACGTCCCGGCTGCCCGGCCGGGGGGCGTACGCCCGGTGGCGCTGCGCTGGATCGGTCGACCGCAGTACGGCGGTCGTCGGTCGGCTCCCGTGCAGGCCAATGCTAGGGCAATCGCTTTCCTCGCTCAATGTCGATGTCCGTCGGCACCTGACGGGGTTGGGTGCCGATGGTTCCGGTTGCCCACCGGCTGGTCCGGCTCCCGCAGCACCAGGAGCCCACCGGGCGGGACCCGGACCCGCCGGCTGCCCCGGCCGCGTCCCAAGATGCCGGTGACACCGGCCGGGGCGCCCGGCCACCGGCCCGGACCGCCGCCCACGGTCAGCAGCACGTCACTGGCGGGCAGGAACTCGCCGGCCACCATGATCTCCCCGGACGGCAGGACGCCACCGGAGACCAGCACGTCACCGGTGGCCGCCACCACCGCTTCCTCCCGGCCATGGTTGAACAGGAACAGCCACCGGGTGGTGCCGTCCACCCGGCGTACCGCCTCCACCCCGGCGGGCGCGGCGGGCAGTACCGGTGCCACCCCGGCCTCGGCGGCGACCACCGCCAGCAGCTCCCGGTAGCCGTCGTCGTCCAGTCTGGTGGACAGGTACCAGGCGGCGCCGGCACCGACCGAGCGGCGGGTCACCGCCGGCTGACCGGCCAGCACACCATCGACGTAGTCGAGCACCGGCTCGGCGGCACCGGCCTCGAAGCGTTCCCGCCACAGCCGGCCGGTACGCCCGCCGGACAGTCGCACCGTGCCGTCCGGACCGAGCGGCAGGAACTCCTCACTGCGGACGCCGAGCAGCTCACGCAGGGCACCTGGATATCCGCCCAGCCGGACCCGGGCGTCGGGGTCGGCGACCCCGGACAGGTAGCTGACCACCAGATAACCGCCGGTCCGCACCCAGTCGGCGAGGGTGTCCGCGACGGCGTCGTCCATCAGGTACAGCGCGGGCAGCACCAGCATCCGGTAGCCGGTCAGGTCCAGTGGTCCGGTCGCCGGGCAGACGAAGTCGGTGGTGATCCCGCACCGCCACAGCGCCCGGTGCGCGGCGGCCACCTCGTCGGCGTACGAGATGTGCCCCGACGGCAGCCCGGGATGCTGCAGCGCCCACCCGCTGGCGGCGTCCCAGCCGATCGCGGCCCGGGCCGCCACCGCGGCGGTGTCGGTCGCGGCGAGCAGCCGCAGCGCCTCGCCGAGCTGTACCGCCGACCGGAAGGTCCGGGAGTCGGCACCGGCGTGCGGCACCATCGCCGAGTGGAACGCCTCGGCACCGCCGCGCGGCGCCCGCCACTGGAAGAACATCGCGCCCCGGGAGCCGCGTGCGACGTGGGCGATGCTGTGCCGCAGCATCCGGCCGGGTTCCTTGGCGTAGGCGGTCCCCTCGGCGTACCGGTAGATCAGGTTGGGGGCGCTCTCCATCAGCAGCCAGGGCCGGTGCCGGCCGGCCGATGGCGGTGATCCGTCCCCGGTGACCGGGCGTGACCAGGACCGGGCGAGGTCGGCGGCGAGCGCGGTCTGTTCCTCGGCCCGGCCGTCGGTCTCGGTCGGATAGTGGTCGACGGCGATCAGGTCGATCTCCCGCGCCCACCGGGCGTGGTCCACCGGGACCCAGTCGCCGAACACATAGTTGGTGGTGACCGGCACGTCCGGCGTGTGTTCGCGGAGCAGGTCGCGCTGGTCGCGATAGGCGGCGAGCAGTTCGTCGGACCAGAACCGGCGGAAGTCCAGCACCTGCGTCGGGTTGGTCAGGTACTGGGTGGCGCGCGGCGGGTCGATCTGCGTCCATTCGGAGTAGCACTGGCTCCAGAAGGCACCGGTCCACGCCTCGTTGAGCCGGTCCAGGTCACCGTAGCGCTGCTGCAGCCACCGCCGGAACGCGTCGGCCGCGTGCGGGCAGTGGCAGACTGTGCCGTACTCATTGTGCACGTGCCACATCGCCAGCGCCGGGTGGTCGCGGTAGCGTTCGGCGAGCATCGCGGCGATGCGCCGGGCCGCGACGCGGTACGCGGGGGCGGCCGCGCAGTACGTGTCCCGGCTGCCGTGCCGCAGCCGTACCCCGTCGGCGGTGACCGGCAGCGCGTCGGGGTGGGTGAGGGAGAACCACGGCGGCGGCGAGGCGGTCGGGGTGGCCAGGACGACCCGGATCCCGCCCTGCTGCAGCAGGTCGAGTGCCCGGTCGAGCCAGTCGACGGTGTACTCGCCGGGGTGCGGTTCCAGCCGGGACCAGGCGAACACCCCGACGGTGACCAGGTTGACCCGGGCGCGACGCATCAGCTCGACGTCCTCGACCCAGGTCGTCTCCGGCCACTGCTCGGGGTTGTAGTCCCCGCCGTAGCAGAGCCCGTCGAGTCCTTTTGGCCAGCGCATCGGCGCTCCCTCCGACGTTGACAGTTTGTTGGATTAGCAAAGAAACTAATTTAGTCGCCCCCAGGCCGCTGGTTCCACCAGGGAGCGTCGAGCCCCGGACCGACGAGGAGAGCCCATGCCGTACCGTCCGCCCCTGGTCCCCCATGAAACATTCGTGGCCGACCCGCCCGACCTGCCGGTCCGCGCGCCCGGCGAGGAGGGCTTGTCCGCGCTGGTCCGCGCCGAGTTGCTGGGCACCGATGCTGCCGGGATCACCTGCAAGGGCAGCACCGCCGACGGTGAGACGCTGACGGTCGCGGTCAGCGCCGCCGGAGAGGGGGTGATCCGGGTCCGGCTGAGCGCGACACCCGACGCCCGCAGCCGGTCGGCCCGGGCGCTGCCGCTGGTCGATCCACGCCCGTACCCGGCCACGGTCACCGTGGCCGGCGGCACGGTACGCGTCGACGCCGGAAAGGTCGTCGCCGAGCTGCGGCTCGACCCGTGGCATCTGCGGTTCCTCGACCGGCAGGGTCGGGTGCTGCTCAACCAGAACCGGGGCGAGCGCGACATCAGCGGCCGGCTGCGCACCCTGCCGTTCGGCCGGTCCCTGGTCGACGGCTCCGTCGCCGCGTACCACGAGAGCTTCGACGCGCCCGGCGACGAACGCTTCGTCGGGCTCGGCGAGAAGTTCACCCGGCTGGACAAGCGCGGCCAGCGGGCGCTGATGTGGAACTTCGACGCCTTCGGCAGCGAGTCGGACCGGTCGCACAAGAACGTCCCGCTGTACCTGTCCGACCGCGGCTACGGGGTGCTGGTCGACAGCGGCATGCCGGTGGAGTTCGACATCTGCTCCTCCACGCACAGCTGCGTGCAGATCCTGGTGCCGGACGACCTGATCGACTACTACGTGATCGCCGGCCCCACCCCCGCCGAGATCCTGGACCGCTACGACCGGCTGACCGGCCGACCGGTGCTGCCACCGAAGTGGGCGTTCGGCACCTGGATCTCGTCCGGCTTTTTCGTGGACAGCCAGGAGAAGGTCCTGGAGCGGGCCCGACGGATCCGAGCCGACCGCATCCCGTGCGACGTGCTGCACCTGGACTGCTACTGGCAGGCCGACGGCGCCTGGTCCGACCTGGCCTGGGACGTCACCAACTTCCCCGACCCGGCCGGCATGCTGGCCACCCTCGCCGAGCAGGGGTTCAAGGTGAGCCTCTGGATGAACCCGTACATCATGACCGGCAGCCCGGTCTTCGGGCAGGCCGACGCGGCTGGCTACTTCCTGCGCCGCCCGGACGGCTCCACCTACATCGCCGACGTCTGGCACGGATCCTACCCGGTCTGCGGGATCGTCGACTTTACCAACCCGGCGGCCACCGAGTGGTTCACCGGCCTGCTACGCGACCTGCTGCGGCAGGGCGCGATGGTGTTCAAGACCGACTTCGCCGAAGGGGTGCCGGCCGACGCGGTGGCGCACAACGGGATGACCGGCGTCGAGCTACACAACGTTTACACGCTGCTGTTCAACGACGCGGTCGCGGCGGTCACCCAGGAGGTCGCCGGGCACGGCATGGTGTGGGCCCGGTCGTCGTTCCTCGGCGGGCAGCGGCATCCGGCCCAGTGGAGCGGCGACGTCAACGCCACGTACCCGGGGATGGCCAGCACGTTGCGCGGCGGGCTGTCGCACGGCCTGTCCGGCGTACCGTTCTGGAGTCACGACGCCGGCGGCTTCCACGGCACCCCGACCCCCGACCTGTACGTGCGGTGGGCGCAGTTCGGGGCGTTCTCGCCGCTGGTGCGCTTCCACGGCACCACCAGCCGGCTGCCGTGGGACTTCCCCGACGACGCCGCGCGGGACGCGGTCGAGGCGATCCGGCTGCGCTACCGGTTGATGCCCTACCTCTACTCGGCGGCGGTCACGGCCGCCCGCACCGGTGCCCCGATGATGCGGGCGCTGCTGGTCGACTCGCCGGACGACCCGGCCGCGTGGGGTGCCGAACTGGAGTACCGGCTCGGCTCCGACCTGCTGGTCGCGCCGATGATCAATCCGGACGGGCGGCGGCACGTCTACCTGCCGGCCGGTGACTGGGTCGACCACTGGACCGGGCGGACCCAACCCGGCGGACGCCACCTGCCGGTCGAGACTCCGCTGGAGCGGATCCCGTTGTTCGTCCGGCACGGCGCGCTGATCCCGACGACCGGACCGGGAGACACCGTCGGCGACGGTCCGTTCGCCGACGTGACCCTGGTCAGTTGGGGCGGCGTCAGCGCCGAGACGGTCGTCTGCGACGTCGACGGCGACACCACGGTCCGGGCGGTACGCGACGGCGACACGTTGCGGGTCAACCTCGACGGGCCGCTGCCGGTCCGCCGGGTCGAGGTCGTCGCGGTGACCGGCACCGAGCCGCCGGCCACGGTGCTGCTCGACGGCGTACCGCTCTGACCAGCGGTGCCGGCCGGTCAACCCTTGATCGCGCCGGTGATGACGCCCTTGGTGAAGTGCCGCTGTACGAACGGGAAGATCACCACCGCCGGCAGTACGGTGATCACCACCACGGCCATCTTGACCGCCAGGGTCGGCGGGTACGCGGTGACCCCGGGGATGTTCACCGGCGCGCCGGTGACCGACGGCGACTGGCCGGCCAGGATGTAGCTCTGCAGCACCCGCTGGATCGGCCACTTGTCGTTGTCGTCAATGTAGAGCACCGCGTTGAAGTACGCGTTCCAGTAGCCGACGGCGTAGAACAGCCCGACGACGGCGATCACCGCCCGGGACAGCGGCAACATGATCCGCCACAAGATCCGGAACTCCCCGGCACCGTCGATGCGTGCCGCGTCGATCAGCTCGGCCGGCACGTTCATGAAGAACGCCCGGATCACCACCAGGTTGAACACGCTGATCGCGGTGGGCAGGATCAGCGCCCACAGGTTGTTCTTCAGGCCCAGCCCGGTCACCACCAGATAGCTCGGCACCATGCCGGGATAGATCAGGAAGGTGAGCAGGAACAGGAACAGCAACGGACGGTGCGCGACCGAGTCCTTGCGGGACAGCCCGTACGCCGCCAGCACCGTCAGCACCAGGCTGAACGTCGTGCCGACGACGGTGACCAGGGTGCTGACCCACACCGCCCGGCTGATCTGACCGCCGGAAAGGATGTTCACGTACGCCGACAGGTCGATCTCCCGGGGGATCACCACCATGCCGCCGGTGGCGTTGATGGTCTCCCGCGACGCGAGGCTGGTCACCAGGACCGACCACATCGGGAAGATCACGGCCAGCACCATCGTGGCGAGGACGAGCCCTTTGACGCCCTGGCCGACCGGGCTCGGCGGCTCCTCCCAGACCGGCCGGCCGACGCCGGGGCGCCGCCGTCGGGGCGGCTGGTTCACCGGGTCGAGCCTGGGTCGGCGCCCGGCGGCCAGCGTACGTGCGATGCTCACCTGGAATACACTCCCTGCTCGCCGAGGCGGTGGGCGAACTTGTTCGCGGCGATGATCAGCACCAGCCCGATGACGCCCTTGAACAGGCCGGCGGCGGCACCCATCCCCCACTGCTGCGGGATGATCGCCTGGTAGTAGACGTAGGTGTCGAGCACTTCGGCGGCCTGCCGGCCGACCGCCTCACGCTGCAGGATGAACTGCTCGAACCCGACGGTGAGCGCGTCACCGAGCCGCAGGATCAGCAGCAGGATGACGACCGGACGTAGCCCGGGCAGGGTGATGTGCCACAGCCGTCGCCAGCGCCCGGCACCGTCGGCCGCCGCCGCCTCGTAAAGATTCTGGTCGATGGCACTGAGCGCGGCCAGGAAGATGATCGCCCCCCAGCCGACGTCCTTCCACACGGCCTCCGCGGTGACCAGCACGATGAACGTGTCCGGGTTGCCCATCACGTTGAGCGGGTTGAGCCCGGCGTCGCGCATCCGCTGGGCGACCAGGCCGGCCCCACCGAGCATCTGCATGAAGAAGGTGACCACCAGCACCCAGCTGAAGAAGTGCGGCAAATAGACGACGCTCTGAATGAACCCACGCACCCGGGTCGACAGGATGCTGTGCAGCAGGATCGCCAGCAGGATCGGCAGCGGGAAGAAGAAGACCAGCTGGAACGCGGTGATGGTCAGGGTGTTGATCACCGCGTCCCAGAACGCCGGGTCACGGAACAGGGTCTCGAAGTTGCCGAACCCGATCCACTCGCTGTAGACGAACGCCTCGAACGCGTTGTCGCCGACCCAGGGGTTGTAGTCCTGGAAGGCGATCACGTTGCCCAGGGTGGGCAGGTAGTGGAAGACCAGCAGCAGCAGCGCGGCCGGCGCGGCCATCACCAGCAGCGGCCAGTCGCGGCGCAGCCGGGCCCGCAGCGGCACGGTCCGTCGGCGGGTGCGCCGACCATCCGGGGTACGGCGTGACCGGCGGTTGCCGTCCGGGGTGGGCTGGTCCGGCGACCGCCGGCTCCGGCCGTCGCCGGATCCGGCGGTCACGGACGTTTCGACCGAGGTCATCGATCGTTGTCTTCGAGCGCCTTGCGGAAGAAGTCGCGGCCCTCGTCACCGCCGCCGCTGCGCCACTCGTCGATGATCTGGTCCAGGTCGCTGGTCGGTCGGCGACCACGCAGCACGTCGAGGATCTTGTCCTCGGTCGGCTGCAGCACCCGCGACAGGTTGGCCGGCAGCTCGAACTTGATCCCGGCCCACGGGTTCGGCTCCAGGTACTTCACCGTCTCGTTGGAGTAGTCCAGCAGGGCCTCGACGAAGCCGGGGACGTCGGCGGTCTGCACGATGGTCGGGTAACGCCCGACAATGAAGGTGTACTGGTCGGCGATCTCCTGCCGGCCCAGCTCGGTCAACTCCGGACTGCCGTCGGCGCTGACCGTGTGGTGCTGGTCGGCGACCCCGTACTGGCGCAGGTGGTACTCCTCGGTACCGAACGGCGCGGCGCACCAGTTGAGCACCCGCAGGATCTCCTCGACGCGCTCCTTGCCCAGCCCTTTCTTGATGAAGGTGTAGAAGATCGGCGTCTCCCCGCCCCAGGCGACCGGGGCGCTCTGCCCGTCGGCGGAGAAGATCGGCACCGGCCGCATGTCGAACGTCGGGGTGATCTGTCGCTGCTCCGAGTACATGCCGCGCCAGGCGCCGACGCCGTCCTCGTAGCAGACCATCTTGCCGCTGTTGAACAGCTGCTTGGCGTCGGCGGCGCCGCTGCTCTCCACGATGTCCGGGTGCACCAGCCCTTCGGCGAACAGTCTGGTGGTGAACTCCAGGGCCTCGCGGTACTCCTCGGTCTCGTACTTGAATTCCAGGCCGCCGCCGTCGGTGCGCCGCCAGCCGCCCTGCGAGCCGGGCACACCGTAGAACATCTGCACCATGTTGAAGATCGAGCCGAAGGCCCAGACGCCGTTGGCCGGATCGGTCATCGCCTTGCCGAACTCGTGCAGCTCCTCAATGTTCTTTGGGGCCTGCACGCCGGCGGCGTCGGTGAGGTCCCTGCGGTAGAACAGCGCGTACGGGAACGGGCCGTCGGTCGGCCACGGGACGGCGGCCAGCCGACCGCCCCAGACCGCGTACTGCCAGGCCCCGGTCGGGAAGCTGGCCAGGTGGGGGTAGGCCAGCGCGGCGTCACCGGCCAGGTGGTCGGTCAGGTCCTCGAACAGCGCCGAGACCGCGTCGGAGAACCGCGGAATCTTGTCGATCTCCCAGTTCGGGGCGCAGAGCAGGTCCGGCACGTCGCGGGCACCGAGAATGGCGCTCAGCTTGTCGGCGTAGGTGTTGCCGTCCTGGACGCTGAAGTCGATCGGCACGCCGAGCCGCTCGTTGACCGCCTGCAGGTAGGCGTTGCGGTCGATGCCGGGCGGGGTTGGCCCCCACCAGGGAGTCATCGCGGTGAGCGGTTCACCGCTGCTGCCGGGCGTCTCGGTGACCGCCCGGACCAGGTCGGTCGGATACGTCAGGTAGCCGTCGGCGATCGGGCGTACCCCGGCGATGTCCGGGGTGAGCAGCTCGACCGGCTGGTACCTGGGCAGAACCGCGCTGACCGCGTCGACGTCGGTCGCCGTGCCCTGGGTGCCGGCCGGCCGGCTGCAGCCGGAGAGAAAGCCGCCACCGGCCATCGCGGTGGCACCCAGGCCGACCAGGCCCAGGAATCGACGTCGATTGGTGGCCGCGCCCGCGAGGGATCGATCCACGGCGCGCTCCCTTCGTATCGGCGAGCCAGGCATCCCGGCGACGATGGGACGAACCAGCTCGAGATGGGGGTGTGGGGGTACGGTTTGCACGCTAGAGTTAGTTCGTCTGCTGACTAAACAAAGTAGCCGACGGTGACAGGCGCCACAAGGGAGGCCGACATGACGCGAACCGCCGGTGGCGGCCAACCCCGCGGTGACCGCCGCGACACGCCGGCCCGCCGGGCATCCGGCCCGAGCCACCCGGCCGGGACCCGGGGCGTAACGTGATCACCATGCGGAGCGGCCCGCAGCCAGCGGACCTGACCGACGTACGCGCCACCAACCTCGCGGTCGTGCTGCGCTACGTCCGAACCAACGCGCCCTGCTCCCGGGCGGACATCGCCGGTGCCACCGGGCTCAACAAGGCCACCGTCTCCAGCCTGGTCGCCGATCTGATCGACCGCCGCCTGGTCCGGGAGATCGGCCTCACCGAACACCGCATCGGACGCCCGGCCACCATGCTCGTCGTCGATGGCGACGCGTACGCCGCGATCGGCATCGAGATCAGCGCCGACCACCTGACCGCGGTCGCGCTCGACCTGGCCGGCGGTGAGCTGCTGTCCTGGCGACGCGCCTTCACCGGGCTGGCCGCCACCCCGGGCAAGGCAGCCAGCACGGTGGCCGCACTGGCCGGCCGGGCGGTGAACCGGGTGACCCGGCAGGGGCGGCAGGTCCTTGGGCTCACCGTCGGGGTACCCGGCCTGGTCGACCAGCAGGGCCGGGTCAGCCTCTCCCCCGAGCTGGGCTGGCGCGACGTCGACCTGCACGCCGATCTGGTTCGCGCGCTGCGCGGGCCGGCGTACGAGGTGGTGGTGGACAACGACGCCCAACTGGCCGCGCTCGCCGAGCACCGGCACGGGCCGTACGCCGGCACCGCGAACCTGGTGCACCTGACCGGCGGTGCCGGCATCGGCGCGGGGCTGGTGGTGGACGGACGGCTGCTGCACGGCGCGCGGGGGTTCACCGGCGAGGTCGGTCACATCCAACTGGATCCGCAGGGTCCGCCGTGCCGCTGCGGGGCGAACGGCTGTCTGGAGGCGTTGGCCGCCGTCCCGGCGCTGATCCGCCGGGTGCTGCCGGACGCCGAGGTCGACGGGCCGGTCGCCGACTTCGCGCCGGAGATCGACCGGGTACGGGCGGCGGCCCGCGCCGGGGATCCGGCGGCGCTCAACGCGCTCGACGAGGTCGGCCGCAACCTCGGCACCGGGGTGTCCATCCTGGCCAACCTGATCAACCCCGAAGTGGTGCTGCTCGGCGGCTACTACGTCCCGCTCGCCCAGTGGCTGCTGCCGGCGGCCCGGCAGCAGCTCGCCGACCGTACGGTGGCTCCGGCGGCCGGTGGCACCGAGCTGGCAGCCTCCGATCTGGCCGGCGGCGCGGCGGCGATCGGCGGCGCGGCCCGGGCGATCGCCGCGATCGACAACGGCCGTATGCCGGCCCGCCCGACCGACTGACCGCACCGGCGGCCGCCGCCCGGCTGACCAACGGCCCACTGCGGCGACCCGGGTCGGCGGCGGCTGACATCAATTTTGTGCCGGGCAGCCCCTTGACCGTCCGTACTGATGGATGTCAACCTCAAAGGGCTCCACGGTTAACACGGCTGAAATCGTGTCGACAGTGGAGCGTTTTTGGGACGGTCATCGAAGCGCTTCGAGCCAGCGCTTCCCGGGCTGGCGGCCAACCTCCACCGCGTACCGACGCCTGCCCGTGATCCGGTGACCGCGGCGGTGCCCGCACCGCCGCAGCGACCCACACGGGTGCCCTTGCCGATCCCGGAAGGCGATCCACGTTATGAGCGACAGCACGTTCCGCGACCCCGACCAACCCGTGGCCGCCCGGGTCACCGACCTGCTCCGCCGGCTCACCCTCGACGAGAAGATCGCCCTGCTGCACCAGCATCAGCCCCCGGTGCCCCGACTCGGCCTGCCCGGCTTCCGCACCGGGACCGAGGCGCTGCACGGGGTGGCGTGGCTCGGCCCGGCGACCGTCTTCCCACAGGCACTCGGGCTGGGTTCCAGCTGGGACCCCGACCTGCTGCGGCGGATCGGCGAAGCGGTCGGCGACGAGGTACGCGCGTTCCACCACAAAGACCCCGTCGGCGTCGGACTGAACGTGTGGGCGCCGGTGGTCAACCCGCTGCGGGATCCACGGTGGGGCCGCAACGAGGAGGGCTACGCCGAGGACCCGTGGCTGACCGGGGTGCTGGCCACCGGGTACGCCAGCGGACTGCGTGGCGACCATCCCTACTACCTGCGTACCGCGCCGACCCTGAAACACTTCCTCGGTTACAACAACGAGACCGACCGGGCCACCACCAGCAGCAACCTGCCGCCCCGGGTGCTGCACGAGTACGAACTACCGGCGTTCCGCGCCCCGATCGCCGCCGGTGCCGCGGTCGCGGTGATGGCCGCGTACAACCTGGTCAACGGCCGGCCGGCACACCTGAGCCCGCTGATCGACGAGCAGCTGCGCCGGTGGACCGACGACGACGTCCTGGTCGTCGGCGACGCGGGAGCGGCCACGAACATCGCCGGCGCCCAGGGCTACCACCCGGACCACGTCACCGGCTACGCGGCGGCGCTGCGTGCCGGGATCGACAGCTTCACCGAGGACGACACCGACTCGCTGCCGACCGTCGCGCGGATCACCGAGGCGGTGGCGCGCGGGCTGCTCGCCGAACCGGACATCGACCGCGCGGTCCGCCGGATCCTCTCCGTCCGGATCCGGCTCGGTGAGCTGGATCCACCCGAACGCAACCCGTTCGCGACGACCGGCACCGATGTGATCAACTGCCCGGCCCACCAGGACCTGGCCCGGATCGCGGTACGCGAGTCGGTGGTCCTGCTGCGCAACGTACCGACAGAGTCCGGATCCGACCCGGTGCTGCCGTTGGACCCGGACCGGATCCGGCGGGTCGCGGTGGTCGGCCCGCTCGCCGACACCCTCCACACCGACTGGTACGCCGGATCGATGCCGTATGCGGTCACCGCCTGCGCCGGGCTGACCGCGCGGCTGCCGATGGCAACCGTGACCCACCACGAGGGCGTGGACCGGATCGCGTTGCGACTCGGCACTTCGGCTACCTACCTGCAGGCCAGCGGCGCGGCCGCCGGTGGACCGCTGCGGGCCGACAGCACGGCGCGCGGACCGCTGCGCGCGGTCGCGCCGGAGGCGGCGCCGCAGTGCTGCTTCGACGTGTTCGACTGGGGCGACGGGGTGGTCGCGTTGCGCAGCGTCGCCAACGGCCGCTACCTGGCCGCCGGCGACGACGGGGTGCTGGTCAACGACCGGTCCGGACCGGGCGGGTGGGTGGTCAACGAGACCTTCCGGCTGGTCCGCGCCGCCGACGGCCGCATGGCACTGCACCACCTGGCCCGGGACCGCTACGTCACGGTCGGCCCGGACGGGCTGCTGCGGGCCGAGGCCGCCAGCGTCGACACCGCCACCAGGTTCACCGTCGAGCTGGTCACCGATGGCGCCCGGGAGGCGGCAGCACTGGCCCACGACGCCGACGTGGCAGTGGTGGTGCTCGGCAACCATCCGATGGTGTGCGGGCGGGAGACCGAGGACCGGGTCGACCTGGCGCTACCCGGTGCCCAGGCGGCGCTGCTGCGGGCGGTCCGGGCCGCGAATCCGCGTACCGTGCTGGTGCTGGCCAGCAGCTACCCGTACGCGGTGGAGTGGGCCGACCGGCACGTCCCGGCGATCATCTGGTCCGCGCACGGCGGCCAGGAGTACGGCACCGGGCTGGCCGAGGTGCTCTGCGGGGACGCGGATCCGGGCGGCCGGCTCACCCAGACCTGGTACCGACGTACCGCAGACCTGCCCGACCTGTTCGACTACGACGTGATCGCCTCGGATGCGACCTACCTCTACTTCCGGGGGGAACCGCTGTACCCGTTCGGCCACGGTCTGAGCTACACCTCCTTCGACTACCGCGGCCTGCGGTTGTCGGCCACCGAGGTAGGTGCCGACGGCACGGTCGAGGTCAGCGTCACGGTGTGCAACAGCGGGGCGCGGGCCGGGACCGAGGTGGTGCAGCTATACACCCGCCAGCGGCACTCCCGGGTCAAGCAGCCGCTGCGCCAGCTGCGTGCCTTCCGCAAGATCAGCCTCGCGGCGGGGGCGCGGACCACGCTCCGGTTCCGCCTCGCCGCCGCCGACCTGGCGACCTGGGACGTCACCCGGGACCGACCAGTGGTGGAGAGCGCCCGGCACACCGTGTCGGTCGGCCGGTCCAGCGCCGACCTGGTGGCGACCACCACCCTGACCGTACGGGGTGAACGGATCGGGCCCCGCGATCCGCTGGCCGGACCGTTGTGGGCCGCTGACAACGACGACTACGCCGGCACGGCACCGGCCGACCATCCCGAGGGGCGGGACGCGGTGGGCGCGGCGGAGGACGGCGGTTGGATTGCGTTCACCGACGTCGACTTCGACTCCGGGCCCACCGCGGTCACCGCCCGCGTCGCGCACCGGCCGCCCCGGGAGGGGGCCGGAGCGGACCCCGGCGCCGCCGGCCGGGCGGCGGACGGGTCGACGGTCACCCTGCGGCTGGACGATCCGCTGGCCGGCCCGGTTGCCGGTACGCTTCCGGTACCGGCGACCAGCGGCCGCGACGACTGGGCCGAGGTACGGACGGAGCTGCACGGACTGTCCGGAATTCGAGACCTGTATCTGCTCTTCAGTACGGCAGGCGCTACGGTGAGCTACCTGAATTTCGCCGGGACCGCCACTGGCGGTCCGGCCAGGGACCTGGATGGAGGAGCCTAGTGTCAACTCCGTCACAGCCGACCGGCGCCGGGCCGGACCCCGCCGGGCCGGACCCGGCGCGGGACCGGGCCGGCAAGCGGGCCGACATGGTGACGATCGCCGACGTGGCCCGGCACGCCGGCGTCGCGGTCAGCACGGTGTCCTATGTGCTCAGCGGCAAGCGGGCGATCTCGGCGACCACCCGGGAACGCGTACTGGCCAGCATCCACGCCCTCGGCTACCACCCGCACGCCGGCGCCCGAGCGCTGGCCAGCCGCCGGGCGAACGTGATCGCGCTGGTGCTGCCGCTGCGCTCCGGGATGCATCTGCCGGTGCTGATGCAGTTCGCCACCAGCGTGGTCACCACCGCCCGGCAGTTCGACCACGACGTACTGCTGGTCACCGCCGACGAAGGCCCGGCCGGGCTGCGCCGGATCGCGGTCAGCGCCATGGTCGACGGCATCGTGGTCATGGACGTGGAGATGCACGACCCACGCGTGCCACTGCTGCGTGAACTCGAACGGCCCAGCGTGCTGATCGGTTTCCCGGCCGAGTCCGCCGGTCTGACCTGCGTCGACCTGGACTTTTATCGGGCCGGCGAGGCCTGCGTCGAACATCTCGTCACGCTCGGCCACCGGCAGCTCGCCCTGCTCGGAGCCCCTGCGGTGGTCTACGAACGGGAGACCGGCTTCGCCCACCGGACCAGGGCCGGCTTCACCGAGACGGCGACCCGCTGCGGCGTCACGGCGGTCGCCCAGCCGTGCGAGGAGAACTACGACGCGGTGCGCCGCGAACTGGCCGGGCTGCTGCACCGGCACCCGGGGCTCACCGCGCTGGTGGTGCACAACGAGGCGGCGGTCGGGCACGTCCTGGCCGCGTTGCCGACCCTGGGTCGACGGGTCCCCGACGACATCTCGGTGGTGGCGATCTGCCCGGACGAGGTCGCCGAGCGGTCCGGTCCGGCACTGACCTCGGTGCTGATTCCGGCCGAGGAGGTCGGCCGGCAGGCGGTCAGCCTGCTGATGCGCAAGGTCCGGGGCGACGCGGTGCCGGCCGCCACGCTGCTCGACCCACGGTTGACCGTCCGGGCCAGCACCGGCCCCGCCGCCGCGCTGCCGGGCGCCGAGGCCGGAGATGCCGCCGTCGCAGGCACCGGGCCGGAGACGATGGTGGCACTTGCCCACCGTTCCGATTCCTGATCAACTCGACTGCATGGCAGGCGACGCATCCGCGCGGGGCATCACACCCGGCGCAGACACCACGGCCGGCGGGCACATGTCGGCGGACGAGTTCCGCCGGGCCGGGCACGCGGTGGTCGACTGGATCGCCGACTACTGGCAGACCCTGGAGAAACATCCGGTACGGCCGTCGGATCCGCCCGGTACGGTGGCCCGGGCGCTGCCGGTGACGCCGCCGGAGCACGGCGAGCCGTTCGACCGGATCCTCACCGACCTGGACCGGGTGGTCGTCGGTGGGCTCACCCACTGGCAGCACCCCGGTTTCTTCGGCTACTTCCCGGCCAACACCTCGGCGCCGAGCGTGCTCGGTGACCTGGTCAGTGCCGGGCTCGGCGTCCAGGGCATGCTCTGGGCCACCAGTCCGGCCTGCACCGAGGTGGAGACCGTGATGCTCGACTGGCTGGCCCAGCTACTCGAGCTGCCGCAACGGTTCCGGTCGGGCTCCACCGGTGGTGGCGTCATCCAGGACTCGGCGTCGTCGGCCACGCTGGTGGCCACCCTGGTGGCGCTGCACCGGGCCAGCGGCGGCACCTGGCGCACGGCGGGCACCGCTGCCGGCTACGCCGTCTACACCTCGACCGAGGGCCATTCGTCGATCGAGAAGGCGGCCCGGATCGCCGGGGTCGGCGATCAGGGCGTACGGCTGATCGACGTCGATCCGGTGACGCTGGCGATGCGGCCGGACGCGTTGCGCCGCGCCCTCGATGCCGACCTGGCCGCCGGGCGGCGACCGGCGATCGTGGTCGCCACCGTCGGCACCACCTCGACCACCGCTATCGACCCGGTCGAAGAGATCGGCGCGATCTGCACCGAGTACGGGGTGTGGCTGCACGTGGACGCCGCGTACGCCGGCGCGGCGGCGGTCTGCCCGGAGCTGCGCTGGACGCACGCCGGGCTGGAGCGGGCCGACTCGTACTGCTTCGACCCGCACAAGTGGCTGCTGACCGGGTTCGACTGCGACGCGTTCTGGGTGGCGGACCGGGCCGAGCTGGTCGAGGCGTTGACGGTGATGCCGGAGTACCTGCGCAACGCGCTCAGCGACGCGGGCGCGGTGATCGACTACCGGGACTGGCAGGTACCGCTCGGTCGTCGCTTCCGGGCGGTGAAGCTGTGGTTCGTGCTGCGCTGGTACGGCGCACAGGGGCTGCGGGCGCACATCCGTTCGGCGGTGGCGCACGCGGCCTGGTTCGCCGACCAGGTACGCGCCGACGACCGGTTCGAGATCGTCACGCCGGGGCCGTTCTCACTGGTCTGTTTCCGGTTGCGCGGCCAGTCCGACGAGGTCAACTCCGCCCTGCTGGCCGGGGTGAACGCCAGCGGCTCGGTGCTGCTGACCCACACCCGGGTGGCGGGCCGGTTCACCTTGCGACTGGCGGTCGGCGCGCCGCGTACCGAGCGACGGCACGTCGCCGCCGCCTGGGAGCTGATCGCGGACACCGCCACCGGGCTGCTCGCCGACCAGCAACGCCGCGACGACGGGTAGGACGAAACCCTGGCCGCCGAGCCCGATCAGGAAGCCGGCGGTCAGCCCGAGCGGGGTGAGGAACCGGCTGCGCAAGGGCCGGCTGACCCGCCGGGACGGGATCGGCCGGGCGAATCGGATCAGCAGGTACCCCCCGAGGGCCAGCAGGATCCCGGCCCATCCGACTCCGGCGAGCAGTCCGACGAGGGCGAATACCGGCAGCTTTCGCACAGCACACCTACTTGAGAGATCGAACCTATCGGCTTCGAATGCGGGGGCCGGTGCTGTTGTCAAGCACGCCGACGAAGCCGGCCGCGGCCGGAGGGGCCGGATGTCGGGCCGGGAGCAGATCACGGACGGCCGTGCGGCGGTCAGGTCCAGGCGCGCGGGTTGGCCGCGAGATCCCGGATCCGCTCAGGAAGTTTGCCGGTGGCGACGTCGGCGACGGTGACCGACTCGAGGATCTCCCGCTCGCTGGCCCGCAACGCGATCCAGACGTCCTGCAGCGCGACCGCCGCACCCTGGTAGCCGAGCTCCTCCGGCCGGTGCCCCCGCACGTGGGCGAGCGGGCCGTCGATGACCCGGATGAGCTCCGCGAGGCTGATCTGCTCGGCGGGGCGAGCCAGCCAGTAGCCGCCGTCCGGGCCGCGCTGGGCCTGCACCACACCGGCCCGGCGCAACTGCAGCAGAATTCCCTCGAGGAACTTCGGCGGGATGCCCTGGGCCCGGGCGACCTGCTCGGCGGTCAGCACGACCCGCGCCGACGCCGCAGCCGCGACCGCCAGCTCGACGGCGGCCCGCAGCGCGTAGTCGACCCGGGCAGAGAGACGCATACCTCTCAGGTTACGGCACTGTTTCCATTATCAGACCGGCCGACCGCGTCGTCAGTCATCTACCCTGGTCACCGCCGTCCGAGCGCCGGTCAGGCAGGCGGCCCGGTCACCCGCCGACCCGCCGGACCAGTCCTTCCTGCACAGCGCTGGCGATGTGCCGGCCGTCGCGGGTGAACATCCGACCGGTGGCCAGCCCGCGCCCGCCGGCGGCCGACGGACTCCAGCAGTCATAGAGGAACCATTCGTCGGCCCGGAACGGCCGGTGGAACCACAAGGCGTGGTCCAGGCTGGCCCCGATCACCCCGCCCGGACCCCAGACCTCGCCGTGCACGGACAGCACCGAGTCGAGCAGGGTCAGGTCGGAGGCGTAGGTGAGTACGCAGGCGTGCAACAGCGGATCGTCGGGCAGCTTGCCGGCGGCGCGGATCCAGACCCGCTGGTACGGGTCGGCCGGCCGGTCCCCGGGGGCGACCAGACCCGGTTCGCCGACGTACCGCACGTCCATCGGCCGGGGGATCACCGCCCAGACACCGAGCCGCTCCGGATAGCGAGCCAGCCGCTCCACCATGGTCGGCACCGCCTCCGGCGGCGGGACGTCCGGTGGCTGCGGCGCCTGGTGGTCCAGCCCGTCCTCGGGCCGGTGAAAGGACGCCGACATGAAGAAAATCGGTTTGCCGTGCTGGTACGCCACCGAGCGGCGGACCGAGAAGGACCGGCCGTCGCGGATGTTCTCCACCTCGTAGTCGATTGGCTCGGCACCGTCGCCGGGACGGACGAAGTAGCCGTGCAGCGAGTGCACCAGCCGCTGCGGGTCGACGGTTCGCCCGGCGGCTACCAGCGCCTGACCAGCGACCTGGCCGCCGAAGATTCGCTGCGGCCCAACCTTGGGGCTCGTCCCACGGAACGCTGACGGCCCGGTCCGGGTCAGGTCGAGCACCTCGAGCAACTGGTCGACGGCGGCCTGCCCGCCGACCGGATCACCGGTCACTGCAACGCCCGGGCCGCCGCGGCGTCGACGAGGCTACCAAGCTGGTGCACCCGCAGCGTGTTGGTGGAGCCAGGGGTGCCGACCGGGCTGCCGGCGACGATCACCACGTACTCGCCGGGATTGGCCCGCCCGAGGCCGAGCAGTGCCTGGTCGACCTGGCGGAACATGTCGTCGGTGTGCTGCACGAACGGCATCAGGAAGGTCTCCACCCCCCAGGAGAGGGCAAGCTGGTCGCGCACCTCGGCGACCGGGGTGAAAGCCAGCAGCGGCAGCTCGCACTGCAGCCGGGAGAGCCGACGCACGGTGTCACCCGTCTGGGTGAAGGCGACCATCGCCTTGGCGCCGATCGCTCGGGCGATCTGCGACGCGGCCGAGGTGAGCGCACCGCCGTGGGTACGGGGGTCGTGCTGCAGCCGGGGCACCGAGATCGAGCCGTGCTCGGTCGTCGTGACGATCTTGGCCATGGTGCTGACCGTGAGCACCGGGTACTTGCCGACGCTGGTCTCGCCGGAGAGCATCACCGCGTCGGTGCCGTCGAGCACCGCGTTGGCGACGTCGGAGGCTTCCGCGCGGGTCGGCCGCGCATTCTCGATCATCGAGTCGAGCATCTGGGTGGCGACGATGACCGGCTTGGCGTTCTCCCGGCACAGCTGCACCGCGCGCTTCTGCACCAGCGGCACCTCGTCGAGCGGCAACTCGACGCCGAGGTCACCCCGGGCCACCATCACCCCGTCGAAGGCGTCGACGATCGCCTCCAGGTGGGTGACCGCCTCCGGCTTCTCGACCTTGGCCAGGACGGGTCGGCGAACCCCCTCCTCGTCCATGATCGCGTGGACCAGCTTGATGTCCTCGGGCGACCGGACGAATGACAGGGCGATGAAGTCGGCGCCCAGGCCGAGCGCGAACCGCAGGTCGTCGGTGTCCTTGTCCGACAGGGCCGGCACGCTGACCGCGACGTTCGGCAGCGAGATGCCCTTGTTGTTGGAGACCGGCCCGCCCTCGACGACCAGCACCCGGATGTCGTTGCCGTCCACCGCGCTGACCTCGACGGCCACCTTGCCGTCGTCGATCAGCAGCCGGTCCCCGGGGCGAACCTCCTGGGGCAGCCTGCGGTAGGTGCAGGAGACCCGCTCCCGGCTGCCGATTATGTCGTCGCTGGTGATGACGACCGAGTCGCCGGTGCGCCACTCATGCGGCCCGTCGGCGAACCGGCCGAGGCGGATCTTGGGGCCCTGCAGGTCGGCCAGCACGGCGACCGCCCGGCCGGCGACCTGGGCCGCCTCCCGGACCAGCTGGTACACCTGCTGGTGGTCCTCGTGGCTGCCGTGGCTGAAGTTCAGCCGGGCCACGTCCATGCCCGCTTCGACGAGCCCACGGATACGCTCCGGGGACGCGGTCGCGGGGCCAAGCGTACAAACGATCTTTGCGCGGCGTGTCACGCCCATGAGGCTAGTCTCTCCCCTGAACCGGCCGACCGGCCGGCCCTGTCTGATGTCCGAACGGAAGTGCCCACCAGCGCTCGGCGCTCCGCGAGACATCGTACTGGTGGGTGGAACCGCGATGGTGGACCGGCGGGCATCGACGACCGCGCTCTCAGGGTAGCGCGGTAGTTGACCATCGCGGTACGGCCGGACGGCCGACGCCCGGACGTTCGGAGATCATTCGCCGAACCGTCACATAGATCCGGTTAACTGGTCACCACACGACCGGAGGGTGGCACGGTGACACAGCGAGTACGGACACGAACGGTGACCGCTCTGATGGCGATGATCGCCACCGGTCTGGCGGCAGGGCTGGCGCCCGGGACGGCGACGGCAGGCGGTACACCGGCCGGTGGGCACGGCGGCGTCCGGTTCGCCACCTTCAACGCCTCACTCAACCGGGGCGTCGACGGCGGACTGGTGGCCGATTTGTCCACTCTGGGTGATACGCAGGCCGCCAACGTCGCCGAGATCATCCAGCGGGTCCGCCCCGACGTGCTGCTGATCAACGAGTTCGACCACGACGGCGAGGGGCGGGCCGTCGAGCTGTTCCAGCGCAACTACCTGTCCCGCGGCCAGGGCGGGGCCAGGCCAATTCACTACCCGTACCGGTTCAGCGCCCCGTCGAACACCGGCGTGCCGTCCGGGCACGACCTCAACCGCGACGGTACGGTCGGCGGCCCGGACGACGCGTACGGCTTCGGACTGTTCCCCGGCCAGTACGGCATGGCGGTCTACTCGCGTCACCCGATCGACCGGCGGTCGCTGCGCACCTTCCAGACGTTCCGCTGGCGCGACATGCCGGGAGCGCTGCTGCCGGACGACCCGGACACCCCGGAGCCCGCCGACTGGTACTCCCCCGAGGTCCTCGCGGACGTGCGGCTGCCGTCGAAGAGCCACTGGGACGTACCGGTACGGATCGGCCGGCAGACCGTGCATCTGCTGGCCAGCCACCCCACGCCGCCGGTCTTCGACGGCCCGGAGGACCGCAACGGCCGGCGTAACCACGACGAGATCCGGTTCTGGGCCGACTACGTCGTCCCGGCCCGGTCCGGTTACATCTACGACGACCGGGGCCGACGCGGCGGGCTGCGCCCCGGTGCCCGGTTCGTCATCGCCGGTGACCTCAACTCCGACCCGTACGACGGCGACGGCATCCCGGGAGCGGCTCGACAGGTCACCGGGCATCCACTGGTCGACGACCGACGGCCGCCGACGAGTGCGGGTGGGCCGGCTGCCAGCCAGCGCCAGGGCGGGGCGAACCTGACCCACGAGGGCGACTCCCGCTACGACACCGCCGACTTCGCCGACGGTACGCCGGGCAACCTTCGGGTCGACTACCTGCTGCCGAGCCGCCGCCTGCAGACGGCGGGCAGCGGGGTTTTCTGGCCGACGCCGGACGATCCACTGTTCCGGCTGGTCGGCGATTACGACCCGGCGCTGCCCGGCGGGTTCCCGACCTCGGACCACCGGCTCGTCTGGCTCGACCTGCGCTGCTGAGCGGCAGTTCCAAGCGGTCAGTCGGTGCCGGTGGCGGCGAGCGATCCCGGTGGGCGGGCGTCGCGGGAGGCGATCGCGTTCATCGGGATCTGCACTGCCCGCACCCCCATGTCGAGCCGGGCCACCTGGTAGAACTGCGCCCGGGCACGGCGGTAGTCGACGAACCCGGCCCGCCAGGTCTGTTCGTCGACTGGTTCGTCACCGGTGGCAAATGCCTCCAGCCTCCACAACGTCTCGGTGAGGGCCTGCGCGGCGGCGATGGTCGGCCCGTCGGCGAGCAGCAGGATCGACTCGAAGCACACGGACCGGTCCGACTCGGCCTGTCCGAGCCGGGCCAGCCCTTCCTCACGGCCGATCGGGCTGATCGCGGTGACCAGACCGCGGCTGGCCAGCACCCGTGAGGCGAGCAAGGCGATCTGCTTGGCGGTGGCGGCGAATTCGACGTACCCGGCGAGCCGCAGGGCGTCCCACCGCACGGATTGTTCCCGGCGCCACCGGTTGCGCTCGGTGATCCCGGTGCCGACGTAGGTGAGCACCCCGCCGACGACCACCGCGAGGATGGTCGGCAGGTGTTCCAGCAGAGACATCACATTCTCCGTCGCGTCGCCGGGCCTCAGGGTAGTGAGCCGTCACAAGGTCGCGTGCCAGCACAAGGCCCGGTCCCCTCGGGGGTCTCCGCTTGCCCATGCCTTACACCGTAAGTTAGGCTGCCTTACAGCGTAAGACAGCCGGTCGCGTCGACGGACGCCCGGCGGACGAGAAGGGAAACACCCATGAGCGATCTGGTCCGCACGGCGCGGCTGACCGGCGTGTTCTATCTAGGCCTCGGCATCACCGCCATGCTCGGCTTTCTGATCGTCCGACCCCAGCTGGTCATCGCCGGCGACCCCGCAGCGACACTGGGCAACCTGGTAGGGCACGAGACGCTCGCCCGCGCCGGCGTCGCGCTCGAGCTGGGCGTCGTTGTCACCCAGGCGCTCGCCGCCGTCTGGTTCTACCGTCTCTTCCGCATCGCCGACCCGCTCGCCGCCGGCAGCATCGGCGCGTTCGGGCTGGTCAACGCGGTGGCGATCATGGGCAGTGCGGCGATGCTCGCCACGGCCGTCGAGGTCGCGGGCGAGCCGATCGGCGACGCCGCGCCGATCGTCCAGGCTCTCTATCTGGTCAGCGGCAACCTGTGGGGGGTGGGCAACCTGTTCTTCGGGCTGTGGCTCATCCCGATGGGCAGGTGTGTGATCCGGTCACGTTGGATGCCCCGACCACTCGGCTGGGTGCTCGTCATCGGTGGCCTCTGCTACCTCGCGAGCGGGTTCCTGCTCTACCTCACACCCGACGCCCAGGTCGTCGCCGACCTGCTCGTGGTGCCGGCCACCGTCGGCGAGCTCTGGATGATCGGCTACCTGCTGACCGTCGGCGTCCGACGAAGGACGCCGTCCCGGGTGTTACCGCACCGTCAGGGCGGGTAGGCGAAGGTAGCGGCGAATCACGCGGATCGCCGCAATCTTGCCCGACGAGGTGGAAGTTGGCGATGATGAACCGGAGCTACCTGCGGCTGGGCGTCGCGTTGACGCTGAACGTGATCCTGGCGGTCGGGTTCGTCGTCCTGTTCGGGGTGGCGTTCTACTTCGGCCGGCAGGAGAGCTTCATCGGTGACGAGCAGTTCCTCAAGTCGATGATCCCGCACCACTCGCGGGCGATCCTGGTCTGCGAGCGGTCGGACATCACCGACCCGGAAATCATCGAGCTGTGTGGACAGATTGTCGAGACGCAGCAGGAGGAGATCGATCAGATGAAACAGATTCTGCAACGGTACGAATGAGTCATGTCCGCGCGGCGCTCGGCGTCGTACTCACCGTCGTCGCCATCGGGGCAGGCACCGCAGCCTGCACCGCCGATCCGTCGGAAGCCGACACCGGCCCGTCCGCCACCAGCGCCGACCCGGTCGATCAGCGGTCAGCGGCACAGCCGCCGCCGGTCGCGCCCGCACCGCCGATCGCGCCGCTGCCCGACCCAATGGCCGACGCCCGGCCCGTCGCCTCGGTGGCCGCCACCAGCGGCCCGGTCTCGGTCGGCACGGTCGAGATCCCGCCGGGCCTGCTGTCGGTCAGCCTCGACTGCGTCAGCGGCGGCCGTGGGGATGCCGCCGCCGCCAGCGGAGCTGCCGACCTCGCGGTGTTCCTCGACCCGGGGATGCGGTTCGAGCTGCAGTGCCCCGCCGACGAGGTGACGAAGATCCGCAACGTCGACCAGGACCACCCGGGCGGCCCGGCCACCATCCGGGTCGAGGCCGGCGCGGACGTGCGGTGGAACCTGCTGGTCGAGCACCAGCCGGGCTAGGCTGCGCCGGTGAACGGGTGCGTGTTCTGCCGGATCATCGCCGGGGAGTCCCCCGCGTGGCGGGTCGCCGACTCCCCCGCCGGGGTGGCGTTCCTGGACACCCGGCCGGTGTTCCCGGGCCACGTGCTGGTCAGCCCGCGCCCGCACGTGGTCACCCTGACCGACCTGCCGCCGGCCGATCTGGCCGGGTACTTCTCACTGGTGCAGCGGGTCGCGGCGGCGGTCGAGGCTGGCCTGGACGCGGGCGGCACCTTCGTCGCGATCAACAACCGGGTGTCCCAGTCGGTGCCGCACCTGCACACCCACGTGGTGCCCCGGACCAGGGGCGACGGGCTGCGCGGCTTCTTCTGGCCGCGCCGCCGCTACGCCGACGACGTCGAGGCCCGGCGGTACGCCGAACAGGTCGCCGCCGCGTTACCTCCCGGACCGGACCTGCCGTGAAGCCGCCCTCGTGATCAGGCGGAGCGACGCGCGGAGTCAGCCTCGCCCGATACCCGGCAGAATATATGGACGTCTATCTATTGACCTGGTGCGTGGACCCGACGGACCGCCCGGTCCCACGCCGGGTGGTACGGGAGTGGGGCCGGGCGGCGGATCGTCACCAGCGAGCGGTTATCCGGACCACCGTGTACGGCAGCACCGGATCGGTCGCCCCGTACTGGAAGTTGACCAACAGCAGGTCGTGGCCGTCGACGGGCCGTGCAGCCGGGGGCCGCGACGATCAGATACCGCTGGTCCGGGGTGACCAACTCGCTCAAGGGCGTCTCGTCGCGCCGCCTCCGGCAGGAGTTCCCCGACCTCGCACGCCACTACCACCGGGCCAACAAGTTCTGGTCGGGCTCGTACTTCGCCGGCTCCGTCGGCGGCGCGCCACCAAGCATCGTGAAGCAGTACATTGAGCGGCAGAACCGTCTGGCTCAGGGCACTGCTCGGGCCCTGGCGGCCCTCCCAGCGCGGGCCTTCACCCCCGGTCTGAAGGCCGGAGCACTGGCCCGCATTCCGGTAGCGGTGGTCGACGCCGGGCATCCGCTGGCCGGGCGTACCACGGTGGGGTCGGACGCGGTCGGGACGGACACCGTCAGGTTGGCCGACTTGGCCGACGGCCAGCTGAGTCTGCCACCGGAGGAGCTGACGCCCGCTACTGGTCGGCGATCCTGGCCGCCTGCGCCCGCGCCGGTGTGGCCGTCGAGGTGGTCGACTGCGAGCAGCTGGGGTGGCGCCGGATCGGGCTGGCGGACCTTGACGGTTTCGCCCTGGTGCCCCGATCACTCGCCGAGCTACCCACAGTGGATGGGGTGGTGCTCCGGCTGACCGACGAGCTGCCCGCCCCCGATCTGGAGCTGGTGTGGCGGCGGGACGCGACGTCACCGGCCGGGCTGGCGGTCGCCCGGGTCGCTCACGACCTTCATTGATCATCGAACGGGGCTGCTCAGCTGTCCGACGAGCGACGGGTGACCAAGCGGGCCAGCGGCGAAACCTTCGTCAACCGGGCCGAGGCGGTGGCGGTCAGCGCCTTACCGCCGTAGGTCTGCAGGGTGGCCCGGTAGACGGCCTCCGGCTGGTGCCAGCCGAGGACGCTGGCGTGCCCGGTCATGACCTGCGCGAGTTCGGCGGGCGGCACCTCCTCCAAGGTGCGTGGACCGAGCGCCCGGGGCAGTGCCGGCGGTTGATGGGCGAGCCGATACGTGCTCGGCTGGACTCCGGTCTCGCCGAGGGGGCTGTCCCGGACGAGCAGACCTCTGCGTACCGCTGCAGTGACCGCCTTGTTGATCGCACTTGCCGAGGCCCGACTGACGCGCTGACCACCGGCTGCATGGACGTACGCGATCTGTAACCGCCCGCCGGTCACCGGGCCTTCGCAGGCGACGATGGCGAGTATGGCCTCCTGCATCCCCGGCGGCGGCGGAGTCTCGGCGCGCGGGGCGGCGCCCTGGAAGATCTCGTACGGCTTGAGTCCAGGCGCCGGGTCCAGATCCCGCTCGACCGGTTCCGCCCGCTCGACCCGTTCCGCCAGTCCGACCGGTTCCGCCAGTCCGACCGGTTCCGCCCGCTCGTCCGGTCCCGCCTGGCTGACTGGTTCGCGCGCCGGTTCGGCTGCCGCCGCCCAGCCGGACGGGCGGATACCCCGCTGGTCCAGCGCCGCCCGCAGATCCTGCAACACCGCCGCTTCGTCGACGACGAACGACGACTGCGGGATACGGAAGAACTCCCAGCCGCAGCGCTCCAGTTCCCGCTGCCGGGCCATGTCGGCCTCGTAGCGGTCGGGCCCGTGCCAGGCGTCGCCGTCGCACTCGACCGCGAGCCGTCCGTTCGGACCGATCACCACCAGGTCGATGAGATAGCCGATCGCCTCGAACTGCGGCACGACGGTGAAGCCAGCGGCGACGAGCCGATTGTAGACACGCTGCTCGAACAGTGAGTCGAAGGGTGCGACCGGCCGGTCCTCGGGCACCTCGGTCGGCAGTGGGGTGCCGTCGTGCTCGCTCGGGCGGGCAGTCACGCCGTAGCAATAGTCAAGCAGTTGGTAACGCATGTCCTCGGGATTACCAAGGTCGCTGAGTCGGACCGAGTGGAAGACCCACATCTGGTCCTTGGCGCGGGAGGCGGCGACGTTGTAGCGCTGCACGTACATCTCGGCCGTGGCGGCGCCGATCCGTACGCCGTCCTCCATCGCCGCGACCATGCTGAGGAACACGACGTCGCGTTCGGATCCCTGGAAATCGGCGGAGTCGCCGCACCGCAGCTCCCGGCGCTCCCATTCCGCCGGATCGAGCTGTTCCAGCAGCAGCCGTTCAATCCGCTTGGCCTGATGGACTCCCTGCAGCGAGATCACGCCGAAGGTGAGACCGTCGTAGCGGGGGTCCTGCGCACAGGCCACGATCTGCGCGACGACCGCCTCGGCCTCCGGCGGGTTGACCTTGTTGCTGGTGCCGCTGACATAACCGTTCCCGACGTGCACCGGCCGGATCGGTTCGAGGCGGTCGGCCCCGTACTGACGGACGGGGATCAGCCGGATGTTCTCCGGCTCGTACGCGATCCGGTTGGAGAAGTTGATGATCTCCGGAACGCAGCGGCGGTGTTCGGTCAACGGAATCAGGCCGCTGAACCGCATCTTGGCCTCGTCGAACAGGCTCCGCTTCGGGTCCTGCCACGACGCCCGGTACGGGTCGTCGCCGAGGTACTGGTCCGCGAGGTCGCGCAGATGTTGCTGGTCGACGCCGACCCCGCTCGGTGAGACCTGCTTGTCGTCGCCGATCACCACGATTTTCGGCGCCAGGTACTGCAGGAACGTTGCGGCCAGCCCGGCCTGTGACGCCTCGTCCACGACGACGACGTCGAACATGTCCGGCTGCACCTGCAGCTGTTCCGCGATCCGGTAGATCGGCATGATCCAGACCGGTACCGACGGGCGGCAGCGGTCCATGGCCTGGCGGATCTCGGCGCGACGCTGATGGGCGTACTTGCCGGTACCCTTGCCGAGCCCTCGCACGAGCTGGCCGTACTGCTGCAGGTTGGCCCGGGCGGAGCCGCTGATCCGGTCCGGCGAGGCGGCATGTCGCCAGGCGCGGGCGGCGGCCAGCTCCTCGACGTGGCCCCGGATCCGGCCCTCGAGCTCACCGATCTCGGACTGCAGCCGGTTGAGATCGGTGATCTGCCGGTCGGCGAGCCACGCGCCGACGACCGCCCAGGCCCAGGCGTCGTCCCAGCCGTCGAGGCGCTCGTCCCATCTGTCGTCGGCGCAGTCGGTGACGACGGCGTCGTGCAGGCGGGGCGCCACCGCCCGCAGCCGGGAACCGAGCGCGTCCCGACGGTCGACGAGCTCACGCACCTGGGTCAGTCGGGTGAGCCGAGCGACAGCGGCGGCGTACCTGCCCACGTCCCGGGCGGCGACCGCCTCCACCAGCTCGCGCAGCGGTGCAGCGGCGGTCGGCTGATGGCTCAGTGCGACGACCGGCTCCCCGATGGCGTCCACGGCGGTCCGGGTCCGCGCCAGGTGGTCGTCGGCGGCGGCCGAGTCCACCAACGCGGCGTAGGCCCGTACCGCCGAAAGATCCGACCACTGTGGGCGGGGTAGCTGTGCGGCCGCCAGCCGGTGCTCCTGGTCGGTCAGCCCGGCACCGAGCGCGAGAACTCGCTGCAGTTGACTCAGCTCGGTCTGGTGCCAGGTCAGCCGTTCCTGGAAGGTGTCCTCGGGCGGGACGACGACGGTGGCCGGCCAGGCGCGGTCGGCAGCGGTCAGCAGCCGGGTGGCCTGTGCCCAGGCGAGGAACGCGTCGACGGCCTCGGCCGTCGTCGGCGGGCGACCGTCCACGCGGACCCGGCTGAACAGCTCCCGAGCCGCCTTGACCGGCTTGGCGGCGAGCAGGTTCAGCACCGGCGTGCCGTCGGCTGCGAGCTTGACCCTGCCGCCGGCCGCGAGGTGCTCGCGCAGGTGGTGGGCGAGCGACACGAGCTGGGCGACGTCCGGCCCGGCCTGGGGCACGCCGCCGTCCTGCACGCCGATAACCTGCACGTCGGTGATGCCGAGGTAACGCACCTGCGGTTCGGCCTGTGCCACCAGTTGCTGCAGGTGCGCGGCCCGGTTGTGCCACAGCTGTCCCCGGCCGCAGGTCATATCGGCCAACGCGTCGGCCATCCACGGTTCGCGTCGTCGCGCCAGGTCGTCGGCGGTGTCGGCGAGGCGGTGCAGATCCTGCTGCAGCGCGGTCCGGGCCGCCGGAGGCAGCGCTCTGACCACCACGTACGCCGGATGTTGCCGGCTGTCGTGCCGCGCGTCGTGGGCGGCGCGGGCCTGTTGTTCGGCGGTGACGGCAGCGGCGAAGTCCGCCGGCGGGGCCAACCGCGCGGGGTCGGCCAGCGTGGCCCGCGACGACGCTTCGTCCGCGATCAACTGCTGGTCGCGCAGCAGCCGCAACCACTCGGTGATCTCGGTCCGGGTCAGCGGGGGCTCGTCCCCGGGTGCTGCCGGTGCCCACGGGTGGATCCACCCGTACCGTTCTCCGGCGTGACGGTGCGCCTCGGCGATCGCGGCCAGCGTGCCCCGGTACGGTCCCTGCTCGTGCCGGGCGACTTCGGCGGCCCGCACGTCGACCAGCCGCTGGTGCAGTTGGGCACGCTGACGCCGGAGCTGGTCGATCGCGTCGAGGTGCCGGGCGATGGTCCGGTCGGACTCGTCGGCGTCGAAGTCGATGGCGTGCTGCGAGATCGTGTTGACCGCGACCTTCAGGTCCGCCATGTCCTCCCTCGACGCGCCGACGACCGCGACCGACAGCGGCCGGATCGCCTCCGGCAGCTTCGTGCGTACCTCCTTGAGCGCACGATCGGTCTGCGCGGTGACCAGGACCCGCTTGCCCTGGGCGAGCAGATGGCTGAGCAACGCGGCGGCGGTGTGTGTCTTGCCCGTGCCGGGCGGGCCCTGCACCAGGGTCTGCGCGTGCCGATCCACCTGCTGAAGGATCTTCAGTTGCTTGTCGTTCACTGGCAGCGGCAGGTAGAACTCGTCGTCGACGGCGACCACCGCGCCGGGCGTCGGGTCGGTCTCGGTCGCCGGACGGTGATCCGGATCCACCAGCGGCAGGATCCCCTCCGGCACGGAAGCCGCGTCGATCAACTGCTTGCGGATGCGCTCCAGCACCTCGACCAGCCCGTGGCTGCGCCGACGCAGGACGATCGCGGGCGCCAGGGTCACCTCGGGCCGCGCGGGACCGCCGCTGCCGGGCAATTCCGTCTCGAGGTAGCCGCCGTCCGGGTCGAGGCTGTGCGCCACGCGTTGCAACAGCTCGCCGATCGTCGCCACGTTCAGCGGATGGTCGGCGAAGGTCCGGGTAGATTCCCGGACCTCGCCGATGTGCCGTGATCGCGTCAGGTGCGAATCCAGCATGTCGAGTTCGAGGCGCAGCGGGTCGGCCGTTTCGGCGGCGTTGACGTGCAGTGTGCCGGTCACCGGGTCGAGGTCGATCGTGACCGGTACGGTGAGCAGGTGCCGCCGTACGGCCGGATGGTCGGCTGGCTTCCAGGTGAGGCATCCGACGGCGAGGACCAGCTCCTTCTCTTCGGGATTGCTCGCCGCCGCTGCTTGCATCGAGAAGAGCGTGCCGTACGCCTCACGCACCGGCTGATCGACACGTTCCCGCTCCGACCAAGTCTCCCAGCGGATCAGCCATGACCGGTAGGCGTCCTCGATGTCGGGGTGCTCAGCCAGACGAGACACCGCAGGGTTGCCGTCTTCGTCCGGCTCCCCGCCTGGATCCGGGATCTCCGCCCTGAGCTGCGGGGTGATCTGCGGATCGTCGATGCCCGGGGTCAACCAGCGGCGCAGCGCCTCGCCGACGGCGGGCGGCCGGACCACATCGATCCGATCGATGTGGCCGACCTCGTCACCAGGCTCTGGCGTGGCGTCCCAGTGCGCGAAGTGCACGGCGGAGTGTCGTGGCATCCTCCGCGTCCAGGCAACCTCCTCGTAACTGTCGACCGTGCGGGGCGCCGAGACGACCGACTGCTGTGCCCGCGCCAGGAACTCGAAGAGTCGCACCGCCCGATCGAGGCGGTTCGCCGCAGAGGACGTCAAGATACGGTTTCCTTTCGACGCTGGACCACCCGATCGAACATAGAGGAAAGAACACCGGCGCCACACCTCCGCCGTTCGGCGCTGGTTCCGAGGCCGTACGGACGATCAGCGCCAGATGCAGTGACGTTCGCCAATCGGTGATGTGGAATCGGGACAGGTGGTCGCCGGGTCAGCGGCGGAAGATGGTGATTGAGTGACCGACCTGGTCGATCGGCTCGCTGCTGTCGATCAGCTCACGCAACTCACCGCCGGTGGTCGCCACCCAGGTGTTCGACACCACCAGCAGACCGTGTACCTCCTCGGGCGGCACCTCGCGCGGATCAGTGGCGGTGATGCCGTAGTACTCCGGCACGCCGGCACCCTTGTAGGCCAGCCACACCCGCTCGTCCGGGTACCGCTGCCGCAGCCGGTCGGCCAGCCGCGCCAGGTCCTGCCCCCAGTCCACGTTCGAGTCGTGCAGGTGGTGGTAGGTGCGGGCCGGGCCACCGAACGCCTCGTTGGCGTACGGCAGGTAGAACGGGAACGCGCGGGCCGAGCTGACCGCGACCAGCGCGACCAGCGCCACCGCGGCCGGCCGGGCGTACCGAGCGGCGGCGGCCGGCCACCGCACGGCGGTCACGGCCGCCGCTGCCACGGCCAGGAAGACCGGGACGACGATCGCGTATCGGACGCCGAGGTCGCGGGAGCCGGTCATCGCGACGGCCAGCAGTACGGCCGCTGGTGCCAGCAGGTAGCCGGCGGCCGGGCGCAGCCGGGGCACCGAGAGCATCGCGGCCGCGCCGACCAGCCACAGCGCCAGTGCTCCGAGCGGCGTCTTCACCAGCAGCGCGGCCGGCAGGTAGTACCACCGGTGGCCGGAGTACGTCTCACCGAACAGGTACCCGCCCCATTTCCAGTCCTCGAAGCCGAACTGGATCCGCATGCCGTCGCGGAACGACTCCGGAAACGGCAGCCAGTCGACCACTGTTCCGCGCAGCCCGCCGATCGTCGGCACCGAGCCAGGTGGCACCGTCTGCAGCCGCGGGTCGACGACGAGGTAGCTCACCCACACGGTCAGCAACGCGAGGAGTCCGATCGCGGTCGCGGCCGCGCCGGCGACGACGAACCGCCGGGTCCGGGGCGAGGACGGACGGGGCGGCCAGACCGGCCGGGCGTGCCGGACCGACCAGGCGGCCAGCGCCAGCAGCACCGGCACCGCCGCCAACGCGCTCATCTTGGTGGCCAGCGCCGCGCCGAGCGCCAGGCCGGCCAACGGCAGGTAGAGCCACGGTCGGCGCCGGGCCCGCCACAGCAGCCAGGCCGAGGTCAGCAGGAACCCGGCGGTGGGTACGTCGAGGGTGGCCAGCGAGCCGTGCGCGATCACGTCGGGCGTGAACGCGTACACCGCCAGGGCGATCAGGGCACCGGCCCGGCCGGTGATGTCGCGGGCGAACGCGAGGACCACCAGCCCGAACGCGAGGGTCAGCCCGATCATCGGCAGCCGGGCCAGTAGCAGCAGCCGGTCGGCGTCGTTGCCCGCTTCGTACAGCACGTGCCGCCCGAGGTCCGTCTGGTTGCCCTGGAAGGACGGCTCGATGTACGGGTCGGCGAACGCCAGGCCGGCCCCGATGACAAGTTTGCCCAGCGGCGGATGTTCCGGGTTGACCTGCAGACCGCCGCCCTGCAGGTAGAGCGCCGCCGCACCCACGTACACCGGCTCGTCGATGGTCGGCGCCTGCGCCACCGCGGTGGTGACCATCGCGACCGCCATCTGCCCCAGCAGCAGCGCCACGACCAGCGGATACCACCAACGTCGGTGCCGTCGCAGCCAGCCGGGCCGATCCGGTTTCTCCGTCACCGTGCTCGGATGGTCATCCGAGGTGACGGGGACATCCCGGTCGAGGACTCCCGACTTGCGCAAGAGGCTCACGGGCCGGCAGCCTACTCCGTCGCTCGACCGCGACCGCGACCGTCACTTCGCTTGGGTGATACCTCCGTAGATTCCCAATGACGTCTGAGGTGGCGCTGAGGAAAATACGAGGGATCCCTGGTGGGCCGCAGGCGGCGGATGCCTCCTGCGGCCCATCGGTTCGGTTCGTCCGGTGAGATTGGTCGGCTCCGCCGGCCCGGGGTCACCGTGGCCGTCGGGTCAGGCGCAGATCGCCTGAATCGCCAGACCATCGGTCGGCACACCGGTCAGGGTGAGGTTGACGGTGCTGAGACCGGCGTTCGGGTAGAGCGAGCTCAGGAACGTCTGCCCGGAGGCACCGGGTCCGGTGGCCGCGCCGACCGAATGCACGTCCTCGGTGCTGGACGAGCAGGTGTGGTTCGCCGAGGCGACCCCGGTCTGCACCGACCCTTCGGCCGCCGCTCCCACCGGGCTCGCGCAGATGGCGTACGCGGTGACCCGCCAGTTGCCCGAGCAGCCCGCGGCGGTGCTGCGGGTCGGCGACGAGGAGTAGGTGGAGTTGCCGGGGACGATGGTGTAGCCGGGCACCGAGTCCGCCGGTGCGCAGATGGCGTACCCCTCCAGTGCCCAGTTGCCGCTGACGCCGCCCGGCGGTTCGTCCGCCCAGACCTCGTACCGGTCGGTCTGGCCGGGGCCGCTGACCGGCTGCAGGGCGCTGATTCGGATCGATCCGGCGGCCGGCCCGCTCACCCGGGCCCCGCCACCGATCACCCGGGTGTCGTCCGGGCATTCGGCGGCCCGGAACTTCGGTGACTGTGAGTCCGTCGCGGTGGCCAGGTGGGTGGTCCGGAACAGGCCGCTGACCGCAGCGGCTGGCGCGGTCGCGACGACTTGGGCGGCCGCACCGACGGTCAGGGTGGCGAGCAGCGCCGCCACGCGCAGACCGGTGCGACGGTGTTTCGTGTTCATCGCTCCTCTTTTCGGATTGATCGAGATGACTGGCGTGTGCCGTCGATCCAGACAGTGACCGATGGACCTTCGGAACTGTTTCGGTAGTCGTTAAATAGGCTGCTCAGCCACGAAACACGGAGCATCCTGCCGAGGTGGACACTGCACAGACCGACGTCGAGCTGCGGGTCCTCGGTGAGGTGACGGTGCGGGTCGGCGGCCGGGACATCGACCTGGGGCACGCCCGGCAACGCTGCGTCCTGACCGCACTGCTGGTCGACGCGAACCGGCTGGTCCCCACCGACCGGCTGCTGGACCGGGTCTGGGGGCACCGGCAACCGCAGCGGGCCCGCAACGCGCTCGCCGGCTACCTGTCCCGGCTGCGGCAGGTGCTGGCCCCGGCCGAACCGGTACGTATCGTCCGCCGGTCCGGCGGCTACCTGCTGCGGGTCGATCCGGCCCTGGTCGACCTGCACCTGTTCGGCCAGCTGGTCAGACGGGCCAGGGCCGGCACGAGCGCCGCGCGGACCGGCGGGACGTCGGTTACCGTCGAAGATCCGGCGGCGTTGCTGGCCCGGGCGTTGTCGCTGTGGCGCGGTACCCCGTTCGGCACCCTGGAGTCGGCCTGGCTCGACACGGTACGCACCGCGCTGGCCGCCGACCGGCTCGCCGCCCAGCTGGACCTGATCGACCTGCGGTTGGCGGCAGGTCGGCACGCCGACCTGCTCGGCGAGCTGACCGCGCTGGCCGCCGAGCATCCCCTCGACGAGCGGATCGCCGGTCAGTTGATGCGGGCGCTGTACGGGGCGGGCCGGCAGGCCGAGGCGTTGCGGCACTACCAGGTGGTCCGTACCCGGCTCGCCGATGAATTGGGCACCGACCCGGCGGCGGCGCTGCGGCAGACGTACCACCGGATCCTGACCGCGGACCCGGCGCTGGGGACGGCGACCGCACCCCCGGCGGCCCTGCCTCCGGCCCCACGCGCCGCGCCGGGGCAGGGGGCGGTAAGAGAGCCGGCGGCGGCGAAGGAGCCGGCGGCCGACGTGCCGTGCCAGCTGCCGGCCGCCCCGGCCTGCTTCACCGGCCGGGTCGCCGCCCTCGCCGAGCTGGACGCGCTGCCGATCGACGACCAGGATCGGACGCCGCTGGCGGTGGTCGCCGGCACCGCCGGGGTCGGCAAGAGCAGCCTGGTGCTGCACTGGGCGCACCGGGCCGCCGCCCGGTTCCCCGATGGACAGCTGTACGCGAACCTGCACGGCTTCGACCCGGCCGGCGCGGCGCTGGACCCGGCCGAGGTGGTACGCGGATTCCTGGCCGCGCTCGGTGTCGCACCGCAGCGGATGCCGATCGGGCTGGCCGCGCAGGCCGCCCGCTACCGCAGCCTGGTCGCCGGCCGGCGGATGCTGATCGTGCTGGACAACGCGCGCGACGCCGAACAGGTCCGCCCGCTGCTGCCCGGCGCGCCGGGCTGCGTCACCGTGGTGACCAGCCGGGGCCAGCTGACCGGGCTGGTCGCCGTCGACGGGGCCCGGCCGGTCGCTCTCGACCTGTTCACCGCCGCCGAGGCGCGGCGGTTCCTGGCGACCCGGCTGGGGCAGGCCCGGGTACGGGCGGAGCCGTCCGCCGCCGACGAGATCGTCACCCGGTGTGCCCGGCTGCCGCTGGCGCTGGCCGTCGCGTCGGCTCGGGTGATGGTGAATCCGGCGGTCACCCTCACCGACCTGGCCGGCGAGCTGACCGAGGCCGGTCCCGGCCTCGACGCGTTCGACGGCGGCGACCCGGCCGCCGACGTACGGGCGGTGTTCTCCTGGTCGTACCGGGCGCTCCACCCGGCTGCCGCCGGGCTGTTCCGGCTGATCGGGCTGCATCCCGGACCGGAGCTGACGGTGCCGGCGGTGGCGAGCCTGGCCGGTGTCCCGGTGCCCGCCGCCCGGCGGCTGCTGGCCGAGCTGACCCGCGCCAGCCTGGTCACCGAGCACTCCCCCGGCCGGTACGTGCTGCACGACCTGCTGCGGGCGTACGCCGCCGAGCTGGCCGATGCGCGGGAACCGGCGGCGCGGCGGCGGGCCGCGACCGGGCGGCTGCTCGACCACCTGCTGCACACCGCGTACGCCGCCGACCGGTTGCTGTACCCGCACCGGGACCCGATCCTGCTGGACTGCCCGGCTGACGGGGTGGTGGTGCCGGCGCTGGCCGACGGCGCCGCGGCGATGCGCTGGTTGGTGGCCGAACACCGGGTGCTGGTCGGCGCGGTCGACTTGGCGGCCCGCGACGGCTGGGACCGGCACGCCTGGGAGCTGGCCTGGAGCCTGACCAGCTACGTCAACCTGCGGGCACTCTGGCACGACCAGTTGACCGTGCAGGGTGCCGCCTTGCCGTCGGCGGTGCGGCTGGGCGACCCGGCTGCGCAGGCGCACCTGCACCGCAACCTGGGTCGGGCGTTGACCCAGCTGAACCGCACCGACGAGGCGGCCCAGCATCTGGCGCAGGCGCTGGCCGGGTTCATGGCCGTCGGGGACCGGGCGAACCAGGCACAGACCAACGTCAACTTCGCTCGGCTGCGGGAGCGGCAGGGCCACGACGCGCAGGCCCTCGAGTATGACCTGCGCTCGCTGGAGCTGTACCGGCAGGCCGGGCACCTGACCGGTCAGGCGCGGGCGATGAACAACATCGCTTGGACCTGGATCCGGCTCGGCGAGCCCGACCAGGCCCGCGAGCTGTGCCGGCAGGCGCTCGCGATCAACACCGAGCTCGGCAACCGGCACGGGGCGGCGACCAACTGGCGTACCGCCGGTTGCGCCGAGGCGGCGGCGGGTGCGCATCGCCCGGCGGTCGACTGCCACGAGCGGGCGTTGCGGCTGTTCCGCGCGATCGGTGACCGGGGCGGTGAGGCGGAGACCCTGGTCGACCTCGGCGACGTCCGGTACGCCTGCGGCGAGGTCGACCCGGCCCGGGAAAGCTGGACGGCGGCGCTGGTGCTGATGGAGCAGGCCGGTCATCCGGACGCCGCCGCCGTGCGCGCCCGCCTGGCCCGCCCGGCCGCGCCGACTCACTACGCCGGGCGGCCGGACAGCACCGCTACCCGGTGAGCGTCCCGGGGGCGTGTGGCGTCACGCCGAGGTGTCGACCACGGAGCCGGCGGCGGCACCGGGGTGGGTGGCGCGGTGGGTGGTGGGGCGGCGACGGGTCGGCAGCCCGAGCGTCGGGTTGGCGACGCCCCACGCGGCGCCCCTGCAGACCAGCTCCTTGTAGCCGGCGGCGAGGCGTCCGGTCAGCACCGCCGGCCTGGCGCGGTCGTCGGCGGTGACGTACTGGATCAGGCCCTCCCGGCGGCCCAGCGAGATGCACTGGTTGAAGTAGCGCAGGGGCGCGTTCGGCAGTTTCCCGCCGGTCATCCGGGCTGCGATCGAGTCGGCGGCCTGCCACGCCATCGGGGTGCCCGAGGCGCACGACATCCGCAGCGGCTTGCCGCCGGATCCGGTCGCCCAGGCCGCGTCGCCGACGGCGTACACGTCCGGATGCGACACCGAGCGCATGGTGCCATCGACGACGATCTGGCCGCTGTCGGCAAGCTGCAATCCGGTCGTACGGGTGATCGGGTGGACGGCGAAGCCGGCGGTCCAGACGGTGACGGCGGCCGCGATGGTGCCGTCGGTGGTGGTGGTGACCCGGTCGGCGGCGACGCCGGTGACGGCGGTGTGCTCGTACACGGTGATGTTGAGCCCGGCGAGGACCTTGCGCAGATGCGCGCGGCCCTTCGGCGACAGGGTGTCGCCGAGGCCGCCGCGCACGGCGAGGGCGACATCGAGATCCGGGCGGGCCTCGGCGATCTCGGTCGCGGCCTCCAGCCCGGTCAGGCCACCGCCGACCACGACGACCGACTGACCGGCGGCAAGCCGCGCCAGCCGGTCCCGCAGCCGCAGCGCGCCGGGCCGGCTGGCGATCTCGGCGGCGTGCTCGGCGACGCCGGGGACGTCGCCGGGGTTCCAGCCGCTACCGAGGGCGTAGACAAGGGTGTCGTAGCCGATCTCGTCGGTGCCACCGGTGCTGCCGCCGGCGGCGACCGTGACCGTCCTGGTGTCGACGTCGACACCGGTGACCTTCGCGATCCGCAGCTCGACGCCGGTGCCGGCGAACATCTCCCGCAGCGGTCGGGGCTTGAGGTCCTGGCCGGTCGCCAGCTGGTGCATCCGGACGCGTTCGACGAAGTCAGTCTCGGCGTTGACGACGGTGATGGCGACGTCTGCGGGGTCGAGCCGCCGGGCGAGGCGGCCGGCGGCGATGGCGCCGGCGTATCCGGCGCCGAGGACGACGATGCGGTGCCGCATGTCCTGCTCCTGTCTGTCTGCACGGGGTGTGACACCACCTGAACCGGGCAGCCCCGCGGTTGCTGACGCGACAGCGGCGTGAAGCACCTCACACGGTGGTCAGAAGGCGGTGAACAGCGGTTCCCCGTGATCGGCGGCGGTCCAGGACGCGGTGGCCCGGTGCAGCTTGTCGGGGTTGACCTGGCTGTGGACCACGGCCACACCGTCGGCGGTGACCTGCAGGCACATGACGCCGATGACCCGGCCGTCGATGACGACCACGACCGCCGGGTCACCGTTGGCAGTCCAGGCGTACACCTCAGGTGAACCGCCGAGCAGGGCGCGTTTTGCCGCACCCGGGGTGAACAGGCCGCGCAGGAACTTCGCGACCGCGACGGCTCCGACAACCGGCACAGCGCGGGCCGGGACGTGTCCGCCGCCGTCGCCGATCGAGACGGCGTCGCCGGTGAGCAGGCGTACCAGTGGCTCGATCCGACCGCTGGTGGCGGCGGCCAGGAACTCTTCGACGACCCGCCGGGCGGCGACCCGGTCGACCTCGGTGCGGGCCCGGCCGTCGGCAAGGTGCCGCCGGGCCCGGTGCAGGAGCTGCTGGCTGGCGGCCTCGGAGACGCCGAGGATGCCGGCGATGTCGCGGTGCGGGTAGTCGAACGCCTCCCGCAGGACGTACACGGCCCGCTCCTGCGGGGTCAGGCGCTCCATCAGGGTGAGGACGGCGTACGAGACGGATTCGCGCTGCTCGGCGGTGTCGGCCGGGCCGAGCAGCGGGTCGCCGGCGAGCAGCGGCTCCGGCAGCCACTGACCGACGTACGTCTCGCGGCGGGCCCGCGCGGAGGTCAGCTGGTTGAGGCACAGGTTGGTGAGGACCTTGGTCAGCCACGCCTCGGGGACGTCGATCCGGTCGACGTCGGCGGCCTGCCAGCGCAGGAAGGTCTCCTGTACGGCGTCCTCGGCCTCACTGGCGGAGCCGAGCAGGCGGTAGGCGATCGCCGCCAGGCGCGGCCGGGCCGCCTCGAACCGGTCGACGTCGTCCCCCGTCAGTGCCATGGCCCCGATGGTAGGCCCGGCCTTCGACCCGGCCGCCACGCGCGACGACCCGGGGCACGGGAGCGGGTGTCAGTCCAGCTGCTCGACCTCGCGGTCGCCAAGTGGGGCGGCCAGGCGTACCAGGACGGCCGATTCCAGGGCGATCGCCGGGCACTCCTGGTCGGCCGCTTCAGGCAGCCGGCCCACCCGGATCTGGACGCGCACCGCCGTCTCGCTCTCCTGCACCTGCGGCTCGGCGCCGTAGCAGTCGACGGGACCGGCGGTCACGGTGAATTCGAGCGTACGGTCGTCAACGGCGCGCCAGGTGCGCCAGGCGACGACCTGCGGCGCGATCAGGTCGTCGCGGACCGGCAGCGCCCCCGGGCTCGTTGCGGCGTCCGGCGCCTGGGTGGCGGTGGTGCCGTCGCCGTCGCCGTCGTCGCCGGGCTCGGCCGCCGGGCCGCAGGCGCTCAGCGCGACGACCGCCCCGACCAGCAGTACGGCTGTCAGTCGAGGCGGTCGTCGCGTCAGCATCGACTCAGATTACCAGTCGCCGTTGGCGGCGTTCGTGCCGTCGAGGACCGCCGTATCGAAGTACGGCCCCCGGTTCACTCCGCTGCCGTCAACGGTGGACATGACCGATCGGACATAGCCGAGGCCGTTGGCGTTGCTGTAGTTCCAGATCCACGGACCACCCGAGGAACCGCCGCCGAAGTTGCAGGTGATCTTCGACCGGTCGTCGAAAATGCTGTTGTCGACGGCGGTGCCCCAGCAGGCCCACATCTTGTCCCCGCCGTCGCGGTTGCTCGGGTAACCGAAAATCGACACGTCGAACTCGGTGCCGCCGTTGTAGGCGAGGCCGTGCCCGCCGACGGTGGCGACGACCGTCGTGTTCCAGTCGCCACCGGAGAACGTGGTCACCCAGCCGACGTCCCGGTTGAGGTTGCTGTTGTTCATCCATTCGTTGAACGTCCGCAACCGGTACGCCTGGAACCGACCGACCGGGTCGTGGTCGGCGTTGAAGGCGTTGTACTTCGGCACGAAGACGAGGTTGCTCAGCCAGTCACCACCCTGGCCGCTGTGGACACAGTGGCCGGCAGTTATCAACACCCGCTTGGACGAGGTGGCGACCGCCGACGCCGAGCACCACGAGCCGCTCTCGTAGCCACCGATGAACAGTTTGCCGTTGGTGACCGAGAAGTTCGTCACCGGATCCGGGGCGGCGATCTCTTTCGTCGCGATGGTGGCGGCCACCGGCTTGGTCGCGACCGTGGGCGTCTTGCTGGCGATGGCCCGCGCGGTGTTCTCGACCCACACGGCGTCGCCGGGCGCGTCCAACGGCTTGGCCGCCTTCATCCGCTCCGGTGTCCAGTACGCCAGCACGTCGGGGTCTCCGCCGGTGCGCTCGAACGCCTTGAGCTGCGCGGGCGAGTAGGTGCGGGCGGTCTTGTCACCCGGCAGCTGCACCGGCGCGAGCGAGCTGCTGGTGCCCAGATCTGAGCCGGCGACCCGGGTCGGCTTGGTCTCCACCTCGGCCGGACCCGCAGTGGCCCCGGTGGCGGACAGGACGGGCGCGACAGCCACGGCCAGCGCGATGACACCGAGGCGCCGAGCACCCCGGGGAATACGGGTTCTACCAGGCACACCCATGCGGCAAACTCCTCTTTGTCGAGCAACCATTCCGGTTGCTTTCGAATCCACGCGTCATTTCCAGACTTCTGGAATAGCGAGGACGGAGGCTGGTGCTGCGAGAACAGCAGCATTGACAACAGCGGCTCGGCGCGGCCGGTGGCCTACACCCTGCTTGTTGAACCGCCATTGCCATAGTCAACGACCTATTTGGGTTCGTCAACCCTGGGTCACCGGACCGCTACCGGATGATGTTGGAGCCAGCTGTGGACGCGCAGGTGGCACCCTTGTGAGGCGCCAACTTAAAGTCCCATACTTGTGACAGCAGTCACAGTCCCCTATAGATCATCAAGGTGTACCTGGCGAATCTTGGACCAGCGAGCCCGTAGCCCTGGTCCTACCAGGTGAAGCCGACCATGAACGGTGTTGATCGCGCTGCCGGCGCTGTCCACGCAGGTCACTACGGGAACGGTCAGCAAAACTCGACCGGGTCACCGGAGCGGATGACGCCGAACTCCAGCGGGCGCGCGTACACCCCGGCGCACGGCAGAACGCCGACGCCTGCCAGACGCAGGCGGTTGTGTCGGCTCAGCACCTGCAACAGCGCGACATCCGGCTCGCCTTCACCATGCCGCAGCGCCGGAACCACACACCGTGGGGTCGCGACGACGACCTCGGCAACCACGTCGGAGCCGATCCGCAGCCGACGCCCCGGCCAGAGGTTCTCGACGAAGCCGGCGCCCGGGTCGGGCACCTCGACAACGATGTTGGGCCGGAAACGGCCGGCGTCGACCGGCCGACCCGAGTGGGCCGCGAGGCCGGCCAGCGTCGCGGTCGTCATCAGGTGCAGGGGCGCGAAGTCGAAGAACGTACCGGGTGGGGAGCCGGCAGCCAGCACGGAGCTGCCGGTCTGCGCGCTTGAAAGATCGTCCTCCGTACGTACCTGGGCCGGGTCCATCCGTTCGATGGTCGCGCCCGGCGCGGCCCGGTCGAGCAGGCGCACGTCCCGGCCCAGCATCGTGGACAGCGCCGGGTCGCGGTGGCCGGTCACCGTCACGGTCTCGGTCGTACCGTCCGCCATGGTCAGCCGGACCGCCGGGGCACCGGTGGCGTCGGAAGGCAGCAACGTGGACCGTACGGTCAGCATGTCCCGCCACAGGCGCGGGTTCTTGGCGCTGGCCACCTTGCCGGTGAGACAGTCGAGCACGGCGAAGGCCCGGTCGCCGGCGATGCCCGTCTCGTCCACGTACGCCTGGTCCAGATCTTCCCCGAGCATCGACTTGACCGGGTAGCGCGACAGCTGCCGAACCCTGCCCACCTGACGATCGTGGCCCATGCCCAGGAACCCTAGCCGAAGGATCTGACGCTGTCGGTCAGCTCCTCGTGAGATTCGTGACGAGGGTGCGTAGCCAGGGCTGCGCGAGTGCGTGGCCTCGTCCGACGGCGCGGGCGACGGCGTGCCGGCCGGCCCGACTGCGGCCGTACGCCACCAGCGCGGCGGCCTCGGCGAGGGCCTGTCGGGTGCGCGTGACCGCCGGACGCTGGAACGACAGCGGCAGCCGACGAAGTCGCTGTACGCCGATGGGTCCGGCGGTACGGCACCGTCGAGCAAAGTTCCGAGTTGGTCCGGCGTGACCAGGTCCCACCGGAACGGCACACTCTCCTCGACCGGCACCACCACGCCATGGTTACAGCTCGCTCGCGCGGCTGCTGCACCGAGAACGCTGAGTTACGGTGGTCCGATGCAGGCGGAGGCGGCCCAGCGGGCGACGCAGGCGGCCATGTGGATCGCCTCATCACTCGGCTTGACCGCCCACGACGCCGCCGTCCTGCACAACTCGAACAAGCTCACCCTGCGTCTGCAGCCCTGCGACGTGCTGGCACAGGTGGCACCGGCGGCGCACCGGTGCGCCCAGCGTGAAGTGGATATCGCTCAGCGACTGTTCGAGGTCGGCAGCCCGGTGGCCGCGCTGAAAACGCCCGAGATCTTCGCCTGGGACGACTACGTGGTCACGCTGTGGACCTACTACGAGCCGGTGGCTCAAGCGATCCCACCTGCGGACTACGCCAACGCGCTCGGACGTCTGCACGCCGGAATGCGCCGGGTCGACCTGCCCACCCCGCACTTCACCGACCGGGTTTCCGAGGCCCGAACGATCGTGGCGGACCACGACCGGACCCCGAGGCTGGCCGACGCGGACCGGATCTTCCTGGCGGACACCTTGGATCGCCTGCGCCGAGCGGTCAGCGACAGCGGCCGGCCCGAACAACTCCTGCACGGCGAACCGCACCCGGGCAACCTGCTCTCGACCCCGACCGGCCTGCTCTTCATCGACTTCGAGACGTGCTGCCGGGGGCCAATCGAGTTCGACCTGGCCCACGCACCCGACGAGGTCGGCGACCTGTACCCGGGCGTCGATCAACACGTGCTCCGAGGTTGCCGGACGCTCGTGCTGGCGATGATCACGACGTGGCGCTGGGATCGCGACGACCAGTTCCCCGACGGCCACCGGCTCGGTGTCGAGTGGCTACGCCGACTCCGGAAGTCCTGACGCCCGCCTGGGTGTCTGTCGGATCAACTGCAACCGTCCGCAGCCCTCGATATGGGGCACGTCCCGTCGCACGAGCATGATCCCAGCCTCCTCCAGAAACATCCCGAGGTCAGAGTCGCAGGGCGCGACACTGTAGCGGCGTTAGACTCGCCGGCCATGGGCCTTCTCACCTTCAGCCTCAACGTCACCCTGGACGGCTGCGTCGACCACCAGGAGGGAATCGCTGACGATGAGACGCATGCCCTCTTCACCCGTCTCATGGACGAGGCCGGGGCGATGCTGTGGGGCCGCGTCACCTACGAAATGATGGAGAGCTACTGGCCGGCCGTCGCCCGCGGTGACCAGGAGGCACCGCCGGCCGTACGCGAGTGGGCGGTCAAGTTGGAAGCCAAACCCAAGTACGTGGTGTCGTCGACCCGCACCGACTTCCCGTGGACCAACAGTCACCACATCGCCGGCGATCTGCGTAAAGGCGTGCAGAAGCTCAAGGACGCGAACCCGGCCGGGGTCCTCCTCGGCAGCGGCATGCTCGCGACCGAACTCGACCGGCTGGACCTGATCGACGAGTACCAGCTGCTCGTCCATCCCAGGATCGCCGGCCACGGGCCGACGCTGTACCAGGGCGGGCTGCCCGACACCCGCCAGCTCGAACTGCTCTCAGCGGAGCCGCTGCGCAACGGCGCGGTGGCCATGCACTACCGCCGCGCGCGCTGAACCACCGGGTACGGGTACGGTCAGCAAAACTCGACCGGGTCGCCGGAGCGGATGACGCCGGATTCCAGCGGACGCGCGTACACCCCGGCGCACGGCAGGGTGCAGGGGCGCGAAGTCGAAGAACCAGCAGTAGGTGACTCCGTGCCAGGTCTGCGCTACCAGGTGAAGCCGACCATGAACGGGGTGTTGACCGGGCTGCCGGCGCTGTTCACGCAGGTCACGCCGACCGTCATGTCGGTGGTGCCGACCGGATACCAGGACTGCACGTGGCAGTGCGCGTCCTGGTAGCCGGTCGCGTACGCCACGGCGTGCCCGGAGTAGTCGATGATCTGCGGGAAGTGCATCTCGTACCGCCCGGTGCCCGTCCGGGTCACGGCGTAGTCGCCGCTCACCGAGCTGTCGTTGGTCCAGGTGATCGCCGGCGCCGACCCACCCGACGGGTACGTGTCGCCGACCGTCGCCAGCGCCGTCGGCGCAATCTGCTGCAGCAGGTTGTGCACGGTCCAGGTGATAGTGAACCGGGAGTCGACGAAGGCCCCGGAAGCGTCCCGGCACCGTACCCGGGCGATCCCGCCCGCCAGGTACGAGTCCACCTTGCACTTCACAGTCGCCGACGTGTAGGCGGTGATCTGGTAGAACGTGGTCTGCGTCGGGGCGGCCGAGGCGGGCAGCTCCACCGCGTACGAACCGGGCGCGTCCCGCGCCACCCACGGTGAGCCGCCGCCGGAGTCGAAGCGGTACCAGGCGCGCCCGCTGGCGTGGTCGTCATCGACGAGCAGGCCAGCTGGGGCGGCAGCCTGATCCAACCGCGTACGGCCCGCGCCGGCAAGGTGCACTCTCGACTGTCAGCCGGTCGGCGTCTCTACGTCAGCTTCATGAGGTGGTCAGTGCCCAACGATCAATCGCCGGAAAAAGTGCGGGTAGGCACGCCTGAGCAGGCGGAACATCCAAAAATCTGCGCACTCGCCCATCCTGTGTCCGACATATCAATTACGAAGTTCCCTCGACGTTGACTCGACAGACCGCCGACATCTAAAGTCCAAGGTGGCCTCAGCGCTTGCCGAGGCCGCGCACTCCCCGACCTGAGAGGATGTCGTGCGCCCAACCACGAGTCGGCCCAAGTCACGCCTACGCGTACAGCTCGCGCAAGCAGCGGTGTTTGGGAGTGCTCGCCGCCGGAGCGGTCGGCCTCACTGTCGGTCCCGCATCAGCAGCGGGTACGTCCAGCAAGGCCGGAAACTGCTACACCCAGTGGTGGAACACCGCGTGGGCACAGAAGTGCGATCCCCCGTCCGGAGCCTCCTACAGCACGACCTATCAGTCGGTGATGGAATGTAGTCCACAGGGCCTCAGGTCACTTCCCGTCTACCGCACACAGGGCAACACGACGACTCACAGCGGCGCTGACTGCACTTTCAGCGCAGTCAGGGGAACGATCAACGTTCACTGACAAACCAGATCAATGGCGGGGAGTGCGTTGATTCGCACTCCCCGCCTCAGTGTGGTTAAGGATCTACATATTGTGACTACGGTTCTCGATTCACTGGTGCAGGGGTATGACAGGAAGACCGTCATCGACAGGCTTGACCTGACACTACGTCCGGGCATAACAGCCCTACTCGGCCCGAACGGCGCCGGAAAGACGACCTTGCTCCGGACCCTCGCGACCATCATGCCACCGCGCTCGGGAACCATCCGCATCGACGAAGTCCTGATCGACTCCGAACGAACGGCCCGCACCGTCCGTGATCGAATTGGGTACCTGCCTCAGCACTTTGGTTTCGATCCTCAGATGACCGTCACTGATTTTGTGACCTATGCTGCGTGGCTTCGCGGTGTTTCCACAACTGATCTAAGCCGACATGTTGATCAAGCGCTAGCACAGGTTGACCTGACCGACCAGCGGCGGAGCCGGATGCGAAAACTGTCGGGTGGGATGCGACAGCGGGCCGGCATCGCATGGGCAATCGTCGGGCAACCACGCCTTGTTTTGCTCGACGAGCCCACCGTCGGACTCGACCCACGCCAACGGTTGCACTTCAGAAAGATCATCACCGGACTTAGCAATACCATCGTGCTACTGAGCACTCACCTGATTGATGACGTTGCCGCAACCGCCGACCGAGTTGTCGTGCTCTATGCCGGGACAGCCAGGTTCGATGGCACAGTTGCCGAACTCGAACGTATGGACCGCGCGGATCTCCCAGGACATACCGCGCTTGAACGCGCATACATACACCTGCTGCCAGAGGGAGAGCAGCGGATATGAGAATCCTGTGGCTCCATATTCGCAACTCACCGATCCGGGTGGCTGTGCCCATTCTGATTGCACTAGACCTGGCGGTGCTGTTTCTGCGTAGCAACTTCTGGATTGGCTCCTGGCCGGAGACCGGCGCCGCAGCACAGGTGCCCGCTTATCTCGTCGGCATACTTGGCGCAGGTGCCGCAGCATGGGCAGCGAGCGCAACGAACAGGCACGGGCTGGACGAACAAATCTCGACCGCTTCAGTTCGCACCCATAGGCTGGAGGCATACCGACTTTGATCGACAACGATCATCCTGCTAACCCCCTATTTAACCGGGCAGGCAGTTGCATTTACAATAACCGCCCGATCATTTCCACCTGGCGTACAAGTCTGGGCCGGATACTTCCTTCTTGGCGTTTTCGTCACCCTGTTTGCCACAGCGATAGGCTGGCTGATCGGCAAGCTCTTCACCCCCGTCTTCGCAGCCATGACCGCCTCTGTTGGTTTCCTGTTCCTTCTCGCCCTGTTGGATCGAGCGGGCGGCTTCATCGTGGTAAGCGGGCATCCGAATACCATGATCGACCCCCTCGGTATCACATTTCGAATGCTGACCATAGCAGCACTCATTGTTGGGTTGGCCTGGATTCCAACCAAGCCTTCCCGCACTCGCCTTCCCGTCGCCGCAGCACTACTCACCACAATTCTTATGGTCATCGGCGTGGCAGTAGCAAGACCGTTGGTTATCGACCGCGAGCCGATAGGGAGGAACGCCCTCTGCACCAACGGAACGGTCACGATATGCATCTGGCCCGAACACAAGAAGTATTTATCATCGATTACTAATATCAGCGCTCGAATCGATCAGTTGCCGGCGGAGTTTGAGCGACCGGAACGTATCATCCAATTCGGGGTGGAGCGCACAGTCCGCATCGACGACGGAGTGATATACGAAATCGAGGAGGCTTCGCCCCACTTCTACATACTCGAAGGCAGCCCGTGGTCATATGCAAGCGACATCGCAAATGCCATCGTCACGGCCACTTTCCCGGGCCACTCCGGGGCAGCCTGCATCTGGGACTCAATGACCTCCGCAGACCAGGCCCGCCTCTCCACTCTGAACGCCTGGCTGGAAACCTACCTAGCAGGAAACGGACAGCCCGATTATCAAACCAACGCCCCTGACCACATGCAGGAGGCATTCGCGGCCGGACGCGCGATCGCTAACGATCTCAGACAGGATCAGCAGTTCGACTGGGCTCGGCGGGAGGTAGGTGAAATCCATGAAGGATACTGCGACAAGAGTTCGTGAGAAATTCACGACCGCAGCACCTGAACGCGCTTTCCTCGCCGCTCGACGTCTCAGCCATGTCCTTACAGCTACGACGATACTAGCCGCACTTGCTGCTACTTTCGGCGACTACGAGACAGCGCTACCAACGGCCACGCGGGATGGAAGCATCACCGTACCGATTTGGCGTTTCTTGGCCATGGCAGCCGCGACACTTCCCGTTCTCGGCCTGCATAGCCACCTCTCCACGCTAGAAGCGGTCGCGACCAGACGCTTTCGGCGCTGGCAGCGCGGATATCTCTGCGGCACCACGATCACATGCGCAATTGCCTATCTTGGGATCTCAGCACTGACGACAAGCCCAGTCGTTCTACTGATGATCGCACGGTCCTGGCTCGCCTGGACCGGCCTGGCCCTTCTATCCGGCTTGTGGCTCGGCTGGCGGTTGGCATGGACAGGGCCGGCGCTGGTAGCCGTAATCCTCTTCTACTGGGGCACCTCCCGGCAGGGCGAGTACATCTGGTGGGAGTTCACCGCACGCCCAGGAGATGACCTTGCATCGCTCCTACTCAGCGCGGCCATACTCGCCATCGGGTTGGGAGCCTACGCGGCGACGCCGTGGCGGCGGCGGCTGAACTCGTGGCGACGGTCCCGGTGATACCCGAAGACGTCACGTTTCGTGTGCTATGTACGGGTGTCGACGGCCGAACCGGCTGTAGCACCGTAGCTTGTGACGCGTCGGCGATGAGTCGCAACCGGTCTCTGTGGTCCGCCGCGACCTCGACGTCACCGCGCTCGGCTGTCGCACCTACGTCTACCGTGCCTGCTACAACGCCCCGGGCTCACCGAACCGTTCGGTGCCCGGGTGGCGGGGGTGCCGTCGTCGCCGCCGAGCTCGGCCGCCGAGCCGCAGTCGCTCACCGCAACCATCGGCCCCGACCAGCAGCAACTGCCAGTCGAGGCGACTATCGCATCAGCATCGACCCAGGTTACCGGTCCCCCTTGGCGGTCTGCGCTTCATGAGTCGCCAGCCATCCTTCGGTGCCTTTGCGCAGCCCGGCAGCTCTGGGCGCGACGATGCCGGTGCGGGGTAGCACCGGAATCGGTGCCGGTTGCGGCCCGATCCAGGAAAGCCGCTGCGGTGCCTCGTTGACGAACTTCGTCAGGGTCACGGCAAGTGCCCTTGCGTCGCCGAGCGCCGAGTGCACCGCGTCGAGCCACTCCCCCGTGACCAGGTGGTGGACGTACTCCAGCTTGTAGCCCCAACTGTCGATCTGGGTACGGGCGGTGACCAGCGAGCACAGCCCGGGTACATCACTGAGGTTGACGCCGAGCCGCCCGAACTCGGCGACCAGAAACTTTTCCTCGTGGTCGAGGTTGTGACTGACGTAGTACTCGTCGCTGTTGATCCGCATGCCCGGGTTGATCAGGGTCGAGTACTCGTCGAGGCCGACGCCGTCACCCCGCATCCGCACGATCGCCAGCTCGCAGACGCGGGACCCTCTGTTCGGGTTCAGCCCGGTGGTCTCCAGGTCGATGACGGCGTACGTCAGGGCACGCGGGTCGGCGCCACTTCGGCGAGTGAGTTCACCACGAGTGAACATAACTAACGACCTCCATCAAAATCATGTCGATAGCGCGTATCTCCGCGTGATACGCAGAGGACGGCGTTTCCGAGCCGACGCACGGCGATTCACAACCTCAGCCGACCGGCGAGCGGATCAGGTCCAAGGCGGTCGAAACACTTCTCTGTGGATCACTTCCACTGACTCAGACCGGCACCTTACGTCGCTCGCTGGATTCCGCGTCTGGTTCCACCGAAGGGTTCATGTTCACGGTCCAAGGTTCAGCCGGAGAAGTTCCTTCCACCGCCACGCGGGCTGTCCATCCGGCAAGATCGCCCCGAGGATCGTTCGCGAAGCCGACAGTAAGGCCGACGAGGACCTACTTCATCCGGTACGGTCGAAGCTACTGCGATTGTCCGATGGGGAGGATGTCGGCGTGAGTTCGGTTGAAGAGGTCAAGGCGGGCGTCGCCCGCTTCGGTGACGAGGTCGGCCAGCAGGTCGGCGCGATCCGGGCGAGCGCGGAAGCCCTCGACCGCAGTACGGCGGCGCTGCGCGGCATCACCAGCGGGTCCAGCCACTCGCAGGTGTCCGAGACGATCGCCAAGGTCGAGCAGGCGAAGCAGAAGCTGGCCGAGGCGGCTGCGCTGACGCAGAGCGCCATCGAGTCCAGCCGTGGCTACGCCGCGAGCTTCTGACCGGCTGGGAGGATCACCTGATGTCGACTGTGATCGTGCCCGCCGGGCTGAGCATGGGTCCCCGCTACCGGTACGTCCGCCCACCGGACCCGACACCGGAGTGCTACGAGGTGCACCTCGGTGACGACCTGGTCGAGCTGACCGAAACCGAGGCCGCCGTCTGGGCCGCCGCCTTCCTCTACCCGGACCAGCACGCGAAGCTCGCCGTCAACCGCGATTCCCTGGTACGCATGCTGGAGACCGCGCCGAAGCCGGAGCCGCAGGCCGCACGGTACGTCGACGACCTCATCGCCCGCGGCCTGCTCGTCGAGTTCGACCCCGACGGCGACCTGCAACCGGTCTTCAGCCGCCACAAGCTGCTCCCCCTCGCCCAGGGCCTCGGCTCCACCCCCGAAGCCCCCCACCAACACGCCATCGGAGTTGGCGATCAGCCGATCGTCGCACTACCTAACCACGTCTATGGCTTATGGTCATTTTCGTACCTTCTGCCGAACCTGTGGGAGGCGTGCGTCTACTACGCAGACGATTCCGAACACGTCGCGGACGGCGGCAGGCCACTTGGTGACTCCGGAAAGAGCATCGCCAAGGATCTTGCACAACACCTACCAGTATTACTGGCCTCAGCCTGCGCATTCCTTGACCCGTTGCCGGCGACATGAAATGGCGGAAAAGCCTCCAAGGCAAAGACGAGCCGGAGCGCCCATTCGCTCGACGCTGGGCCTACGAAACCCTGAAAGAGGCCGGCGGAGTGCTGCTCCAGAACTTGGGACTCCTTGCTGGCACCGTGGCGGGAGTCATCAGCAACAAGCTCGGGATGCCGGTGCATACTGCCGTGACGACAGGGCTGATTGTCGGCCAAGCGGCAGGGATGGCAGCGAAAGGATTCATCAACGCCCTTGTTGACGAAGTGAGGGAATCTGAGGCAAAGCCCGATGATTCAGAGAAGCCAAAAGCCGAGCCAGCAGTGCCGCATCAAGTGAAATCCACCCCGCCGACCACCCCAGGATTGCCCCAGCAGAGAAGACGGAGCCCCCTTGAAAGATTCGGACTAGGGTCGACAAGAGATGACAGTAACAGCCAAGTAGCTTCCAGCACTGGTTCCTATCTTCAGCAACTACGCCGGATCCTCGACGAGATCGAGACCCAGCAGGCCAAGCTGGCGAACGCGGCTAACGCGATGCGGGCCAGGCAGCTCCGCCTGGCCCAGTTGCTTGCCGGCGGGCGGCAGGACCGCACCCAGGAGATCTACACCTGGGCCGAGCTGTCCCGCTCCAACATCGAAGAAGCCGCTGTCCTCACTCACCAAGCCACGAGAAGCCTTGGCGCGTACATATCCAACTTGTAGGCTTGTATGGCTGAGAACTCGTCCGTACTGCTAGGTCAGCCCTCTTCACGAACGGCTAACGACCAAAACCAGCCGCCAGGGCGATTGATTCAGGACTGTCCGAAAGCTTTGCGCTGTGTCAGTTCGCGGAGTTTCCCTGACGGCCCACTCAAGAGGAAGGTATTAGTTGCTCCAGGTTCCGCCAGTCCTTGGCGGCCCAGTCCATCAACTGGCGCACACGCTCTTTCCCTTCGTTGACCACCACATCGACAAAGCACTCGCACTTCAACAGATCCCTGCCGTTGATCATGCAAACCGCGATGCCTGCGATCTGCATCCCTCTCGACACAGCCACTAGTTGCTGATCCCAGGGCAGGGGTATCCGCTTGGCGATCTCCTTGCCGAAAGCCCTGGCTACTCGAGGGGTGCTGAGCAACTCCAGCAAAAAGCCCACCAGATCCCCGATCAGACCGTGAAGCCAGTCCTTGCCGTCCAAAGCGGCGCGGGCAAGACGAGCAAGCCCTTTACAGTTCCGCCCTGACCAGTCATCGGTCAGTCGGACCCACACCTTGTCCCCCGCGTAGCTTGCCGCCTGAGCCACGGCAGCCTCGGCTGCTCCGAGCGTCACCGCCGCCTCGAAGTAGCCAACCGCCTCTGCAACGACGGCCTCCCGCTTTGCGGGTGAAGGCCGCCGCCTCGGTCGAGTCGACTCACTGGTCAGACGTGGTGAGCTTGCCGCTCGTCGAGTCCCCGGCGGTGTCTTTGACTTGGCCTTCTTGGAAGGATGCTTGGCGTACTCAGCCAAGCGTCCGCGCAGCGGTACTTCTGGTCGACCGACGTGCTGCGGACACCTCTGACCAGGACGGCTGACAAGGCGTTGGCAGGCACGCCCGTCCTCATCCCGTGGTCCCCGACATTTGATCCTCTGTTTACGCAGCCTCCGTGCCATAGCTGAACGTAAACAAACGAGCACAGAGGATGACAGTAGTCGATCCTGTCAGATTCGGGACACAGAAGCGGGGTATGGGCCGCCGCTGGCGCTCCCTGCGACGCGGGCAGGGAGCAGCCGTCACCCGTTCGGGTCGACGACAAACACGCCGACGCCCTGCACGCCCTCGATCAGCCCTTCGGTCCGCAGCTTGAAGATGGCTTGGCGCACGACGATCGCTGACACGTCGTGCTCCTTGCACAGCTGCACGGTGGACGGAAGCTTGTCGCCTGGTGCCAGCTCACCGGAGACGATCTGGCTCCGGAGGTGGTCGGCGATCTTCTCCCACTTGGGCTTGGCGGGCATGGGCGGCTCCCTGATCTGCGCACCCATTTGATCACGCGCCAGCTTTGTATGGCAAGAAATCGGCGCTCATGGGTTGCTTCGTATGGGCGCATATGTAAAGCTGTCTCCGCGCCGCTCCCTGGTCTGCAAACCGGAGTGGTTGCCCCGCAAGGAGCCCGGTCGGCCGACGTCGCCTGTCGGTCGGCCGGGTGCATCAACCTGCCCGCCACCTGTGACAACAGTCGCCCCAGCGGCGGGTGCCATCTCCACGCGTACGGGAGGCAACGTCCGGTGACACCCGACCCCCGCCCCACCCCGACCGTCCCACCACCACCCACCCGGCTGCGCCCGGCCGGCGACCAGCGATCCGCGACCTACTACACCCGGTACGCCCGCAGCCGCGTCGTCGAGGCGCAACGCACCATCGACCGTCACACCACCTCGGCGTACACCGGCTGTTGTCTCGGCTGTGGACGGCCCGGACCGTGCGCGGACCTGACCGAAGCCGAAGCGACGATGCACCGCTACCACCGACTGCCGTTCCGCCGGCCCGGCGCGACCCTGCTCGACCCCGGCCGGGTCGCCGACGCCCCGGACCGGCCCCGCTTCTCCTGGCTGAGCAGGTCGGCATGAGCGCCCGGGAGTACGCCGCCGACGCCGCGGCCCTGCAGGTCGCCGCCGACACGATCGGCGCGCTCCGGGCGGTCTGCCTGGCCCTGGAGACCGCCGTCACCCACGTCACCGAGCAGCTTGGCGACGCCCACACGCTCGCCCCGGACGCCCGGCTCACCGTCGACCGCTACGAGGAGGCCCTGCACCAGGCGTGGGAGGCGTACGGCGAAGTCTTCGACGCCGTCACCGTCGCCCGGCCGCAGCTGCCCGGCAGCCGCCCGGTCGGCGTCGCCAGCATCATGCGCGGCCTGCGGACCGCCCGCGAGCACGCCGGCCACGCCGCCGGCACCACCGGCGACGCCCGGCCCCGGGTGCTGGCCGCCGCCGACCGCCTGGCCCGCAGCGACGACCCGTACGCCCAGGCCGCCGCCGCCCGGCTGCGCACCGCCCTGGCCCGCCTCGACCAGCTCGACGGCAGCCTCGGCGTCGGCACCGGCGCCCTCGACCGCTACTTCAACGCCCTCGCCAACGGCTACGACCCGCCGCAGCAGCGGCTGCGCCGGCTCGCCGCGCGCCGACCGCTCACCAGCACCCCACCCACCACCACCGACGCCGACGGCGACCCGCCCGGCGACGGTGCCGACTCCGCCGGGCATCAGCCACCGACCGAGGTACGCGGCCTCGCCGCCCGTACCGCCGCGTCGCTGGTCGCCACCGGCCGCCACCACGTCAGGTTCCGCACCTTCTGGCAGCTCGTCCGCCACCACATCTGGGAAGACGCCTTCCACACCTGGAGGAGCCGGTGACCAACGCACCCACCGCCGCCCTGACCTACCTGGTCGCCGGACAGACCGGCGCACACGAACGCCAACTCGCCCGCTTCGACGACGACCAGTGGCAGGAATACCTCGACCTGCTCAGCGGACTGTTCGTGCTCACCGTGGACCGACGCTTCCGGCCCGGCGACCCGGCCGCGGTGATCCGCTTCGTCGCCAGCGTCCGGGAACGCTTCGACCCCGCCGGCACCGCCATCGACCCGACCGTGGCCGAAACCCTGATGTACGCCGCCCTCGGCCAACACGACACCCTGCCCACCACCGCCGAAACCATCACCGCACAGACACTGCTCGTCGTCGCCCTGGTCAACGACGAAGGACTCAGCCCGGCCGGCCTGGCCGACCTGATCGACGACACCACCACGATGATCGCCGCCGAGCCGGACGAGCTGGAGAAACCGCCGGACGCCATCGACCCCGCGCCCGCCGAGGAAGCCGATCTGCCGGTATCCGACACCACAGTAGACGACGACCGCGCAGCGCAGCAGTGACCCGAACGAGGCGTAGTGGGCGGCCGGGCGGCCGCCCACTACGCCTCGTTCGGCGGACATGAAGCAATCAGTTCGTCGTTGGCCAGATCTGCGAAACCTAACGGTGATCGGTCAGGTCCACCCACTCGTGATACGGACATGGCCCGTGCCCGCTAGGGAGTAGAGCACCACCGCAAGGACAAACCCGACAACTGATCCGGCGAGAGCGGCTGGACCGCCTTCCTCATTCAAGAAAAAGGCCCAGACAGGAAGACCTTCCGGGCGTCCACCGCCGAACAGGATGACGAAGAGTCCGACGAGGGCGGGTCCCACCCATGCACCAACCGCGCCTAGACACACGGTGCTCGCCAGACCCAACGCGCTGAATGCCAGGCAGTTGCGTGCCAGCCCGCTCGGGGTTGCGGACAAGCCGGTTACTCCCGGAAGGAGAGTAAGCAACCCGGTCAGTAGGAGGACAGTGGCCCAGGCGACCCGCGGAAGGACCATCGACCGGGCCGGAAGAATCCTGCGGTCCACCTGGCTGGCTGCTCCCAGGCCAACCGCCATACCCACGACGACCGGCACCAAGATCGGTACCGGAACCGGGACCACTAGGTCGACAACGAACCGGTTGAGAACCTGATCACGGAATGCCAGGCTCGACACACCTGCGACGATGAAGAGTGCCGCGGCCACTCGTGCATGGTGGACGGCGCACCATGCCCTTGGAACGTCAACGAGCGTACCGCGCAGGTGCCCCACTAGAGACTGCATTTCTGGAAGTTGACGAGCACCTCTCTTAGCTCGTTCGAGGACATCGGATCTACCTCGCCCCCCCATGGCCCTGATCCGGCCTGCCCGACTGCCGCCAAAACCAGGGTCTGTGCGGCTCGATGCAGATCCTCACCGAACTCCATCGAGGGAGGGACGTCCCCATACAGTGCCGGGCAGTGATGTGGCACCACCATCTCTATCGCAAGATCGTCGATTGACAGCTTGTCGCCGCTGAATGCGGCGACCGGGATTTGGAATCGACCATTCCCATCCTGGGCAGAGCCTTCCCCCGGGACGCGTTCCTGAACTTTCTCTGGAAGAAGATCACGAATGCCAAGACTGGCCGCTCCGGCGTAAAGCTCGCTGATTGCAGCTTCGGCTGAGGGGAGGAACCGCTCATGGTCTGGAAAAACACAGATCACCGGCTCTTGACCGGCACACGAGGATGGCGCCACAGCGACTCGATTGAAACGGTTCACCGAGGTCAGCGGTGTCAGCACGTAGGCGGCGATGACGGCAACCAGCAGCACCGCAGTGATCACGTGGGGTGGGCGGCGGATCCCCTTAATCACCCGCACCGGAAGTGCCAGTAGCACGCCGGTGAGCAGAATCAGCATGGCCACCTGATACAAAATCTGAACAACGTTGAACTGAAGGCCGAGAACCGAACTCGTTGCGCGGCCGAACAACAGTGGCGAAAAACGATCGGGCGATGTGCCGAACTGCCAGAACAGCAGCACGCTCAGCAGGACGGCGGCCGGAGCGCCTGCTACAGAGCCGAGGTATCGTCCGCAGGCCGAGCCGACGGCACCGTAGAAGGCGATCCCGCCTAACTGTGCGACCGCCGCGAGCAAACTCGGCCAAGGCGAGATTTCCGACTGCGGCCGGGAAATCATGAGGATCAAGCCGACTGCGACGAGGTGAGCGATCATTGTGGGTACCACGCCTGCGGCCCAGGTGAGGATGGACACACGGCTTCTTGGGCCAGGCTGGGCGGCGAGGTAGTCGACGCCCGACTTGGCGTAGCGGCCTGCGTCGACCGCCACCGCGCCGGCCAGCACCGGACCAACCAACACCAGCACAGTGCCGGCCCAGTCCACGGACCAGACCAGTTCACCGCGCCACGGCATACCCCGGTTGAAGACGTTGAACATTTCGACCGCGAGTAGCAGCAGGGCAACCTTCGGCGCCGAGTGCGTGCGGAAGAGAAAAGTCGTCAGTCTCACTCCTGCGCTCCCATGAGCGATCCGATCGCCTGCTCTAGGCCGTCCTCGCCAGGTTCGGGTCGGTGAGCTGACTCCTTGATACTGGAAACCGTGCCGTCAAAGATCAGTTTCCCGGACCGCAAGACGAGTACTCGGTCGGCCAGAGCACGGACGTCCTCGACAATATGCGTCGAGTAGACGACGACGCCATCTTCTGCGAGTTTTCGGACATGATCCCTGATGGCGAGGCGCTGGCCCGGGTCCAGGCCGACTGTCGGCTCGTCGAGGATCAGGAACTTCGGATCGTGAATGGTTGCCTGCGCGATACCCAAGCGCCGCAGCATGCCACCGGAGAGAGCGCCAATCCTGCGCTTTTCCTGATCCTTGAGGCCGGTGCGGGACAGCGCGTTCTCGATAACGAGCCGGCGACGAGTTGATGGCACCCGCCGAGACCATGCAACGTAGTAGAGAAAATCTAGACAGGTAGCTTTCCTTGGGGCGGAGAAGTCCTGCGGAAGAAATCCGGGAAGATGTTCTGATGTCGACAAATTTCTCTCGGATACGCGAACCCTACCAGTTGCCGGCATGTCGATACCTGACAGTATTCGCAGCAGCGTAGTCTTCCCCGAGCCATTGGATCCAATCAGGCAGGTGACACCCGAGCAGAGAGAAAGGTCCATTTTCTCCAGCCGGAAGCCGGAACTGTAAACCTGCGATATTCCTTCGACTGATACCTTGAGCAAGCTGATTCGCCAATCCGGGTTGAAGCGTTCCGGTCGAACCCGCCATGGATCAACCGGAACGCTCTACAAATCACGTGTAGCTATCACCGGCAGTGTAGTAATAGCCACTGCAGTCATCGGGCCAGTAGTTCACTTCTTCACAGGTCCTCAAATTTCCCCTCGCGAAGTCCGCAGTCCCGCTCACCGAGATGGAAGCCGAGGTGCTCACCCAACGATCCGAATTCGAATGCGCAGAGCCGGTAGGAAATCCGTATGTATGCCACTGCTGGCTGCAAGATATCCAAGCCGGCGCGATACAGATCCCAGAGTTTGTTTGCGTCCCAAGTTCGAAGTATATAGATGCACCGCCGACTCGATAGTCTCGGACGTAACCATTCGCAACTGACCGAAGATTGGTTCCCTGATAAGTCAGTCGCCAATTGCCGTACGCCGCACCCTGATCGACACCACCAACAGTGAGGACCCACGGGTTAGACTGGCCAGCCCAATTTCTAACGGTATTTAGCGCCGATGCCGGACCAGCCTGGAGTACCAGCATTGCCACCACGATGGACAGCACTGCAAATCGGTTGAAGCCGCGAGTTTTTTTTGAAGGCATGTCACCCCTAGGTTCTAAGTCCATCTGATATCTGACTAGAACTGACCCATGTGCGCGTTGCTAGAACAGTCATCAGGAGAAAATCGCTGGTCTTCACAGACCCTCACATTGGCGGCCTCGTAATCCAGATTCGGACTAATCGTAGTGTCGGCGTCCCAGAAGCGCCAGTAGTCTCCGTTCCACTTCGTACTTTCCTTGTAGGCGTAGCTCCAAGACCTTCCTGGGCAACTCCAGTTACAGCTCGAACCGTCGGTGCTTACGCGGTAGTAGATCGACTCTCCAGTTGCTTGATAATCGATGAGATAGCCGTCACCATTCGAAAGGCTTCCCTGCATCGACCATGACCCATACCCCGCCCCTTGAGCCACACTTCCCGAGTACACAGTGAGCGTACCCCAACTGTATGCCATCCCAGGATATGGCAATGCGAGAACTGCGATAACGCCAAGACTAAACGCAGCCAGGAGTCCACGGACAGAACGGCCAGAAAGGTATGCGATCCCCAATTTGCCTCCAATTCAATTGTGCCAGCTCTCGATTAGGCTACCAGCAAGATCATCGCAATCGGTGGCGAAACTTGGCCGGGCGCAGGCAAGTAGCAGACCGGAGACGTGGCACGTTTCAGCGTCCACGCAACAGCCGAACCATTCGGCAGGAATCTTACGAGACAATCACCTCCCGATCCGCACGAGTGACATGGACGGGGGTGGCGTTGAAACGCGATAGCGCCTGAGCATTTGCAACGCATTGGAAGTCGCTCCCGCCAATTACATGACATGAGACTATCTGACAGTGCAAGGAGACTCAAGCATCGAGGTCTAGGTTGGCCACAGACCGGCAACGACGACTGCAGGTCTCGGAGCGGCTAGCGCTGGCAACTTGTTTAGTGCGCGTCTGACAGAATCATTGCGATGTTGAAAACTGCGAGTCAGGACGCTGATAGGCGGCTTGGCGCGGCAGCCACCACCTGCGTTGTGACCAGCTCAGCGGCAGCCTCGGCGCATCGGCACCGGGGCCATCGACCGCTACTTCAACGCCCTCGCCAACGGCTACGACCCGCCGCAGCAGCGGCTACGCCGGCTCGCCGCACAACGCGCGCTCACCAGCACCCACCCGACGCCACCGCCGACACCGACGGCGATCCGCCCGGCGACGGTGCCAACTCCGCCGCACGGCAGCCACCGGCCGACGGACGCGGACTCGCGCCGCCCTGACCTACCTGGTCGCCGGGCAGACCGGCGCACACGAACGCCAACTCGCCCGCTTCGACGACGACCAGTGGCAGGAATACCTCGACCTGCTCAGCGGACTGTTCGTGCTCACCGTGGACCGACGCTTCCGGCCCGGCGACCCGGCCGCGGTGATCCGCTTCGTCGCCAGCGTCCGGGAACGCTTCGACCCCGCCGGCACCGCCATCGACCCGACCGTGGCCGAAACCCTGATGTACGCCGCCCTCGGCCAACACGACACCCTGCCCACCACCGCCGAAACCATCACCGCACAGACACTGCTCGTCGTCGCCCTGGTCAACGACGAAGGACTCAGCCCGGCCGGCTTGGCCGACCTGATCGACGACACCACCACGATGATCGCCGCCGAGCCGGACGACCGGCCGGCCGCCGTCACCCCGGACGGGTCGGCCGCTGTCACCTCGGACGGGCAGCCGGCCGACCACCAGCAGCCCGACGACCACGAGCAGCAGCCGGCTGATCCGACCTGACCAGAGCGGCGATCGACGACTCGACGGCAGCGGTGTCCAGCGGCTCACCGATGGCGAAGTGTTGCAGCAGGACACCGTCGACGAAGACGGCGACCGCGTACGCCGCACGGTCGCCGGTCAGCGGGGTCAGGATCTCGCAGAGACGGTCCCGCCAGGCGCGGGCCAGTGGCCGCAGCTCGGGGCTGCGGGCTGCGGCCAGGTACAGCTCCAGCTCGGTCAGCGCCCGGCCCTGGTCGGCCAGGTACTCGCCGATCAGCCCGGTGAGCCGGGCCGGCAGGTCGGTGCCGTCGCCGAGCTGATCGGCCCAGCGGCGTAGCTCGGCCTCGACGTCCGTCTGTGCCTGCCGCAGCCCGGCCACGACCAGATCGGCCAGGGTCGGAAAGTAGTAGGTCGTCGCCCCGAGCGGGACACCGGCGCGGGTGGCGACCGCCCGGTGCGTGGTCCGCCCGATCCCGACCTCGGCGACCACCTCCAGGGTGGCGGCGGCCAGCGCCCGGCGGCGGCCCTCCGGATCCCGGGGCCGCACCGGACGGCGGCTGGCCGCGCCACCCGGGTCGGCGGTCAATGGGCACCGCCCAGGTTGAGCACCACCACACCGGCGATGACCAGCCCGATCCCGGTCACCTTCGTCAGGGTCAATGGCTCACCCAGGAACGTCGCGCCGATCGCGGCGATGGCCGCCGTGCCGAGCCCGGCCCACAGCGCGTACGCGACACCGACCGGGATCGTCTTCACCGCCTGGGCGAGGCAGGCGAACGCGGTGACGTACGCCACGACCAGGGCGAGCGTCGGCCACAGCCGGGTGAACCCGTGGGTCGACTTGAGCAGGCTCGTCCCGATCACCTCGGCGGTGATCGCGGCGGCGAGGAACAGGTACGCCATGACCGTCTCCGTTCTTGTACACACGTACATGTACAAGCGTACAAGAAACGGGATGAGTCGGCAGCGGACATCCCCGGCCGACCACCGGATGAGCAGCTGCCGCACGGATCGGCCCGACCATGAGCCGGTACGCAACTACCGGCAGGACGCCCGGCAGGTCGACTCCTGCCGGGCGTCCTGCCTGTCACCCCACATCAGACGTTGCTTGACTGAGCGTCATGGCATCAGTTCGGAAAGTGACCACCCTTGCGGTGGTCGTCGCAGCGATGGTCGGCGCGACCACGCTCACCAGTCCCACCTCCGGCTACGCCGAGGCCCACCAGCCGGAGCCGGCCGGGACCACCGAGTCCATCCTCGACCTCATCCCGGCACCGACCCTGGACCGGATGGTCGCCCAGGCTCCACTGGTCGACGCGGCCAACGTCATCCGCACCGCGGTCGACCATGCGCCGGGCCGGGGCTACGCCGGCATCGGCCTGGTCGACGACCAGGTCACCCTGTGGTGGAAGGGAGAGCCGCCCGCCGACATCGCCGCGGCCGTCGCCGCCGCCCGCCGCACCGCGCCGGTCGAGGTGGCCGACGCCACCTACTCCCGCGCCGAACTGCGTACGGCAGCCGCCCGGATCGCCCCGGTGGTGGAGGCCGACCCGACCGACGCCAGCCACTCGGTCCGGCTGCGTACCGACGGCACCGGCATCGAGATCGGCGTCGACTACAGCTCGAGCACCGAGCTGCCGACGCTGCCGGAGACCGGTGTCCGTACCACCTTCGTCGAACGCGACCAGCTGGTCGAACGGTCGCGGACCGACGACGCCGCACCGTTCGACGGCGGGGCCGGCATCGGGCCCACCACGCCCTGGTGTACGGCCGGCTTCGGCGTACGTGACGCGGACACCACCGCCGGCTACATCCTCACCGCCGAACACTGCGGGTCGATCGGCTCGGCCTGGCACACCGGCTGGGACACCACCACCGGCACCGGCACGCTGATCGGCTACGCGGTCGACAGCAACGACGACCACGACACGATGATCATCTCGACGTCGGCACCCGGCGGCCACATCTACGTCGGCGGTCAGCACGACGAGGTCCGCGCCGAAGTGGTCGGCTGGACCGAGGTCTTCCCCGGTCAGCTGCTGTGCCAGTCCGGGTACACCTCGGCGGGAGTGCTCGGCGGACCCATCTGCAACCTGCGGGTCGACTACCACTACGACGACATCGAGGACCTCGTCGAGGCCACCCAGCTCGACGGCCACGACTCCGCCCGGGGCGGCGACAGCGGTGGCCCGGTCTACTTCGTCAACCCCGACGGCACCGTGCTCGCAGCCGGCACCACCACCCGGTCGGCCGGACCGGGCTTCGGGTTCCAGGACTTCGCCACCGCCCGCGACGACTACGGCAACCTCGTGCCGGCGACGGCGATCGCCAGCAGCTGCCGGGTCTCCTTTGTGGTCACCCAGTCGTGGGGCACCGGCTACACCGCCAGCGTGACCGTCTACAACGACGGCCCGGCCGTCAACGGCTGGTCGGTGGGCTGGACCTTCCCCGGCGGGCAGCTCCTGCGGGGTCACTGGAACGGCGTCTTCCAGCAGACCGGATCGGCGGTGACCGTCACCAACGAGAACCACAACGCCGCCATCCCGACCGGCGGTGCCGTCAACTTCGGCTACACCGCGGACGGCTCCCCCACCGTCCCGGCGCCGTTCACTCTCAACGGGACCACCTGCAACTGACCCTGTCCACCGACACCGGGTCCCGCCGAATCGCGGCGGGGCCCGGTCCCCTTCGCGGCGGATCAGCATCTCGGCGCGCATCAGAATCCCGGTCAGGACCCGGCCAGTTCGCGCCGCAGGGTGGCGCGCAGGGTCCGCACCTGCGGGGCGTCCAGTTCACCGCACCAGTCGAGCGCCCGCTGGCGCAGCAGGCGCGCGGCGGCCGGGTCCGACGCCGCGCCGGCCAGAGCGGCGAGCGCGGACAAGGTCTGCGCCTCCCACCACGGGCAGGACAGTGCCGCGTACAGGTCCAGCGCCGCCCGCAGCGCCTCGGCCGCCGCGTGGGCCTCGCCCAACGACGCGAGCGCGAGCCCGTACCGGTGCACGGCGTTGGCTTCGCTGAACGTCGCACCGCACCGGTGGAACACCCGCCGGGCGCGGGCGTACTGGTCGGCGGCCTCCCGCAGCCGGCCCATCCCGGCCAGATCCGCCCCGAGACTCACCATCGCGCCGGCCCGGGCCACCGCCGCGCCGGTACGGCTGAGACCACTGTTCCGTCGGTAGAACGCTAGCACCTCGCGGTGCAACTCGGCCGCTTCGGCGAACCGGCCGAGCGCAGCAAGCGCCCCCGCCTGCGCACTCGCCGCACTCTGCTCGCCGAGGGCGTACCCGATCTCGCGGAACAGACCGACCGCCCGGCGGCTGTGGTCGACGGCCGACCCGGCGCGGCCGGTGCGGACCAGGACCGCGGCGGTGTAGGTCAGTGCCCACGCCTGCTCCCGGCGGTCCCCGATCCGCCGGGCCAGGGCCAGCGCCCGGTCCAGAGTGGCCAGCCCGTCGACGTTGCGGTCCTGGCAGAAGTACTGGGCCCAACCCAGGAAGTTCAGCAGTACCGCCTCGTCGCGACAGCTGCCGACGGCCCGGGCCGCAGCGACCGCCAGCGAGAAGATCTCTTCCCAGGGGTGCAGGTGACTGTTGGCATCGGAGTACCAGTGCAACGCCCTGGCGAGCGCGATCACGTCGGCGTATCGCCCACACCGGGCGGCGTAGCGCAGCGCCGCCAGCCAGTTGCCGGATTCCCGGTCCAGCCAGTACGCCGCCGCCTGATCGTCGTCGAACGGGGAATCGGCCCGACCGGCGTCCGGTTCGAACATCACCCCGGCCTGCCGGGTACGCAGCAGCAGCCAGCCGACCATCCGATCGTGCGCCTCCGTCCGCCGGTCCTGCTGTTCCTCGACGTCGAGGCGTTCCCGGGCGTAGAGCCGAACCAGGTCGTGGAACTGGTACCGGTCGCCCAGGGTCAGCAGGAGACCCGCCTCGACCAGCTCCTCCAGGGCCACCGCCGCGGTCTCCTCGTCGATGCCGGCCACGACGGCGGCCAGTGCGGGTGCGAAATCGGTGCCGGGGATCAGCGCGGCCCGCCGGAACACTCGCGCGGTGACCGGGTCCAGTTGCCGGTACGAGACCTCGAACGCCGACCGTACGCCCAGGTCCCCGGCGGTCAGTACGGTCAGCCTTCGATGTTCGTCGCGGAGCAGGTCCACCAGCCACGCTACTGACCATTGTGGCCGGCTGGCTAGCCGGTTGCCGGCGATCCGCACGGCCAGCGGCAGCTGTCCGCAGAGTGTGACGAGTTGATCGGCGGCGGCCGGCTCAGCAGCGATCCGGTCGGCACCGACGATCGCCGCGAGCAGCGCTCGACCGGCCGCCGGGGCGAGCAGGTCGAGCGGCTGGCGGACCGCGCCGGCCAGGCCGGCCAGCGGACGCCGGCAGGTCACCAGCGCCAGGCATCCCCGCCCGGCCGGCAGCAGCGCACGTACCTGTGCCTCGTTCGCGGCGTTGTCCAGGACCACCAGCAGCGGCCGGTCCCGGGTCAGGGTGCGGAACAGGCCGCCCCGCTCGGCCGGCGACACCGGCACCCTGCTGTCCGGCACCCCGAGCGACCGCAGCAGCCCGGCCAGCGCCTCGGCCGGGTCGAGCGGTCCGTCCGGCGAGGCGCCCTGCAGGTCGACGAAGAGCTGTCCGCCGGCAAACGCCCAGCTGAGTCGATGTCCGGCCGCGACCGCGAGGCTGGTCTTGCCGATCCCCGGCGGACCGTGCAGCACCACCACCGAGGATGTGTCCGGCCGGCCGGCGGCGACCTCGGCGGCGAGAGTCGACAGCCGTTGCAGGATCTCCGCCCGGCCGGCCAGGTCCGGGACGGCGGACGGCAGTTCCCCGGGTACGACCACCGCCGGGCCGTCGTGCGGCACCGTGCCGCTGTTGTACTGCCCGTGCGGCACCGTGCCGCTGTCGCGCGGCTGCCGCTCGGCCCGGGCCAGGGCGACGAAGCAGTCGCGGTCCGCCCCGGCCAGCCGCAGGGCATCGGCGAGCAGCACCACCGTCCGTCGTTGCGGGCTGCGCACCCGGCCGCGCTCCATTTCCCGGATGCTGCGGACGCTGGAACCCGCCGCCTCGGCAAGCTCCTCCTGGGTCAGCCTCCGCTGCAGGCGGAGGGCCCGGAGCAGATCCCCGAACTGGTCATGCTGCACCTGACCGGTAGCCATGGCTTCCCCAACCACCCAACGCCCTGGCGCACATGACGTGCGTGCCGCCACCTCTAGGTAACTAGAATCGGCGACAATAGGCACAGAGTGTGATCGCAGTCGTGACAAAACAGTGACGAGTCGCCGGAACCCGGCCCGCGCCGGCATGGACTCCCAGCCGCTCGATCAGGCGATCGACGGCGGCTAACCGGTGGCCTCCAGGACCGACAGCCACAGGTCGCCGTGCGGGTCGACCTGGCACGCCACGGATCGTGCAACTCGGATCGATGTACTTCACACTCGACTCGTGCCCGGCAGCGGCGAGGTTCTCGACGATCCGCCGCCGCAGGTAGCGGCCGAAATCGTGCAGCCGCAGATTGCCGGAGGCGTCGTGGCCGGCGGGTTCGCCAGCCAGATGCTCCTGGCCGGCGCCCTCGGCGGCGACGACCGTCGTGTGCCCCCGCTCGGCGACCCGGCGACGCAGGTGCGCCAGGAAGCCACCCGGGCCGTCCAGGGCGAACGGAGCCTCGGGCACCAGGACGAAATCGGCGTCGTGGGTGGCCAGGGCCGCGTAACAGGCGATGAAGCCGCTGTGCCGGCCCATCAGCTGCACGAGCCCGATCCCGCCGGGGAACGCGGTGGCCTCCACATGGGCGACCCGGATCACCTCGGTGGCGTGCGCGACCGCCGTCTGAAAACCAAAGCTCTATTCGATGTACGGGATGTCGTTGTCGATCGTCCTCGGCACCCCGACGACGGCAACCGGTCGACCCCGCCGGGCGAGCACCTCGGTGATCCGCGACGCACCCCGCATCGAACCGTCACCACCGATCACGAACAGGATGTCGATGCCGAGCTCGTCGAGGGTGTCGGCAATCTCCTCCGGATCCTGGTTGCCCCGCGACGTACCGAGGATCGTGCCGCCGTACTCGTCGATCCGGTCGACGACCGCCGGCGTCAACGGGACCGGGTCGTGGCCGTGCCGGGCGACCAGCCCTTGATAGCCGTTGCGGAAACCGACGATCTGGCGCACCCCGTAGCCGGTGGTCAGCTCCAGCACCAGAGCCCGGATCACATTGTTCAGGCCGGGACAGAGCCCGCCGCAGGTGACGATCCCGACCCGGGTGCGGGCCGGCTCGAAGAAGATCTTCTGTCGCGGTCCGCCCGGTTCGAGGCTGGGTAGCTCGTCGATGGGCAGACCCCGGCCGGTGAGCATCCCGACGGTGTCGTCGAGCAGCACCCGGTCGGGCTCGTCGACGTAGTGCCAGCTGGTGTTGCGCCCGAGCAGCAGTCGGGCCAGCGGCGAGTCGAACAGGCACCCGCCCAGCGTCCGGATCTCCAGTCGCACCGGCTCGTCGGCCATCCACCCATGGTCCCGCCGTAGTTTTCAGCAGCGTTACCGAACGGCACCCTTGGCCGGTCGCACCACCGCGATCCGCTCAGCTGACGGGCGGGGCGATCAGGTCATCGACGGCGAGCTCGATGCCGGCGTACGGGACCGGGATGCGCTCCCCGGGAAGGTACTCGACCCGTGTCCGGTAACCGGACGAGATCGGCCCGGTGTGCTCGTAGATCGCCCGCTGGGTGACGACCCAGTACACCGGGTAGCCCGCCTGGCCGTACAGCCTGGTCTTGACGTTGAGGTCCTGAATCATCGTCTCGTCGGCGACCTCGACCACGAGCAGCACATCGGCGGCGTCCCAGACCGACAACCGCGACCCGACCATCCCGATCGGACCAGCGTCGACGCGACGTACCCAGCAGTCCGGGTCGGGAAGCGACTCCCCGGTCGGCAGGGTCGCAGTCGTCACCCGCACCCCGTCTCGCGGCAGCATCGTCAGCAGCTGACCGACCGTGTCACCGTGCCATGATCCGATCACCACGGGCCAGATGTCTCCTTCGACGAGCTCCACCCGGTGGTCGAACGCCCCCGCTTCCGAGGCGCGCAGAAACTCGCTCTGGCTCCATCGGTAGGCGAGCACGGGCTCGGTCATGGTCCCGATCCTACCAACCGCCCGAGGACACTGACCGGTGCAGCGCGTCGCGGTTGCGCCTGTCAGCTCGACAGCCGACTCGCCAGCGCCGTCGGCCCCTCCCCCCAAATTGATGTCACAGTCAGCACTTCCGATTCATTGGCTATTGCCATTGCAGGCTGACCACAAGGCTCTGGATGTTCGACATTTATCCAAAACCTCGGAGACGGTGGTGCAAATAGTGCAGGCCCAAGACCGAATCGCCTCAGAACTCGTCGAGCTGGAGGAAGACCAGCAGCAGGAGCATCGAGGCGGCGGCACCGGCGAAGCTGATCAGGAACCCCAGCTTCGGGAACCGAGAGCCGCCGTCGGTCTCCAACCGGGACCGCCCCCACTTGCTGATCACGAAGTACGCGGCGAAGAAGCCGGTCGCCGGGAAGCCGGCGCAGGACCAGATCCACTTGGTGCTGTAGTCGACGCCGGCGGTCACCGGGTTCAGGAAGAACCCGAACTGCAGGACTGCGACGGCGGCGGCGAACCCCAGGTAGACGGTGACCGCCCGGGCCAGCGGTGACCAGCCGGGCAACAGCGGCGGGCGGCCGGCGGCCCGCTCCGCCTCGGTGGCGGCGGCGTCGGCCTCGTCGAGCTGGCGGCGGGCCGCCTCCAGCTCCTGCTCCGGATCCGGTGGGAACCCGCCAGCCGCCGCCGGATCGCCGGAGACCGGCGCGGCCGAGACCGAGCCGGACGCGCCCGCGCCGCCGCCGTACGGCTGCACCGACCCGGCGGCAGGGGAAAGCGGCCCGGAAGCCCCAGTCGGCAGCGGCACCGGCTGTTCGCCGGTGGCCAGCTCGGGGCGGCGCGGCGGTGGCGGAAGCCCGACCGGCCCCGGCATCGCCTGACCTGGCATCGCCCGGCCCGGTGGGGGCGGTGGCGGCGGTGGCCACGGGACGCCGGCCGGCGAGGCGTCGTACCCGCCGGACTGTTGCTGGCCCGACGCGCTGCCGGCGGCCGGGGTCGCCGCGATCGGCGGCGGCGCGGGCGGTGCCGGCATACCGGCGGCCTGGGCAATCGCCGCCAGCCGCTGCCACTGGGCATACAGCCGCTGGCCGAGCTGGTCGGCGTAGCCGGTGAGCCGCTGCCGGCGCGTCTGGTGCTGCGCCGCACCGGCCTGGCCGGTGCGGTGCAGGTCGTGCAGGTGCCGGGCCAGGGCGGCGTACTCGTCGAAGTCGCTGCTCACCGCGCTCAGCCCTCCTCGTCCAGCTCGCGGCCGGGCAACGCGAACGGCACGATCAGCCGGGTCCGCTGGTCGTGCCGGTCGATCAGCAGCGCCCGGTTCGGCCGCGGCCGGTACGCCAGGTCGTGGGTGCCCAGGTAGGAGCCCAGCTCACCGCCGGGCACGTTCATCGCCACCAGGCAGGCCAGGTCGTCGCGGTTGTGCGAGCCGCCCAGGTCGTCGGCGAGCCGGCGCAGCCCGCGCCACCACCCCAACAGGTGTACGCCGTGGCCGGGACCCTGACGCAGCACCACCTGCAGGTCGTCCAGCCCGGACCGGAACATGTCGTCCTTCGCGCCGAGCACCCCGGCGGCGGCGTCCATGCCGAACACCACCAGGTACGTCCGGCCGCCGTCGGCCGACGCGGCGGTGTCCGGGTTGGCCAGTCGGCGCAGCTCCTCGCGCAGCTCGGCGGCGGTCAGCCGGGTGATCGAGTGCCCGAGGGCGTGCAGCGCCTCAGCGGTTTCATCGGCGACCTCATCGGCGGAGGCGACCAGCGGGGCGAACAGGAACCGGGGGTGGCCGGCCGGCTCCTGCCGGGCCAGGCTGACCGTGGCGGCGTGCAGCACGTCGGCGGCGTGGCCGGTGGTGCCGACCACCGCGATGTGCCGGCCCGGGGTGGCGTCCAGCGGGAACACCGCCGACGTCAGGTCCACGTCGACCTGCCGGCCGACCAGGGCGAGGGGGCGCCGCCCGCCGGGGGCCAGTGAGCGGTACGTCGGGTCGCCGTCGAGGTGCGCCGCCTCGTACCCCTTGAAGATCGCCGGTGGCCGGGAGCCGGCGGCGCGGGCCTGCCACAGCTCGTGGCGCAGCGCGGCGATCCGCCGGGCCCCGCCGTGCGCGTCCGGGAACCGGACGACCGTGTTGGCGCCGGCGATGCCGGCCGAGGCGTTGACGATCGCCTGCCCGACCGGCAGCCCACCGGCGGTGTGGTTGAGCGGATCGAGGACGCCGTTGCCGCCGGGCAGCGCCACCCGCAGCGGGAACTGGCCGAAGATCGAGTCGGTCTTGCCGTACAGGGCTTCGATTCCGGACATGCTCTGGCTGGCCAGCACCAGGTGTACGCCGTACGACCGGCCTTTGCGGGCCAGCTCCTCCAGCAGGGCGGCGGCCTCTCGGGCGACCGAGTCGTTGCCGTCGAACAGCACGTGGAACTCGTCGATCACGGCGACGGTACGCGGCGTCGGGGCACCGTCGCGGGGCAGGTCGGCCAGTTTCGTCACGCCGTGGCGTTTCATCGCCGCCGCCCGCCGGTTCAGCTCGCGGCGCAGTTCGCGCAGCACGGCGACGCCGTACTCCCGGTCGGATTCGATGCCGACGGCGCGGGCGTGCGGGATCCACGACGGGTCGCGGCCGGTCGGCACGAACTCGGTGAAGCTGACGCCTTCCTTGAAGTCGAGCAGGTAGAGCGCCAGCTCGTCGGGTGGGTAGCGGGCGGCCAGGCCGTACAGCAGGTCGAGTAGGAAGACGGTCTTGCCGGAGCCGGTGCGCCCACCGACCAGCCAGTGCGGGGTGACGTCGTCGAAGGCGAGGATCGCCGGCTCCCGGCCGGCGCGGCCGACGACGGTGTGCAGGCCGGTGCCGGCGGTCTCGGTCCAGACCCGGGGCGGCAGCAGGTCGGCGAAGTCGAGTGCGGAGCCGCGCCGGTGAATCTCGCCGAGCCGGTCGGCGAGGGCCTGCACGACCCGGGCCGGCGGGTCGCCGTCGAGGGCGACCGGTGCGGCCAGCCCGCTGCCGTCGGAGCTGAACGGCTGGCCGGGCGGGTCGCCGACCCAGCCCCGGTTGCCGTCGAGTCGCAGCTGGGTGGTCGGGCCGAGCGTCGGCGGCTGCGCTCCGGTGCCGGTCGGCGGGTAGCCGGCGACGATCACGCAGACCCGGGCGGTGGTGCCGGCGTGGGTGAGCGCGGCGAGGCGCATCAGTTCGGCGCGGCTGTCCGGCAGCGCCGCCGCGACCACCACCAGCAGCTCCCCCGGCTGCCCGCCGGTGCGGGCCTGGGCGGCGCGTACGTGCTGGTCGGCGTCGTCGAGGCGTTCCTTGGCTTCGGCGTCGGTGGCGGCCGGTGCCGTCAGCACACCGGCTTCGACCAGCGGGCGCAGCGGCAGGAAGGTGGCTCCCATCGAGGTGGTGTCCAGCGCGGTCACCCGTACCGTGCCGGGTTGGGCGGCGGCGAGCAGCCGAACGACGAGGCTGCGCAGCAGGGCGGCGATCCGTGGCTGCCGGGCGTCGGCGTCGATGGCCAGGTGGGTGCCGGCGCCGAGCGGCACCAGCGCGGGGAACTCGACCGGGTCGCCGGTGCCGGCCAGCCCGACCGGGCGGGCCATGCCGACCCGCACCGGTGCCGGGCCGGCGGACAGGTCCTGGGTGGCGCTGGTCGCGCCGGTGGTGAGGGTTTCGCCGACGTGGCGCAGCCGTTCGGTGACGTCGCCGAGGTCCGGCGGCGGTGGTGCCGGGCCGTCCGCTATAGCCGATCGTGCGGTGGTCAGGTGGGTCACGGCCTGCCGGTGGGCGGCGACCGCCCGACGGTACGCGGCACCGAAGCTCATCCCACCCCCACCTGCCACTCGGGTAGCCACCGGAACACTATCCGAATCGGGCGGGCGCTGTTAACCCGGCTGCCGGGCCGGCGGCGGTCGCCGGCCGGGCAGCCGGGTCAGGACGGTCAGGTGCCGACGGTCAGACGCCGGTGATCGAGGTGATCCAGTCGCGGCTGGCAGCGACCGAGGCGTAGTTCTGCGAGGTCGACCCGTTGGAGTTCGAGCAGACACCCACCTGTTGTCCGTTGTAGAACTGCGGGCCGCCCGAGTCGCCCTGCCAGGCGATGCCGGTCACCGGGGAGCTGCGCAGCGCCGGTCCCTCGTACGCGTCCCGGCCCCGCACCGACACCACCTGCACCGAGGCTGTCTTGAGCTGTGGTGACAGGTGACAGTTGAGACAGGTACGGCCCCAGCCGTAGATGGTGTTGGTCGAGCCGACCGGCGGGTTGCTGGCGGCGAGCGTGACATACGTGGTCACGATCGGTGTGCTGAGATACAGCAGCCCGATGTCGTATAGGTATCCGTATTGGGAGTAGGTCGCGCTGACCGCACTCACCTGGCCGCCGGTGGCGTGATGGACACTGCCGACCCGGACCGACATCGAGCCGCCGATGCAGTGCTCCGCGGTGAGCACCCAGCGGGAGGCGATGATCGAGCCGGAGCATCTGAACGAGCCGTCGCTGTAGACAGCGGCTACCCAGGGCGCTGATGAAACGGTGTCGCCGCCGATGATCTGCTGCGGTGCGGCAGCGGATGTCGACGGAGTCATGACAGCGCCGGCGAGTGCCGTCACGACCGCAATCAATAGTTGGCGGAGACGCAAGATGGTGCTCCTCACCGAGCGAACGCCCAGCCCTGGCGTCGCCCTCATCGAAGGTCCCCGGCGTCGATCTTATCGCTGAGGATATCGACACACAATACGCATTCGCCTGCATAATTAGCAGCGCGGTCGGCCCGGTGCCGGACGGCCTGGTCGGCACTCGGAGCGGCCGGTAGTGCCAGCACCGAGCCCGATAAGCCCCTAGTATCCGTAATCGGAGTGTCCCGACGACCGTCGGAAGTGCGATCGATGCGACCTGGCGACAACGACGGCACCGACGACGGCCGCGAGACCAGACACGGCACCCGCGACGGTACCGAGCGCGACGAGACGTTGCGCCGGTTCGCCGACCGCCTCGACAAGCCGCTCGGCGTCCTCGGTGTGCTGTTCCTGCTCCTGGTGATCGGACAGTTCGTCACCACCCATCCGCCGACGGCCGCCGTTCTGGGCGCGGCCAGCTGGGTGCTGTGGGTGGTCTTCGTCGCCGAGTTCTCGCTGCGGGCCTGGCTGGGCCGGCACCACCCGGGCCGGTTCTGGCGGCGCAACTGGTGGCAGCTGCTCTTCCTGGCCGTACCGGTGCTGCGGTTCGCCCGGGTGGCGTTGGCCTTACGGACGGCCCGCGCCGGTGCGGCCATTTCCGCCGCCGTACGCGGTTCGCGCTCCGCCGGTCGGCTACTCACCGACCGTCTAGCCTGGCTCTTCGCGGTGACGGTGAGCCTCATCCTCGCCGCCGGCCAACTGCTGGTGGTCTCCGGCTCGTATCCGAGCTACGCGCAGGCGCTGCACGACGTCACGCTCACCACGATCACCGGTCAGCGGATGGCCGCGCGGGACCCGTTCGCCCAAGGTCTGGAGCTTGTTCTGGCCGCGTACTCGGTCGTCGTCTTCGGCACCCTGGCCGGCGCGCTCGGCGCCTACTTCCTCAGCAACCGGCCAGCTCCCAGCGATGACGACCGGGACCGGGACCGGGATCAGGCAACTACCTGACGGACGGTCCGGTCCCCGTGGTGCGGGCGGGGACCGGACCGCCAGGTACTTGGCTCCGTTCGGTACGTGAAACTGTCAGCCGGTGACCGTGTTGAGCGCGGCCAGATACCCGTCGCGGTAGCCGGCGGCGTTCGGGTGGTACGCGGCGATCAACGCGGAGAAGTCGTTGATCCATGGGCTGCCAGCACATACGCCGTGCCCGGCGAACTGCGGCCGGGTGTCCACGAAGGTGGCCCCGGCAGCCGACGCGCGGGCGGCAGTAACGTCGGCCAGCAGGTCCGCCGCGTCGTTGATGATGGACCGCTTGGTCAGGCTCATACCGAACAGACCGCAGTAGCGGACCTCGTCGAACAGGCGCGGGTAGCCGAGCACGATCAGCTGCGCGTGCGGTGCCCGCTGCCGGATCGCGGCGTAGGTGGCGTCGAGCCGGCCGGGCAGTTCGGTGGTGGCGAACCGTTCGGCCCGGTCGACCGCGCTGGCGCAGGAGGACTCGCTGCCCAGCCGGCAGCTGAGCACGACATCGGCGAATCCGGCGTCGTTGCCACCGATGGTGATGGTGACCATCGTGGTGCCGGCGTCAAGCGCGGACACCTGGTTGTCGAGCACGTCGTCAGTGACCGCACCGCCGCAGGCGACGAAGCGGAAGCTGGCCGGGGAGTTGGCGGCCGCCCACAGCGGCGCGTACGAGCGGTCGCTGCGCAGGCAGGTCGTCTCGTAGGGGCCAGCGCCAACGCCGGACGAGAACGAGTCGCCGAGGGCGACGTAGTGAACGGCGGCGGGTGCGGCGGATGCCGGGGCGGTGGCCGCGACGACGCCGACGCCGGTGGCGCCAAGGGTGACGGCCAGCGCGACGGCGGCGCGGGCCAGGGGACGAAGGAGCATGGACGGACCTCACAAGGATGGGGGGATCCTCGTGGCCGCGCGCGTGGCCGTGGGGAGTAACGGTTGTTACTAGCCAGTAATGCTATCGAAACATCTGCATCCCCGAAAGAGGAACGACCCCACCGAAGACCAGCAGATCTTCAGCAGGGCCGAACGGAACGGTCCCGGTCACCGAGCGGCGAGTGGCTGTGCCGTCGGCACCACCGGTGCCGGCAACTCCCCCACCCCACCGAGGTACGAGTGGATGGCGGCCGCCGCTGCCCGTCCCTCGGCGATCGCCCACACGATCAGCGATGCCCCCCGGTGCATGTCACCGGCGACGAAGACCCCCTTGGTAGCGGTCTGCCAGGCACCGTCGGAGTCGATCGCCCCGCGCCGGTTACGGACCAGCCGCAGCTGCTCCAGCAACGGCTGCTGCTCGGTGCCCTCGAAGCCGATCGCCAGCAGCACCAGGTCCGCCGGCAGCTCCCGCTCGGTGCCCGGCACCACGGTCAGGATCCGCTCGCCGTCACGCTTGGTCACCGTCACCTCGGCGATCCGGACCGCCCGTACCGCGCCGGTGCCGTCGTCGACGAACTCCTGCACCGCGACGGCGAAGACCCGCTCGCCGCCCTCCTCGTGCGCCGGATACTCGCGCAGCACCCACGGCCAGGTCGGCCACGGGTCCCGGGCCTCGTCGCGGGCGCTCGGCGGCTCCGGGTAGAGATCCAGCTGGTACACCCCGGCCGCACCCTGCCGGTGCGCCACCCCGAGACAGTCGGCGGCGGTGTCACCACCGCCGATGATCACCACATGCCGGCCGGCCGCGTCGATCGCCGGCCGGTCCACCGGTACGCCGTCCACGTGCGATGACCCGGACTCCGACGGCGGCTCGACGGCCACCACCCCGGCCGCCTCGGCCGTGCGGGCGTGCGCCGCCGCAGCCGCCACCACCCGGTTCGACTCGACCAGGTGCTCCATCGCCAGATGCACCCCACGCAGCGCCCGGCCCGGCGTCGCCGGGGTGTCCCGGCCGGCCAGCGCCCCGCAGGCCAGCAGCACCGCATCGTGGTCGGCCCGCAGCTGCTCGGCGGTCACGTCGACGCCGACGTTCACCCCGGTACGGAACTGCACGCCCTCGGCCGCCAACTGGGCCAACCGCAGGTCGATGTGCTCCTTCTCCAACTTGAAGTCAGGGATGCCGTACCGCATCAGGCCGCCGATGGCGTCGTCGCGCTCGAACACGGTGACCGCATGCCCGGCGCGGGCCAACTGCTGGGCGGCGGCCAGCCCCGCCGGGCCGGAACCGACCACCGCGACCCGCCGGCCGGACGGATCCGGCACCGGATGCGGGGTGACCAGGCCGGCACCCACCGCCCGGTTGATGATCTCCACCTCGACCTGCTTGATGGTGACCGGCGCACCCCCGGCGATGCCCAGCACGCAGGCCGCCTCGCACGGCGCCGGGCAGAGCCGGCCGGTGAACTCCGGAAAGTTGTTGGTGGCGTGCAGCGACTCGATCGCCGCCGCCCAGCCACCGGTACGGACCAGGTCGTTCCAGTCCGGGATGCGGTTGCCCAGCGGACAGCCGTCGTGGCAGAACGGGATGCCGCAGTCCATGCAGCGGGTCGCCTGCTCGCGGATCAGCTCGTCGGCGGCCGGCGGATAGACCTCCCGCCAGTCCATGATCCGCACCGGCACGGGTCGGCGGTGCGGCAGCCGCCGGTCGATCCGCAGGAATCCGGTCGGGTCAGGCACGAGCCACCTCCATGACGGCCTCATCCACGTCACGGCCGGCGGCTTCGGCGGCCCTCATCGTCTCCAACACCCGGCGGTAGTCGCGCGGGACCACCACTGTGAACTCCTCCACCGCCTCCGGCCAGCGCTTGAGCAGAGCCTCGGCCACCGCCGAGTCGGTCTCGGCGAAGTGCCGCTCGACCAACTCACGCAGCATCGGCTCGGCGTCGGCGGCCACCGGCTCCAGATCCACCAACTCCCGATTGACCAGCTGCTCGTCGAGGCGCCACAGGTACGCCGTACCGCCGGACATACCGGCGGCGAAGTTGCGCCCGGTCGGGCCGAGCACCACGACCGTACCGCCGGTCATGTACTCGCAGCCGTGGTCGCCGACGCCCTCGACAACGGTGACCGCGCCGGAGTTGCGCACCGCGAACCGTTCGCCGACCCGCCCGCGCAGGAACAGTTCCCCGGCGGTCGCCCCGTACAGGATGGTGTTGCCGGCGATGATCTGCTCCTCGGCGCCGGCACCACCGGGCGCGGCGAACGGGGCCGCCGGGTCCGGACGCACGATCAGCCGGCCACCGGACAGACCCTTGCCGACGTAGTCGTTGGCGTCGCCGACCAGCCGCAGCGTCACCCCGCGCGGCAGGAACGCACCGAACGACTGCCCGGCGGTACCGGTCAGGGTGAACTCGATGGTGTCGTCGGGCAGCCCGGCCCCGCCGACCCGGCGGGTCACCTCGCCGCCGAGCATCGCGCCGACGCTGCGGTGCTCGTTGCGTACCGGCACCGACGCCCGCACCGGGGCCCGGTCGGTCAACGCCGGCCCGGCCAGGGCGATCAGCTCGTTGTCGAGCGCCTTGTCCAGGCCGTGGTCCTGGGCGCGGACGCCGCGCAGCGCGGCGCCGGCCGGCAGCGCCGGCACGTGCAACACCGCGGACAGGTCCAGGCCCTTGGCCTTCCAGTGCTCCACGGCCGGCGTGGTGTCCAGCAGGTCGGCCCGACCGATCGCCTCGTCGATCGACCGGAAACCCAGCTCGGCCAGGTAGCTGCGGACCTCCTCGGCGAGGAACAGGAAGAAGTTCTCCACGAACTCCGGCTTGCCGGTGAAGCGTTCCCGCAGCACCGGGTTCTGGGTGGCGATGCCGACCGGGCAGGTGTCCAGGTGGCAGACGCGCATCATCACGCAGCCGGAGACGATCAGCGGGGCGGTGGCGAAGCCGTACTCCTCGGCACCGAGCAGCGCCGCGATCAGCACGTCGCGGCCGGTCTTGAGCTGGCCGTCGACCTGGACGGTGACCCGGTCGCGCAGTTTGTTCAGCAGCAGCGTCTGCTGAGTCTCGGCCAGGCCCAGCTCCCACGGGGTGCCGGCGTGCTTGAGCGAGTTCAGCGGGGACGCGCCGGTGCCGCCGTCGTGCCCGGAGATCAGGATGACGTCGGCCTTGAGCTTGGCGACACCGGCGGCGACGGTGCCGACGCCGATCTCGCTGACCAGCTTGACGTGCACCCGGGCGGCCGGGTTGACGCACTTGAGGTCGTGCACCAGCTGGGCGAGGTCCTCGATCGAGTAGATGTCGTGGTGCGGCGGCGGGGAGATCAGCCCGACGCCGGGGGTGGCGTGGCGGGTCTTGGCGATCCACGGCCACACCTTGTTGCCGGGCAGCTGGCCGCCCTCACCCGGCTTGGCCCCCTGCGCCATTTTGATCTGCAGGTCGTCGGCGTTGACCAGGTACTCGCTGGTGACGCCGAACCGGCCGGAGGCGATCTGCTTGACCGCCGAACGGCGGGCCGGGTCGTAGAGCCGGTCGACGTCCTCGCCGCCCTCGCCGGTGTTGGACCGCCCGCCGAGGCGGTTCATCGCGATGGCGAGGGTCTCGTGCGACTCGGCGGAGATCGAGCCGTAGCTCATGGCGCCGGTGGAGAACCGCTTGACGATCTCGCTGGCCGGCTCGACCTCGTCGATCGGCACCGGCTCGCGGACCCCGTCGCGCAGGGTGAACAGTCCACGCAGCGAGCCGGCCTCGGCGGCCAGGTTGTCGACGGTGGTGGTGTAGCGGCGGAACACGTCGTACTGCCCGGAGCGGGTGGCGTGCTGCAGCAGGAACACCGTCTCCGGGTTGAACAGGTGCAGTTCGCCTTCGCGCCGCCACTGGTACTCGCCGCCGACGTCGAGGCGGCGGTGCGAGCGTTCGGCGCTGTTCGACGGGTAGGCGCGGGCGTGCCGGGCGGCGACCTCGGCGTGGATGCCGGACAACCCGACCCCGCCGACGGTGCCCGGGGTGCCGGCGAAGTAGCGCTCGACCAGCCGGGGATCCAGACCGACCGCTTCGAAGACCTGTGCCCCGCAGTACGAGGAAACCGTGGAAATGCCCATCTTCGACATGATCTTGAGTACGCCCTTGCCGAGCGCCTTGACGTAGTTGCGGATCGCCTCGGCGGAGGTGATGCCGGCCAGCGCGCCGGTGGCGATCAGGTCCTCGACCGATTCGAAGGCCAGGTACGGGTTGACTCCAGCGGCACCGTAGCCGATCAGCACGGCGGCGTGGTGCACCTCCCGGCAGTCACCGGACTCGACGACCAGCGCCACCTGGGTGCGAGTCTGCTCGCGCACCAGATGCTGGTGCACGGCGGCGGTGAGCAGCAGCGACGGGATCGGCGCCAGGTCGAGGGTCGAGTCCCGGTCCGACAGCACGAAGATCCGTACTCCGTCCTCGATCGCCTCGGACACGTGCCGGCAGATCTCGGTGAGCCGGGCCTTGATGCCGGCGGCGCCGTCGCGCAGCGGGTACAGGCCGGAGACCCGGACCGCCTTGAAGCCGGGCAGGTCGCCGTCCTCGTCGATGGACAGGATCTTGGCCAGCTCGTCGTTGTCGATGATCGGGTACGGCAGCACGATCTGCCGGCAGGAGGCCGGACCCGGGTCGAGCAGGTTGGCCTCCGGGCCGATGGTGGACTGCAGGCTGGTCACCATCTCCTCCCGGATGGCGTCCAGCGGCGGGTTGGTGACCTGGGCGAACAGCTGGTGGAAGTAGTCGAACAGCAGCCGGGGCCGGGTGGACAGCGGCGAGACCGGGGTGTCGGTGCCCATCGACCCGATCGGCTCGATGCCCTTGCGGGCCATCGGCGCGATCAGGATCTTCAGCTCCTCCTCGGTGTAGCCGAAGGTCTGCTGGCGGCGCTGCACCGAGTCATGCGTATAGACGATGTGGTCCCGCTCCGGCAGGTCCCGCAGGTCGATCAGGCCGGCGTGCAGCCAGTCGCCGTACGGGTGGGCGGCGGCCAGCTCGGCCTTGATTTCCTCGTCTTCGACGATGCGCCCGGCGGCGGTGTCGACCAGGAACATCCGCCCCGGCCGCAGCCGGCCCTTGGCGACCACGGTCGCCGGGTCGAGATCGAGCACGCCGGCTTCGCTGCCCAGCACCACCAGGCCGTCGCTGGTGCGCCACCAGCGGCCCGGCCGCAGCCCGTTGCGGTCCAGCACCGCGCCGACCAGCTCACCGTCGGTGAAGGCAACCGAGGCCGGACCGTCCCACGGCTCCATCAGGCTGGCGTGGAAGCGGTAGAAGTCACGCTTCGCCGGCTCCATCCCGGGGTCGTTCTCCCATGCCTCCGGGATCATCATCAGGACGGCGTGCGGCAGGCTGCGCCCGGCCAGGTGTAGCAGTTCGAGGACCTCGTCGAAGTTGGCCGAGTCGGACGCCTGCGGGGTGCAGACCGGGAACAGCCGGCGGATGTTGCCGGGGATGTCCGGCGTGGCGAGCAGCGCCTCGCGGGCGTTCATCCAGTTCTTGTTGCCCCGGATCGTGTTGATCTCGCCGTTGTGCGCGATGAACCGGTACGGGTGCGACAGCGGCCAGGACGGAAACGTGTTGGTGGAGAACCGGGAGTGCACCAGGGCGATCGCGCTGGCCACCCGCTCGTCGCGCAGGTCGGGGTAGAACTCGGGCAGCTGGTCCGGGGTGAGCATGCCCTTGTAGACCATGGTCCGGCCGGACAGCGACGGGAAGTAGGCGGTCACGCCGCGCTCGGCGCTCTCCCGCTCGGCCTGCTTGCGTACGCAGAACGCCACCCGGTCCAGGTCCAGCCCGGCCAACGGGGTGCCGGCCGGGCCGGCCGCCGAGTCGGTCAGCCGCTGCGCGGACAGGAAGAGCTGCGCGATCCGGGGGCGGGCGGCGTCGGCGGTCTCGCCGAGCCCGTCCGGCTGCACCGGCACGTCCCGCCAGCCGAGTACGTCGGCACCCTCGACCAGGGCGTACTTCTCGACGATCCGGCGGACCCGGGCCTCGTCGGCCGGGTCTGCGGGCAGGAAAACCAGGCCGGTGGCGTACTGCCCGGCCGGCGGCAGGTCGAAGTCGACGACGGCCCGTAGGAACGCGTCCGGGACCTGGATCATGATGCCGGCGCCGTCACCGGTGTTCTGCTCCGCACCCCGCGCACCACGGTGGTCGAGCCGGCACAGCGCGGCCAGGCCCTTGGCCACCACGTCGTGCGAGCGGCGGCCGTTGAGGTCCGCCACGAAAGAGACACCACACGCGTCGTGCTCGTGGGCGGGGTCGTAGAGACCCTGCGCCGGCGGCTGGGATGCCTGCGGCGGGCAGGGGTGCGGTCCCTGCGGGTACGGAAGAACCACCGGGCCTCCTGTCGTCACTCGCGCATGAACAGATTTCGGGACGACGTCGGCCCTGGAGAGTTTTCTGAGTCTACGTGAGGGGCCACCGGACATCACCAGTGCGAATTGATCACACGTCCATTGTATGGGACGTGTAGTCTCACAAGGTGGCCAACCAGGAGAACGAACTCCTTGGCCGGCTGGACCGGTTCTGCGATGCCGTACCGCGTGCTGCCGCCCGCCCCGAAGAGCTGGGTGACTATGTACTTTTCGTGCGGAATGGGGAGGCGGGTTGGCCGTTCTACGCCCGCCCCCGGGTAGGCGTGACCGCGCCGCCGGCCGCCGCCGACATCACCACCGTACGCGCCCGGCAGCGCGAACTGGGCCTTCCCGAGTCCTTCGAATGGATCCACGAGATCAACCCCGACCTGCTGGCGGTGGCCCGATCGGCCGGGCTCGGCGTGCGGCAGGCACCGCTGATGGTGCTCGACCCGACCGCTCTGCCCCCGGTTGGCCGGTTCGCCGACCGGCCGGTACGGCTGCTCGACCCGGACTCACCCGGCTTCGCGGCAGATCTCACCACCTGGTTCACCATCGCCCAGGCCGCGTTCGCCCCGTCCGACGGCACCGGTACCGGACTGCCGACCGTCGGCGCGGACACCCCCGAGATTGTTACAGTGACATTTCCCACTGTCGACAGTGGCAGTCCCGGCGGCGGCGCGGGCGGCCCGGCCCTGCCGGACACCCTGGTCGACCGCGAACGGTCGGCGATCGCCGCCGGCAGCCACACCATCGCCCTGGCCGGGCTGCCCTCGGCCGGGCTGCCCTCGGCCGGGCTGCCCTCGGCCGGGCTGCCCTCGGCCGGGCAGCTGGCCGCCGTCGGATCGCTCAACCGGGTCGACGACGTCGCCGAGATCGTCGGTGTCGGCACCGTGGCACCGGCCCGCCGCCAGGGTCTGGCGTCTGCGATCACCGCCGCGCTGGCCCGGCACGCGCTCGCCGCCGGCGTCGACCTGATCTTCCTGGCCGCCGGCGACGACGACGTGGCGATGCTCTACCACCGACTCGGCTTCCGCCGAGTGGGTACCTCCTGCATCGCCGAGCCCACCGCCCATCTTGTCGGCTGACCGGCCCAATCGCCGCAGGCGACCGGCCCACTTGCCACAGGCGATACGGTCAGGACGGCGGCGGCTGCCACTTCGCTGCGGTGGCGGCCACACTGCCCATCAGCCGAGGGCTGATCGTGCCGAGCGTCGCGTCCCGGGCCCGCAGCGCCAGCCGTCCCCGCGCCGACAGCACCGCCGCCATCCGCCGGGTCTGGCGCACCATCGCCACCGCCCGCGGCCGGCGCAACCGGCTGTACGAATCGACCGCTGCGGCCAGCGCCGGCCCTGGCACGGTGTTCCGGACCAGGGCGCACAGCGTCGCCGCGTCCTCGAACGCCAGGCACGCGCCCTGCCCGAGATGATGCGGCATCGCGTGCGCCGCGTCACCGAGCAGCACCACTCCGCCCGGCCCGACCGGGAACCCGTACGCCGGAGGCAGCGGCCGCAGCTCGCGGACCTCCTGCTGCACCAGGTCGGCCGGCTCGGTGGCGGCGAGCAGCTCGCCCACCGGGGCCGGCCAGCCGGCGAACCAGCGGCGCAGCAGGGTCAGCTGGGTCGCCGGCGGCTCCGGGCGGGAGGCCCCGGCGGCGGTCGCCACCCAGTAGATGCCGCCCCGGCTGGAGCCGCCGGCCGAACCCCGTTCACCCAACGAGGCCGAGACGAACCGATAGCCGGCGCCGAGTATCTCGCCGCCGACCTGGCCGGCAGCCAGCTGCGGCGCCCGGTACCAGGGGATCACCGCCCGCCAGGCCGAACTCCCTGAGCTGACCACCGAACTGCCCGGGGCCAACGCCGGACGCAGCGCGCTGTGCACGCCGTCCGCCGCCACCACCAGGTCGGCCTCGACGACGCCCCGGCCGATGGTCACTGCCGGCCGGTCCACCGCCGGTCGCAGGCCCTTCACGGTCACCCCGGTGCGGATCTCGGCCTGCTCGCCGAGACCTGCGATCAACGCGTCGTGCAGATCCTCCCGGTGCACCACCACCGGGGCCCGGTCCTCCGGCTGCGGCCGGGGCTGCACCAGCCACTGCCCGTCGGGGCGGCGTACCCCGGTGTACGACACCGGGGTGGCGATCGCCTCCAGCCCGGCGCCGAGGCCCAACGCCCGCAATGCGCGGACACCGTTGGCCCAGAGCACCAGGGCGGTGCCGTCGGACCGGACCCGGTCCTCACGTTCCAGCAGGGTGACCCGCCAACCGGTGCGGGCCAGGGCACCGGCGACCGCCAGACCGCCGATGCCCGCCCCCACCACGACCGCAGTACGCATCCCGCCCCCTCTCCCCCGGTCGATCGGCACCCGCCGACCGGCGGTCAGCTTCCGGTCTTACCGGTGCCGGTGCCGGCTCCGGTCTCGGCGTCGGCTCCGGTCTCGGTGCCGGTCTCGGTGCCGGTCTTGGCGTCGGCGTCGCTCTCGGCGACACCGTCGTCGGCACCGTCCGCGCCGGGGTCGGTGGTGCTGCCGGTATCCGTTCCGGCGGTGGTCTCGGCCGGCAGCTCACCGGTGCTCTCGTACCGCCGGAACTGTTCCTCGGTAACCACTCGGTAGCCGGCGGCCAACTCGGCGGTGGGTTTCCTGCCCGAGACGTCGATCTGGGACACCCCACCGGTTGCCCCGGACTCGGCCGCCCCGCTTTCGGTCGGCTCGGCGGTGCCCGACCCGGCGTCGGTCGAACCGCCGGCGGCCGGGGTCGACGCGCCTACAGGTGGCAACGGCCGACCCTCGGCGTCCAGCGGGACAAGGAACTGTTGCGGGCCGCGTACCCGGACGAGATAAACCAGCGCGGCCAGGAAGACCACCGCCGAGGTCCACACGTTCAGCCGGACACCGAGGATCTCGTTGGCCTCGTCGGTCCGCATCATCTCGATCCAGAACCGGCCGGCGGTGTAGCCCGCCACGTACACCGCGAAGGCCCGACCGGCACCGAGCTTCCAACGGCGGTCGGCGAGCAACACCAGCGCGGCGACACCGATGTTCCAGATCGCCTCGTACAGGAACGTCGGATGGTAGAGCCCCGGCTCCAGCACCGGGTTGCCCTCCGGGTCGCGCAGCGCCTGACCCGGGTTGCTGCGGTCCATCTGGTGCACCTGCAGGCCCCACGGCAACGTGGTCGGGCCGCCGTACAACTCGTTGTTGAACCAGTTGCCGAACCGGCCGACGGCCTGGGCGAGCGGCAGGCCGGGGGCGAGTGCGTCGGCGACCACGCTGAGCGGGATGCCCAGCTGGCGGCCGGCCAGCCAGGCGCCGACCGCGCCACCGGCGACGGCGCCCCAGATACCGAGACCGCCCTGCCAGATGTAGAAGGCTTCGATCGGGATGCCGTTGGCGCCGAAGTACGCCTGCGGTGAGGAGACGACGTGGTAGAGCCGGGCACCGAGAATGCCGAACGGCACCGCCCAGATGGCGATGTCCAGCACCGCCCACGGGCGGACCCCGCGCTGGCGGAGCCGGTACTCGGTGACCGCGCTGGCCACCACGATGCCGAGGACGATGCAGAGCGCGTACGCCCGGATGGGAACTGGACCAAGTTGCCAGACTGCGGTGGCCGGGCTGGGGATCGCGGCGAGTGTCACGGGTGCACACGCTACCGTCGCGACCCGCCAACCCGGGACCCCCAGCCGGCCAGCGTCAGGCGTGTCGCCGGCTTACCAGGTCACGGTGCCCTGCTTTGCCGGGTCGCCCAACCCGCTTCACCGGGTCACGGCGCGTACGCCGGCGGCGAGTTCACCGCTGAGCGAACGCAGCGCGGCCAGCCCGGCGGGCAGATCGGCTGCGTCCAGCAGGCACCGGATCAACGCGCTGCCGACGATCACCCCGTCGGCGAACGAACCCACCTCGGCGGCCTGGGCGCCGTTGCCCACCCCGAGGCCGACGCCGACCGGCAGGTCGGTGACCTGGCGCAGCCGGCCGACCAGGGTCGGTGCCGCGCCGGAGGACTGCTCGCGGGCCCCGGTGACACCCATCAACGCGGTGGCGTAGACGAAGCCCCGGCAGTGCCGCACGGTCATCGCCAGCCGGGCGTCGGTCGACGACGGCGAGACGAGGAAGGTCCGGTCCAGGCCGTACGCGTCCGAGGCGGCCAGCCACTCGTCCGCCTCATCCGGGATCAGGTCCGGGGTGATCAGCCCGGTACCCCCGGCCGCCGCCAGGTCACGGGCGAAGGCGTTCACGCCGTACCGCTCGATCGGGTTCCAGTAGGTCATGGTGACCACCGGCGCGCCGGTCGCGGCGACCGCCTCGATGATCCGCAGTGCGTCGGCGGTGCGGACCCCGCCGGCCAGGGCGATGTCGCTGGCCCGCTGAATCACCGGGCCGTCCATCACCGGGTCGGAGTAGGGCAGCTCGACCTCGATGACGTCGACCCCCGCGTCGACCATCGCCCGCATCGCGACGATGCTGTCGTCGACGTTGGGAAAGCCGGCCGGCATGCAGCCGACCAGCACGGCGCGGCCCTCGGCCCGGGCCTTGTCGAACGCCACCGAGATGCTCATCGGTCCTGCCCGTCGAGTCGGTCCTGTCCGTCGAGAATGCCGAAGTACGCGCCGGCGGTGTGCACGTCCTTGTCGCCGCGGCCGGAGAGGTTGACCACAATGGTCGGCTCACGGCCCAGCTCGGCGGTGAGCTCCGGGATGACCCGCAGCGTGCCGGCGAGAGCGTGTGCGCTCTCGATCGCCGGGATGATCCCCTCGGTGCGGCAGAGCAGCTGGAACGCCGACATCGCCTCGGCGTCGGTGACCGGTCGGTAGCGGGCCCGGCCGGCGTCGTGCAGCCAGGCGTGCTCCGGCCCGACCGCCGGGTAGTCCAACCCGGCCGAGATCGAGTGCGAGTCCAGGGTCTGCCCGTCGGCGTCCTGCAGCAGGTAGGTACGCGCGCCGTGCAGCACACCGGCGGCACCGCCGGTGATGCTGGCCGCGTGCCGGCCGGTGCCCACCCCGTCGCCGCCGGCCTCGAAGCCGTACAGCCGGACCTGGTCGTCGCCGACGAAGGCGTGGAAGATGCCGATGGCGTTGGAGCCGCCGCCGACGCAGGCGGTGACCGCGTCCGGTAGCGCGCCGAGGCTGTCCAGGCACTGCTGGCGGGCCTCGTCACCGATACCGCGCACGAAGTCGCGGACCATCGCCGGGAACGGGTGCGGCCCGGCGGCGGTGCCGATCAGATAGTGGGTGTGGTCGACGCTGGCCACCCAGTCGCGCAGCGCCTCGTTGAGCGCGTCCTTGAGGGTGCGCGACCCGGTGGTCACCGGCACCACGGTGGCACCGAGCATCCGCATCCGGGCCACGTTGAGCGCCTGCCGTTCGGTGTCCACCTCGCCCATGTAGACCACGCATTCGAGGTCCAGCAGGGCGGCGGCGGTGGCACTGGCCACACCGTGCTGACCGGCGCCGGTCTCGGCGATGATCCGGGGCTTGCCCATCCGCCGGGTCAGCAACGCCTGGCCGAGCACGTTGCGCACCTTGTGCGCGCCGGTGTGGTTGAGGTCCTCGCGCTTGAGCAGCACCGTCGCGCCGACCTGCGCGGACAGCCGCTCGGCCCGGTAGAGCAGCGACGGGGTGCCGGCGTAGTCGCGCAGCAGCCGGTCGAGGTCGGCCCGGAAGCCGTCGTCGGCCATTGCCTGCCGGTACGCGACGTCCAGCTCGTCGAGGGCGGCGATCAGCGCTTCGGGCACGAACCGCCCGCCGTAGCGGCCGAAGTGGCCGGTGTAGTCGGGCAGCGCGGCGGGTTGCGCACCGGTGCCGGGCGCATCGACGCCGGCGGCGTTCGGGGCGCTCATCGGACCGGCCTCGGCGTCGCCGGGTGATTGCCGGCGTTGACCAGCTCGGCGACCGCGTCCCGGGGGCTCTTCTGGGTCACCAGGCCCTCGCCGACCAGGACCGCGTCGGCGCCGGCCGACGCGTACCGGATGAGGTCGTGCGGTCCGCGCACCCCCGACTCGGCGATCTTGACGACACTGTTCGGCAGCCCTGGCGCGATCCGCTCGAACACCGACCGGTCCACCTCCAGGGTGCGCAGGTCTCGGGCGTTGACCCCGATGATCTGGGCACCGGCTTCGAGGGCTCGGTCGGCCTCCTCCTCGGTGTGCACCTCGACCAGCGCGGTCATGCCCAGCGACTCGATCCGCTCCAGCAGACCGACCAGCACGTTCTGCTCCAGCGCGACCACCATCAACAGGACCAGGTCGGCGCCGTAGGCGCGGGCCTCGTGGACCTGGTAGCTGGAGACGATGAAGTCCTTGCGCAGTACCGGCACGTCGACGGCGGCCCGTACGGCGGTGAGGTCGTCCAGTGAGCCGCCGAACCAGCGCTGCTCGGTCAGCACGCTGATGCAGCGGGCACCACCGGCGGCGTACTCCGAGGCCAGAACGGCCGGGTCCGGGATGTCGGCCAGCGCGCCCTTGGACGGCGAGGCCCGCTTGACCTCGGCGATCACCCCGACCCCGGGCTTGCGCAGCGCTGCGCAGGCGTCGATCGGCGGTGGCGCGGCGGCGGCGAGCTCACGGATCCGGCTCAGCGGGACCAGCCCTTCGCGGCGGTCAACCTCGGCTCGGACGCCGGCGATGATCTCGTCGAGCACTCCGAGCGCCGGCGCCGACGGTCCGGCGTTGTCCTCCTGGTCAGCAGTCACCAACGGACTCCCCTCTCCGGGTGTCATGCGCCCGATGCTAGGTGGCGGCGCAGGTGAGCTGGAGTCGGGGGTATGGCGCGCCTCACCATCTGGGCTGGGGCATAATGCCGATCTTTTGTGAGAAGAGCATCACCCACCGTGCCAACGGCTGCCAGCGGGCCGGGCCACCCGGGCACCACCGGACTCCATCGACGCTGATCGTATCGCGTCGGCGGTGCCGGCTCCGCTGTGGTGCAGATCAACACCGGCGGTACGGGTGCCGCCCGGTCCGTTGGGTGATAGTTGACCTGCGGGTCACCGCCGTGAAACAGCCTCCGGTCAGCATGGGGTTCGGGCAGACTGGTCGGCGGTAGCCGCCGGCCGCGCAACCACCTGGGGGACGCCATGAGCAGCACACCACGGGACGCCAACGTCGACCTGATCGCCATCCCCCGGGCCGTGGTCTCGCTGGCCGCCGAGGTCGTGCACACCATGGAACGCGCCGTGATCGGCGATCACCGGGTACGTACCGCCAAGGGCAATGCCTGGGAGGCGATCTGCGCCGACCGGGCCCGCGCCCACCAGCGGGACGAGATCCGCCGGCTGGTGGCCACGCTCACCGCCGCCCGGTCCGTCGAGGTATCCGACGCCGCTGATGAGCCAACCGCCACCGCTGAAGCCGCCACCGCTGAAGCCGTCACCGCCACCGCCACCGCAGCCGTCACCGGTCGGCGCCCGGGTCGTCGTCGGTCGGGTCCTCGCCCCGGTCCAGAGCGTTCCACGCGTCCAGCGTCGACCGCCTAGACCGGCCGCCCAGACCAGCCGCCCGGCCGTCGGCACCCGGACCGGACCCGTCGGCACCGGACCGGCCGCCACCGGGCCGGCTCCGCTCGTACCGGGCGCCCATCGCCGGCCATTGCCGGGAGCGCAGCGCGGTGACCGACCCACCGGCGGCGAGCAGCACCGCACCGACCACAGTCGCCGCCGGCCACTGCGGAGCCGACACGGTGCTGTCCGTCGTCGGACCGGCCGGACCTGCGCCAGTGAGCAGCACCGTCAGCCCACCGGCCGCCATCGCCACGCCGAGGACCGCGAGCAGCGCGCCGACCAACCGCCGGGCCAGCCCTCGGGTGGCCAGCACCGCGCCGGTGCCGGCCAGTCCGACCAGAGCGACCGCCGGCAGCCACGGCAGCACGTCGGCACCGGTGCGGGCCACCTCGACGGCCGGCAGCGGCACTGGGCGCCCGGTCACCTCGACCGCCCAGTCCCGCCCGGCCGCGTACAGCACCAGGCCGGCCCCGGCCAGACAGGTGACGGCGGCGCCGGCCAACGCCCGCCACGGCGCGGCCGACAGACCGGGGCCGGTCACCGGGCCGGACGCAGCGTCTCGGCGGCGGCGATCGCCACCAGCACCGCCGCCGCCTTGCTCTGCGTCTCCCGTTCCTCGGCGGCCGGATCCGAGTCCGCCACGATCCCCGCACCGGCCTGCACGTAGGCGCGGCCGCCACGGATCAGTGCGGTCCGGATCGCGATCGCCATGTCCAGGTCGCCGCCGAACCCGAAGTAGCCGACGGTGCCGCCGTACAGGCCCCGACGGGTCGGCTCCAGCTCCTCGATGATCTCCATCGCCCGGACCTTCGGCGCGCCGGACAGGGTGCCGGCCGGAAAGGTGGCCGCCAGCGCGTCGAACGCGGTCCGGTCCTCGCGCAACTCGCCCACCACCGTCGACACGATGTGCATCACGTGGCTGTACCGCTCGACGGTGGCGAACTCCGGCACCTCGACGGTGCCCGGCCGGCAGACCCGACCGAGGTCGTTGCGGCCCAGGTCGACCAGCATCACGTGCTCAGCGCGCTCCTTCGGATCGTTGAGCAGCTCGGTGGCGAGGGCGGCATCGGCCTGCGGGGTGGCACCCCGCCGCCGGGTGCCGGCGATCGGGTGCAGCATCGCCCGCCGGGTGCCGCCAGCGGTGACGGTGACCTTGAGGTGCGCCTCCGGTGACGAGCCCACCACGTCGAAGTCGTCGAACCGCAGCAGGTACATGTACGGGCTGGGGTTGGTCGCCCGCAGCACCCGGTAGACGTCCACCGGGTCGGCGGTGGTGTCCCGCTCGAACCGCTGGGCCAGCACGATCTGGAAGCACTCGCCGGCCCGGATCGCCTCCTTGGCCTCCTCCACCGCCTTGGGGTACGCGCCTGCGGCGGTGCGGCTACGGGCCGCCGGCCCGGGCGCACCGGGCGCGTCCATCATCGACACCATCGGTGGGTTGGGCCGGGACAGGGCGGTGGTCATCGCGTCGAGCCGACCGATCGCGTGGTGGTAGGCGGCTGCCGCGGTGACCGGGTCGGCCGCCGCCGGCAGGACCGCGTTGGCGACCAGGATCGCCGTACCGTCGAAGTGGTCGAGCACCACCAGGTCGGTGGCGAGCAGCAACCCGAACTCGGGCAGCGCGAGATCATCCTCGGTGTGCTCGGGGATCCGCTCCAACCGGCGGACGAAGTCGTAGCTGAGGTAGCCGACCAGGCCGCCGGTCAGCGGCGGCAGGCCGCCGACGGGGTCGGTGTCCGGGGGCGGCCCGGTCAACGCGGCGACGGTCGCCCGGAGCACCTCGACCGGGTCACCTTCGGTGGGCACCCCGTCGGGCGGGTCGCCGAGCCAGTGCGCACCGCCACCGGACTCGGTCAGCGTCGCCGCGCTGCGTACTCCGATGAACGAGTAGCGCGACCACGCGGTGCCGGCCGACCCGGCGCCCTGTTCGGCGGACTCCAGCAGGAAGGTGCCGGGTCCGCCGGCGAGCTTGCGGTACACCCCGACCGGGGTCTCGCCGTCGGCCAGCAGCCGCCGGGTCACCGGCACCACCCGACGCTGCCGGGCCAGGGTCTGGAAGGTCGGTTCGTCCGGACTGACCGTACCGGTGATCATCAATTCTCCTGGAGGTCGGCGATGGTGCCGGTCACCGGCAGCTCGTCGAAAAAACAGTTGTCGGCCCCGGTGTGGCAGGCGGCACCGACCTGCTCGACCGTGACCAGCACCGCGTCGCCGTCGCAGTCCAGCCGCACCGACCGCACATACTGGTGGTGCCCGGAGGTGGCACCCTTGACCCAGTATTCCTGCCGGCTGCGCGACCAGTAGGTGGCCCGCCCGGTGGTGAGAGTGCGGTGCAGCGCCTCGTCGTCCATCCACGCCATCATCAGCACCTCGCCGGTGCCGTGCCGCTGCACGACGGCGGCGATCAGCCCATCGGCGGAGCGGCGCAGCCGGGCCGCGACGGCCGGATCGAGCGCGGAGCGCCGTGGCGGGTCGCCGGGCGTGGGTCGCCGGGCGGTGGTCGGTGGGCCGGCTTCCGGTTCATCTGGTACGGACACAGTGCCCGATTGTTCCGTACGCCCGGACCGCCGTGGCGCGGCGTCCGGCATGCGGTGTCGTGAGCCCGACAGCGGTCGGCCGGAATCGACGGTTCGGGGGCTGTGCCGGTGCGGCATCAGGAGTACCTTGGCGGTGCGCCGCCACGGTCCAGGTCTGCGGGCACGCCCACTGCTCGGCGGACCGAATCCCGGTGCCCGCCGATCGCACCTTTCCGCTCAGGTTCCACGCCTGAGCCGGCGATGTGTGTCCGCCGGGCCTGTCGGCCGTGGCCGACGCAGCGAGTCGGCGCACCACCCAGCACCACGCCCGTGCGGACGGCTCCGGTCACCCCGGGACCGGGTCGCCCCGCCGAAGCGGACGGAGGATCAGCAATGCAGCCCACCCCCACCCCTGCGCACACCGGGCCGGTGAAGCCGGACGAGACCGGCACAGGTCCGGGTCCCGTGCACGGCACTCCCGTACCGACGCCCCGACCCGCCCTCGACGACAATCCGATCAACGAGGCGACGACGGAGATCCCGATGATCGTGCCGAAGCCGGCCCACCGCAACGGCCCAAGCCCGTTGCCGCCGATCGCCACACAACTGCTCGGCGGCGACGGCGAGGTGACCGGCGAACCGGCCGGTGACTCCGCTGACGACGACCGGGACGCGCCGGCTGCCGCAACGACGCCGGCCCAGGGTGTCCCCCCGACACCGGCAGCCGGCCAGGCGGACGACGGCCAGGCGGACGGGCAACGGGCGGACGGGCAACGGGCGGAGACCGACGCCGAACCGGCCGGGGAGGATTCCGGGCCGGTCGAGCAGGACCCCGCAGCCGACGACCAGGACGGGAACGGCGATGGGGATCCGACAGCCGGCCCGGCCGGCGGGACCGACGAGCCGGCCGACACCGATGTTCCAGCGAACCAGACGGTCGAGCCGGATGGGACGGACGAGGCGGACCGGCCGACGGACGAGGCGGACCCGGATGACGACGAGCGGTCGGGACCGACAGCCGAGACGGACGACGACCCGGCCGAGGACGAGGAGACCGTCACCGCGCACGGCGACGCCGGTGACCTGTTCTACGCCGCCGCCGACGACGACCAGTTCGACGACGATGAGGACGACGAGGACTTCGGCGAAGATCCGAAGGACGACGAGGACGACGAGGAGCGGGCTGCCATGCTGACCACGATGGAGGAGACGACCGGGCCGGCGGCCGGACACGACGACCAGCCGGCAGTAGCCCGGCCGGCGAGACCGGGCGACGTAACGCTGCCACCGATCACCATCTGGACCGAGGACGCCGCCGACGAACTGCGCGACGAGTGGCACGAGATCAAGGCCCGGTTCGTCGACGAACCGGAGGTCGCCCTGGCGCAGGCTCAGTCACTGGTCGGGCACACCGTCCGTACGCTGGCCGAGCGGCTGCTGGCCGAGCAGGTCGAACTTGACCCGCACCGGCACAGCGAGACGCCGGACACCGAGTCGATGCGGATGGCGTTGCGGCAGTACCGGGAGTTCCTGGACCGGCTGCTGGCGATCTGACCGCTGCGGGCGGGGCGGCCCGTTCCGTCCCGCCCGCCCGGGTCGACCTGCCGAGATAATTCATCTATCGTTGAGTTCTACAACTGATGAGTTGTCCGGAGGCAGCCATGGACCCTGTCGTCGAGGTCACCGACCTCGTGGTCGACCGCGGCCGGCGCCGCGTGCTGCACGGCATCTCGTGCACCGTGGGCAGCGGCAGCGTCACCGGTCTGCTCGGCCCGAGCGGCAGCGGTAAGAGCACCTTGATGCGGGCGGTCGTCGGCGTGCAGACCGTCCGGTCCGGACAGGTCCGGGTGTTCGGCCAGCCGGCCGGGGCGCCACAGCTGCGGCGTACCGTCGGGTATCTGACCCAGGCGCCCAGCGTCTACGCGGACCTCACCGTCCGGGAGAACGCCCGGTACTTCGCCGCGCTGTACGGCCTGCCGGCGGCCGACGCCGACCGGGCCGTGGCGGACGTCGGCCTGGCGGCCGCCGCCGGGCAGCTGGTCGCCGACCTGTCCGGCGGACAGCGCAGCCGCGCCTCGCTGGCCTGCGCACTGGTCGGCCGCCCCGAACTGGTCGTGCTCGACGAGCCGACCGTCGGCCAGGACCCGGTGCTGCGGGCCGAGCTGTGGGCCCGGTTCCACGCTCTCGCCGCCGCCGGCACCACCCTGCTGGTCTCCAGCCACGTGATGGACGAGGCCGGCCGGTGCGACCGGCTGCTGCTGATCCGCGACGGGCGGCTGATCGCCGACGACACACCTGCGGCGGTGCGCGCCGCCGCCGGCACCGACGACCTGGACGAAGCGTTCCTGCGGCTGATCCGCGACCGGCAGCCAACCGACCCGAGCCGAGGAGCAGACCGGTGAACCCGAGGATCCTGGCCGCCACCGTCGGCCGCGTGCTGCGCCAGCTGCGCCACGACCGGCGTACCGTCGCGCTGCTGGTCGTCGTACCGGCGCTGCTGCTGACCCTGCTTCACTACATGTACGGCGACCAGCCGGCAACCGGCGGGCAGCCGATGCTGTTCGACCGGGTCGCCCTGGTCATGCTCGGCGTCTTCCCATTCGTGATCATGTTTCTGGTGACCAGCATCGCGATGCTGCGCGAACGCACCAGCGGCACCCTGGAACGACTGCTCACCACCCCGCTGGGCAAGCTGGACCTACTGTTCGGCTACGGCCTCGCGTTCGGGCTCGCGGCGGCGGTGCAGGCCACCGTGGCCAGTGCTGTGGCGTACTGGCTGTTCGACCTGTCCACCGCCGGCAGCCCGGCGCTGGTGATCGCGATAGCGGTGCTCAACGCCCTGCTCGGCGTGGCGCTCGGCCTACTATGCAGCGCCTTCGCCCGCACCGAGTTCCAGGCCGTACAGTTCATGCCGGTGGTGGTGATCCCACAGCTGCTGCTCTGCGGCCTGTTCGTCGCCCGCGACGAGATGGCCGGCTGGCTGGAGGCGGTCAGCAACGTCCTGCCGCTGTCCTACGCCGTGTCGGCGTTGACCGAGGTCGGGGCGCATCCGGAGCCGACCGCGACGCTCTGGCGTGACCTGACCGTGGTCGCCGGGGCGGTGGTGGCCGCGCTGGTGCTCGCCGCCGCGACGCTGCGCCGCCGCAGCGGCTGAACCAGACGCGACAGGAAGCGGTACTGATGGCACGACGCACCGGCCGGCGACCGGGCAACCCGGACACCCGCGAGGCGATCCTGGCCGCCGCCCGGCAGGTCTTCGGCGAACGTGGCTTCGACCAGGCGTCGGTGCGCGCCATCGCGGCGGCGGCCGGCGTGGACCCGGCGCTGGTGCACCACTACTTCGGCACCAAGGACAACCTGTTCCTGGCCGCGATGGACGCGCCGGTGGATCCGGGCGAGCTGCTGCCGCAGGCGCTGGCGGGCGGGCCCGAGCAGGTCGGCGAACGGCTGGTCCGACTGGTGCTGGGGGTCTGGGACTCGCCGGCCGGAGTGGCTGCCCTGGCGCTGCTGCGGTCGGCGTTGACCAACGACTGGACCGCCCGGCTGATGCGCGAGTTCGTCACCACCCAGATCATCCGACGGGTGCTCGGTCAACTCGACCTGGACCAGGCGGAGCTGCCGGTCCGGTCCGCCCTGGTGGCCTCGCAGATGGCCGGCCTGCTGGTGGTTCGGTATATCCTGCGGTTGGCACCGCTGTCCACCATGGCGGCCGACGAGGTCGCCGCAGCGGTCGGTCCGACGATCCAGCGCTACCTGACGGGGCCGCTGACGACAGCGGCCGGGGCGGCCGAGACGACGTCGGGCTGAGCCCGCGCCGCCCGCGTCAGGCGGCGGCCGGTGGAGTGCAGCGCCGGCAGAGCACCGGGTGCAGCAGGCGGGCGAGTTCGGCGCGGTCACGTACCGGGGCCGGGAAGGCCAACCGGGCGCGCGGCCCGTGCGGGCCGAGCGCGACCACGAACCCGTACCGGTCCATCCGGACGACCTGCGGATCCCCGGCCAGCGACCGGTGACCGGCGTCGCGCAACTGCCGGCGGATGAACGCGGTCATCTCGGCTCGGTGGTGGTCGGCGAGGTCGACGAGCAGCTCCGACTCGATGGCGCCGATCGGGTCGGGCTCGGCGGCGGCGTACACGTCCGGGTCGACGTCGATGGTGACGCCGCAGCGTTCCAGCCGGACCTCGGCCACCTCCATCCGGAAGATGGTGGCACCCCGGCCGACGTCGAGCAGGTCGGGGCAGGCGTGCACGTCGGCGAAGTCCAGCGCGGCCATCCGGGCAGGGGCACCGTCGAGCGGGCCGACCCAGCCGGACACCCAGACCCGGCCGTGCGTCGGCGAACCGGCCACCGGCGGTACGTCGGCCACCTCCAGCACCACGGCGGTGTCGTCGGTCCCGGGGACGGGTCGCAGCGCGCCGTCGAGTAGGTCGGACCCGGCGGCGAGCAGCAGGATCCGCCCCATCGGGTCGGTCGCGTGCCGTACGGCGTGCGGTCCGGGGCGGCAGGCGACGTGCGCCATGCCGGGCAGCCGGCCGAATGCCATCGTCCGGGCGATCTCCGCGGGACTGGGCTGCATGACACGGACCTCCGAGATCAGTTAGGCTCACCTTAGTGAGGGCAGGCTAACCTACTGAACCCGGAGACGTCCACGTGAACCACCCACGACCCAAGGCGCGAATCTCCCGCGCCCTCGGCATCCCGCTGACCCGCAAGTGCACCCGGTACTTCGAGCGGCGCCCGTACCCGCCCGGCGTGCACGGTCGCGCCCGCCGCAAGCCCTCCGACTACCAGGTACGGCTGCTGGAGAAGCAGCGCCTGCGGCACCAGTACAACGTCAGCGAGACCCAACTGCGGCGCGCCTTCGACGACGCGGTCCGCGGCACCGGCAAGACCGGCGAGGCCCTGGTCACGTTGTTGGAGCGACGCCTCGACGCGATCGTGCACCGGGCCGGCCTGGCTCGCACCATCTACCAGGCACGACAGCTCGTCGCCCACGGCCACTTCACCGTGGACGGTCACAAGGTGGACCGGCCGTCGTACCGGCTGCGCCCGGGTCAGCTGGTCCAGGTCCGGGAACGCAGCCGGACCAAACCGCCGTTCCAGATCGCTGCCGCCGGGGCGCACGTCGGCGAGGGACCGGGTGCGCCGTACCTGTCGGTCAGCCTCGCCGAACTGACCGCGACCCTGGTCCGCGAGCCCGCCCGCCGCGAGGTGCCGATCATCTGCGACGAGCAGCTGGTCGTCGAGTTCTATTCCCGCTGACCCCGGCCGCCGCTCCCGCCGGACCCGGTGACCTGCCCCGGCGGGTACGGCGCGGAGCCGGCGGTCACCGGGTCTGCTCCAGCCAGGAGGCGAAGAGCCGACCGTAGACCGACTCCGGATCGGCGAGCAGTTCCTCGTGCGGGCCGCGCTGCACCACCCGGCCACGGTCCACGACGATCACCTCGTCGGCGGCCTGGGCGGTGGACAGTCGGTGCGCGATCGCCACCGTGGTCCGGCCCCTGGTCACCGCCTCCAGGGTCCGCTGCAGCCGCACCTCGGTCGCCGGGTCCACCGCGCTGGTCGCCTCGTCGAGCACCAGCAGATCTGGATCCGCCACGTAGGCCCGGACCAGCGCCACCAGTTGCCGCTCACCGACGCTGAGCGCCTCGCCGCGCTCACCGACCGGGGTGTGCACCCCGTCCGGCAGGCCGGTCACCCAGTCGGCCAGCCCCAGCTCCACGAAGGCGGCGGACAACTGCCCGTCGGTGAGCTCCGGGCGGGCGAACCGGACATTCTCGGCGACCGTCGCGTCGAACAGGAAACCGTCCTGCGGAACCATCACCACCCGGGACCGTAGCGACTCGAACCGGACCCGGTCGAGCGGTACACCGGAGAGCTTCACCTGCCCGGACACCGGGTCCATCAGCCGGGTGAGCAGCTTCGCGAAAGTCGTCTTGCCGCTGCCGGTCTCGCCGACCACCGCCACCCGGGTCTTTGCCGGGATCTCCAGGGTCACCTCGGAGAGCACCTGCGGCCCGCCCGGGTAGGCAAAGCAAACCTGCTCGAACCGCACGTCCAGCGGCCCGCCCGGCAGCTGCACCCCGTCGTCGCCCGGGTCGGCCACATCCGGGGCGACGTCCAGCACGTCGAGCACCCGCCGCCAGCCGGCGATCGCGTTCTGCGCCTCGTTGAGCACCTCGGTGGCGATCTGGACCGGCTGGATGAACAGGGTCACCAGGAACAGGAACGCGGTGAGCTGGCCGACGGTCAGCCCGCCGTCCACCCCCATCCGGACGCCGACCACCACCACCCCGGCCAACGCCAGACCGGCGGCGATCTCCCCGGTGGAGAAGCTGACCACGCTGGTCCGCAGCGCGCGCTGCTGGGCGCGGCGCTGCCCTTCGATCGCCTCGTCCAGCCGACCGGCGGTGCGTCGGGACACGCCGTACGCCCGGATCACCGCCGCGCCGACCACGCTCTCCGCGACCGCGGCGAGCAGCGCGCCGGTGCGCTGACGAACCACGCCGTACGCGGCCGCGAGCCGACGCTGGAACGCCCGGATGATCAGCAGCGCGGGGACGAACGCGGCGAGGACCACCAGGGTCAGCTGCCACGAGTAGACCGCCATCACGACCGCGGTCACCACCACCTGACCCATGCTGATCAGCAGGATGACCCCGCCCCACTGCAGGAACTGGGTGATCTGGTCGACGTCGCTGGTGACCCGGCTGACCAGCGAACCGCGCCGCTCGGACTGCTGGTGCAGCATGGACAGGTCGTGCACGTGACGGAACGCACGGGTCCGCACGGCGGCGAGAGCGGTCTCGCTGACCGTGAACAGCCGGCGCACCATGAAGTAGCCGCAGACGGTCGTCACGACCAGCACGGCGGCGGTGGCCGCGACGATCGTGCCCACCACTTCGAGATCGGGGCCGCCCGGCGCCCGCAGGCCGTTGTCGATCGCCTGCTGGACCGCGACCGGGATGGCGGCCCGGCCGATCATCGACACCAGCGCCAGCAGCAGGGTGCCGGCCAGCCCGGTCCGCAGCTCCGGGGAGAGCGCCAGCCCGCGGCGCATCGTCTGCCAGGTCGACTCGGATCTGCCCGCCAGTGGGTTGGCGGCCGGCCCGCCCGACGGGTCGACGGGGTCGCCTCGACGCTCGCCGCCGGCGCGGTCGACGGTGGGCGCGCTCACGCGACCACCTCCGCCGCCCGCGCCGGACCGCCACCGGGATCGCCGTCGGTGCCGGTCCGGGTCCGCTCCCGCTCCGCTTCCGCCTGCTCGTACGCGGTCACCAGGTCGTTGTAGCCGGGACAGCGGGCCAGCAGCTGCTGATGCGTGCCGTGGTCCACTACCCGGCCCTGGTCGAGGTAGACCACCTCGTCGGCGAGGGCGATGGTTGCCCGCCGGTACGCGACGATCAGAATCGACGTCGCGAACTCGGAGCTGCGCAGTGCGGCCAGGATCGCCGCCTCCACCCGGGGGTCGACGGCGCTGGTCGCGTCGTCGAGCACCAGCAGCCGGGGCTGCCCGGCCAACGCGCGGGCCAGGGTGAGCCGCTGCCGCTGGCCGCCGGAAAGCGTGGTGCCGCGCTCACCGACGACGGTGTCCAGCCCGTCGTCGAGCGCCGCTACGAACCCGTCCGCCTCGGCCAGCCGCAGCGCCGACCAGGCCACCTCGTCGGTCAGCCCGGGCCGGTCGAGAGTGACGTTCGCCCGGACCGTGTCGTCGAAGGCGAACGGCACCTGGGCGACCAGGGAGACCGTGCGGGCCAGCGAGCCGGCGGTCAGCCGGGGCAGTTCGACGCCGTCCAGCACGACCCGGCCGCCGGTCGGATCGACCAGCCGGGCGGCCAACGCGGCGATGGTCGACTTGCCGGCTCCGGTTGGCCCGACCAGGGCCACGGTTCGCCCGGCGGGCACGGTGAACGACACGTCACGCAGCACCGGCGGCAGCGCGCCGTCGGTGCCGGGCGCGGTGACCGCAGTCGGGTCGACGGACTGGTCGGCCGGGGCCGGCGCGGCGGGCTCGCCGACCGGGGGCCGGTAGCTGAACCAGACCCGGTCGAAGACCAGGCTCGCCGGGGTGCCGGCGGCGGGCAGTTCGGTGTCGCCGTACGGCATCTCGCCGGTGGCCGTGAGCACGTGCCGCACCCGGTCCCATCCGGCGACGCTGCGGGGCAGCTCGGCCAGCACCCAGCCGATCGCCCGGACCGGGAAGGCCAGCACGGTGAACAGGAACGCGACGCTGACCAGGTCGGCCACGCTGACCGCGCCCTGCCGCAGCCGGGCGGCACCGACCAGCAGCACGGCGAGGGTGCCAAGGCTGGGCAGGGTCTCCAGCAGCGGGTCGAACAACCCGCGCAGCCGGCCCACGGAGATCAGCGCGTCGCGCAGCTCGGCCGCCCGGCCGGCGAACCGGGCGGTCTCCTGGGCCTCCCGCCCCATGGTCTTGACCACCAGGGCACCGTCGAAGCTCTCGTGCGCGATCCCGCTGACCTCGGCCCGCAGCTGCTGTGCCCGGACCTGCCGGGGGGCCATCCGGCGCGAGTAGACCACGTTGAGGGCGAACAGCGCCGGGAACACCGCAAGCCCGACCAGTGCGAGCACCCAGTCGGTGGCGAACAGCGCGGCGATCGCCGTGACCAGCATCACCACCGTGCCGACGGCGAACGGTAGCGGGGCGACCGGGAACCAGGTCGCCTCGACGTCGGAGTTCGCGTTCGACAGCAGGGTGCCGGTGGGGTGCCGCTGGTGCCAGGACATTGGCAGGTCGAGGTAGCGGCGGGTGACCCGGCGGCGGTAGCTGGCCTGCAGACGGTACTGCATGAAGCCGGCGCCGAGCCGCCGGCCGAAGATGCCCACCACCTTGACCACGCTCACCGCCAGCAGGGCCGCCGCGCCGGCTCCGAGCAGGCCGGTCTCCACCCGCCCGGACTCGATCGACGGAACCACCACCTCGCCCACGATCGCCCCGACCACGTACGCGCTGGCGATGGTGAGCAGCCCGAACACGACGCTGCCGCTGACGCCGACGGTGAACAGCCCCGGCTGCTCGCGGATGCCCTGGCCGAGCACCCACAGGCCGCGGAGCAGGACGTCACGGCTTGTTCGATTGGCCACGCTACCCCCGACTGTAAGTCCTGGTCATCAAATCTCGTCCTTACCGACCCACGATGCCAGCGGGGTACGACGACTGTGGCCACCGCCACAGCACGCCCCCGGTCCCGGCACCCGACCCGGTACCACGACGTCGACTCGCTCGGCGCGCCGTCCGTCGCCCGCCTACGATCGGTTCATGGCGCGGTTCGCACAAATGGAACGTCATGCCCTGGCCGACCTGTTCCTTGCCGTTGGTCCGGATGCCCCGACGGTGAACGACGGGTGGACCACCCGGGACCTCGCCGCGCACCTGGTCGTCCGGGAGCAGCGGCCCGACGCGGCAGCGGGCATCTGGTTGCCGGTGCTGCGCGGCTACAGTGAACGGGTCCGGCTCGAACTCGCCGCCCGCCCCTTCCCCGACCTGGTCCGGATGGTCCGGCAGCCACCGGCGTGGAGCCCGGTGAGCAACCGGATCACCGACGAAGTGGTCAACCTGATGGAGTTCTTCATCCATCATGAGGACGTCCGACGGGCCCAGCCGGACTGGCACCCCCGGGACCTGCCGCCCGGCGAGCAGGCCGCGCTGTGGAAACGCGTCTCGGCGCTGACCAGGCTGCGGCTGCGCCGGTTCCCCGGCACGGTCACCGTCGTCGCCGACGGCTACGGGGACGTGGCGACCGGGACCGGCGGGGACCGGGTGTCGCTCAGCGCCCCGCCCGGGGAGCTGGTGCTCTTCCTGACCGGCCGACAGCGGGTGGCCCGGGTCCAGCTCGACTGCGCCGCTGCGGTCGAAGAACGATTGCGTAACGCCCGCTTCGGCTTCTAGCGGCGATCCTCGTCGTGGCCGGGCCGGACCGCGATGATGATCATACCGGTACGCCATCCCTCCCCTTGGCGGCCGGCTGGAGGCCGTATGCGCGCGTTCGCCCCGACGTCCGTGGTCGCCCCACCGTTCCGGCCCCGCGTCAACCCGTACCGGTCGACGCTCGCCAGGGCGTCGGCGGGCTGGGCGGACCGGCACGGGCTGACGGCTGATCCGCAGCGTGCCGCCCGGCTGCGCCGCGCCAACGCCGCCGAGTTGGCCGCCCGGGTCGCGCCCGACGCCGACGTCGTCCGCGTGCAACTGCTCAGCGACCTGTTCACCTGGCTGTTCGCGCTCGACGACCGCTGCGACGAGGACGGGCTCGGCACCGACCCGGGCCGGGTCGCGCCGGTGATCAGCCCGCTGATGCGGACACTCGACGGACCCGGTGCCACGCCACCGACCGACCTGGGCGACCGGTCGCCACTGGCGCTGACCCTCGCGGATCTGTGCCACCGGGTCCGCCGGCTGGGCCGGCCCGGGATCCTGCTGCGGTTCACCGCTTCGCTGCACCAGTACCTCTTCGCGCTGCTCTGGGAGGCCGGCAACCGCCAGCAGGGCCGGGTGCCGGCGGTCGCCGAGTACATCCAGATGCGCCGGCACGCCGGCGCGGTACTGCCCAGTTTCGCGCTCACCGACCTCGCAGAAAGCGGACTGCCGCATTCCCGTCACCGGGTTGACCCGACGCTCGCCAGACTGAACACTGTGGCGGCGGATCTGGTCTGCTGGTGCAACGACCTGTTCTCGTACGGCAAGGAACATGGCCAGGATCCCCACAACCTGGCCACCGTGATCGCCCACGAGACCGGCTACGGTCCGGCGGCGGCCCTGGCCACCGCCGCCGAATGGTTCAACGACGGTCTCGCGCTGTTCCTCCGGCTGCAGGCCGAGGTGCTGACCGACGCGCCGCCGCCGGTGCACCGCCTGGTCGCGACGCGACGAAACTGGATCCGTGGCACCTACGACTGGTCGGTGATCTCCAGCCGGTACCAGTGACCGGGCGTCGCACCGCCGGTGTGGACGGGATTCAGCCGTCCAGCTCCCAGCCGATCTCCGGCTGGTCACCGGCGCACACGGCGTCGACCTCGTGCTCCCCCGCCGGCCCCACGAAGCTCACCTCGACGTCGTCCTCCGGCGGTCGGAGCTGCCCGAGGACACCGTCCGGGTGGTGCGGCTCGACTTGCCGGACGGTCCGCCGGTGGGAATCGACGCCGAGGACCTGGCCGCCGCAGTCGACGCGGTGCTGGGCAACGCCTTCGCACACACCCGGACGGCACCGCATTCGCCGTCACGCTGACCGGCGCGACGACCGACGGCGCCGAGCGGAACCTTCACGATCAGGACGATGACCGCTGGGACGGCGACGGCCACGACCGCCGGGACCGCTCAGCCGCGGCGGCCCGAACGTGCCGGGCGCCGGGACGGGGTGATGTCCGTCCCGGCGGCCGGACGTGATCAGCCAATCGGTGCGGGCAGCAGCGGCGGACGCTGGGTCAGCGTCGGCACCGCGGTCAACGTCGGGCGCGGGGTGAGGGTCGGGCGCGGGGTGAGGGTCGGGCGCGGGGTGAGGGTCGGAATCACGGTCGGGATCACAGTCGGCCTGACGGTCAGCGTCGGTACCGGGGTGATGACGTTGCGGAACAGGACGTAGAGCAGCAAGTTCGGCGAGCCGGGCCCAGGGTTGACCACCACGTTCGGCGTGGCGATCCGCAGGATGAACGCGGACACCTGCGCCGGGGTGTAGTTCGGGTACGCCTGCAGCACCATGGCGGCCGCGCCGGCCACGTGCGGCGCGGCCATCGAGGTGCCGCTGATCGTGTTGGTCGCGGTCGGGCTGGTGTGCCAGGCCGAGGTGATCTGCGATCCGGGCGCGAACAGGTCCAGGCAGCGTCCCCAGTTGGAGTAGGAGGCCCGGTTGTCGTTGCGGTCGGTGGCCCCGACGGTCAGTGCGGTCGGGACCCGGGCCGGCGAGAAGTTGCAGGCGTCGGCGTTCGAGTTGCCGGCCGCCACCGCGTAGCTGACTCCGGAGGAGATCGAGGCGGTTACCGCGCTGTCCAGCGTTGCGCTGGCACCGCCACCGAGGCTCATGTTCGCGACCGCCGGCCGGCCTGCAGCGTTGGTGGTGACCCAGTTGACGCCGGCGAGGACTCCGGCGACGGTGCCGCTGCCGCTGCAGTTGAGCACCCGCACGGCGACCAGCCGGACCTTCTTGGCGACGCCGAACCTGGTGCCGCCGACCGTACCGGCGACATGGGTGCCGTGCCCGTTGCAGTCCGCCGCGGTGCCGCCGAACGCGTCGTAGCCGGGCACGGCCCGGGGGGACAGGTCGGTGTGGTCGAACCGGATGCCGGTGTCGATGATGTACGCGGTGACCGTCGAACCGGTGTTCGGGTAGGTGTAGGAGCGGTCCAGCGGCAGGTAACGCTGGTCGATCCGGTCCAGGCCCCAGGACGGCGGGTTGACCTGGGTGCCGGCCAGCGAGACGGTGTGGTTCTGCTCCACGTACGCCACGGACGAGTGCGCCGCCAGGCGACGGGCGGCGGCCTCGGAGAGCTTGATCTCGAAGCCGGTGAAGGCGGTCTCGTACAGTCGGTTGACCACGCCGCCGTAGGTCCCGGCGAGTTCGGCGGCGCGGGTCGCGATCCGGGCGGTCCGCATGGAGCGGGAGCCGCTCACCGCGCCGGCCTTCAACGCGACGATGTAGCTGCCCGCCACCGCGGTGGCACCACCCGCCTGGCGGATCTCGCCGGTGGGGGCGGCCGTGGCCGGCGGGGTGACCGTCATGGTGGCGACGGCTGCCGCCACGACCAGCACCAGGGCGCGCCGGACGTGCGTGCGCATGGGTGTCATCTCCGTCCTTCCTTCGGTCTTTTGTCCGCAGTAGTCGATCTACTGCGGACAGATGAACGATCGACGATGCCGATCGGACCGATCGTAGGGCGGAGCCTATTGACGACTTCCTATATTTCTTGAGTCATATCACTGACAGCATGCATCCGGCTACCCTAAGCGCCGTCGGAGTGTGGGCGAGATGCCGCAGGGTGCGGCCCCCGGGCGCTGGGGTGCCCAGGGGCCGCGCGCTGCTCGAGCTGTCGGGTCGGTCAGCGGATCACCGGATCAGTTGACCACGTAGAGCAGGCGGTTCGGCGAGCCGGAGCCCGCACCGGACACCACGCCGGTGGTGGCGTTGCTGACCAGGTAGCTGGTCACCTGGGAGGGGCTGTAGGAGGGGAACCGGCTGAGCACCAGAGCGGCGGCACCCGCCACGTGCGGAGCGGCCATCGAGGTGCCGCTGATGGTCCGGGTGGCGGTGTTGCTGTTGTACCACGGTGCGGTGATCGACGAGCCCGGCGCGAAGATGTCCAGGCAGCGGCCGTAGTTGGAGTACGACGCACGGGCGTCGCTGCTGGTAGTCGCGCCGACGGTGATCGCGCTGGAGACCCGGGCCGGCGAGTAGTTGCAGGCGTTGGCGTTCGAGTTGCCGGCCGCCACCGCGTAGCTGACACCGGAGGAGATCGAGTTCGCCACCGCGCTGTCCAGCGTGCTGCTGGCCCCACCGCCGAGGCTCATGTTCGCCACCGCCGGCTTGACCGCGTTGGCGGTGACCCAGTTGACCCCGGCGACGACCCCGGCGACGGTGCCACCGCCGGAGCAGTTCAGCACCCGCACGGCGACCAGCCGGACACCCTTGGCCACCCCGTACGCGCTGCCGCCGACCGTACCGGCGACGTGGGTGCCGTGCCCGTTGCAGTCCGCCGACGTGCCGCCGAACGCGTCGTAGCCGGCGCGGGCCCGCCCACCGAAGTCGTTGTGCGTGGTGCGGATGCCGGTGTCGATGATGTACGCGGTGACGTTGCTGGCCGTCGTGGGGTAGGTGTAGGCGTTGTTCAGCGGCCGGTTGCGCTGGTCGATCCGGTCCAGACCCCAGGACGGCGGGTTCGTCTGGGTGGCGGCGAGCGACACGGTGTGGTTCTGCTCCACGTACGCCACGGACGAGTGCGCGGCGAGCCGGCGGGCGGCCGACGCCGACAGCCGCGCCTCGAAGCCGTTGACCGCGGCGCCGAAGACACGGTTGACGGCACCGCCGTACTGTGCGGCGAGGCTGCCGGCCCGGTCCGCGACGGCGGCCGCGCGGGCTGCGTCACCCCGGGCTGCGACGGCGGCGTCGGTGAACACCACGATGTAGCTGCCCGCGACCGCGGTGGCCCCGCCGGCGAGCTTGATCTCCCCGGCCGGAGCGGCGGCCGCCGGGTTGCCGACGAGCGCGGTGGCGACGGCGGCGGCGCAGCCGGCCAGCAGTAGCCGGCGGCCAGTGGTACGGAGAACGGTCATCCCTGTTCCTTCCTGGATGCGGACACCCGCGTCGGCTTGTGGCCGTCTCGGTCGCGGGCGGGCGAGCGGGATATCGATTGATGAAATCCTATGCGTGAGCGTTGGCAGGTTTATATATCGATATCCCCATACCGCCGACGCATGGTTTCCGGTGGCCGGCGCCGGGCGCCGGCCACCGACCCCGAGGCCGGACACCGCCGGGCACGAGCGAACCAGCCCTTGACGAGGAACGACACCGCGAGGCTTGGCCGGGTTTGCCGCGCTGGGCGTGGCTTGGGGCTAGCCGAAAACCGAGCCTGGCACTACTGTTCGGTAACACAGAATTTACGTGACAGCGCTCACTATCACATATGCGGAGGCGACGGACCCGATGGCTCTCGACGTCCCATACCGGTCGATTCCCGACATGTTTCTGCAGCGGGTGGCTGCCACGCCGGACCGGAACGCGATCGCCGGACCCGCCCCCGGCGACTCCGGCCTGACCTGGATGACCTGGGCCGAGGTCGCCGGCCGGACCAGGGCGATCGCCGCCGGCCTGTACGCACTGGGCGTCGGCAACGAGGACCGGGTGGCCATCCTGGCCAACACCCGGATCGAATGGGTGCTGGCCGATCTCGGCATCATGTGCGCCGCCGGCGCGACGACCACGGTCTACCCCACCACTGAGCCGGCCGACGCGGCGTTCATCGTCGGCGACTCCGGCTCGAAAATTCTGATCGCCGAGAACCGTGCCCAAGCCGACAAGATGGCCGACGCGGACCTGCCGGCGCTGACCCACGTGGTGCTCATCGACGGAGCAGCCGACCCCGCCGCGACGGTCCCCCAGCTCACCCTGGCCGAGCTGGAGGAACGCGGCACCCAAGCACTCGCCGAGGAACCCGGCCTGGTCGAACGGATCGCCACCACCATCGAGCCGGAGCACCTGGCCACCCTGATCTACACCTCCGGCACCACGGGCCGGCCCAAAGGCGTCGAGCTGCTGCACCGGGGCTGGTGCTGGGAGGCCGTCGCCCAGTCCCAGCTGGGCATCATGAACCCCGACGACCTGCAGTACCTCTGGCTGCCGCTGTCACACTCGTTCGGCAAGACCCTGCTGTGCAGCATCATCCACGTCGGGCTGCCGACCTATGTCGACGGCCGGGTGGACAAGCTGGTCGACATGCTGTCGGTGGTCCGGCCGACGCTGATGTGCGCCGCCCCGCGGATCTTCGAGAAGGTCTACAACAAGGCGGTCGCCACAGCGCAGGAGGCCGGCGGCGCCAAGGCCCGGATCTTCGACTGGGCGGTCCGCGTCGGTCGCCAGCGGGTGGCCCTGCAACAGGCCGGCCGGCCGGTGCCGGGTGGGCTGAAGCTCAAGTACGCGATCGCCGAGAAACTGGTCTTCAGCAAGCTCCAGGCCCGCCTCGGCGGGCACATCAACGCGCTGGTCTCCGGTTCGGCGCCGCTGAGCCCGGACATCGCCGAGTTCTTCGCCGCCGCCAACCTGCCGATCTGCGAGGGCTACGGGCTGACCGAGGCGAGCGCGGCCAACTTCGTCAACCGGCCGGTCCAGATCAAGATCGGCACCGTCGGGCAGGCGCTGGGCGACCTGGAGTGCCGCATCGACGAGGACGGCGAGGTGCTGCTGCGCGGCGCACCGGTGATGCGTGGCTACCACAACCTGCCGGCGGAGACCGCCGAGGCGTTCACCGCCGACGGATTCTTCCGCACCGGCGACATCGGCAATCTCGACGACGAGGGCTTCCTGACCATCACCGACCGCAAGAAGGACCTGGTCAAGACGTCCGGCGGCAAGTACGTGGCACCGTCGCACATCGAGGGCCTGTTCAAGGCGGTCTGCCCGTACACCTCGCAGGCGGTGGTGATCGGCCAGGCCCGCAACTACTGCACCATGCTGGTCACCCTGGACCCGGACGCCATCACCGGCTGGGCAGCCGACGGGCCGCTGGCTGGCCGGCCGTACGCCGAGATCGTCGCCTCGCCCGAGGTGCACACTCTGGTGGCGGGCTACGTCGCCGAACTCAACGGCAAGCTCAACCGGTGGGAGACAATCAAGAAGTTCGCTATCCTCAGTCGGGACCTGACCATCGAGGACGGCGAGATGACGCCGTCGCTCAAAATCAAACGCCGGATCGTGGAGAACAATTTCGCCGCCGAGATCGACCGGATGTACGCCGGTCAGCTCGCCGAGATCTGACCGTGGGGTCGGGCACCAGCCGCCGTCAGGCGATCATGGCGGGCTCCCGCCACTGACGGCGGCTGGTGCGGTCAAGGTCGTAGCGCACGGCGGCGATCCGCCGTACCGCGTCGGTCAGCACCGGCACCGGCAGGGTGAACGGCAACCGCAGGAACCGCTCCAGGGTGCCGTCGATGCCGAACCTGGGGCCGGGGGCCAGCCGTACCCCGGACTCCTCGGCCGCTCGGGCGAGCGCGCTGGAGATCGGGCCGTCCAGCTCCGCCCAGAGGGTCACCCCGCCATGCGGCACGCTGACCCGCCACTCGGGCAACACGTTGGCCAGCTCGGTGAGCAGCGCGTCCCGCTGGGCGGTGAGCTGCGCCAACCGGGCCGGCACGATGGTGTCCGCCGCGGCCAGCAGGTGGACCCCGACCAGCTGGTCGAGCACCGGACCGGCCATGTCCACCCCGACCCGCAGGGCGGCGAGCCGCTGTACCAACGGCGCCGAGGCCCGTACCCAGCCGATCCGCAGCCCACCCCAGTAGGGCTTACTCATCCCCCCGATGGAGATCACCCGGGAGTGCCGATCGAAGACCGCGGTCGGCGGTGGCACCGGGGTGCCGTCCAGCGGCAGGTCCACGAACGACTCGTCGACCACCAGGTCGGTGCCGCTGGCGTGGGCCGCCGCGACCACCCGTTCCCGCAGCTCGGCCGACATCAGGTGACCGGTCGGATTCTGGAACTCGGGGATCAGGTAGGCCAGCCGGGGCCCGTCCTGTCGGATCGCGCCGAGCAGCAGGTCGGCGTCCCAACCGCCGCCGGCGGTGGTCGCCAGTCCGTGGGTGGCGATCCGGGCCCGACGGGCGGCGAGCGCGGCGAGCGCGTTCGGGTAGGTAGGCGACTCGACCAGCACCGGTGCGCCAGCTGGCAGCAGCAGCCGTAGCACCAGGTCGAGGGCGTGCTGGGTGCCGCTGGTCACCATGATCTGCTCCGCGCTGGTGGGCAGACCACGCCGGGTGTAGCCCTGGGCGACCGAGGCCCGCAGCTCGGCCAGCCCGGTCGGGTAGTAGCCGGCATGCTGAAGGTAGCGGGGCAGGTCTTCGGCGGCGGCGCGGGCCGCCGGCACCAGCTCGGGTGGGGCGGCCAGCGCCGCGTACCCCAGGTCGATCATGTCGGGGGCGGTCTCCGCGGTCCACAGCCCGGAGCTGGCCACCTGGTGTCCGGTGGGCAGCGTGGTCCAGCTGCCGGCCCCCCGGCGGCTGGTCAGGTGGCCGGTCTCCCGCAGACTGCGGTACGCGGCGGTGACGGTGGTCCGGCTGATCCGCAGCGCCTCGGCCAGTTCCCGCTCGGCCGGCAGCCGTACGCCGAGCGGCAGCCGCCCGTCGGCGAGCAGGCCGCGGACCGCCCCGGCCAACGCGGCGTAGTCCGGGTTGCGCCGCCGGCCGGGCAGGGCATGCCACTGGCCGAGCAGCCGGGCCAATTGGCTGCCCCGCACGATCACTGCCATAGCCAGTTGCCTCCAATTGGTCGTATCGCGATCGCCGATTGGCCTTCAATGTGGCATGCATGACCAAGATTGGCAACGGCGGTGGACTCCGCCGCAGACCGGACCCCAACCCCGGTCACCATCCCGGCGGCCGCCCCGGCCGCCACCCGGGTCGGCGACTGCCCCGACGGCTCGGACAGCTCTACGCCGGCCTCGCCCTGTACGGCGTCAGCATGGCGCTGATGATCGAGTCGGATCTCGGGCTGAACCCGTGGGACGTCTTCCACCAGGGGTTGACCCAGCTGACCGGGTTGAGCTTCGGGACCGTCACGGTGTTCGTCGGCGGAGCCGTGCTGCTGCTGTGGATACCACTGCGGCAGCGGCCCGGCCTCGGCACGGTCAGCAACGTGGTGGTGATCGGCGTCGCGGTGGACGCCGGTCTCGCACTGCTGCCCGCACCGACGCAGCTGCCGGTCCGGGGCGCGTTCCTGGTCACCGGGATCGTGCTCAACGGCCTGGCCACCGCCTTGTACATCGGGGCGCGGATGGGCCCCGGCCCCCGGGACGGGCTGATGACCGGCTGGGTCGCCCGGCACCCGCGCAGCTCGGTCCGGCTCGTCCGCACCGTGATCGAGCTGACCGTGCTGGCGTGCGGCTGGCTGCTGGGCGGCACCGGCGGGCTGGGCACCGTGCTCTACGCGGTCGGCATCGGACCGCTGGTGCAGTTCTTCCTGCCGCTGTGCACCGTACCCACCGGCGCGACCGCGCCCGAGCCGGTCCCGGCGGTCAGTCGTCCGGCGGACGGTAGCTGACGCCGACCCGGTCCAGCCGGCGCAGCTGCCCGGTCAGCCGACTACGGAACTCCGCCCACACCCCGGGCGGCACCGCGCCGGTGTCGTCGGTCGGCACCGGTCCGGACCAACCCACCTCCGCCAACGCGGCCAGCCGGGGGAAGGCCCGCCACCACACCCGCTGCTCGGTGGGCAGGTACTCGCTCCACAGCTGCCCCTGCACCCCGAGCACGTCGCCGGGCTGGAACCCGTACACCGTGCGCAGCGGCAGCACCCCGGCGATGGCCAACGGCTCGGCCGGATCGTCGGACTCGGCCCAGTCGAAGTACGTGTGGCTGTACGGCGCGGCAACCACCGGAAGACCGGCGGACCGGGCCAGGTCGATCCGGTCGATGCCCCGCCACGCGAAGACGGTGGACCCGCCCGGAACTCCCCGGTCGAGCAGTTCGTCCCAGACCGCGGTCCGCCGACCGTGACCGGCCAGATGCTCGGCCAGCCGCCCGGTCCACCAGCCCTGCAGGTCGGCCACCCGGGGCAGGCCGAGCTCGGTGGCCCGGGCGACGGCCGCCGGGTTCGCCGCCCACTCGGCGGTCGGCACCTCGTCCCCGCCGACGTGCACGTACTCGAACGGAAAGACCTCGACCACCTCGTCGAGGATGTGGTGCACGGCGGCCAGGGTGGCCGGTTCCAGGTTGAGTACGTGGGTGGAGATCCCCCAGGTCGTCCCGACGGCCAACCGGCGGGTCGGATCGTTGCCGAACTCGGGATAGGCCGCGATCGCCGCCTGAGCGTGCCCGGGCAGGTCGATCTCCGGCATGATCCGCACACCGCGCCGGGCCGCGTAGGCCACCAGGTCACGCAGCTCTGCCTGCCGGTACCAGCCGCCGTGCGGCACCCAGTCGCTGCGGCCGTCCCGAAGATGACCGGCCGGCGACGCCGCCCGGAACCCGCCCACCTCGGTCAACCGGGGGTACCGCCGCACCTCGAACCGCCAACCCTGGTCGTCGGTCAGATGCAGGTGCAGAGTGTTGAGCTTGTGCATGGCCAGCACATCGACATAGCGGTAGAGCAGCGGCAGCGGGTGGCACCAGCGGGCCACGTCGAGCAGCGATCCCCGCCACGGGTACGCCGGCACGTCGACGATCTCCACCGTCGGCAGCCGCCACGGCACCCCGGTGACCGGACCGGCCGCGTACACCTGGTCGGGCAGCAACTGACGCAGCGTCTGCACCGCCCAGCGCAGCCCGGCCTCGGCGGCGGCCACCGCCCGGACCCCGGACGGGTCGACCCGCAGCCGGTAGCCCTCGGCACCGAGCGCGGGATCGTCGCGCACCAGCAGACTGATCACGCCATCGCCGGGCGCCCCCGCTGCCGCCAGCGGCAGCCCGGTCGCCGGGGTGAGCAGTTCGCGCAGCAGGTCGGCGACGCCGGCCGGCGCGCACACACCGGTCGTCGCCTCGAGGGTGAAATGCCCGGCCGCACGGATCAGCCGGGTGGGACGCGGCAAAAGCATGTCCACAGCCAAGCACAGGAGTTCCGCCCGCGCGCCCGGCGCGGCATCATGGGCAGATGATGGACGAGGGGTGGGCTTGGTCGGACGCGTGGATCTTCGTCTCGACGGTCATCGCGGGCAAGGTGGGTCGGCACCGCAGGTCTCCGCTGAGCCGCCGGCCCGAAGGGGTACGCCTGGTCGACGTGCTCACCACCGCCGAACACCTCAACCAGGCGATCCCCACCCGGGAAGAGATCGAGACCGGGGTACGCCGGCTACTCGGTGCCGGGCTGGTCTCGGTCAGCGACGGCTGGTTCCAGGTGACCGAGGCCGGTGAACGGCTGTGGCGGGACCGGCCACGCAGCGGTCTGACCACCACCGTGGACAGTGTGCACGGGGTGCTCGACCAGCGGTACACCACCGCCGAGGCCGACTGGCAGCTGGACGACCAGGACCACGCCGCCGCGATGCTCGAATACACCGGGCGTTTCCTACCGCCGGCGCCCCGGCGTCCGGTGGAGAACTCCGCCGCCGCCCGGCAGGGCCGGGCCTGACCTCGGGCGGGTCGACAGGGCCGGCTATGGCGGTCAGCGCACCGGGTGGCCGGCGTCGCGCAGCTCCCGTTTGACCGCGCCGATGGTCAGCTCGCCGAAGTGGAACACACTCGCGGCGAGGACCGCGTCGGCCCCGGCGGCCACCGCCGGCGGGAAGTGCGCGGTGGCACCGGCCCCGCCACTGGCGATCACCGGGATGTCGACCACCGCCCGTACCGCGGCGATGAGTTCGACGTCGAAGCCCGCCTTGGTTCCGTCGGCGTCCATCGAGTTGAGCAGGATCTCCCCGGCGCCCAGTTCGGCGCCGCGCCGTGCCCAGGCCACCGCGTCGATCGCGGTCCCCCGCCGACCGCCGTGCGTGGTCACCTCGAAACCGCTGGGCGTGTCACCGCTGGCCACCGTCTGCGGCCCGGCGCGGCGCACGTCCAGGGACAGCACCAGCACCTGCCGGCCAAACCGGTCGGCGATCTCGGCGATCAGATCGGGTCGGGCGATCGCCGCGGTGTTCACCCCGACCTTGTCCGCTCCGGCGCGCAGCAGCGTGTCCACGTTCTCCACCGACCGCACCCCGCCGCCGACGGTGAGCGGGATGAAGACCGACTCGGCGGTCCGACGGACCACGTCCAGCATGGTGCCGCGGGCGTCGGAGGAGGCGGTGACGTCGAGGAAGGTCAACTCGTCCGCGCCGGCCGCGTCGTAGGCTGCGGCCAACTCGACCGGGTCCCCGGCGTCACGCAGGTCGACGAAGTTGACCCCCTTGACCACCCGGCCCGCGTCCACGTCGAGGCAGGGGATCACCCGGACCGCGACGGTCACGCCGAGGCCTCCGATCGGCCGGCGTCGCGCAGCGCGGCGAGCGCCTGCGCGACGCTGAACGCGCCGGCGTACAACGCCTTGCCTGCGATCACTCCCTCCACCCCGGCCGATTCCAAAGTGGCGAGCGCCCGCAAATCATCCAGGGTGGACACACCGCCGGAGGCGATCACCGGCGCGTCGGTCCGCGAGCACACCTCCCGGAGCAGGTCCAGGTTCGGTCCCCGCATGGTGCCGTCCTTGGTGATGTCGGTGACGACGTACCGCGCGGCCCCGGCCTTGTCCAGCCGTTCGAGGATCTCGAACAGGTCACCACCGTCACGGGTCCAGCCTCGAGCGGCCAGCGTACGGCCACGCACGTCCAGGCCGATCGCCACCCGGTCGCCGAACTCGGCGACGATCCGGTCGCACCAGACCGGGTCCTCCAACGCGGCGGTGCCGATGTTGACCCGGGCCGCGCCGGTGCCCAGCGCGGCGGCGAGCGACTCGTCGTCGCGGATCCCGCCGGACAACTCCACCGCTACGTCGATCTGCCGGACCACCTCGGCGAGCAGATGGGCGTTGCTGCCCCGACCGAAGGCGGCGTCGAGGTCGACCAGGTGGATCCACTCCGCCCCGTCACGCTGCCAGGCGAGCGCCGCCTCCAGCGGATCACCGTAGGAGGTTTCGCTACCGGCCGCGCCCTGGACCAGGCGGACGGCCTGGCCGTCGGCGACGTCGACAGCGGGAAGCAGGGTCAGGGTCACGGATTGTCTCCTCGAAGGTGGTGGGTATCAGGTCCGTCGGCCGAGTGCGATGACCACGACGGCGGGTGCCACGAGCAGCAGTACGACGATCAGCAGCAGGCGCAGCGCCATGTCGGGCACGGCCAGCCAGACGACCGCCAGCGCCGCCACGGTCAGCACCGCGATCCCGGCACGTTCGGCGCGGCTACGCCGGATGAACAGCCGCCCGGTGCGCCCGCCCGGCCGACGCGGGGTGAGCCGGCGCAGCGCGGACCGGCGCCGCTGCCGGCGGGCGCTGGTCCGGGCGCGGGCGGCCCGCTCGCGTTCCGCCTCGGCCAGCCGGGCGGCCCGGCGGCGGGCCCGTTCCTTGCTCACCGGTCCTCCCCTCCCGTCATGGTCGGTGGAGTCAACGTGGCCAGCCAGTTGCCCAGCAGGATCGCCCCGGTCTGGGCGGACTTCTCCGGATGGAACTGCGTCGCCGACAGCGCGTCACGTTCGGCGGCGGCCACGAAACCGGCTCCATGTTCGGTGGTGGTGACCAGGGCGCCGGCGGCGCTCAGCTGGTCGACGGCGAGTGCCGCGTACGAGTGCACGAAGTAGAACCGGGCGTCGCCGGGCAGACCGGCGAACAAGGTGCTGCCGGCCGGCGCGGCGACGGTGTTCCAGCCCATGTGCGGCACCCGCTCGGCGGGCAGCCGGCGAACCCCGCCGGGCAGCAGGCCGAGCCCTTTGGTGACCACCCCGTGCTCCTCGCCGTACTCGAAGAGGATCTGCATGCCGACGCAGATGCCGAGTACCGGGCGGCCCTCGGCGACCCGCCGCGCGATCACCGGCGCCGCACCCAGCTCGTCGATACCGGACATGCAGGCCGCGTACGCGCCGACGCCCGGCACCACCAGTCCGGCGGCGGCGTCGGCCGCGGCCAGGTCGGCGGTCACGGTCACCTCGGCACCGGCCCGGGCCAGAGCCCGTTCGGCGGAGCGCAGATTGCCGGAGCCGTAGTCGAGCACCACGACGGCCGGCGATGGCGTGACCATCAGTCACCTCCCGGTAGCAACCAGAACACGCCGGCGGCGACCGCCAGCAGGGCGAGGCCGGCGGCCAGACCGATGGCACCCCGCCCGGCACCCTGACGGTGCAGCGACCAGACGCCACCGACCAGCACCCCGGCCAGCGCGAACAGCGCCACCGGCAGGAAGCTGTCCACGTTACAGCGCGCCTTTGGTGCTGGGCACCGAGCCGGCCGACCGGGGGTCGATCGCCACCGCCTCGCGCAGCGCCCGCGAGACCGCTTTGAACTGGGCCTCAACCACGTGGTGCGCGTCCGGGTGGCCGCCGTCGCGGGCGGCCCGCAGCACCGACACGTGCAGCGTGATCATGGCCGAGTGGCCGAGCGACTCCCAGATGTGCCGGGTCATGCTGGTCGGGTAGACCGGCCCGATGTACGGCGCCAGCGCCGGCTCGTCGTGCACCACGTACGGCCGGCCGGACAGGTCGACCACCGCCCGTACCAGTACCTCGTCCATCGGGATGGTGGCCGAGCCGTACCGGCGGATGCCCGCCTTGTCGCCCAGCGCCTGGCGCAGCGCGGTGCCCAGCGCGATCGCCGTGTCCTCCATCGTGTGGTGCGCGTCGATCTCCAGGTCACCGACCGTCTGTACGGTCAGGTCGAACCCGCCGTGCCGGGCGATCTGGTGCAGCATGTGGTCGTAGAAGCCGACACCGGTGCCGATGTCGGCGGTGCCGGTGCCGTCGAGGTCCAGCTCCACCAGCACCTTGGTCTCGGCCGTGGTGCGTTCGACCCGTGCGGTGCGGTTCATCAGATTCCTTCCGTGGACGCTCCGGCCCGCAGGCCAGGGAGGAGATTTGCGGCTGTCTGCGACGTGGCGGCTGGTTCGGACCCGGTGACCTGCTCGGTCATCGCGTCGAGGAACGCGTCGGTCTCCTGCGGCGTCCCAGCGGTCACCCGCAGCCAGCCGGCCAGCCCGACGTCACGGACCAGCACCCCGCGTTCCAGCAACGCCTGCCAGACGGCCCGCTGGTCGCCGGTGGCGCCACCGGCGCCGTTGACACCGAACAGCACGAAGTTGGCGTCGCTGTCCGCCACGGTGAGCCCGAGCCGACGCAGCTCGGCGACGATCCGGTCCCGCTGCTGCATGATCACCCGTACCGTACCGAGCAGGGTGTCCCGGTGCGCCAGCGCCGCCCGGGCCGCCGCCTGGGTCAGCGCCGACAGATGGTAGGGCAGGCGGACCAGTTGGACCGCGTCGACCACCGCGGGATGCGCCGCCAGGTAGCCCAGTCGACCGCCAGCGAAACCGAACGCCTTGCTCATCGTCCGGGTCACCACCAGCCGTGGATGCGTCGACAGCAGCCGCACCGCGCTGGCCGTGCCGGGGCGGGCGAACTCGGCGTACGCCTCGTCGACGACGACCATGCCCGGCGCGGCGGCCAGTACCGCCCGCACCACCGCCGGGTCCAGGGCGGTCCCGGTCGGGTTGTTCGGAGAGCAGAGGAAGACCAGGTCCGGCTGGTGCTCGACCACCTGGCCGGCCGCGTCGTCGGCGGACAGGTCGAAGTCGGGTCCGCGTCGGCCGTCCACCCACCGGGTGCCGGTGCCCACCGCCAGCAGCGGATGCATCGAGTACGCAGGGGTGAAGCCGAGCGCCACCCGGCCGGGACCGGCGAACGCCTGCAGCAACTGCTGCTGAATCTCGTTGGAGCCGTTGGCCGCCCACACCCCGGCGGTGGTCAGCCCGTGCCCGAGATAGCCGGCCAGATCGGCCCGCAGTGCGACCGCGTCCCGGTCCGGGTAGCGGTTGAGTTGCCGCAGCTCGGCGGTGACCGCCTCGGCGATCGCCTCGACCACGACGTCCGGCAGCGGGTAGGAGTTCTCATTGGTGTTGAGCCGCACCGGTACGTCCAACTGCGGTGCCCCGTACGGACTGCGCCCGCGCAGATCGTCGCGGATCGGCAGGTCGTCCAGGGTGACCGGGCCGGTCATCTGGTCACCGCCGGTCCGCCCGGGGAAACGGCCGGTGAGTTCGCTGCCGGGGCGGCGCTGCCGGCCGGGTCGGCGAACCGGGCCCGGACCGCCTGCCCGTGCGCCGGCAGGTCCTCCGCCTCGGCCAGGGTGACCACGTGCTCGGCGACGTCACGCAACGCGTCCGCGTCGTACTCGACGAAATGGATGCCGCGCAGGAAGGACTGCACCGACAGGCCCGAGGAGTGCCGGGCGCAGCCGCCGGTGGGCAGAACGTGGTTGGAGCCGGCGCAGTAGTCGCCCAGCGACACCGGGGCGTACGCGCCGACGAAGACCGCCCCGGCGTTGCGGACCCGCAGCGCCCACTGCCGGGCGTCCCGGGTCTGGATCTCCAGGTGCTCGGCGGCGTACGCGTCGACCACGGCCAGACCCGCGTCGAGGTCGTCGACCAGGACGGTGCCGGACTGCTCGCCGCCGAGCGCGGTCGCGATCCGGTCGGCGTGCCGGGTGGCCGGCACCTGCCGGGCCAGTTCCCGGTCGACCGCGTCGGCCAGCCCAGTCGACGGGGTGACCAGTACGCTGGCCGCCAACGGGTCGTGCTCGGCCTGGCTGATCAGGTCGGCGGCGACGTGCACCGGGTCCGCGGTGTCGTCAGCGAGGATGGCGATCTCGGTCGGGCCGGCCTCGGCGTCGATACCGGCCACCCCGCGCAGCAGCCGTTTGGCGGCGGTGACCCAGATGTTGCCCGGCCCGGTGATCACGTCGACCGGGGCGCACCGGTCGGTCCCGTCCGGGTCGACCGCGGCACCGTAGCCGAGCATCGCGACGGCCTGGGCTCCGCCGACCGCGTACACCTCGTCGACGCCGAGCAGGGCGCAGGCGGCCAGTACCCGCGAATCGGGCAGCCCGTCGTTGTCGCGCTGCGGCGGGCTGGTCACCACCAGCGATGCCACCCCGGCGACCTGGGCGGGGACCACGTTCATCACCACGGTCGATGGGTACACCGCCAACCCGCCGGGCACGTACAACCCGACCCGGCCGACCGGCACCCAGCGTTCGGTGACGGTGCCGCCGGGCACCACCTGGGTGGTGACGTCGGTCCGGCGCTGGTCGGCGTGCACCCGCCGGGCCCGGTCGATGCATTCCAGCAGCGCGGCCCGGACCCCGGGATCGAGGTCGCGCTCGGCCGCGGCGAGCGCTTCGGTGGGCACCCGCAGCCGGTGCGGGCTGACCCCGTCGAACCGCTCGGCCGCCTCCCGGATCGCCGGGTAGCCATGGTCACGGACCGCCTCCACCAGCGGGCGGATCCGCTCGACCGCCACGGAGACGTCGAGCTGGGCACGGGGCAGCAGGCCACGCGGGTCAGGTGACCCGCCTCGCAGGTCGATCCGGTTCAGCACGCTTGCGAGTCTAGGCGTCCTCCCACTGGCCGGACGCCGGCCGTCCAGCGGACGGGACAGTGAGCGTGACCACGCTAGGCTCGACCGGTGGGTCAGCGGCTACCGGTCTTTCCGCTCGGGACGGTGCTCTTCCCCGGGTTGGTGCTGCCTCTGCACATCTTCGAGGAGCGTTACCGGGCACTGGTCCGGCATCTGACCAGCCTGCCCGAGGGCGTCACCCGGGAGTTCGGGGTGGTGGCGATCCGGCGTGGCTGGGAGGTGCTGCCGAGCGCCGGGCCGCCGGGTGCGCCGGCACCGACCTCGGTGAGCCTGTACGAAATCGGCTGCACCGCTCAGCTGCGGCAGGTCACCGAGCTGCCGAACGGACGGTACGACATCGTGACGGTGGGCCGGCGCCGGTTCCGGATCACCGACCTGGCCACCGAAGGTACGCCGTACCTCACCGCGTCGGTGCAGTGGCTGCCCGAGCCGACCGGGTCCGAGGAGCTGGCCGACCTGCTGGCCCCGCAGGTGCTCGCGGTGTTCCGGCAGTATCTCGACCTGGTCCGGACCGACTCTGCCGAGATCACCGAGCAGCTGCCGGAGACGCCGACCGTGCTCTCCCACCTGGTGGCGGCGACCGCCGCGTTGCACATCAGCGAGCGGCAGGCGCTGCTAGCGGAGCTGGACACCGCCCGACGGCTGCGGGCCGAGCTGCGGATGCTCAATCGGGAGGTGGCGCTGCTGCGCCGGGTGCGGGCGGTGCCGGTCCCGTTGCCCGAGTTGGCGGTTCCGGCGAGTCCGAACTGATCCGCGGATCGGCGGCGACGTCCGGGGCCGGACGAACGTCCGGGGCCGCTGGGAGGATCGGAAGGTCAGGCCCGGCTTCGCCCCGGTCCGGCCCCGGACGCAGGTCCGGGTGGCTGGACCAGCCGGCCAGCATGGTGTACGCCAGCACTGCGCCGAGCGCCGGAGCGCTGAACGCGCCGGTGACCGTCGGCAGCACGCCGAACCACAGATCGAAGTCGCCGGCCTGCAGGTCCGGTGGCCGCTCCAACTGGGCACCGAGCGCCGCCGCCTCGATCGCCCGCTGGTAGCCGGCCAGGCCGATCTGCCGGCCCAGGGCCCAGGCCAGCGCCGCCGCGCCGAGCCCACCGGCGGCGACGGCGACCAGCCCGTACGGGCCACGGGACCGGGGCAGCGACGCCCAGACGACGATCCCGGCGAGGATCCCGTAGCCGACGCCGAGCATCGCGAACCAGCCGTCGGCGGCGACGAAGACCTCCGGGTCGCCGCCCCGTACCGCCGCGCCCTGCTCGGTCTTGACCACCGGGATCCAGGGGGCCAGCATCGACCAGGCGACGCCGAGCGGAGCACCGCCCACGGTGATCGCGGCGGCGACGTACAGCCCTGGCCGTCGCCAGATCCGGCGCCGGCTGGCGGCCGGGGTGGACCCCGCCGCGCCGACGTCGGACGAGGGTGCCGGCGACGCTCCGGACGGGCCGGTCGGGTCGCCGGGTGGGCCGGCGTCGGCGGTGGAACTCACCCGTCGATCCTCTCGCAGGTCTCAGCCGGCCACGGCGGTAGGGCCGAGGAGCGCCTTGAGGTCGGCCATCAGGGCGGTCGTCGGGGCGACCCGGTGCGGGCCGAGGCGCAGCAGGGTGGCGCGGCCGCCGTTGACGAGTTTGACGTGTACCTCGGCCGAGCCGGGGTGGCTGGTCAGCACGTCGCGGAGGCTGTCGACCAGGGGCGGGGTGCAGCGGGCCGGGGACAGCGCGATCACGATGGGTTTGATCTCGTCGGCGGCGGTGATCTCCGGTACGGACAGGTCCATCGCCATCAGCCGGGGCTGGTCGTCGCGTCGATCGACCCGGCCCTTGACCACGACGATGGCGTCCTCGGCGATGTACTGGCCGACGAGTTCGTAGGTGTTCGGGAAGAACAGCACCTCGACGGCGCCGCCCAGGTCCTCCAGGGTGGCCGACGCCCACGCCCGGCCCTGCTTGGTGATCCGCCGCTGTACCCCGGAGAGGATGCCGGCCAGGACGACCACGGTGCCGTCGGCGACCGCGCCGTCCTCGGCGAGGGCGGCGATGGACATGTCGGCGGCGTTGGCGAGGACGTGCTCGACTCCGAACAGCGGGTGGTCGGAGACGTACAGGCCGAGCATCTCCCGTTCGAAGGTGAGCAGGTCGGTCTTGTCCCACTCGTCGTCGGGGATCGGCGGGGTGACCACCATCGGGCCCGCGCCGCCGCCGGCCGGGTCGGCGGCGCCGAACGCGTCGCCGAACAGGTCGTACTGGCCGACCGCCTCGTTGCGTTTGAGGTCCATGAACGAGTCGATCGCGTCGGCGTGCACCGTCAGCAGGCCCCGGCGGGTGTGGCCGAGGGAGTCGAACGCGCCCGCCTTGATCAACGACTCGACGGTGCGTTTGTTGCAGGCCACCGGGTCGACCTTGCGCAGGAAGTCGTAGAAGTCGGTGTAGGCGCCCTTGTCCTTGCGGCACCGGGCGATCGCGTCGACCACGTTCGTGCCCACGTTACGCACGGCGGCCAGGCCGAACCGGATGTCGGCGCCGACGGCGGTGAACCGGGCCCCGGAGGCGTTGACGTCCGGCGGCAGCACCTTGATCTTCATCCGCCGGCACTCGGCCAGGTAGACGGCGGCCTTGTCCTTGTCGTCGCCGACGCTGGTCAGCAGCGCGGCCATGTACTCGGCCGGGTAGTTGGCCTTCAGATAGGCGGTCCAGTAGGACACCAGGCCATAGCCGGCGGTGTGCGCCTTGTTGAACGCGTAGTCGGAGAACGGGACCAGGATGTCCCACAGCGTCTTGATCGCCTCGTCGGAGTAGCCGTTGTCCCGCATGCCCTGCGAGAACGGCACGTACTCCTTGTCCAGGATCTCCTTCTTCTTCTTGCCCATCGCCCGGCGCAGCAGGTCAGCGGCGCCGAGCGTGTAGCCGGCCAGCTGCTGGGCGATCGCCATGACCTGCTCTTGGTAGACGATCAACCCGTAGGTGTCGCCCAGGATGTCGGCGAGCGGTTCGGCCAGCTCGGGGTGGATCGGCACCACCGGTTTGCGGTTGTTCTTGCGGTCGGCGTACTCGTTGTGCGCGTTGGCGCCCATCGGACCCGGCCGGTACAGGGCGAGGACGGCGGAGATGTCCTCGAAGTTGTCCGGCACCATCGACCGCAGCAGCGACCGCATCGGCCCGCCGTCGAGCTGGAACACCCCGAGCGTGTCACCGCGGGCGAGCAGCTCGTAGGCGCGCTTGTCGTCCAGCGGCAGATCCTCCAGGACCAGGTTGAGGTTCTGGTTGTCGGCGATCCCGGCCAGGCAGTCGTCCATCACGGTCAGGTTGCGCAGCCCGAGGAAGTCCATCTTCAGCAGGCCGATGGACTCACACGCGCCCATGTCCCACTGGGTGATGATCGCCCCGTCCTGCTCCCGCTTCTGGATCGGCAGCACGTCGACGAGCGGATCCCGGGACAGGATCACCCCGGCCGCATGCACCCCCCACTGCCGTTTCAGCCCCTCCAGACCCTTGGCCGTGTCGACGATCTTGCGGACCTCGCCGTCGGACTCGTACAACGCCCGGAACTCCACCGCCTCCGGGTAGCGCGGGTGCTTCGGGTCGAAGATGCCGGTCAGCGGGATGTCCTTGCCCATCACCGGCGGCGGCATCGCCTTGGTGATCCGGTCACCCATCGCGAACGGATAGCCGAGCACCCGCGCCGCGTCCTTGATCGCGGCCTTCGCCTTGATCGTGCCGTAGGTGATGATCTGGGCGACCCGCTCCTCGCCGTACCGCTCGGTCGCGTACCGGATCATGTCACCGCGGCGACGCTCGTCGAAGTCCATGTCGATATCCGGCATCGACACCCGGTCCGGATTCAGGAACCGCTCGAACAGCAGGCCGTGCGGGATCGGGTCCAGCTCCGTGATACCCAGGGCGTACGCGATCAGCGCCCCGGCCGCCGAACCACGGCCCGGACCGACCCGGATCCCCTCCCGTTTGGCGTAGTGCACCAGGTCCGCGGTCACCAGGAAGTAGCCGGGGAAACCCATCTTGAGGATCACGTCGAGCTCGTACTCGGCCTGCCGGCGGTGCCCTTCGGGCACCCCACCGGGGAACCGGCGCTCCAGCCCACGCAGCACCTCGGCCCGCAGGAACGACTCCTCGGTCTCCCCGGCCGGCACCGGGAACTGCGGCATCAGGTCACGGGACGCGAACAACGCCGAATAGTCGCCGATCTTCTCGGCGATCTCGAGAGTGTTGTCACACGCCCCCGGCACCTCGGCGTCCCACAGTTTCCGCATCTCCGAAGCGGATTTCAGATAGAAGTCCCGCGCGTCGAACTTGAACCGCTTCGGGTCCGCCATCGTCGAACCGGACTGAACGCACAGCAGCACCTCGTGCGCATCCGCGTCCCGTTCATGCGTGTAGTGCAGATCATTGGTTGCGACCGGTTTGAGATTCAACCGCTTACCTAGCCGGATCAGATCATCCCGGACCCGGGTCTCGATACCCAGACCGTGATCCATCAACTCCAGGTAGAAATTGTCGGCCCCGAAGATGTCGCGGAATTCAGCCGCCGACGCGCACGCCTTCTCGAAGTCACCGATCCGCAACCAGGTCTGGACCTCACCGGACGGGCACCCCGTCGTCGCGATGATCCCCTTGCCGTACTCGTTCAGCAGTTCCCGGTCCGCACGCGGCTTGTAGAAGTACCCCTCCAGGCTCGCCCGCGAGCCCAGCCGGAACAGGTTACGCAGGCCGTCCGCGTCCGCCGCCAGCATCGTCATGTGGGTGTACGCGCCACCACCGGAGACGTCGTTCTCCCCGCCGTCGGCCCACCGAACCCTGGTCCGGTCCCGACGATCCGTCCCCGGCGTCAGATACGCCTCCAGGCCGATGATCGGTTTCACCCCGGCACCGGTCGCCTGCTTGAAGAAATCGTACGCGCCGAAAAGATTGCCGTGGTCGGTCATCGCCAGGGCCGGCATTTCCAGACGGTTGGCCTCGGCGAACAGTTCCTTCAACCGGGCCGCTCCATCGAGCATCGAATACTCTGTGTGCACGTGCAGGTGCACAAAACCATCGGACACCGACCCGGCCCCCTTCTCCCGTCCCGGCACGACCAGCGAACCCTATCGTGTCGCCGCCGGCACCGCATCGAGCCACGCGGGGATCCACCGCCACCCGGTCGACACCCACTTTCGCCCGCCCCGACTCGCGACACTCTCGGCGGACCACGAGCTCCACCCGACAACACCACCAGTGAGGGTTTACCGTCTCTGTGTGAAGGCAACCAGACAGAGACCCACATTTCGCTCCAGGTTGGCCGGCATCGGCATCGAGGCGCTGGTCAGCATCGGCACCGCGTTCGGGTTCCTGGCCTGGAGCAAAGACATAGATGTCGATCCACTGGACCGGAAAGGCCAGGTGAGCGGCCTGGCGGCACTCCAGCTCCGGTTCGCGGTGCTGGCCGGCGTGCTGGTCGTCGCGATGGTGCTGACCCACCGGCTGCTCGCCCCGGCACACCGCCCGTACATCGTCCGGGCCGGCTGCGCCGCGATCGCCGGGCTCGCCACCGGGCTCGTCGCCGGTGGGATCGCGGTGGCACTGCGCGGCACCCAGCTGCCGCTGTGGGCCGGCGGCGGCGACTACCAGTGGATTCTCGAATGGACCGCCGCGTTGTGGTCCGGGCAGGAAATCTCCGACCACTACCCACCGGCCGTCTTCTGGATGATCGGGGCCTGGGCCCGGCTGACCGACCAACCGCACGTCCTCGCCCTCAAGGACCTCCAGTTGGCCGGTACGGCCCTGTTCGGCCCGGCCGCCTACCTCGCCTGGCGGTTGGTGCTGCGTCCGCTCTGGGCGGTGACCGTCGGGGTACTGGCGATGCTGCCGATGATCGAACCGGTCAAGCCGTACCCGCAGATCACCCTGGTGATGCTGATCCCGGTGCTGGTGAAGTTCCTGTCGACGGTCCGCCGGGCGGACCGGATGACCGCCCGGCGGGCACTGCTGGCCGGCACGCTGGCCGGGGTCGGCCTCGGGCTGCTCTTCCTGCTCTACTCCGGATGGTTCGTCTGGTGCGCGGGCGGCATGCTGGTGGCCGTCGCACTGACCGCCCCGTGGCGGACCGGCTGGCGGTCGGTCCTGCTACTCGGCGGCGCGACCGTGGTCAGCTTCGTGCTGGTCGGCTGGGTACATCTACGCGGCCTGCTCGCCCCGACCGGCGGCACCTCCGACGACTACTTCTACTTCGACACCGACACCGAGCCGGCGTACATCGCGATGTGGCGCAACGACCGACCGGCCGACGTCGGCCCGGTCTGGCCCCCGGTCGGCGAACTCGGCGGGGTCGGGCTGTTCACCCTGCTGCTCGCGGGCGGGCTCGGGCTGGCCCTCGCGCTGGCCTGGCGCCGCAGCATCGTGATCGCCCTCGGCGCGTGCGCGGCCAGCGCCTGGTTCCTGCGGATGTGGCTGGCCAGTGAACAGTGGGAGACCCAGACCGTACGGCTGTATCCGCGGACCACCGCAGTGGTGCTCTACTGTCTACTGATCCTCACCGGATTCGGTGTCCTGCTCGCCGTCCAACGCTGGCGCGACCGCACCGGCGCCACCGGCCCCGGCGCCACCGGCCCAGCCGGCCGAGAGCCGACCGCCCCGGTCGGGCTGCTGCTCGTGCCGCTGCTGTTCGTGCTCGCCTCCGCCGGGTCCGCCACCGTCGACCGGTACCTGCCCGACGAGCGGACCAACCACGCCGGCTACTTCGCCTGGATCGCGCACACGACGCCCTACCCGGACGGCCGATGCTCCCGCTGGGGGGTGGCGCACGGCTGTCAGCCAACGGCCGACCGGGTGCCGGCCGACTGACGTACCGCACGTCGGTCAGGCCGGACGCAGCTCCACCCGCATGATCCGGCCGTTCTCGCGCCCGGCCACGGTGTCAAGGTCGTACTCGACGGCGGTGTCGATGGTCGAGGCGTGCACCAGTCCGTCGCGCAGCAGCGCCAGCATCCCCTCGTGTGACGGCAGCCGACTGTCGGTGCGCAGCGTCGTGCCGAACGCGTGAGCCGGCCGACCGCTGACCCGGGCGATCAGCTCACCGTCGATGTGGTCGTCGGGCGGGCCGTACCCGCCGCCCAGATCGTGCACCCGCAGGAAGGAGACCTTCCCGGTGACCCGCAGTACCGCCATGACCGCTCTCCTCTCACTTCACCCTGGCTGAACTTGGTGGCCGCGTGTCGGACGGGTCAGTCCGCAACGACGGCGACGATCTCGCGTACCGTGGGCCCGACCGGCCGGTACGCCAGCCGGACCCGCCCTCCGGTGGTCAACGCGGCTCGCAGCCCGGTGAACATCCCCCAGTTGCCGGGTAGCGCGTCGTCGACGCGCAGCCTCAACCCGAACGTCTCCCCCGGCCGACCGGCCAACTGGACGATGACCTCGGTGTCGATGTGGTCGTCAGGCGGGCCGTACCCGCCGCCCAGATCGTGCACCCGCAGCAGGCTGATCATCGACGGCGCGGTGAGCACGGCCGTCGTGAACTCGATGTCGTCGACCAGCAGCCGGCCGGTGGGCCGCTCGGAGAAGACCAACCGGATCCGCTTCAGCGCGGTCACGTCCAGCTCGGGATTGACGGCGGTAAACGCGTCGACCGGCAGCCGTACCGTCTGGAAGACGCTGTAGGTCTGCAGGCCGATCAGCGGATAGCGCACCCGGTCGATCACCGAGACGGGTACGGCCGCGCGGTGGACCCCATCGTCGAGCTCCACAACGAGATCGAGGTCCTCGCCGACCGGGTTGTGCCTCTCGTCCGGATGCCCGCTGTCCGTTTCACCGTAGTGTTGCGCCAGCCGCATCGTCAGCGTGTCCGAAGCTGCGACGCCGATGGCATCCAGAAGGGTCTCGTAGCTGGTGGTGTCGTTGCGCCAGGCAACGTCCAGGCCGTGCGTGTCGTGCACGCTCAGCGGCAGCTCCGTACGGTGGTCGACGTCCAGCCACCGGTCGGTGCCCGCGCCGGTGGTCCGAGCGGCCAGTCCGCGCCGGTTGACGGTCTTGTCGATCGGCTCCTCGGCCGGCAGGTCGAGCTGGGCGTCGGCGTCACCGAAATCGTCGACCACCACGACCGACGCCGACTGGTGCTGGCGGCGCACCACCGCTGGACCGACCACCCTGGGCAGCGCTGGACCGGCGAGATAGCCACGGTACGCGACCTGCCCGGTCAGCGCGTCGAGCAGGAATGCTGTCGTCAACGCCTGGCCGATCCGGCGCTGCCGGTCGGTAGGCAGCTCCGGCAGCGCCGGGTCCGACGGCGGCTCCAGGCTGTTGGGGCTGGCCAGCCAGGCCGGGTTCCAGCCCTCGTGCCGGGCGCCCTCGATGAAGGCGAGGCTGCGCGGCCGCCAGGCCCGGTCGTAGAGGCGGATCCCGCCGAATCGAGGAGACTCCCCGGTGACCTCCTGCGGGTCCCGCAACAGATAGTCCAGGCTGCCGTGCAGCTGCAGGTACGCGGTGTGGGTCGCGGCGACCTCCGGCCGGTAGTTGGTCGGGGCGAGACTGACCAGACCGAGAATCCCGTACCGCGGCCGACGGGTGCGGTTGATCGCCTGAGCGAGCACCACGCCTTCGCCGCCCATCGAATGGCCGACCAGCCCGACCCGCCCCCGGTCGACGTACCTGGCCAGGTCGGCGCCGGTGGTCAGCCGGTCGAGCATCGCCATGATGACCTCGCCACGGGACCACTGCTGGGTCAGGCTACCGGTCTGCCGGTTGACCGTGGACAGGTCGATCGAGCAGGCCACCATGCCCCACCTGGCGAGATGCCCGGCCAGCCAGGCGTACCCTTTGAGGCTCTCGACGTCCTCCTCCGGGTGCAGCCAGTAGCCCTGCGCGATGATCACCAGCGGTCGACGGCCGAGACCGTCCGGCACCTGCCCGTCACTGCCGGCCGGCAGCCACACCCGGCCGAGCAGCGGGGCGGCGAACCCGCCTTCGGCGCCCTGCGGGGTGTCGTGCGTGGGGACGGTGAAGTCGCCGTAGTCGACGTCGCGAACGACGGCACCGGCGAATTCGCCCGCCTCGCCGGGATCACGCACCGGGGTGACGGCGGCGCTGGTGGTGCTCTCCGCTGCCAGGTGCGCGACGGCCCGAACCGCTTCCCCGGTCACCCCGGTGACGCCTACCGGGGTGACCGGGGAAGCGGCGAGCCGCCGACCCCGTTCGATGTCGCCCTGGCGGATCGCGACCGTCGCGCCGGGGGTCACTCCGCTGACCCAGACGACGCCGTCACCGACAGCCACCGGCTCCAGGATGCGAGGAGTATGCGGGCTCATGCCACCCCCTCCACCACGGTCCGGACCGCACCGGCCGGCCCGAGATCCACCGTCACCTCGTCGCCGGTCTCGCCGCGGTCGACCACCCCGGTCAGCCGGCTGCCGTCCCGTCCTTCGATCCGGATCACCGGCTGGCCGCCCACCTCGATCCGGGGTGGGACCGCACCGGTACGCAGGTCGCTGCCGTCGATGAGAACGTCGAACCACCCGTCCGGCCGGGAGATCAACCGGCAGGTTCGCACCGTGGGCCGGGGGCGGGCCCGCCGGCTGGCGGACTGGGCCGCCAACCAGAGTTCACGTGGGGTCGACATGCCGCCTCCTCGTTGAGACCATGTCCAGCTTCGTCACTCACCGTACTCATTGCGGTGGCGCAGCGACATAGCTTGATCAGACACGGCCCCGCAGAATCGGTCGTAGGGTCACCCCCACGATCGGCCGACCAACAGTTGACCGATCGTGGGGTGGCACCGTCAGCGGACGAACGGCTCCAGCATCATCGAGGCCGCCTGCAGCCACGCCTGCCGCGTCTCCGGCTGCAACTGCACGTACTCGATCGACGATCCGGTCTCCAGCGCCGGATCGTAGGGGACCACGGCCACCGCCCGGGTCCGGGTGGCGAAGTGCTGGCGCAGGTCGTCGAGCAACGGCATCGCCCCCGGGCTCGGGCAGGACAGCAACGTCACCGCGTTACGTACCAGGTCGCCCATGCCGACGTCGTCCAGCAGGTCCAGCATCCAGTCCGCGGTGAACGCCGCGTCCTCCCGGGGCACACAGGTGACCACCAGCTGATCGGCGGCCTGCAGGACGGTCTGCCAGTTCGCGCTCTCCACGTTGTTGCCGGTGTCCACACAGATCACGTCGTGGGTGCGGCGGAGCAGCTCCAACACCCGCCGTACGGTGTGCGGGTCGAGACGCTGCGCAAACCGAGGGCTCTCCTCACCGGCGAGTACGTCGTACGAGCCGTCGGAGGCGTGCCGGAGGTAGTCGTCGAGCCGGTCGGTCAACTCGTAGCCGTGCGCGCCCTCGATCTCCACCAGATCGGAGATCAGATGGCGGATGGTCCGGGCATGTCGGGCGCTGCCGGCCCGCAGGCCGAGCGTGCCGCGCAGCTCGTTGTCGTCCCAGGCGAGCACCCCGCGGCCACGGACGCTGCCGATCGTCGCCGCAGCGAGGACGGTCGCCGTCGTCTTGTGCACCCCGCCCTTCGGATTCGCGAACGCCAGCACCCGCGGTATGCCGAGGTTGCGCCGCAGGATGCCAGTGGCCCGGTCGACCTCGGCGTCGGGCCGACTCTCCCGCCACTCGATCCGCGCCGGATATCCGCCGCCGCCGTCCGGACCCGGCGGGTACCCCGGCCCCGGCCCGGCCCGGCGGGGCGGCTCGGCGACCGGCGGATAGCCGCCCACCTCGGGGCCGCCCGGGAAACCCTGCTCCTGGGGTGGCGGCACACTCGGGCGCACCGGGCGAGCGCCCCGGTCCGGAGGAGGGCCGGGCATCACCGGGTAGCCGGGCGCGTAGCCACCCGGGGCTACCGGGCCCGGAGGCGGTGCCAGCGCGGCGTACCGACCGGCGGCCGGTGCCGGTGGACCCTGGTCGGCCGGATAGCCGGGATCCGCCGGATAGCCGGGATCGGCAGGGCGGCCAAGGCCTGACGCGCGACCGGGACCGGCTGGATGGCCGGAGTCGCCCATCCAGCTGGAACCGGTGGGATTGCCCGGCTCCGGGTGGTGACCCGGCACCTGCGCGACGCCGTTGGGCACCTGCGCGGTTCCGCGACCGTTCTCCCGAGAGCGGGGCGCCGCCCCACTGCGATCCGCAACCTCTGGCTGCTCACCGGTACGGCCACCGAGGCGAGCCCGGTCGAGCAGCGCACGCCAGCGCGGCGCTGGTTCGGCAGGCCGGCCCCAGCCGGACTCGGTGCCCTCCACGGCTCGCCCTCCCAGCGCTATCGGTCCCCGCCTGACAGGCTACGAAGCTAGACCTGTTCAGGCCACACCGCCAAAGGCCCGTTGTTCGCCCCTACCGGCCATCTCTGCCGGACTCCCCCAGTCCGGTCACCGCAGCCGTCACCTTACGAGGATCGTGGCGGCACCGGGGGTAGCGTACGGAACCGAGACACCGGTGGTCGATACCGGCCCGCTACCAAGGTTCACCGGGGGTGCTCCGGGCAGCCCGACGGTCCGACGGTGGCCGACGACGCGCCGGTCTGGAACGGGGTACAGCCAGCCGGCGTGGCCGGACGGCCCGCACCGCTGGTCGACCTGCCCGACGGAGCCGTGGTCGGGCTCCCCGACCCGGCCGACGGGTTGGCCCGACCCGCCGGGTTTCCAGGAGCTGCCGGGTTTCCAGGACCGACCGGGTTTCCAGGAGCTGCCGGGATCCCAGGACCGGCCGGCGACGTGTCGGCTCCGTCCCGGGTGCCGACGTCGGCGTCCGGGGCGGAATCGGCGCTGTCCGGGGCGGAATCGTGGTCGGGCGCGGGCCCGGTCTGCGCCCCTGGCCCCACGTCCGGGGCGCCGTCGGTCGCCGGAGCAACGCCGGTCGGGCCACCGCCGACCGCACTGTCGGCCGCACCGCTCGGCTCGGCGGCCAGAACATCGAACGGCAACCCGCTGCTGGTGAGCGCGGCGTCGCCAATCGGCACCACCCCGTCGTACTCCGGTAGCGGAGGCAGGAACACCGCCCGGTCCAGGCGGCGGACCTCGGGCGCGGGATCGACGGCCCGGACCTCGGCCAGCCGGGCCAGCCTGCGCAGGTCTACCGGGACGCCCTGGACCACCGCTGCGAACACGCAGGCACAGTGCTCGCGGTAGGCGGCGGCCTCGGCGGTGGCCACCCGGGCGCCCTTGTCGTAGGCCAGCCACTGGTCCAGGTCGGCCGCCCGGCCGAGTTCGGCGACCCGGCGGCGGTAGTCGGTCGCCTGCCTGTTCTTTCGCTCGGTGACCTGATCCATCCCGGTCAGCACGTCCTCGGGCAGCTGGAAGGCCGGCATCCGGATCACCTGAGTCTTCTCCCGTCCCAGCGGGACCCGGGTGTAGACCTCCACGGCGGACACTCCGGACAGGACAGCGGCGAGCCGGTCGGGTGCCAGATATCCATCGAAAGTCACCAGTGCGTAGCTGTCGCCAGTCGACCCGGCCGGGGCCGGATCCTCCGGTAGGGTGGCCAGCTCACCACGAACCGCCCGGAGGTAGTCGGGTATGGACTCGCCCTCGGCTACTCCCACCTGCACGATGTCGTCCACCGCGCGGACGGCGCCGTCGTCGTGATCCACCGCCCAGACGGCGGCGACCAGCACCGCGCTGATCGACACCCCGGCCACCCCGACGAGCAGCTGGGGACGGACCGGTCGCTGCGCGAGCCGGACGGCGGCGTCCACCAGGATCGGCAGCAGCCGTCGGTCGATTCGCCGCAACAGGTCGCCGGCACGCACGGGCGACTCTCCTTCCCCGATGGCGGGTGGACGCTGAGTGACCGCGTGTTCGCCGGCTCTCAATCGCCGAGCACGGCCAAGGCACGCTTCAAGTCGTCAGGGTAGTCGCTGTGAAAGCGAACTTCCTCCACCGTACGGGGGTGTAGGAAACTGAGCGCACGGGCATGCAGCCACTGGCGGGTCAGTCCGAGTCGGGCGGCGAGTGTCGGATCCGCACCGTACGTCAGGTCACCTAGGCACGGGTGCCGCAGCGCGGAGAAGTGCACCCGGATCTGATGGGTGCGGCCGGTTTCCAGGCGGATGTCGACCAGGCTGGCGGCGGGGAATGCCTCCACCGTCTCGTAGTGGGTGACGCTGGGTTTGCCGCCCGAGACGACCGCCCACCGGTAGTCGTGGGTGGGGTGGCGGTCGATCGGGGCGTCGATGGTCCCGCGTAACGGGTCGAGATGCCCCTGTACGACGGCGTGGTACCGCTTGTCCACCTCGCGTTCTTTGAACGCACGCTTGAGTACCGAGTACGCGCGCTCGCTCTTGGCCACCACCATCAGCCCGCTGGTGCCGACGTCGAGCCGGTGCACGATGCCCTGGCGTTCGGCCGCGCCACTGGTCGCGATGGTGTGACCGGCAGCCGCCAGACCGGCCAGCACGGTCGGGCCGGTCCATCCGGGGCTCGGGTGCGCCGCCACGCCGACCGGCTTGTCCACCACCACGATGTCCTCGTCGGCATACTCGACCCGCAGCCCGTCGACCGGTTGGGCGATCACCACCGGAGCCGCGACGGGCGCCGGCAGGACCACCTCCAGCCAGGCACCGGCGGTCACCCGGTCGGACTTGTGCCGGGTCACCCCGTCCACCGCGGCGTCGCCGGACTCCACTAACGCGGCGGCCGCAGTGCGGGACAGTCCGAACAGCCGGGAGACGGCCTGATCGAGCCGGGTGCCGTCGAGCCCGTCGGGCACCGGCAGCGACCGTCGCTCCCCATGGCGGGCAGGTGTGGTCAACGGTCCACCTTTCCGGACAGCCGGCGGCCGTCGCGCTGTCGGCCGGTCAGTTCCAGCAGTACGGCAAGGAGTACGCCGACGACCAACGCGCTGTCGGCCACGTTGAAGATCGGGAAAACCTGGCCGTACGGATGGAAGACGCTGAACATGTCCACCACATGGCCGAGAAGGGGCCCGGGGGCGCGGAACACCCGGTCCAGGAGGTTGCCGAGCGCCCCACCGAGGACCAGCCCGAGCGCCACCGCCCAGGGCAGCGACCGCAGCCCTCTGGTCAACCAGCCGATCCAGCCGACGACCGCCACGGTGACGAGCGGGAATATCCAGGTGTAGTCGGATCCGAGGCTGAACGCCGCACCGCTGTTGCGGATCAGCGTCAGGTAGAGGGCGCCGCCCAGCAGGCGGACCGGTTCCCGGTCGGTCAGGGCGCTGATCGCCCACTGCTTCGCGCCGAGGTCGACGAGCAGTGCCGCCGACGCGACCAGGGCGAAGACCCACAGCGCACGTCGGCCGGTGCCCGTCACCGGCTGGCCGGTGACGGGCACGCCAGGGCCCGCTTCAGGTGCTGGCGGGGCGTCGCCACCGGCGTTCGGAACGTCCGGGCGCGGATCGCCGTCGGCGGACAGACGCCTCTCCCTTCTCAGTGGAGCGGCTCACCCGCGTCGGGCCCGTCACCGCCCGGCTAGCGCCGCTCCTCGATCTGCTTGCAGGACACGCAGAGCGTGGCCGAGGGGAAGGCAGCGAGCCGCTCGACCGGAATGTCCGTGCCGCACCGCTCACACCAGCCGTAGTTACCCTCGTCCAGCCGCTCCAGCGCCCGCTCGACCTGGTTGATGCGATCCAGGATGCTCTTGGCGAGGGAGATCTCCTGCTCCCGCTCGAACGTCTTGGTGCCGGTGTCGGCCTGGTCGTCGCCGGCCGAGTCGGTCAGCCGTTCCCGCTGCAGCTCGGTGATCTCGCTCAGCGTCTGATCATACTCGGCTCGCAACTCGTCCCGACGGGCCTGCAGGGCAATCTGGATCTTGGTGGTCTCGGCCGCGCTGCGCGGTGCCCGGGCCGCTCGCCCGCGGGCGGCGGTCTTCGTGTCGGCTGGCTTCGCCATCGTCGCTCCCTCGGCCGCGTCACCCGCGGCGATCGGCAGTGCCTGTACGGGATCCTCCGGCGTCGGCAGGCCGGACGGTACACGGCGCGGCGCGGTGGACAGGGTCTCCCGACCCGGCCGGCACCTCGCTCCCGTCAGCTCGGCCATGCTGCCCCCAAAGCACAAAACGGGCGTACAACGGGTCCGTTGCACACTCCGGAGATTCGCAAGGATACGGAACGTGAAGACATCCGACAACAATGGCACAGCTTTCGTCCGGTGATGCACCGATTTGCCTGGCCAGATCGAGCAGAAGAGAACGACGACGCGGCGTGCGCCGACATATCACCCAAGAAGGACAGTTGCCGCGCCTTGTCGAGGAGTGTGCCGCGTGGTCGGGGTGTCGGTGGTCAACCGTTCACCCGTCCCGCAGCCGCCGCAGCCGGGCGTCCAACGCCTCGGCCTCGTCGGTGGACACGGTGTCCACCGAGAACAGCTTGTCCCGACTGGCGGCACCGGTCCGTAGCGTGACCCGCCGGGTCGGCACGTCGAGCGCTGTCGCGAGCGCATGCCGGGCCGCCTCCGTCGCACGGCCGTCCACCGCCGGGGCAGTGACCGCGACGATCAGCGCCGGTCCCTGCGGGCCGGGGTGACAACCACCGATCCGGGCGCGGGACGCACCGGGCTTGACCCGGACGGCGACCACCAGGCCGGTCTCCGGACGCCCGCTGGCACCGGCGGCCGGCCGGGTGGGCCGGCGGCTGCTCGCACGGGACACGAAGGAAGCCGCCTGTTCAGACGCGGCCGGACTCGGCCAGCAGGGTCCGGTTCGGCTGGCAGAGCCCACACGGGGTGAATCCAAGTTCCAGGGCCTCCCGCACCGGCAGCGGCTCACCGTCCCTGGCCACCAGGTGCAGGCAGCTCGCCCGGTGGTAGCGGGGCCGTCCGTCGACCACGATCACCTCGGCATCGAGCCCGGCCAGCCGGGCGTGATCGGTTTCACCCGTCTCCTCGACCGCCGGTTCGTCGGGCGGGTCGTCGTCGGCTGCCCCGCTGCCGAGACGGTCGTCGGCCGGGTCGGTCGGCTGCCGACCGACCGGCGCGGCGAATGACCGTTGACCAACCCACTGGTCCGGATCGGGGCCAACGCCGAACTCAGGCCGGGAAACCGGCTCCGGGTCGAACGGGCCGGTGCGCAGGTTGCCGGCCCGGGCCGCAGCGGCCTGCCGAGCACCGACCACGAGAGCCACCGCCGCGAGCAGACTGGCGACGATCGAGCCGACCAGCAGCAGGCTGGACCCGCTCGCCAAGCCGAACACGAGCAGAGTGACGGCGACGAGGATGAGCACCAGACTTGCCACTATCACGGCTCACCCCCGCCGCCTCGTTGCTGACGTACCCCCCGCGAGAGGCTCGGCCTCAGCGGCCGGCCTCCAGCGCGCCGGACCGCCCACCGCCGTAGGAGCTGGCCAGGCCGGCGGTCGCCAGACCACCACCCGACGCGGAGCGGCCGCCCTCGACCCGCCCCATCTCGGCCTCGAGGCCCTGCCCGCGACCGTCCAGGTCGCGCAGCTGGCTCTCCAGGTACGCCTTGAGCCGGGTGCGGTACTCCCGCTCGAACTGCTTGAGCTCCTCGATGTGCTTCTGCAGGGCAGTTCGCTTGGCGTCCAGGCCACCCATCGCCTCCTGGTGGCGCTGCCGCGCGTCCCGCTCCAGTGCGTCGGCCTTGGCCCGCGCCTCGCGGGTGACCTCCTCGGCCTTGGTGCGGGCGTCGGTGAGCAGCTTGTCCGCCTCCCGGCGGGCGTCGGAGACGTGGTCGTCCGCCGTCCGCTGGGCCATCATCAGCACCCGCAGTGCCTGCTGCTCGCCGTCGCCGCCGCCACCACCGACGACCGGGCCACCGGCCGACCTGACCTGCTCCAGCTCGGCCTGCATGGCACGGGCGGCCTGCTCGGCGGCGGCCTTGTCCCGCTGTACGCGGTCGAGCTGGGCCTTCATATCGTTGAGCTCCGCCGCGAGACGCGGGTCGCCACCCGGGCCCGCCGGCCCGCCACGACCTCCGCGCTCCACCTGGGCGCGCAGCTCGTTGTTCTCCTCAATCAGACGGGCGAGCTCACGCTCGACCTCGTCCAGGAAGGCGTCGACCTCCTCCTCGTCGTACCCCCGCTTGCCGATCGGAGGCTTTTTGAAGGCGACGTTGTGGACGTCGGCCGGGGTTAGCGGCATCGAAACTCCTCGGGTCAGTTGCGGCCGCGTAGCGCGCCGGTCAGTTGGTTGCCCTGATCAGCGGCTCCACCACGAACGTGATCAGCACGAACAGGATAACCAGGAGCACAAGGGAGGCCAGGTCGAAGCTCACGGTACCAATTCGCAGTGGTGGGATCACCCGCCTCAACGCCTTAAGGGGGGGATCAGTGACGCTCCACACCGATTCCAATCCGGCTGCGGCACCCCGACCGGGTTGCCAGCGTCGACCATACTGAAGCACCGCGCTCAGGACAAACCTCGCCAACAGGGTGAGCAGAAAGACGTACAGCAGCAGATACAGGACTTGAAACAAGATTGACAACACGGCAGGCGAGGTCCTCGGGTCAGGGCTAGCCCAGGCTGAAGAATCCACCCTCGGCTATCTTGGCCTTGTCCTCCGCGGTGACCTGGACGTTGGCCGGTGAGAGCAGAAACACCCGGTTGGTGACGCGTTCGATCGTACCGCGCAGACCGAACGCCAGACCGGCAGCGAAATCAACCAGACGGCGGGCGTCGGCCTCATCCATCTCGGTGAGGTTGATGATCACCGGCGTGCCGTCGCGAAAGTGCTCCCCGATCGTCCGGGCCTCCCGGTAGGTGGTCGGGTGCAGCGTGGTGATCTGGTACCGCTGCTCCTCCTCGGCGACGACCATCCGCTCCCGCACCACGGGCTGTGGCGCCAGAGCCAGATTGTCCCTGGTCGGGTAGCTGGCCGGCGCGGCCTCGGCACCGGCCCGGGTGATCGATCGCACACTGGCACGCTCACCCCGGTCGGGATCCAGACCCCGGTGCTCCCGCTCGGCGGCCCGGGCCTGCAGCCGCTCCGACGGCCGCAGCCGCTCCACCGGTGGCCGCGCGCGTGGTGGCGGGTCGTCCGGCTCCTCGTCGTCGGCGAACTCGTCGGCGTACCTGTTGTCGCGGTATCGCGACTCTCGGTAGCCACCCTTGTCGTAGCCGTCGTCGTAGCCCTGGTCGTCGTCCTCCTCGACCAGACCTAGCCAGACCCCCGCTTTGCGCAGTGCACCCATGCCGCGCCCCTCCGTCCGCCGTGCGGCACGCGCCCCCGCCGTGCCGCTGTCGCGCGTGAACACTGCAGTGCCCACCGGTCCGAACCGGCTCCCCGCCGTGACCGATGTGCGGTCACGGACGTCGACCCCCGACGACGGGGAGCCCGGCTCAAACAACACTGATGTAGTTTGGTATCCGCCGCCAGGCTACCGTAGCGTTGGGCGCTTTCCGAGCAACGCACTTCCGACACGGACATGTGTCGCGCCGGCGTTCACCGCCGCCTCCAGGTCGGCGCTCATCCCGGCCGAGACCATCCACGCCTCCGGCGCGGCGGCTCTGAGCTGGGCAGACACCTCCGCCAGCCGGGCGAACGCCGGCTCCGGCGGCTGGTCGAGCGGAGCCACCGCCATCACCCCGGCGAGTCGCAGATCGGACGTGCCCAGGACGCACTCGACCACCGGCCAGAAGCCGGTCACCGCATCCGCCGAGTCCGGCAGCGCGCCACCACGCCCCGTCACGCCGTCCAGGCTGACCTGCACCAGCACGTCGAGCGGTCGACCACGCCGACCGGCGGCGGCGGCCAGGGCCCAGGCCAGGGGCACCCGGTCGACCGAGTGCACCAGGTCCGCGTAACCCGCCACCGACCGGCACTTGTTGCGCTGCAACTGGCCGACGAAGTGCCAGCGCAGTCCGGGCGCGCCGGACGGTCCGGGGGCCAGCTCGGCGACTTTGGCCGCCGCCTCCTGGTCCCGGTTCTCGCCGACGTCGGTGACCCCGAGTTCGGCCAGCAGCCGCACGTCGGCGGCCGGATAGGTCTTGGTCACCGCGATCAGTGTGACGCTGTCCGCCGGCCGACCCGCCGCCGCCGTGGCGGCGGCAAGCCGGGACCGTACGGCGGTCAGCCGGTCGGCCAGTTCCGCACGTCGCCGTTCGGTGTCGACGGTCATGACCCGTTCTTGAGAAAGTCCGGGACGTCAACGTCGTCGAAGAGCACCCGGCGGGTCTGCTGGGTCGGCGTCTGAGGCGCCGGGGCGACAGCCGGGCTGGCCGGCGCGGCCGGTGATACCGGTGCGGCCGGGACCTTACGCGGACCCTCGGCCGGCTTGTACGCGGGAGCCCCACCGTCGAAGCCGGCCGCGATGACGGTGACCCGCACCTCGTCGCCCAGCGCGTCGTCGATGACCGCCCCGAAGATGATGTTGGCGTCGGCGTGCGCCGCGTCGGTGACCAGTTGTGCCGCGTCGTTGATCTCGAACAGGCCGAGATCGGAGCCACCGGCGATGGAGAGCAGCACCCCCCGGGCACCGTCCATGCTCTGCTCCAGCAGTGGGCTGGAGATCGCCGCCTCGGCCGCCTCGACCGCCCGGTTCTCGCCCCGGGCACTGCCGATCCCCATCAGCGCGCTGCCGGCCCCGCTCATCACGCTCTTGACGTCGGCGAAGTCCAGGTTGATCAGGCCAGGCGTGGTGATCAGGTCGGTGATGCCCTGGACACCGGAGAGCAGCACCTGGTCGGCCTGCCGGAAGGCGTCCATCATGCTGATCCCCCGGTCACCGAGGGCCAGCAGCCGATCGTTCGGGATGACGATCAGCGTGTCGCACTGGTTGCGCAGCTCCTCGATGCCGGCCTCGGCCTGCACCTGGCGTCGCTTGCCCTCGAAGGAGAACGGCCGGGTGACCACGCCGATCGTCAGGGCACCGAGCTTGCGGGCGATGTTGGCCACCACCGGCGCCCCACCGGTGCCGGTACCACCGCCTTCACCGCAGGTGACGAAGACCATGTCGGCACCCTTGAGCACCTCTTCGATCTCGTCGCGGTGGTCCTCCGCGGCGTTCTTGCCGACGTCCGGGTTCGCCCCGGCGCCGAGGCCCCGGGTCAGCTCCCGGCCAACGTCGAGCTTGACGTCGGCGTCACTCATCAGCAACGCCTGGGCGTCGGTGTTGATCGCGATGAACTCGACGCCCTTGAGGCCAACCTCGATCATCCGGTTGACGGCGTTGACTCCGCCTCCGCCGATGCCGACGACCTTGATGACCGCCAGGTAGTTGTGCGGAGGTGTCATCGGGGTGCCTTCCCTTCGAGAGTGGCGGGCGCCGGCCTGACCCGGCCCACTGGGACCACGGAGGACAGACCCGTCGGTACACGAGAGCGGGGGCGAACCCTCACCCTCTACTAGAGGCTTAGAGTTATGTCAACCACTGAACCTCTCCGGGCAACGTATGCGCACGTACCGCGTGATCCAAGGACCATGCTGGGCGTGTCGCAGGCCGCGCCGGGCCGAGCCAGTCTCGGCAGCCCGTAATGTACCTTCTTCACCGAGCCGTCCTGAAATCACCCAGACGACATGCCGGATCAGCGGATGGTCACCACGTCCGGCGCGCTGACGTCGATCACGCTGCCGTCCTGCACCAGCAACGCGTCGGCGACCCGGGCCTTGACCGCATTCTCCGTGGCGTCACCCCAGATCACCACCCGGTCGTCGGCGATCCGCAGCTCGATCCCGGCCGGGCCGCTGACCACCATCTCCACCAGCACCTCACGTAGCTGGGCGGTCAGCGACTCGAGCACCCCGACCGCGTCGCGGACCAGCGCCTGGTCGAACTCGGCCGTATCCAGCCGGACGACCGCCAAGTCGTCCGGGCGCGCGGCCAGTGTCCGGAAAGCCACCCCGGCCCCATCGACCACCACGAACGCGTCGCCTCGGGGCACCACGGCGGCCGGTACCCGCTCCACCACGGTGATCACCACCGTACCCGGCCAGTCCCGGCTCGCCACCACCCGCTCCACCGCAGCCAGGCCGGAGACCCGGTCAGCCACCGCGACCAGATCCACCCGGGCCAGTGGGGTTCCCGGCGGAATCTGCGCGGCCTGCCGTACGTCCGACTCGGTCACCAGCTCCGCCCCAGCGACCCGGACCTGTTCCACGCCGAACACCGAGGTCGCCGAGACCACCCACCAGCCGACCGCGGCCAGGGCCGCCAGGCCGCCGGCCACCGCCCAGGGCAGCGCGGCCCGCAACCGTCGTCGCCGGGCCCGGCGCATGAACCGCCGGACCGACGGCGGCACCGCCTCCCGGCTCGCTCGAACCAGCCGCCAGCGGCCGGTGGACCCGTCCGCGCCGCCCGGCTGGCGCCGGGTGTGTCCGCTGTCCGCTCCCGCCGGACCGGACCGGGCGGCAGGCACCCCGGCCCGACCAGTCCGACCTGCCGGGCGGACATCGCCGACCCGACCGGCGCCGGACCGGCCCGAGCCGGGCCGCGGCGAGCGACCTGGCGGGGTCATCCTGCGTCAGCCGCCGCAACGGCGAGCGCGGAGAGCAGTTCGTCACCCAGCAACGAAATCGGTGGAGCGCCCATCGTGACCACCAGGTCACCCGGCTGGCAGCGGCGGACCACCTCCGGCGGGACGTCCTCCCAGGACGGTACGAACACCTTTTGATCGTCCGACAACGGGACGTCCGCCGTCAGCGCCACCCCGCCCTCGCCCGGCTCCCGCAGCTCACCCGGTCCGAACACCTCCATCACGATCACCTCGTCGGCGATCGCCAGGGCAGCGGCCAGCTCGGCCTGCAGGTCCCGGGTCCGGTAGACCCGGTAGGGCTGGAACACCACCACCAGCCGTCCGGCACCGGCGACCTCCCGCATGGTGTGCAGCGCCGCGGTCATCGACGTCGGGTGGTAGGCGTACTCGTCGTAGACGGTGACGCCGCCGACCGAGCCCTTGCGTTCGAAACGGCGCCGTACCCCGGGAAACGCGCCCAGGGCGGCGACCACGTCACTCAACGGCAGCCCGAGGCGCAGCGCGGTGAGCACCGCAGCGGCGCTGTTGAGCCCGAGATGCCGGCCGGGCACCGGCAGGGCGATCTCGCCGAGCGTCGTACCGTCCAGCGTGGCCAGATAGCGGACCCCGGCTGCGGACGACGTGATCTCGGACAGCCGCAGATCTGCGTCAGCGGACTCGCCGTAGGTGTAGACGGTCCGACCCTGGTCGCGCAGCGCCTCGGTGAGCTGCCGGGTCCCGGGGTTGTCCGCGCAGGTCACCACGAACCCGTCCGGATCGGTCAACCCGGCGAACTCGGCGAAACCCGCAGCGAGCCCGGCCAGATCACCGTACGTGTTCAGGTGGTCCGCGTCGATGTTGGTGATGATCGACACGAACGGGCGGTAGAGCAGGAACGAACGGTCACTCTCGTCGGCCTCGACAACGAAGTACTCACCCGTACCGTGGTGGGCGTTCGAACCCACCTCGGAAATCTCGCCGCCAATGACGAACGACGGGTCTTCGCCGGCCCGCTGCAGGGTCAGGGTCACCATCGAGGTGGTCGTGGTCTTGCCGTGGGTGCCGGCGACCGCGATGGTCCGCCGGCCGGTCATTGCCGCCGCAAGGGCCTCCGACCGGTGCAGCACCCGCAGCCCGCGCCGACGGGCGGCCGCCAGCTCCACATGGTCGGCCGGGATGGCGGTGGAGTAGACCACCGTGTCCACCCCGTCGAGATTGGCCTCCTCGTGGCTCATGTGAATGGTGCCGCCGAGCGCCCGTAGCACCGCCAGCGACGGCCAGTCCCGCAGTTCGCTGCCGGTCACCGGGATCCCCCTGGTCAGCAGCAGGCGGGCCAGGCCGCTCATCCCGACCCCGCCGATACCGATCAGGTGTACGGTCCCCAGCTCCTCGGCGGTGAGCGTGCCGGTGGGGGCGAACTCGGTGATGTTCACGTGGTCACCTTCCCGTGCGGGTCATCGGGACACCGCCTCGTAGACGAAGTCGAGCAGCGCCTCGTCGCCGTCGCGGCGACCGTACTGCGCCGCCGCCGAGCCCATCGCGGCCAGCCGCTGCGGGTCGCGGGCCAACGGGACCACGACCTGCTCCACCCAGGCCGGGGTCAGTTCGGCATCATCGACGAGCAGACCGCCGCCGGCCTCGACCACCGGCAGCGCGTTTCGCTTCTGCTCCTGATTGCTGTGCGGATAGGGCACGTAGACCGCAGGCAGTCCGATCGCGGCGACCTCGGCGCAGGTCATCGCACCCCCCCGGCAGACCATCAGGTCGGCTGCGGCGTACCCGAGCTCCATCTCCGACAGGTACGGCAGCGTCACGTACGGCACCGGCAGATCACTGGGTACCGAGACCGGCTCGTTGCGGGCACCGATCGCGTGCAGCACCTGGACACCGGCCCGAGCCAGCTCCTTGGCCGCACCGGAAACCGCCAGGTTGATCGACCGGGCACCCTGGGATCCACCGGAGACGAAGACCGTCGGCAGATCCGGCCGCAGCCCGAAGTGCGCTCGGGCGGCTTCCCGAGTGGCCGCCCGGTCCAGCCCGGTGATGGATCGGCGCAGCGGCACTCCGACCACCCGGGCGTCGCGCAGCGACTCGGCCTGGCCCGGCTGGTGTGGGAAGCCCACCGCGACGTGCTTGGTGAACTTCATACCCATCCGGTTGGCCACCCCCGGAGGCACGTTCACCTCGTGCACCACGATCGGCATCTCACGACGCCACGCCGCCAGGTAGGCCGGTACGGACACGTACCCGCCGAAGCCCACCACCACCTCGGCCCGTACCTCGTCGATGACCTTGCCGGCGGCGCGGGCGGCCTTGAACATCCGGTCTGGTGTACGCACGAGGTCCATGCTGACCGACCGAGGCAGCTGATGTGCGGGGATCAACCGCAGATCGTACCCTTTCGGCGGAATCAGCTCGTTCTCTAGCCCTCTGGGGGTACCGAGACAGGTGATCTGCACGCTCGGGTCGTGCCGACGCAGACAGTCGGCGAACGCCAACAGCGGGTAGATGTGCCCACCGGACCCCCCACCTGCCAGCACCACCGATCGCAGCGGACCCATCAGCATCTCCTCTCGCTCGACTCGGTGGCCGCGCGGCGGACCCGACGGGACCACCGACGGCTTACGCGGCACGCCGGGCGGTGCGTACGGGGCCCGTCGACCCGGATGCGCGCTTCGCGGGGGTACGTTAACGCCCGTCCCGTCGCCGTGGCACACGGGGCGGCGCCGATTCGCTCTGGCTACCCGACCGTGACGTACCGCGACCGCCCGGCTGCCCGGTGCCGGCCCGCCGCGGTCCGACGCCGGTCATCCGCGGCTTGGCCGGGTGGCGCTGGCGGGGCATCGGCGGCAGCGGGGCCCAAACTAGTCGCACCCAGCGGGCCGGCGGACGGGCGTTGAGCGCTCGGGCGGCGTCGGGTTCGGCCCGGGCGAACGACGCCAGCATGCCGATCGCGGCGAGCGTCACCACCAGCGCGCTGCCACCGGCGGAGATGAACGGCAGCGGAATACCGGTGATCGGCAGCAGCCCGATCACCCCGGATATATTGATCACCGCCTGACTGATCAGCCAGCTGGCCGCCGCGGCGGCGGCAAGTCGCCGGAACGGGTCGTCCACCCGACGGGCGATCCGCAACGCGGTGTACGCGAGGACCGCGAACAGGGCCAGCACCACGACGCAGCCGACCACCCCGAGTTCCTCGGCGACGATGGCGAAGATGAAATCGTCCTCGGCCTGCGGCAGGTAGCCCCACTTCAACCGGCTGGAGCCGAGCCCTTCACCGAACCATCCCCCGTTCGCGATCGCGTACCTCGCCTGCAGCGCCTGGTAGCAGTCGTCGACGCACTGGTCCGGTGGGGTGAAGAACGATGTCAGCCGGGCCAGCCGGTAGTTGTCCGCGTCCTGGGCACCGGAACCGGCGCCCTGCCAGGCGGCGGCGATCAGCAGGCCGATGCCGACCAGCCCGACCGCGCCCAACGTGGCGAAGATCCGCAGCGGTACACCGGCCGCCCAGAGCAGCCCGACGACCAGGGCCAGGATGCACAGCATGGTGCCCAGGTCGTTGTAGCCGACCAGGAGGAACAGCAGGCCGACGGCGGGGAACAGCGGGATGGCCAACTCCCGCCAGTGACCCAGCTCGGCACCCTTGCGGGCGATGACGTCGGCACCCCACAGCACCAGGCCGAGCTTGGCCAGCTCGGACGGTTGCAGCTGGAAGGAACCGAAGTAGAGCCAGAGCAGCTCCGCCTCCACCGGACCGACCCGGGCGGCCTGCCAGCCCGCCAGCGTGGACACCAGCAGCAGGCCGTTGAGCAGTAGCAGCAGGGCGACCGCCGCGCCGAGCACCACGATGCCCAGACTACGAAACGTTGCTGCCGGCAGCCGTTGGCAGATCCAGAACGCGACCAGACCGATCACCGCGAAGGTCGCCTGCCGGCTCAGCACGCTGAACGCGCTGCCGTCGTCGATGTACGCCTTGATGCTGGTCGCGGAGAAGACCATGGTCAGGCCGATCATCAGCAGCAGCCCGCTGCTGAAGATCAGCAGATAGTACGACGCGAGCGGCCGGGCCAGCAGACCACGCAACGCGGCCAGTCCGCCGGTCGGATCCAGCCGGGCCGCAGGGCCGTGCCGATTTGGGACAGGCCGGTCCGCAGCGGTGCCAGGCCGATCAGTGACGGACCGGCCCGAGTCAGCGCTCATCCGGGCCGCCACCTGTCGTCGCCATCGGTCCATCATCGGCGCTGCCGCCCTCGGCGGCCGGACATCAACACCGCACCGGCGTGTCGGGCCGGCCGCCGCAACGGGCGCGGGCCGGCTGGGCTAGCCCATCACCGCAAGGAACTCGCTGTAGAACAGGCCGAGGCCGATCGCCACGCCGATCCCGGCGATGATCCAGAACCGGACGACGATGTTGACCTCGCTCCACCCGGCCAGTTCGAAATGGTGCTGCAGAGGCGACATCCGGAACACCCGCTTGCCGGTGGTGCGGAACGAGATGATCTGGATCACCACCGACATGGTGATGATGACGAAGAGCCCACCGATGATCAGCAGCAGCAGCATGGTCCTGGTGGCCATCGCCATCCCGGCGATCAGCCCGCCGAGCCCGAGCGCGCCGGTGTCACCCATGAAGATCCGCGCCGGCGAGGTGTTCCACCAGAGGAAACCGACACAGGCTCCGGCTGCCGCACCAGCGATCAACGCGATCTCCAGCGGGTCGCGCACCTGGTAGCAGTACTGGGCGGTGTAGTTCGGGTCGGCGCACCAGTGCCGGTACTGCCAGAAGGCGATCAACGCGTAGGTGCCGAGCACCATCACCGACGCGCCGGTGGCCAGACCGTCCAGCCCGTCGGTCAGGTTGACGCCGTTGGTCGTGGCCATCACCACCAGGATGAAGATGACCACCGACGCGGCCTTGCCGACGTCGAGGGCGTCGATGTCGCGGATGAACGACAGCGTGGTGCTGCCGACCGTCTCGGTGTTGGTCGCGTCGCCGGTGGAGTCCACCATCGTGCTCGGGAAGTACAGCGCGATCACCCCGAACACCGCGCCGACCAGGATCTGACCGAGTAGCTTGCCCCGCTTGTTCAGCCCGGCGCTGTTGCGTTTGCGGACCTTGAGGAAGTCGTCAACAAAGCCGACTGCCCCGGAGAAGACCAACAGGCCGAGCAATACGAGCGCGGTGATGGTCGGCCCGACCTGGGCGATCTGCTGGGCCGGCAAAGTGGTCAGGGCGAGGTGACCGGCGACGTACGCGACCACCGTCGCCACAATGAAGACCACGCCGCCCATCGTCGGCGTGCCCTTCTTGCCCTGGTGCATGACCGGGCCTTCGGCCCGGATCGGCTGGCCGGCCTTGAGCCGCGTGAAGACTTTGATCGCCACCGGGGTGCCGAACAGCGACACCAGGAAGGCCACGGCCGCCGCGACGATGACCGCTCTCACGCCGTCGCCTCCCCGACCCCGGTCACCGGCGTACCCTCGGAGGCCGATCCGTCGCGCAGCGCGTCGACGACCTCCCAGGTGCGGTACCGCGAGCCCTTCACCAGCACCACGTCCCCGTCGGTGAGTTCCCGCCGGAGCAGGTCGATCGCCGCCTGTTGATCGGTGACCAGCACCGACTCCCCTTCCCACGTCGCAACCGCCGCCGCCCCATGCCGGATCGGCGCGGCCTGTTCACCCACCACCAGCAGCCGGTGCACGCCGAGCTCGGCAGCCAACCTGCCAACCTCGGCGTGCCCCTGCTCCTCGTACTCGCCAAGCTCGGCCATATAGCCAAGCACCGCGGTGGTCCGTCGCCCCGAGCCGAGATCGACCAACGCCCGCAGCGCCGCCGCCGTGGAGGCGGGGTTGGCGTTGTAGGAATCGTCGATCACGGTGATTCCGTCCGCCCGATCGATCACGTCCATCCGACGAGTCGAGACCAGCCGGAGCTGGCCGAGCCCGGCCGCCAGCTCCGCCGGGTCGGACATCCCCAGCTCGATCGCCACGGCCGCGGCGAGCAGGCTGTTACCGACCTGATGCCGGCCGCTCACCGCTAGCCGCACCGGCGCCGACCCTGCCGGGGTGACCAGCTGGTACGCGGCCCTCCCGCGGTCATCCACTGTGACGTTCTCGGCGCGCACCGTCGCCGCGGAGTCCGCTCCGGCCAGCACCACCCGCCCGGCGGTGCGTTCAGCCATCTGCCGCACCCGGGGGTCGTCGGCGTTGAGCACCGCGACGCCGTCAACCGGCAACGCCTCGACCAGCTCGCCCTTTGCGGTGGCGATGGCGTCGACCGAACCGAACTCCCCGAGGTGCGCGACCCCGACGTTGATCACCACGCCGATCCGGGGCGGCGCGACTTCGCACAGGTGCCGGATGTGGCCGATGCCCCGGGCGCCCATCTCAAGCACCAGGAACCGGGTCTCGGCGTCGGCCTGCAGCACGGTGTACGGGTGGCCGAGCTCGTTGTTGAACGAGCCGGCCGGCGCCACCGTCGGGCCGATCCCGGCGACGAGCTGCGCGATCAGGTCCTTGGTCGTGGTCTTTCCCGACGATCCGGTCAGGCCGATCACGGTCAGCTGGGGCAGTCGGTCCAGGACCGCCCGGGCCAGCCGGGCCATCGCGTCGAGCGGATCGCCGACGAGCACCATCGGCACCGGGGTGGCGCCGCCGTCGACGGCGATCGGGCGGGTGCCGAGCACCGCGACGGCTCCGGCGGCGAGCGCCGCGCCGGCGAAGTCGTGCCCGTCGACCCGCTCGCCGGCGAAGGCGACGAACAGCCCGCCGGGCCCGATCCTGCGGGAGTCGAACTCCACCCCGCCGGTGACCCGGCTGGCTGGATCGGCGTCCTGCAGCCGCCCACCAACCGCCTCGGCCACCTCGGCCAGCGTCATCGTGATCATGCCTGCCTCACCAGTGCCGGGAACCGGGCGGTCAGTGACGCCGCGAGCTCCACCCGGTCGTCGAACGGCTGGACGTTGCCGTCGATCTCCTGTCCCTGCTCGTGGCCCTTGCCGAGCAGCGCGACCACGTCGGTGGGCCCGGCAAGCCGGACCGCCTCGTCGATCGCCGCCCGCCGGCCGGCGACCTCCACCACCTCGGCTCCAGCGACGCCGTCGGCCCCGTGGCGTACCTCGGCCCGGATCGCCGCCGGGTCCTCGGTCCGCGGGTTGTCGTCGGTGACGATCACCAGGTCGGCACCGCGGGCGGCGGCGGCGCCCATCGTCGGACGTTTACCCCGGTCCCGGTCGCCCCCGGCCCCGATCACGCAGATCAGCCGGCCCCGCCGGGAGTCGGCGAGACCGCGCAGCGCGGTCAGCACGGCGACGATAGCGTCCGGCTTGTGCGCGTAGTCCACCACGCCGAGCACCGGGCCGGGGGCGGCGACCTGTTCCAACCGGCCGGGTACGCCGGGGCAGTCGGCCACTCCGGCGGCGGCCGTGGCCGGATCGACGCCGAGCGCGACCAGGGTCGCGATGGCCAGCAGCGCGTTCGCCACGTTGTGCCGCCCCGGCAGCCCGACGGCGGCCTCGATGGAGATCCCGTCCGGGCCCAGGGCGATGAAGTGTTGCCGGTAGCCGTCGTCGCTGACCGCCGCAGCCCGCCAGGTGGCGGCGGCGTCCCCGGCGGCCGAGTAGGTGACCGTGTGTGGACGACGCAGCGGCTCCAGGGCCGGGTCGTCGTGATTGAGCACCTCGACCGCGCAGCGGCCGTCGAAGAGCCGGGCCTTGGCGGCGAAGTAATCGGCGGCGTCGGCGTGAAAGTCGAGGTGGTCCGACCCGAAGTTGGTGTAGCCGCCGACCGCGAACCGCACACCGCCGACCCGGTCCAGGACCAGCGCGTGGCTCGACACCTCCATCACCACGCTAACCACGCCGTGCTCGCGGGCCACGGCCAACATCGCGTGCAGATCGGTCGCCTCGGGGGTGGTCCGCACACTGGGCACGATCAGGTCGCCGAGGCGGGTCTCGACCGTACCGATCAACCCGGTCGACTGGCCGGCGGCCCGCAGCCCCGACTCGACCAGGTACGCGGTGGAGGTCTTGCCGGCGGTGCCGGTCAACCCGATCATGGCCAGGTGCCGGGTCGGCTCGCCGTAGACGACCGCCGCGACCCGGCCCAGTACCGTCCTCGGCTCGGGGACCACCAGGGCGGGCAGCCCGGCTTCGGCAGCCGCCGGGGCGCCGGCTGGATCGGTGAGCACGGCCACCGCGCCTCGGGCACCGGCGTCGGCGACGAACTCGGCGCCGTGCCGGCGGGCTCCGGGCAGCGCGGCGTACAGGTCACCGGGCCTGACGTCGCTGCTGGCGTGGGTGATTCCGCTGATCAGCGGGGCTGCGGCGGTCGGTGGCGGCACCGCCAGCGACGCGGCGAGCTCCGCGAACGGAATCGGACGATTGGTGCGGGGTCGTGGATTGCCGGGCACGGCGCTAGACCCTACCCGGTCCGCGGTCCGGGCCCGCGCAGCGGCGTACCGGTCGCTCCGCATCGCGCGGCGTTTCGTCCGTACGGGTGACTCCCGCACGTCGCCCGGGCACGGAGCGTCACGGGTGCACCACGAACTCGGGTGGCTCGGTGCCGGTCGGCGGTACCCGGTAGTGCAGCAGGGTGAAGCGCATCATGTCGCGAAACGCTGGGGCGGCGACGTCCCCGCAGCCACCACCGGGGGTGTGCGACACCACGGCGACCACGTAGCGCGGGTCGTCGGCCGGCGCCATGCCGATGAACGACGTCACCGCACCGGGGGCGACGGAGCCGTTGACGATCCGCCGACCGGTGCCGGTCTTGCCGGCCACCCGGTATCCGGGGACCGCCGCCGCGGTGCCGGTGGCACCAGGGATGGTGGTGACGCCTTCCATGATCATGCGCAGCGCGGCGGCGTTGTCGGCACTGAGCACCCGGCGGGTGGTCGGCGCCTCGGTCGGGGCGCGCTGCCCGTGCTCGTCAACGATCTCCCGGACCAGTCGGGGCGGTACGTAGACGCCGTCGTTGGCGATCGCCGCGTAGGCGGCGGCCATCTGCAGCGGGGTGGCGTCGACGCTGTGCCCGAGCGGCACCGACCCGTACGACGAGGCGCTCCACTCGTCCAGCGGCAGCACCCTGCCGCTGGCCTCGCCGGGTAGTCCGACCCCGGTCGGGCTGCCCAGACCGAACGCCTGCTGGTACGCGTGCAGCCGCTCCGGCCCGAGCTGGTCGGCGATCTTGATCGTGCCGACGTTCGACGAGTAGGCCAGCATACCGGCCAGGCTGGTCGCGACACCCGCCTCGATCGGGCGGGTGTCCCGGAAGGTGGTGTCGCCCTTGCGGATCGTCGGACCGAGGTCGAGTGTGGTGTCCGGCCCGATCAGCCCTTCCTCCAGGGCAGCTCCGAGCACCAGCGGTTTGTGCACCGAGCCGGGTTCGGCGGTGAACGTGGTGGCGATGTCCTGCCGGTCGGACGGATCGCTGGACCACGCGTCGGCGGCGTTGTAGGTGGGCTCGCTGGCCTGGGCGAGAACCTCCCCGGTACGCGGGTCCAGCACCACCGCAGCGGCCACACTGACGGCGCACTGCTCCAGCGTTGCGCTGAGGATCCGTTGCACCTCGTACTGCAGGTCCCGGTCAATGGTGAGCACCAGCGAACTGCCGGGCTGCGGCTCGGTCTCCTGCCGGTAGCCGCCGGGAATCTCGGCCAACCGCAGGTCGCGGTTGCCCTGCTCGGCGATCCGCTGCCCGTTCACCCCGCGCAGCACCTCGTCGTAGCGCGCCTCGATGCCTTCCAGGCCGTTCATGTCCAGACCGACGAAGCCGAGCAGGTTCGCGGCCAGGTCGTTGCCGGGCACCTCGCGCCGTTCGTCGTAGTCCACCCCGATACCCGCCAGTTCCAGGTCCATCACCTGGTCGGCGAGCTCGACGTCCACCCCACGAGCCAGGAACTCGAACCGCGACTCCTGCCCGTCCTCGCGGGTCTGCGGGACCAGCCGGTCCAGCAGCGTGGAGCGGGGGATGCCGAGCAGCGGTGACAGCGCCTCCGCCGTCGCCTGCGGATCCTCGACCAGACCCGGGTCGGAGTAGACGAACCGGGCGGCGACGCTGTGTGCCAGCACAGCGCCGGTACGGTCGTAGATGCTGCCCCGGGGGGCGGGCACGACGACCGAGCCGATCCGGTCCCAGACGCCGCCGTCGGCGTACGCCGGGGCGTCAACGACCTGCAGCACGATCAGCCGGATCCCGATCACCACGAACATGGCCAGGGTGAGAAAGGTGCCCAGCCGCAGCCGGCGCCGGGGGTCGGCCAGCCGGGGCAGGGTGGCGGGCCGCCGTGGGCGGCCCCGGGTGCCCTGTCGGGCCGGGCCCGGGGCACGCCGGGCGGAGCCGGACGACGCCTGCCGGGACTTGCCGTCCGCCCCGGCATGGCCGGTGGTCGACCGGTGGCGGTTGGAGTCGGCTCCGCGCCGCGCTGCCCGGTCCGGGTCGACGCCGCGGCGCGACGTGCTCCGCCGGTCGGCGTCGCGACGTGGTCCGGTACCCCGGTCGCCGGGGTCCGCCGGACCGCTCCGGGCTGGCGGCCGACCGCTGGTGGACCGACCCCCGTCGAGCACCTGCAGCGCGGGCCGGAACGGATCCCGACTGCGTTCGGCGCGGCCGGTGCGGCGTTGCTCGGCAGACTCGCGCACCGTCCTACCCCGGGGGGTGTAGGCGCGGGCGTCGGCGATGCCGCCGATCGGGCCGGGTTCACCGACGCCGCCGCGCCGGGATCCACGTGGATCCCGGCGCGGCGGATCGGAACGGTCAGCCACCCGGCTTACTCCCCCGCCCCCTGCTGCGAGCTGGTGATGGCCGGCTCACCGGTGGCCGGCTGCGGTACGCCGATGATCCGTCCGTCCGGCAGCCGGATGAACGCTGGCGGACCGGACTCGACCAGACCGAGCTTGCGAGCCTGGGCGGCCAGGTTGTTCGGCGCCTCGTACTGCGCGATCTCCTTCTCCAGCTGCTGCTCCTGCAGATCCAGGTTCGACTGCTGCTGCTGCAGCGTGCCGATCCGCACCGCGTTCTCGTTGATCTTGGTGTTGACCAGCAGCACACCGAGCACCCCACCGACGACGACCACCAGGATCATCGCGATGAACGGTGCCCGGGGCACCGACACCGGTGCCGGCGGTGCGACCCGCAGTCGCGGCGGCGCCGGCTCCGCCGAGCTGTCCCAGACCCGGACCGAGTCCTGAGTCGTGGGCTGCTCCTGCAGCGCCGCGCTGCCCTGGGTCACGTAGCCCCCTGACGGGTTGCTGCGCCGCGCCGCGGTCCGGCCCCCCGACCGCGGTGCGCCCACCCGGGCGCCGCGCTGACCGACCTGCCCCGAGCGGTCGCGCTTCTCGACGTTCATCTCCCCTCCCCCTACTCCTTCTCGTCACGACCCCGATCGTGACGTCTCCGCCGGCCGGCGATCCCGTCCGGTGTGGATGGCCCGGACGCCGCCGCGTCGGGCCGGTGTGGTGCTCTCCCCGGGTGGGGCCGTTCGCGGGCGGCCCCACCCTTTCCCCGCCCGGCGGTGCCGGCACTGCGCACCGCCGCCTGTCCGATGTGCTCCGCCGCGCGCAGCCGTACCGACGCCGCCCGCGGATTGGCCGCGATCTCCGCCTCGCCGGCCTGCTCGGCACCCCGGCCGAGCAACCGCAGCGTCGGGCCGGTGCCCGGCAGCTCGACCGGCAGCTCCACCGGTGCGGTGCTGCGCGCCCGGCCAGCCAACGTCTGCTTGGTGATCCGGTCCTCCAGCGAGTGGTAGGACAGCACCACCATGCGTCCGCCGACGTGCAACGCGTCCAGCGCTGCCGGCAGCGCCCTGCGCAGCACCGCCAGCTCCTCGTTTACCTCGATACGCAACGCTTGAAACGTTCTCTTCGCGGGGTTTCCCCCAGTTCTTCGGGTAGCCGCCGGCACCGCCGACTCGACCAGTTCAGCCAGTCGCGTCGACGAGGTGATCGGCTGCCGCTGCCGCTCCCGCACGATCGCCGAGACGATCCGGCTGGCGAACCGCTCCTCGCCGTACTCCCGCAGCACCCGGACCAGGTCCCCCGGGGGGTAGCCGTTGACGATCTCCTCAGCTGTGGTCCCCCGCCCCTGGTCCATCCGCATGTCCAGGGCGACGTCCCGGGAGTAGGCGAACCCGCGCTCGGGCGCGTCGAGCTGCAGTGAGGACACCCCCAGATCGAACAACACGCTGTCCACCCCGGACAGCTCGAGCTGGTCAAGGACCTCGGGCAACTCGTCGTAGACCGCGTGGACCAGATGGACCCGGTCGGCGAACCCGGCCAACCTCGCCCGGGCGTGTGCCAGCGCTTCCCGGTCACGGTCCAGCCCTACCAGGGTGACCAGCGGGAACGCCGCCAGCACCGCATGGGCGTGACCGCCCAGGCCGAGAGTCGCATCGACGTGCACGGTCGGCCGGTCACCGCGGTCCAGCGCGGGGGCGAGCAGCTCGAGACACCGCTCGAGCAGCACCGGTACGTGCGTACCGCGAAGCTCCCCCATGTCGACCCCCAGTGGCCTGCCTGCCGTGCCGTGCCCGGTTGCTGCGTTGCCGCTCGTCGTACCGCCAGATCCCCATCCGCTCTACTCCCGCCCACCGCCCGTGCCGGACCGGTGCTCGAAACACGCGCCTGGCGCCGGGGAAGTGGCGCCAGGTGCGGGAGCGGCTGGAGATCTCGCAGTACGTCGGACGACCGGTGCCGACCGGCGGCTCTCGCGTCAGCCACCGACACCCGACGAAGAGCCGGGCGGTCGATCATCCGTTGCCCTACAGTCCGCCGGGCAGCACCCCCTCTTCGATGTCCGCGAAGTCGTCCTCGCTATCGGAGAGGTATGTCTCCCATGCCTGCTTGTCCCAGATCTCCACCCGGCTGCTCGCCCCGATCACCACGAGGTCGCGGCCGAGCCCGGCGTACTCCCGCAGATGCGCCGGGATCGTCACCCGGCCCTGCTTGTCGGGCACCTCGTCATGCGCGCTGGCAAAGAAGACCCGGCTGTAGGCCCGCGCCGCCTTGTGCGTCATCGGTTGCTCGCGCAGCTGCTCGGCGATCCGCTGGAACTCCGGCGTCGGGAACACGTACAGACAGCGTTCCTGCCCCTTGGTGATCACGACACCTCCCGCCAGCTCGTCCCGAAACTTGGCTGGAAGGATCAACCGGCCCTTTTCGTCCAGGCGCGGAGTATGGGTGCCGAGAAACACGGCCCAACCCCCCTTGCCCATGAACGGCATTCGCGGTGCCGCATCCCCCGGGGCCGGCGGGCCCTCCCGGCCCCGCCATCGCGCCCCACTCTACTCCACTTCCCTCCACCCGCAACCAGAATCGCGACCGAAACACGCCCAACTCTCCGACAAAACTGCACGTCAGCGGGGGTGGTGCCGAGTGGAGGGCGGGCGGGCGCCGGTCCGCTTTCCGACAGCGCGACATCGTTCTCTCCCGTCCGGCGCGGACACCGACACCGCCCGCGGCGACGATGGCAGGGGCTGTCCGCTCCCGATCGCGGTAGCGGCTGTCGGCTCCCAATGGCGGCCCGCTGCCCGGCAAGGATCTCCAGCGCCGCCCGCACCGGGTCACCGTTCCAGCGGGAGGCGAAAGCGTCGACCAACGCCCAACCGGCCCGGCGCAACGCCCGCTGCCGCGCCAGGTGCGCTTGCGGACCGTCCGGATGGACCACACGGTTGAGACCGACGGTGTCGGCGCCGACACCGAGACAGATGTCCACCGTCCACCGTCCGACCGGGTAGTCGAACCGCACCACGCCGCCGTTTTCGGTCAGCCGGGCACCGAGCTGTTCAGCCCAACCGCTGACCCCGGCGGTGGTCGCCACGCCACCGCACGGCACCGCCGGCGGCGGTTGGCGCGCGTACCGCAGAGACTTCCTTACCAGGCCGTCGGCGGCGGTCAGCGAGGTCACCACCACCAACTGCCGGCGCGCCCGCGTGATCAGGACATTGAACAGGTGCGGATCGGCCAGGAAACGTAACCTGGCCGGCGGATCGTCGTCGGTTGCCGCGAACGACGCCACCACCGTGTCGGCCGCGCCGCCCTGGATCGTGTGCTCGGTGCCGACCCGCAGGCCCAGCTCCTCGATCCGCTCCACCGGAAATTCTGCGACCAGTGCCGCCTCCAGCGCGTCGGCCTGCGCGCGAAACGGGGTGACGACGCTGATCTGCGACCGGCCGGAAGTCGCGAGCTCCCGCACCACCTCGACGGTGGCGGTCACCCCCGCCGTATTCACCCCGTCCACGGTGGCCGCCGACACCACCTGCCGCACCGCGATCACGTCGATCGACTCGTTCGCCGGGTGGCGGGTGATGACCGCGAACCGGTCAGCGTAGAACCGCCGGGCCGCAAACTCGATCAGCTGCGGTACGCAGCGGCGGTGCTCGTCGAGCCAGGTCACCGGTGCGCTGGCAGCGGCGAGATCGAAGGCGCTGACCCGGCGGACGTCGAGCCGGTCGTCCAGACCGTGTCGGTCCAGCGTGTCGGTCACGTCCACATCCGCGACGAAGGAAACGAAGCGCAACTGTCGTGGGTCACCGACGACCAGCGCCCGCCGGGCCCGGGCCAGCGCCGGGGCAGCCCGGATCTGGTCGCTGTGCGAGGCCTCGTCAAGGATGACCAGCTCGCCAACGCCCCGGCGTTGCGCCGGGCCGCCGGATCCCATCGACGCTCGCTGCCGGCGCGGTCCCGCATCGCGGTCGCGACCCGTTCGGCGAGCTCCCGGTCGGCCTCATCGAGCCGGTCCCAGTACGCCGCCAGATCAGTGCCGCCCGCAGCGGCGAGCCGAGCCCGAGCCGCCACCGCCCGGGCCGCCTCAACCGCATCGGCGACCTGGTCCAACGCACCGTCGGTGTCCCCGGCGAGGTCGACGGCGACACCGAGCCGACGCCGCAGCCAGCGACGGGCGGCCCGCCGCAGCCACCTCGTCCGCCAGTTCCAGCCCGCGCCGCGTGCCAGCCGGACCTGGCGCGCGGCACCGGCGAGGTCCATCCCGGGTGCGGCGAACGCGCCCGGTGCGGTCAGTGACAGCGCACCGAGCAGCGGCTCCCACGACGTAGCTGCGGCGGCCAGTTCCTCGGTCTCCAGGGCTAGCCGGATCAGGCCGGTCTCCCGGTCGACCGTGTCCAGGGCGGCGGCCACCACGGTGTGGCCCTTGCCGTTGCCCGGCGGACCCGACACGACGGTGAGTCGTTCCCGCCGGACCCGCCGGACCACGTCCGACTGGGCGGCGGTCAGCGGCAACGGTGACTCGACCGCAGCGGCGTCGAACCGGGCGTCGGGCGTGGCTGCATACCCCGCCGTTGTTTCGCCGGCACCGCCGCCAGCGCCGGTCGGCGTCGGCTGGTAGACCGCCGCCAGCGCGGTGCCGGTCAGGTCCCGGCCGGCCCAGGCCCGTAGTCCGTCGGCGAGCGCCACCCCGTAGACATCCCGGACGGTGAACAGCACCGCCAGCCATGCCTGCGTCCCGGTCGCCGTCAGCCAACCCGGCCCGCCCAGACCCGGCACCGATTCCAGGTTCGCCGCCACGGCGCGATCCGTGACCAGGGAGGTCAGCTCCAACTCCCCGGCCGACACCACCCGGTAACCACGCAGCGCATGCTCCAACCGGACCGGTTCGGACAGCAACGGCAGCCGGACCCGGCGACGGACCCCGTCCCGTTCGACGGTGCCGACGACCAGACCCAGGCCGCGTCGCAGGATCCGCTCGTCGCGGTGCAACAGGTCGACCGCGGCCAACCGGTCGGTGGCGGCATCACGCTGGTGCCGGTCCGGATCGGCGAGCCAGAGCAGCGGCTGGCCGCCCCGGGTCACGTCCAACATCCGCTCGGGTGCGGCGGGCGCCAGCTCGGCCAACGCCCGCAGCGCGGTGGCGACCGTTGAGCTACTCATCGGTCGTCGACCGTACCAACGCGTCCGTGCGTCGATCGGCGCCGGACAGGGTCCGGTAACCTCGCTCGCGTGACGGACGCGAAGATGCCCTTGCGGGCGAAGGTGGCAAGCTCGGTGTCCCGCACCGCTGCGGCGCTGTCGCGGGCCGCTGGGCGAGGTGACGGGTCGGTGATCGGCGGTTGGATCGGCCTCAAGATCGATCCGGAGCTGCTGGCGCATCTCGCCGCCGGGCGGTCCGTCGCGCTGGTCTCCGGCACCAACGGCAAGACCACCACCACCCGGCTCGCCGCGGCGGCGGTCGGCGTACTCGGCCGGGTCGCGACGAACTCGTACGGCGCGAACATGCCGACCGGGCACACCTCCGCGCTGGCCAAGGCCGGCACCACGCCGTACGCGGTGCTCGAAGTGGACGAGCATTACCTGGCTCAGGTACTCGAGGCCACCAGCCCCCGGGTGGTCGCCCTGCTGAACCTCTCTCGGGACCAGCTGGACCGGGCTAAGGAGGTGGCGATGATGGCCCAGCTGTGGCAGGTGGCGCTGGCCGAGCATCCCGAGATCAAGGTGGTGGCCAACGCCGACGACCCGATGGTGGTGTGGGCGGCCGCGACCGCCGGCTCGGTCTCCTGGTTCAGTGCCGGGCAGCGCTGGCACGACGACTCGTGGGTCTGCCCGGAGTGCGGTTCGGCGATCGAACGCTCCGACAACCAGTGGTGGTGCGCCGGCTGCCCGCTGCGCCGGCCCGACCCGGAGTGGGTGGTCGACGAGGACGGTGTCATCGACCCGAGCGGCGCCTGGCACAAGGTGACGCTGCAACTGCCCGGGCAGGTCAACATCGGCAACGCCGCCACCGCGCTGGCGGTGGCCGCCGAGTTCGGCGTACGCCCGGTGGCCGCGGTGTCCCGGCTGGCGGTGGTCACCTCGGTGGCCGGCCGGTACGCGCAGGTGGTCCGCAACGGGCGGACCATCCGGCTGCTGCTGGCCAAGAACCCGGCCAGTTGGCTGGAGGCGTTCGACATGGCTGATCAGGCACCGACACTGCTGTCGATCAACGCCCGCGACCCCGACGGACTGGACACCTCCTGGCTGTTCGATGTCGACTTCTCGCCGCTGCGCGGCCGCCAGGTACTGATCACCGGGGACCGCGCCTTCGACCTCGCCGTCCGGCTGGAGGTCAACGACGTGCCGTTCCTGCACGTCCCGTCGCTCAACGCGGCGATCGCCTCGGTGCCGCCCGGCCGACTGGAGGTCATCGCGAACTACACCGCATTCCAGGACATCCGAGCGGAGCTGGACCGTGTCAACTGAGTCATTTCCGGCCACCGGCCCGTCGATCGGCGGGCCCAGCGTGCTCCGCCTGGTCTGGATCTACCCCGACCTGCTGTCCACCTACGGCGACCGGGGCAACCTGCTGATCCTGGCCCGTCGAGCCCAGCAGCGCGGCATACCGGTGGAGCTCACCGAGATCCGCTCCGACCAGCCGGTGCCGCAGTCGGCCGACATCTACCTGATCGGCGGCGGCGAGGACGGCCCGCAGGCGCTGGCCGCCCAGCGGCTACGGGCCGACACCGGGTTGCACCGCGCGGTCGACCAGGGCTCAGTGATCTTCGCGGTCTGCGCCGGCTACCAGTTGCTGGGCACCTCGTTCTTCGCCAAGGGCACCCAGTGCACCGGCCTGGAGTTGCTGGACCTGTACTCCGACCGGGGACCGAGCCGGGCGGTCGGCGAACTCGCCGGCGACATCGACCCGCGGCTCGGCGTACCACCGCTGAGCGGTTTCGAGAACCACGGCGGGCGCACCCATCTCGGCAACGGCGTCTCGCCGCTGGCCCGGGTCACCGCCGGGGTCGGCAACGACGGGACCAGCGAGGGCGCCTGGCGGGGCAACATCCTGGGCACCTACGCGCACGGCCCGGCGCTGGCCCGCAACCCGGCGCTGGCGGATCTGCTGCTGCGCTGGGCGATCGGCGCGGCCAGCTTGCCGCCGCTCAACGACCTGTGGGCCGACCGGCTGCGGGCCGAACGGACGGCCGCGATCCGCACGTGAGGCGGCTGGGCCGGGCACTGCGCGAGCCGGCGGTGGCCCGGTTCGCGGCCCTGCTCACCCTGATCGGTGGCTGCGCCCTGCTGGTGCTGCTGGCTCCCCGGCCCGAGTTGGCGGCACTGACCGGGCTGCCCGACCAGCTCGGAGCGGCCGGTCCGGTGCTGGCCGTGGTCGGCGGCGCGCTGCTGCTGACCGTGCTGGTCCCCCGCACGTTCATCACCCTGACCTGGGGAGCGCTGTTCGGCCCGGTGGCGGGTGCCGGCTACAGCCTCGCCGCGGCCGCGCTGGCTGCGCTGATCGGCTTCGTTGTCGGACGGTGGCTCGGCCGGGAGTACGTCGTCAGCCGGACCTCGATGGCGGCCCCGCCGGCCGGCCTGGCCGGGCGAGCCGACCGGATCAGGTTACGGCTGGCCCGGCTGGACCGCTGGTTCGCCACCCAGAGCGTGCTGGGCGTGATCATGGTCCGGCTGCTGCCGATCAGCGGGTTCGGCATGGTCAGCTACGGCTACGGCACCACCGGTGCCCGGCTGGTCCCGTTCCTGATCGGCAGCGTGCTGGCGTCGGCGCCGACCGCGGTCGGCTACGCGGTGATCGGCGCGGCGGTGGTCGCCCCCGGTGAGATCAACTGGCTGGCCGCCGCGCCCGCCGGCCTGGGTGCGGCGGCCACCGTCGTGCTGCTGCTGCGCTGGCGCCGCGCGGTCCGGGCGGACCGCGCGGCGCTGCGGGTCACGGGACCACGCTGACCATTCGGCCCGGGACCACGATCACCTTGCGCGGCGTACGGCCGGCCAGGTGCTCGGCGACGGCGTCCAACGCGGCGGCCCGTACCTCGTCCTCGGCGGCCTCGGCCGGCACCTCGACGCGGCCCCGGACCTTGCCGGCCACCTGCACCGGATAGGTCACCGACGCGGCCCGCAGCAGCGCCGGGTCGGCCGACGGGAAGTCGGCGTAGGTCAGCGAACCGGTGTGGCCGAGCCGCTGCCACAGCTCCTCGGCGACGTGCGGGGCGAACGGGGCCAGCATCAGCACCAGCGGCTCAGCCACCTCGCGGGGGGTGGCCGGCAGCCGGGTCAACGCGTTGGTCAGCTCGATCAGCTTGGCGATCGCGGTGTTGAACCGCAGCCCGTCCATGTCCGACCGGACGCCGTCGATCACCCGGTGCGTCAACCGGCGCAGCTCGTCGTCGGCCGGGTCGTCGGTCACCCGGGACGCCCCGGACTGCTCGTCGACCAGGGCCCGCCACACCCGCTGCAGGAACCGGTACGAGCCGACCACCGCCCGGGTCTCCCAGGGGCGGGACACCTCCAGCGGGCCCATCGACATCTCGTACACCCGGAACGTGTCGGCGCCGTACGCCTCGCACATCTCGTCCGGGGTGACCACGTTGCGCAGGCTCTTGCCCATCTTGCCGTACTCGCGGTTGACCGCGGTGTCGCCGTGGAACCAGCCGCCGTCGCGCTCGGTCACCGCCGCCGCGTCGACGTACGCGCCGCGCGCGTCGGTGTACGCGTATGCCTGGATGTAGCCCTGGTTGAACAGGCGGCGGAACGGCTCGACGCTGGACACGTGCCCCAGGTCGAACAGCACCTTGTGCCAGAACCGGGCGTACAGCAGGTGCAGCACGGCGTGCTCGACCCCGCCGACGTACAGGTCGACACCGCCGCAGTCGGCCGACGACGCCGGACCCATCCAGTACCGCTCGTTGGCCGGGTCGACGAAGGCGTCGCTGTTGGCCGGGTCGGCGTAGCGCAGCTCGTACCAGCAGGAGCCGGCCCACTGCGGCATCGTGTTGGTTTCCCGGCGGTAGCGCCGCCGGCCGGCCGGCGCACCCGGCACCCCGGTCAGGTCCAGCTCCACCTCGACCCAGTCGGCGGCTCGCGACAGCGGGGTCTCCGGGTCGGATGCGGCGTCGTCAGGGTCGAAGGTACGCGGCGAAAAGTCGTCGATCTCCGGCAGCTCCAGCGGCAGCATGTCCTCCGGCAGCGGAATCGGCAGCCCGGTTTCGTCGTACACGATCGGGAACGGCTCGCCCCAGTAGCGCTGCCGGCTGAACAGCCAGTCCCGCAGCCGGTAGGTGACCGCGCCCCGGCCGTGGCCGCCCGCCTCCAGCCAGGCGATGATCCGCTCCTTGGCCTCGGTCACGCCCAGACCGTTCAGGAAGTCGCTGTTCATCGCCGGTCCGTCACCGGTGTACGCCTTGCCGGTAAAGTCCGCCGGCGGCGTCACGGTCCGCACGATCGGCAGGTCGAACACCTCGGCGAAGTCCCAGTCCCGCTCGTCCTGCGCCGGCACCGCCATGATCGCCCCGGTGCCGTAGCCGGCCAGTACGTAGTCGGCGATGAAGATCGGCAGCCGGGCGCCGTTGACCGGGTTGGTGGCGTACGCGCCGACGAAGACGCCGGACTTGTCGCGGGTCTCGGCCTGCCGCTCGGCGTCGGTGCGCCCGGCCGCCTGCTTGCGGTACGCCTCGACCGCCTCGGCCGGGGTGGCGTGTCCGCCGGTCCACGCCGGCCGGGTGCCCGCCGGCCAGGCGGTCGGCACCAGCTCGTCGACCAGGGCATGCTCGGGAGCCAGCACCATGTAGGTGGCGCCGAAGACGGTGTCCGGTCGGGTGGTGAAGACCTCGATCGGGGCGGCGTCGGTCGGGAAGACGATGTGGGCGCCGGTGGACCGGCCGATCCAGTTGCGCTGCATCAGCTTGATCGGCTCGGGCCAGTCCAGCAGGTCCAGGTCGGTCAGCAGCCGGTCGGCGTAGGTGGTGATCCGCATCATCCACTGCCGCAGGTTGCGCTTGAAGACCGGGAAGTTGCCCCGCTCGGACCGGCCGTCGGCGGTGACCTCCTCATTGGCCAGCACGGTGCCCAGACCGGGGCACCAGTTGACCGGCGCCTCGGAGACGTACGCCAGCCGGTGCGCGTCGACCAGCTCGCGGCGTTCCCGGTCGGTCAGCTCGGACCAGGCACGTCCGTCCGTGGTGGCGCGCCGACCCGACTCGTACGCGGCGATCAGGTCACTGACCGGCCGGGCCTTGCCGGCCTCGGTGTCGTACCACGAGTTGAAGACCTGCAGGAAGATCCACTGGGTCCAGCGGTAGAACTCCACGTCTGTGGTGGCCACCGACCGCCGGTCGTCGTGGGCCAGCCCCAGCATCCGCAGCTGGGCCCGGTACCGTTCGATGTTGGCCTCGGTGGTGGTCTGCGGGTGCTGTCCGGTCTGCACCGCGTACTGCTCGGCGGGCAGGCCGAAGGCGTCGAAGCCCATCGCGTGCAGCACGTTGCGGCCGGCCATCCGCTGGTAGCGGCCGTAGCAGTCGGTGCCGATGAAACCCAGCGGGTGGCCGACGTGCAGCCCCGCGCCGGACGGGTACGGGAACATGTCCAGCAGGAAGAGCTTCTCGGCGTCGGCGCGCGGGTGGGCCGGGTCGGCCAGCGGGCCGACCGGGTTGGGCGCATGGAAGGTGCCGTCACGTTCCCACCGCTGCTGCCACCGTCGCTCGATCTCGCCGGCCATCGCGGCGGTGTACCGGAACGGTGGGGTGTCCGCCGCGGTCTCGACTGCCTCGCTCATCGTCGGTCGCCACCTCAGGGTCGGTTGTGGGCTGTGATGTGTTGGTCGTGGGCATGAAAAAACCCCTCCACAGGAGGGGTCGCCGTGCTGCCGCCGCCGGACGTCCGCTGCGCCGATCAGGCGGCCTGGTGGGTCAGCACGGCCGGAGAAGGAGCAGGAAGGCGCCGGCCATGGCGCCAGTGTACTCCGGGTCGGAGAACCAGGTGGACCGCCCTCACCGCCGCCTCCGGCGACGGCGACGGCTACGGCGACGGCTACGGCGACGGCTACGGCGACGGCTACGGTCGGCTGGCCTCCCCCGGTCCCTCCGGCACCGCGCCCGGCCGTCTCTCGCCCTGCTCGGCGAGGGCGTCGAACCTGCTCTGCGGGCTCATCGGCGCACCGGACAGGTAGGCCGCCCGGGCCAGCGCGTACCCGCCGACCGGCGCGGTGACCACCTGCAGCAGCACGGCCAGGGTCACCACCGCCGCGGTCCGTGGGCTGGGCAGCAGGGTCAGCACGCCGAGCAGGATGAGCACCAGGCCCAGGCTGGCCGCCTTCGCCACCGCGTTCATCCGGTTGTAGACGTCGGGCAGCCGTAGCATGCCGAGCCCGGTGATCCCGATCAGCAGGGTGCCCGCACCGAGCAGTACCCCGGCGAGCACGTTCCAGCCGGTCACCGGCTCCTCCGATGCACCAGGCGGGCGAGCGCGACCGTGGCGAGGAACCCGACCAGGGTCGCGGTCAGCACGATGTCGAGCAGTTCGGCGATCCGCAGCCGGGCGGCGAGGACCGCCACCCCGGCGATGAAGACGAAGAAGCCGAAGTCGACGGCGGCGGCACGGTCGGCGTCGGTCGGGCCGATCACCAGACGGATGATCGCCGTCGCCATCGCCAGGGCCAGGACGGCGAGAACGAGGTCGAGTCCGGTCACCGGCGGGCTCCCCCCGGCTGGTCGGCCGGGTCGACCGGCTCGACCGCGTCGACCGCGTCGACCGCCTCGACCGGGCGCGCGGCGGGCAGCAGGTGGTCCTGTAGCCGGGCGAGTTCGGCACGGAACCGCTGCGGGTCCTCGGCATGCATACCGTGCACGAACAGGGTCGGCGGTTGCGGCCGGACCGCCACGGTGAGTGTGCCCGGGGTCAGTCCGACGGCCAGCGCCATCAGCACCATCTCGGTGCCGGTCCGGGTCCGCAGCGGGAACTCGACGATCCCCGGCGACAGCCCGCTGCCCGGCGTGACGATCTCCCGGGCGACGACCACGTTCGCCACCACCAGACGACCGGTGAAGTAGCCGACAAAGCCCAGCACCCGGCCGGCCCGGCGCAGCGTCCGGACCGGCCAGTGCAGCAGCGTCCGGACCGGCCCCCGGCGCGGCCTGCCGGCCCGGCCACCGCCGGCTCGCCGGCCGGTGCGGCTCTCCACCTGGCCGGTACGGGGCTCTTCCGTCCGTCGCGTTCGTCTGGTCACCGTCCGGTCACCGCCTCTACATAGGCACTCGGGTCGATCAGTCCGTCGGCTGCGGTGGCCGCCAGACCGAGCAGGGGCTGCGCGGCCGACCCCAGCAGCAGGGTGAGGGCCGCGAGCAGCACCGCCGGCCCGGTCAGCCAGGTGGCGATCCGCGGCGGTACGTCGTCGGTGGTGCGGGCGGGCGGGTGGCCGGCCGGGTCCGGGGGTGCGGGCGCGGGTTCGCCCCAGAACGCCAGATCCCAGATCTTGATCATCGAGATAAGTGTCCCGAGGCTGACCAGCACCGCGACCGCGAAGATCAAATAGTTGCCGTCGGCGACCGCGGCCCGCAGCAGCAGGAACTTGGCCAGGAATCCGGAGAACGGCGGCATCCCGGCCAGCGACAGCCCCGCGCCGATGAAGGCCAGGGCGAGCAGCCGGTGCGCCATGGCCAGCCCACCGAGCCGGTCCAGCCGATCGGTGCCGTAGCCGACCACCACCGCACCGGCGCAGAGGAACAGCGCCGCCTTGACCAGGATGTACTGCACCAGGAAGAAGATCGCCGCGGTGAGTGCGGCCGGGCTGAACACCACCAGCCCGATCAGCAGGTAGCCGATCTGGCTGACCATGTGGAACGCGAGCACTGAACGCATCGTGGTCTCGCCGAGCGCCCCGAGGACGCCGATCACCATGGTCACGGCGGCGGCCAGCCCGATCACCCACCGGTAGTCGACCGCGCCGTCGTAGACCACCGCCACGATCCGGACGATCGCGTACCCGCCGACCTTGGTGAGGATGCCGGAGAACAGCGCGGTGACCACCGGTGGCGCGTACGGGTAACTGCGGGGCAGCCAGCCGTGCAGCGGCACCACCGCGGCCTTCACCGCCAGGGCGAGCAGCACCACGGTGCCGGCCAGGGCCAACGCGCCGTCGCGGCCGGCCGCCCCGGCCAGTTCGCCGAGATCGACGGTGCCGGCGACGGCGTAGACCAGCCCCACCCCGGCCAGCAGGATCGTGGACGCCAGCAGATTGACGGTCACGTAGATCCGACCGGCCACCGTCCGCTCCCGGCCGGCGCCGGCGGTCAGCAGCACGTAAGACGGCACCAGCATGACCTCGATCAGCACGAACAGGTTGAACAGGTCGGCGGTCAGGAAGGCCCCGAACGCGCCGGCGCTCGTCATCAGCGCCAGTGGGACCAGGTACGGCCGTCGGTCGTCCCCGGAACCGATGGCGAAGACCCCGCACAGCAGCACGACCAGCGCCACGACCGTGACCATCAGCGCGCTGAAGGTGTCCGCCGCCAGGGTGATCGCGAAGCCGGCCGGCCAGCCACCGATCCGTTCGGTCAGCACCTCACCACGGCGGGTCGCGGCCAGCAGCGTACCGCCCTGGGCGAGCACAGCCGCGCCGGTACCCAGCCAGCCGATCCGGTGCAGCGTCAACCGACTCGGCACGGCCAGCAGTAGTCCGGCCACTACCAGTGGCAGCACGATCGGACCGACCAGCGGCAGCGGCGCATTCATCGGGGCAGCTCCCCGGTGTCGCCGCCGGCCGCTGTCCGACCGTGTTCGGCGACCTGGTCGGACATCGACCGTGGCTCGGTCAGCACCGGCTCCGGGCCGGGTTCCGGCTCCGGTCCCGCCGCGCCGTCCGGACCGTCCCTGCCGTCCGGACCGGCCTCGCCCAGCTCCAAGTCGGGTCGGCCCGGCCGCGGCCGGTCGACCACCGCGAGCGCGAGCAGGAAGATCGTGATGCCGAAGGTGATCACGATGGCGGTGAGCGCGAAGGCCTGGGGCAGCGGATCGGCCGTCGCCGCCGGGTCGATGTCGCCGAACGGCGGCTGCCGGCGCCACAGCCCGCCCGAGGCGAGCAGCAGGATGTTGACGGCGTGGCCGAGCAGGACGAAGCCGATGACGACCCGGATCAGGCCGCGGTGCAGGATCAGATAGACGCCGGCCGCGGTGAGCAGGCCGATCACCAACGCGACGGTCACGGTGCCCGCACCCCCGCCGCGTCCGGCGGGACCGGCGCGTCCGATGCGACGCCAGCGTCCGACGGGACCACCGTGCCGAGCCGCCGTACCGCCGCCGTGATCAGGCCCAACACCATCAGATAGACGCCGAGGTCGAAGAAGGTCACCAGGGACACCGAGAAGCCGAGCACCGACAGTTTCAGTCCCGGCGACGGCGTCAGGAACGGCTCACCGGCCAGCAGCGCGGACAGGCCGATCCCGAGACAGGTCAGCAGCCCTGCGGCGAGCAGCGGCCGGGGCCGCAGCCGGCCGGCCGCCATCGGTGAGCGGCCGGCGTACGCCACGTACGCCAGCTGGCCGAGCCCGACCGCGATCCCGGCCACCAGCGCGGCGACGAAGCCGCCGCCGGGCTCGTCGTGGCCGCGTAGGAACAGCCACGCCGAGACCACCAGCATCACCGGGGTGAGCAATCGGTGCGCGAACCGGAGCACCGGATCCGGTACGGCCGGGCCGGTTCCGGTGCGGCCGCGCCCAGCGGTGCCGCCAGGCCCGCCAGCGGCGCCAGGCCCGCCGACGACACCGCGTCCGGTGGTCCGGAACAGCCCGACCAGCCCGAGTGCCACGGCGACGAGGACGGTCGCCTCACCGAGGGTGTCGAACGCCCGGAACTCGACCAGGATCACGTTGACCACGTTGCCGCCCCCGGTCGCCGGTTTCGCAGTCCGCAGGAAGTAGTCCCCTGGGGCGGACAGGTCACGACGACCGGTCAGCCCGACCGTCGCGGCCACCGCGACGGCCCCGGCGGCGACGGCCAGCGCGGCGGCGAAAAAGCTGACCGGCTGGCGCCCGGCGCCCGGCAGCCGGGCCGGCAGCCGGCGCAGGACGAGCATCGTGACGACTGCGGTCAGTACCTCGACGAGCATCAGGGTCAGCGCCACGTCCGGCGCGCCGGCGAGCAGGAACCAGGTGGCGACCATCAGACCGACCAGGCTCAGCAGCCCGACCGCCGCGAGCGCCGACCTGGCCAGCACGATCCCGGCCAGGGCCACCGCCAGCAGCACCAACAGCGGCCAGTCGCCGGCCGCCGCGCTTGCGGCCGGCCAGGGCGGCATCGATCCCAGCGCGGCGCTGCCGGCCGCCCCGAGCAGCACCAGCAGCAGCACCGGCCGGAACAGATGGGCGGCCGGCGAGTCGTAGCGGGTCGGCCGGCCGACGATCCCGCCCAGTCTCAGCAGCGCGCCGTAGCAACGGTCGAAGGTGACCGCCCCGGCGGGCGGCAGCCGGACCGACTGCACCAGCTGGTCGACCCGGCTGCGGGCGATGAACAGGGCCGTACCAGCCAGCACGGTGAGCGCCGACAACGCCAGTGCCGGGTTGAAGCCGTGCCAGAACGCCACGTACGGCGGATCGCCGCCGGGGGACGCGTTTTCGGTCGCCTGGTCAATCAACGGGCCGAGCAGCGCGGCCGCCGGGCCGAGCAGCAGGCTCAGCAGCGCGGCGATCGCCGCCGGGGTGAGAAACGTCCACGCTGGCTCGTACAGCTCCGGCTGTCGCGGCGGTCCGGCGAAGGTCTCATAGACGATCCGGGCGCCGTACGCGAAGGTCAGGGCCGACGCCGAAACCGCCAGTACCTCGGCCGACGGGCTGAGCCACGGATCGACCCCGGTCTTGATCAACGCATCGAAGATCGCCTCCTTGCTGACGAAGCCGAGCAACGGCGGCAGGCCGGCCATCGACATCGCGGCCAGCCCAGTCAGGGTGGCGGTCACCGGCATCACGTGGCGCAGGCCGGAGAGCTGTCGGATGTCCCGGCTGCCGGCTTCCCGGTCGATGATGCCGACGAGCATGAACAGGGTGGCCTTGAACAACGCGTGCGCGACGGTGTGCAGCACCGCGGCGGCCAGCGCCGCCGGGGTGCCGACCCCGATAACCCCGACCAGCAGCCCGAGCTGGCTGACCGTCGAGTACGCCAGCATGGCCTTCAGGTCGTGCTGGCGCAGCGCGAGGAACGCACCCGCCAGCGCGGTGCCGAGCCCGCCGAGGACCAGCACGATGGTCCAGGCAGCCTGCTCGGCGTAGATCGGCGAGAACCGGATCAGCAGGTAGATCCCGGCCTTGACCATCGTCGCGGCGTGCAGGTAGGCGCTGACCGGGGTGATCGCCACCATCGCGCTGGGCAGCCAGAAGTGAAACGGGAACTGCGCGGACTTGGTGAACGCCGCGACGATCAGCAGCCCACCGACCACCCAGGCGACCGGCGAGCCGAGCAGCCGGTCGGGGTAGGCCAGGATGGTGGTCAGGTCGCTGGTGCCCAGCGCGACCACCATCACCACGACCGCCGCCAGCAGCGCCAAGCCGCCACCGGCGGTGACCAGCAACGCCCGGGTTGCGGGGCGGGCCGCCGCCGGACTGGCCAGACCGATCAGAAAGAATGAGCAGACCGTGGTCAGCTCCCAGAACAGGAACAGCAGTACGGTGTCGGCGGCGAAGACCAGGCCGAGCATCGCCACGGTGAACAGGGTCAGCAGCGTGTAGAGCGCGGCGCACGGGCGGTGCGGGGCGAGGTAGCGCGGGCAGTACATCATGATCAGCGCGCCGACCCCGAGCACCAGCAGCCCGAAGACCATCGCCAGGCCGTCGAGCCGCAGCGCGAACGCGATGTCCAGCGACGGCAGCCAGCGCGCGGAGACCCCGACCGCGCCGTTGTCCAGCACCACCGGCAGCCGGGAGGCGAGCAGCCCGCAACCCAACAGGTAGCCGACCGCGAGCGGGTAGCCGGCGTCGCGGCCGAGCGAGCGGGTGAGCAGTGGTACGGCGGCGGCGAGCCCGATCAACAGGGCCAGCACCGCGACCATCGTCAACGGGCACCCCTCGCCGCGGCGGTGGTCCGGGCGTACGGACCGGCCCGGCACCGGTCGACGGTCGCCGGTCGCACCTCAACCGTCCTCGCTGGCGGCCAGCAGCACCGGCCGGGTGGCGTCCCGGAGCACCTGGTCGGCGACGCTGCCGAGCAGCCGGTTGGACAGTCCACTGCCCCGCCGCCCGACCACGATCATGTCCACGTCGCGAGCCCGCGCGACATCCAGCAGGGCCCGGGCGGGCCGGCCGGTGACTATCTCGATGCTGCTCGGCAGGGGCGGCCCGTCGGCGCGGCGCAGTCGGGCCGCCCGATCGGTGAGCAGGTCCCGCGCCCGGTCCAGCTGGTCGACCTCTTCGGCGGTGCGTTCGCCCCGCTCGACCGCGGCGACGTCGACCACGGTGGTCAGGATCAGCTCGCTGGCGCGACCGGCGAGCACCCGGTGCGCCGTACGCAGGGCGTGCTCGGAGTCGGCGGAGCCGTCCAGGCCGACCAGCACCCGGGGCCCGGTGCCGGGTGCACTCGGCCCGGTGTCGGCCGATGCCGGGCGGGTCTCCAACCGCCCCGTCGGTCGCGATCCGCGCTCCACCGCGATCGGGACGAAGAGCAGTCCGAGCACGGCGCCCAACGGATACCAGTACCAGGCGCGTTGGCCGTGCCGGGTGATGAACACCGCCACCGCTACGATCCCGGAGAGCACCCAGACGGCGACGACGGTCACGATGTAGCCGGCTGTGGACATCCAGCTCCCTCCGGTTGCACGTACCGGTCGGCCCGGCCCGACTATCTGGCCTGGTCACCGCTGGCGTCGCCGACTACCCGGGAAATGCCGGTCCTACCCGGCCGCCCGGCGAGTTCACACCGGCGGGTGGTGTCGGTCGGGGCGGGGCGAGTGGTCCGGGTGGGCACTTGAACCGGACCGGTCACCGGCCCGTACTCCCGGTGGGAGCGGGTGCCGCCCGGTCCGCTCCCGCGCGATGCCCGGACCGTCCGTCCACGACCGGGTCGCCCACGGTGAGCAGGGGCGGGTGAGCAGACCACGCCGTCCCGTGGATGGCGGACCTGCGAAAGATGGATAGCCTGAGAGGCATGTGGGGTCCCTGCGGCGGGAGACGACGGTCCCCCACCTGACCGACGGCGGGCGGCCGGAGCGACCGACCCGCGTGACGCCGTACGACGAGGAGGAGGATCGTGACCCAAGACAGCTGGGACGATCTGGGTGCTCCGATGCCCCATGACGAGTTCCGCGCCGTGTCCGACGCCATCGTGGCCAACATAGATCAGGTCATAGAGGGCAAGACCGCCACGGTTCGGCTGGCACTCGCCGTCCTGCTCGCGGAGGGACACCTCCTGATCGAGGACGTTCCCGGAGTCGGCAAGACCAAACTCGCCAAGACGCTGGCCAAGTCGATCGACTGCTCCGTACGCCGGATCCAGTTCACCCCGGACCTGCTGCCCAGCGACGTGACCGGAGTCAGCGTCTACAACCAGGACAACCACGACTTCGAGTTCAAACCGGGCGCGGTCTTCGCCAACCTGGTGGTCGGCGACGAGATCAACCGGGCGTCCCCGAAGACCCAGGCCGCGCTACTCGAATGCATGGAGGAGCGACAGGTCACCGTCGACGGCACCACCTACGAGCTGCGGACGCCGTTCATGGTGATCGCCACCCAGAACCCGATCGAGATGGAGGGCACCTACCCGCTGCCGGAGGCGCAGCGGGACCGGTTCACCGCCCGGATCGCGATGGGCTACCCCGACCCGAGCGCCGAGCTGGCCATGCTCGACGGGCACGGCGCGGCAGGTCCGGTGCACCAGCTGCAGCCGGTCTCCGACGCGGCGGGGGTACGGCGGCTGATCGCCACCGTCCGGGAGGTACACGTCGCCGACCCGGTCAAGCAGTACGCGGTGGACCTGGTGACCGCCACCCGTGAGTCCCCGGAGCTGCGGCTCGGTGCCTCGCCCCGGTCGACGCTGCAGCTGCTGCGTACCGCCCGCGCGGTCGCCGCGCTGGAGGGCCGCGACTACGTGCTCCCGGACGACCTGCAGGCGCTCGCCGTTCCGGTGCTGGCCCACCGGCTGATCCCGACCGCCGAGGCCCAACTCGCCCGGCGGACCACCGACGCGATCATCGCCGAGCTGGTGCACCGGATGCCGTTACCCCACGAACGGCAACGGCCGGCCGCTGCGGCGTACGACGGTCGCCAGTTCGGCCCGGCGGACGGCACGATGGCGGTCCCCTTCGAGCCGCGAGGGCGGTGACCGATGCGGGCGGCGCTGCGCGGCCTCACCACCCGCGGCCGGTCGTTCCTGGCCGCCGGTGCGGCGGCGGTCGTCTCGGCGCTGATCCTCGGCGAGAAGGACCTGCTGCGGGTCGCCATCCTGCTGGCCGTCCTGCCGCTGCTGGCCGCCCTGTACGTGGGCCGTAGCCGGTACAAGCTGGCCTGCACCCGGGCGTTGGAGCCGCACCGGGTCCCGGTCGGCTCCAACGCCCGGGTGGTGCTGCGACTGCAGAACCTGTCCCGGCTGCCCACCGGCACCCTGCTGCTGGAGGACCGGCTGCCGTACGCCCTGGGCAGCCGGCCCCGGGTGGTGCTGGAACGGCTCGGTGCCCAGCAGGCCAGTTCGGTGGCGTACACGGTGCGGGCCGAGGTCCGCGGCCGCTACGAGGTCGGGCCGCTGGTGGTCCGGCTCACCGACCCGTTCGGCCTGTGCGAGCTGACCCGGGCCTTCCCCAGCGTCGACCGGCTCACGGTCATCCCGCAGGTCACCGCGCTGCCGTCGGTCCGACTCGCCAGCGAGTACGCCGGATCCGGTGACAGCCGGGCCCGGTCGGTGGCGGTGCACGGCGACGACGACTCCGCCACCCGCGAGTACCGCCGCGGTGACGACCTGCGCCGAGTGCACTGGAAGTCGACCGCCCGCACCGGTGAACTGATGGTGCGCCGGGAGGAGCAGCCGTGGGAGACCCGGGCGACCGTGGTGCTCGACACCCGGGCGTACGCGCACCGTGGCGAGGGCCCGACGGCGAGCTTCGAGTGGGCGGTGGCGGCGGCGGCGAGCATCGCCGTGCACTTCCGGTCGAACGGCTACCGGCTGCGGCTGGTCACCGACACCGGCATCGACGCCGACGCCACCGAGGCCGACGGGGACGGCATGCTGCTCGACCGGCTGGCCGACGTCACCGCCAGCCAGCGCAGCGACATCGCCACCCTGGTCGAACAGGTACGCCGCCGTTCGGACAGTTCGCTGGTGGTGGCGTTGTTCGGGGCGCTCACCCCGCCCGAGGCGGAGCTGCTGGCCGGGTTGCGGGGCAACCGGTCGACCTGCGTCGGCCTGCTGATCGACAGCTCGACCTGGATGAATCTGAGCCCGGACGAGCGGACCGAGGCCGACCGGGCGCACGGTGCCGCCGCGCTGTCGCTGCTGCAGAGCGGCTGGCGGGTGATCGGCGTGAACCACGGTGACCAGTTTCCGTCGCTGTGGCCGCAGCTCGCCCGGGGTTCCCAGGGCTTCGCCTGGCGGGCCGCGCTGGCCGAGACGATAGCCGGAGGAGTGAATTGACCACCCGTAGACACCTCGGTCTGGTCGCGGCGGCAGCCACCCTGATGGCGGCCGCGCCGATGGCCACCATCTTCCAGGACTGGACCTGGCTGGTGCAGTGCGCGATCACCGTGACCATGATCGGTGGCGCCGGGATGCTGGTCCGCTCGTTGCGGGCTCCCGGATGGCTGCACCCGGTGGCCATGATCGGCGCGCTGCTCCTCGCCCTGACCTGGCTGTTCCCCAGCGGCGACGAGTTGCTCGCGGTGCTGCCGTCGCCGGCGACGATCGGCCATTTCGGCGCGCTGCTGGCCCAGTCGGCGCAAGACGTGCACGCGTACGGCGTACCGGTGCCCGACGGCGACGCGCTGCTGTTCATCACCGCGCTGGGGATCGGTTCGGTCGCGGTCGTCGTCGACGTGCTCACGGTGACCCTGCGCCGGCCGGCGCTGGCCGGCCTGCCGATGCTGGCGATCTACTCGGTGCCGGTGGCGATCTACGTCGACAGCGTTCCGGCGGCACCGTTCGTGGTCGGCGCGGTCGGCTACCTGTGGCTGCTGATGGCCGACAACGTCGACCGGGTCCGTCGGTTCGGCCGCCGATTCACCGGCGACGGCCGGGACGTTGACGTCTGGGAGCCGTCGCCGCTGGCCGCCGCCGGTCGCCGGCTCGCCGTGCTCGGGGTGGTCATCGCGGTGCTGATCCCGCTGACCATCCCCGGCATGACGTCCGGGCTGCTGACCAACCTCAGCGGCGGCGGGACCGGGGGCAACGGGCTGGGCAACGGACCCGGCCAGGTGAACCTGTTCGCGGCGTTGAGCGGCCAGCTCAACCAGAGCGAGGTCACCGAGATGATCCGGGTGACGACAAACGACCCGGACCCGGCGTACCTGCGAATCGGCATCGCCGATGAGCTGCGAGAAGACGGTTTCGCCAGTCGCCCGCCACGCGGGCGGCCGGACTCGGCCCGGTCGCTGCCCGACCCGCGGACCGACCCGGACATCCGCAACACCGGGGTCAGCCACCAGGCGTACGAGGCGACCGTCGAGGTCACCGGAAACTTCAACATGGCGCTGCTGCCGACCTACGCGGTGCCGGTGCAGATGCGCGACGTGGATGGCAGCTGGGCCTACGACCTCACCGCGCAGATCGTCTTCTCCGGCCGGTCGCGGGCCCGCAACATGACCTACGGATTCGAGTACGTCCGCACCAGCTACACCCCGGGGGCACTACGCCGGTCCCAACCGCTGCCGGCCGACGACGACCTGCGGCAGGCGTTCACCGCAGTGCCGCAGGTGCCGCAGGTGACCGAGCTGGTCGGGGAGCTGACCGCCGGCGCGCGCAGCGACTACGACCGCGTGCTGGCCATCTACGAGCACTTCTCCCGGGACAACGGTTTCACCTACAGCCTGGCTACCGAGGGCGGCACGGCCAGCCAGGACATCGTCAACTTCCTGGACAACAAGGTCGGTTTCTGCCAGCAGTACGCCGCCGCGATGGCGTGGCTGGTCCGCGCCGCGGACGTGCCGGCCCGGGTGGCGTTCGGTTTCACCAACGGCTCCCAGCGGCTGGAGAACACGTACACACTGACCAACCTCAACCTGCACGCGTGGACCGAGGTCTACTTCGCCGGGCTCGGCTGGGTGCCGTTCGACCCGACCCCGGCGGCGAGCATCCCCGGCTCGGTGCGCTCCGAGTGGGCGCCGGACGTGGACGCCCCGCCGGACGCCGGCCCGAGCGCCGGACCGAGCGCGGCCCCGTCCGCCGCGCCGTCGACGACGGCGCTGCCAGAGACCGGACCCGGCCAGCTCGACCCGGGTGCGCTGGGTGCCGGATCCGCCGCCGATTCCACCGCCGGTCCCCGTTGGCCGTGGTGGACCCTCGCCGGTGTGGTCGCGGTGCTCGTGTTGGCGGCCCTGCCGGCGGCCCGACGCGCGACGGTACGCCGTCGGCGGCTGGTCCGTGTCCTGGCTCCGGTGACCCCGGCGGGCACCGACCCGACGGACGCTCGGGACACCGACTCCCCCGCCGCGAGCGGGGCCGCCGCCGGTGCTGCTCCGCTGATGACGGTCACCGGCGCCGACGCCGGGGCCGCCCGGCAGCACGCGCACGCCGTCTGGAGCGAACTGGTCGACACCCTGGTCGACCTGCGGATGCCGGTCGACCGGTCGGAGACGCCACGGGCGACCGCGGCGCGGCTGGCTGCTCTGGAGTCGGTCCACGGTGCGGCGGCCGACGCGGTCCATCTGCTCAGCCAGGCGGAGGAGCGGGCCCGGTACGCCCGTCAGCCGGTGCCGGGCGAGCCGCTGGTCGAGGCGTTGGGGCGGGTACGGGCGGCGGTGGCGGCCGGGGTGGGTCGGCGTACCCGGCTGGCGGCCCGGCTCCTGCCGCTGTCGGTACTGCTGCGCTGGCGGGACGCAGTTGTCGAGGCGTACAGCCGGGTGTTCTCGGTCGTCGGCCGGTGGCGCGACGCGGCGGCGCGGTTGAGTCCGCGCCGGCTGTTGGCCAACCGGGCGGGTCGTTGACCCGTCTCGGGTGTGCGGACCGGCCGGTCTGTCGAGTCACACCGACTGGGTTTCGCGAAACCGCCACCTCGGGTCGGCGTACCGGGCATAATCGCCCACGTGCCGGGACGCTCGATCGCAGCGCGGTCAGTCAAGCAGCACGGTCAGTCGACGAGATCCGTGGCCGACCGCCGCTGCCCGGCGTGGCGGGCCGGTAGGTGGGCACGACACGACCGCCCGGTCACGCCGGACCGGGCGGCTGATGCCCGCCGGCTAGGTCAGCGGTGGCCCTCCGGCCGCTGGCGCCAGCGTTCGTCCAGCCGGTCGATCAGCGATGACCGTCGCCCGCTGCGGGTCTTCCGGCGCGTGGTCCCGCCGACCACCCGCAGGTCGGGCGAGTTCGACTTGCGCTGGGACTGCATGGCGAACGCCGCTGCCCCGAGCATGACCACGAAGCCGGCCACACCGAGCAGTGGCACTTTGCTCACTGTGCCGTAAACGACCAGGGCAAGGCCAATGATGATCACACCGGCAGCGACGAGCAGGCGACGCCGCGTGTGGAAACGCGGGTCGCTGGCGCGCACGGCCGAGGCGAATTTGGGGTCCTCGGCAAGCGACCGCTCGATCTGCTCGAACAGCCGCTGCTCGTGCTCCGAGAGCGGCACGGCACTCCTCCCCGGTCACGTTGGTCAGCCCGGTCGGACCGACAGACCGTGGCAGCCAACCGGCTGCTTACCCGCAAGTCTACGAGGGGGGTCGCGGGTCGGAAAGCCGGACGACGGACCGCCTAGGTTGATTTTCCGTCCGGCGGACGTCATCACCTGGTAACAGAGTAGCCGCCCGACCGGACAGTGCACCGCTGCCCGGCCCTCGTCACACCAGGAACTCGATCTTTCTCGCCTGCCGCACCGCGAGTTTCACTCCCATAGCACACCCAACCGGGCAAATCACTCGGGACCCGCACCGGTGGCGATCAGCAGTGGAACGGCCATCTCGACCTCGGTCACTCCACCGTGGAAGCCGACCAGCGCGGAGCCGACCGGGTCGGTCCGGGTGGCCACCACGACGGACCGGTCCCGACAGATCACCACGACGTCACCGATCCGGCCCAAATGATCCGGTGGCACCGGGCCGAACCAGCCTTCGGCGATCAGCTCGTCCCGCTCGGCCACCCGGGCCGCCGGGCCGAGGACGGCCCGCCACCCGGCGATGACGTCGCCCACCGCGCCCGGCACCGGGTGCAGGTAGCGGGCGCGGGGCTCCCCGGCGACCACCCGCACGCCGGCCCGCAGCCGGGGGTCGGTGTCCAGGTCGAACCGGTGTCGCGGGTCGGCCGGCACATCCAGCTGGCCGTGGTCGGCGGTCACCAGCAGCGCCGCGTCCCGGGGCAGATCGGCCAGCACCCGGTCCAGCAGCCGGTCCAGGTCGGCGGCGGCGGCCCGCCAGGGCGGGGAACCGACCCCGGACAGGTGGCCGTGCCGGTCCAGGTCGGGATGGTAGCCGGAGACCAGCACCGGAGCGTCGCCGGCGGTGACCGCGTCGAGCAGCCCGGCGGCGAGGGCGTCGGTGTCGGCCGCGCCCCGGTACGCACCGCCCCGGTTGGCGGCGACCGTCAGCCCGCTGCCGGCGAACTCGGGCCGGCTGACCACGGTGACCGCCACCCCGGCGGCCGCTGCCCGTTCCAGCTGGGTCGGCACCGGCTGCCACCGCCGCGGGTCCGGGTCGTCCCGCCAGTCGACGTGGTTGAGCACCCGGTCGGTGCCGGGCACCAGGCTGCGGAAGCCCAGCACCCCGTGCGCCCCCGGCGCGGCGCCGGTGCCGAAGCTGACCAGGCTGGTCGGCGTGGTGGACGGAAAGCCGGTGGTGAGCCGCCGCGCGTACCGACCGGCGACGAGCGCGGCCAGCGTCGGGGCGTGCTCGCCAGCTGCCGGCAGTTGGTGCCAGCCGAGCCCGTCGACCAGCAGCACGACGACGCGCCGCACCCCGGTGAGCGGCCCGGTGAGGCCGAGTACGTCACTCGCGCCGGGCACCCCGAGCACCGCCAGCACACTGGGCAGCACGTCGGCGAGGCTGGCCGCGCCGTACTCCGGACGCACCGGGCGCAGCAGCTCCGCAGCCGGCGGGTCCGCCGCTGTCACAGCGGACGCCGGGCGAACAGGTGCAGCTGGGTGGCGAGGTCCCGGTACGGCGGCTGGGCGGCGACGGCGAGCTCCAGGGCGAGCAGGGCCTGCGGGTCGCCCTCGGCGACGGCCGCCGGCAGCAGGTCGGACAGCACCCGTACCCCGTGGATCTGCTCGACCCGCAGCCCGGCGGCGGCGAGCAGATCGACGGCGCGGTCGGCGTCGTAGCGGCGCCGTAGCGTGTCCCGCGCGCCGGCGGCGCCCTGTGAGTCGGCGAGCAGTGCGGCGGCGAGGTCGAGATGTCCGTTGACCGCGCGGGCCAGCACCGCCGCGGCGCGGCCGGCGACCAGTACGCTGGCCGCCCCGCCCGGCCGCAGCACCGTGGCCAGCGACTCCACCACCCGGGCCGGCTCGTCGACCACCTCCAGCACCGCGTGGCAGAGCACCAGGTCGACGCTGGCCGGCGCGATCAGCTCGCCGAGCGCGTCGCCGTCGCCTTGGGCGGCGGTGATCCGGTCGGCGACCCCGGCGTCGGCGGCCCGGCGGGTGAGCGCGGCCAGCGCGTCGGGGCTGGCGTCGACCACGGTCACCTGGTGTCCGGCCTCGGCCAGCGGCACCGCGAAGCCACCGGTGCCGCCGCCGACGTCGACCACGGTGAGCCTGCGGCCGGGCTGCCGGTCCAGTTCGTGACGCAGTACGGACCAGACCACGGCGGTTCGCGGGCCGGCCGCCTGGGCGGCCGGGATGTGTGTCAGTTCCACTCGCGCGAGCCTATCGGCCCGACCCGGTCCCACTCGGTCCGGTGCGGCCCACCCCGGTGCGGTGCGGCCAGATCCGGGCGCGCCGGTGGTCGCCGGGGCGGTACTCCGCGATTGACGGTACATCGCACTGCGAAGTAGTCTGTGAGGCGTGGATACCACCCAGCTTCTCAAAGGGGTGCTCGACCTGGCCGTCCTCGCTGTGCTGCAGCACGAGGACGGCTACGGCTACGACATCCTGCGGCGACTACGCACCGCCGGGCTGACCGAGGTCGGCGACGCCTCGGTGTACGGCACGCTGCGCCGGCTGTTCCAGGCCGGTCTGCTCACCACCTACGTGGTCCCGTCCGAGGAGGGCCCGCACCGCAAGTACTACTCGCTCAACGGCGCCGGGCGTGACCAGTTGACCCGCTCCGGCAAGACCTGGCGCAGCTTCGCCACGACGATGGACAACCTACTTGACGATCGGGGGGTGGCGGCGTGAACGCCGCGACGCAGGCTGAGATCACGCACTACGTCGAGCAGGTCCGGTCCGCGCTGGCCGACCTGCCGGACCAGGTCCGCGGCGAACTGCTCGAGGATCTGCCCGAGCACCTCGCCGAGGTGCTCGCCGAAGGCGACGGCACGCTGGTCGACCGGCTCGGCGACCCGACGGAGTACGCCGCCGAACTGCGTACCAGTGCCGCGCTGGACGCCCCGGCGGCGACGCCGGGGGTCGGCCACCGGGCGGCCGTCGCCTGGCATGTCACCCGCGACCGGCTGGGCCGGATCGACCGCCGGATCGGGCCGGTCCTCGGCTACGGCACCGCCAGCGAGTTCCTGCGGTCGCTGCGCCCCAGCTGGTGGGTGCTGCGCGGCTACCTGGCGGCGACGCTGTTCGCGTACCTCGCCGCCGGCGAGCTGGTCGGACCGCTGCCCGCGCCCGGCGGCAGCATCGCGGCCGGGGTGCTGGTGCTCACCGGCATGACGATCGGCTCCGTCTGGCTCGGCCGCCGGGGACAGCGACTGTCCCGGTGGCCCCGGCGGGCGACTGTGGTGGCCAGCGCCCTGGTGGTGCTGTGCTCAGCCGCGTTCGTACTCTTCCCGCCGGCGGAAGAAGGTCCGGTCGTCGTGATGGAGTCGAACGGTGGTGCGGCCTACCTCAGTCCCCCGTTGCCGTCTTCAGCGTCTCCACTGGATGTTTACGTCTACGACAGCCAGGGCCGGCTGATCGAGGGCGCCCGGCTGTTCGACGAGAACGGCGAGCCGATCCTCCTCGGCTTCCCGAACTGGTGTGAGTTGCCAGGCCTGGAGCAGCTGCGGGTCGGGCAGAGCCTCTCGCGTATGGGCGGCCGAATCACCTTGCGCGACTCGAACGTGCAGTACACCTACCCGTTCTGTCCTGAGCGGAACCCGTTCGAGCTGCCGGCGCTGCCCCCGAGCCCCGACACCACCCCGGCACCCAGCCCGTCGGTACCCGGCCCGTCGCCGAGCTGACCTGCGCGCGGCGGATCCGGCGGTCAGCGGAAGTCCCGGGACGTCGGGCTGACCGGGGTGGTCACCGCGTCCAGCCGGTCGGCGACCAGGTTGATCACCCCTTCGGCCTTCTCCAGCCGGCCCCGCACCAGCAGGGCCGCGCTGGACCGGGCCACTGTCCGGTAGCGCTGCCACAGCCCGGGTGAGCAGGTCACGTTGAGCATCCCGGTCTCGTCCTCCAGGTTCACGAACGTCACCCCGCTGGCGGTCGCTGGGCGCTGCCGGTGGGTGACGATGCCACCGACCCGGACCCGGGTGCCGGCGACGACCCGACCCAGAGCGGCGATCGGCACCGCCCCGGCGGCGGCCAGCCGGTCCCGGACGAACCGCACCGGGTGGGTGTCCGGTGACAGCCCGGTGGCCCACACGTCGGCCATCAACGCGTCCACCTCGTCCAGACCGGGCAGGGTCGGCGCGGCGACCCCGACGGCGACCCCGGGCAGCCGGTCGGCGCGTTCCTGCGCGGCCGCCCCGGCCCCCCACAGCGCCTGCCGACGGGTCAGCCCGAAACAGGCGAACGCGTCGGCGGTGGCCAGCGCCTCCAGTTGGGCGGCGGTCAGCCCGACCCGGCGGGCCAGGTCCGGCATGTCCCGGTACGGCCCGTGCGCGGCCCGCTCGGCCTCGATCCGTTCGGCCAGCTCGTCGCCGATGCCGCGGACCGCCGACAGGCCGAGGCGCACCTGCGGGCCGCCGACCCCCCACCGGTGCGGCGGCTCCCCCGACGCGCCACCCCACCGGGTACGGGCGTCGACGACCAGGGTGGCCGCCGCACCGCTGGCGTTGACGTCCGGCCGGTGCACCCGTACCCCGTGCCGGCGGGCGTCGTCGACCAGGGTCTGCGGCGAGTAGAACCCCATCGGCTGGGCGTTGAGCAGCGCGGCCAGGAACGGCGCCGGGTGGTAGCGCTTGAGCCAGGCGCTGGCGTACACCAGGTAGGCGAAGCTCATCGCGTGGCTCTCCGGGAACCCGAAGCTGGCGAACGCGCTCAGCTTCACGTACAGGTCGTCGGCCAGCTCACCGGTGATGCCCCGGCCGGCCATCCCGGCGTACAGCCGGTCGCGGATGGCGGCCATCCGAGACGCCGACCGTTTCGACCCCATCGCCCGGCGCAGCTGGTCGGCGCCGGCGGCGTCGAAGCCGGCCAGGTCGATCGCCAGCTGCATCAGCTGCTCCTGGAACAGCGGCACGCCGAGGGTCTTCTCCAGCGCGTTGCGCATCAGCGGATGCGGGTAGGTCACCGGGTCCTGGCCGTTGCGCCGGCGGATGTACGGGTGCACCGAGCCGCCCTGGATCGGGCCGGGACGGATCAGCGCCACCTCGACGACCAGGTCGTAGAAGCAGGTCGGTTTCAGCCGGGGCAGGGTGGCCATCTGGGCGCGGCTCTCCACCTGGAACACCCCGACCGAGTCGGCCCGGCACAGCATCGCGTACACCTCGGGGTCGTCCAGCGACATGGCACTCAGGTCCAGTTCGGAGCCGATCAGGTCGTGTGCGTCGTGCAGCGCGGTGAGCATGCCGAGCCCGAGCAGGTCGAACTTGACCAGGCCGACGCTGGCGCAGTCGTCCTTGTCCCACTGCAGCACGGTGCGCCCCGGCATCCGGGCCCACTCCACCGGGCACACCTCGATCACCGGCCGGTCGCAGATCACCATCCCGCCGGAGTGGACGCCCAGATGCCGGGGGAAGGTCTGCAGTTCGTCGGCGTACGCCACCACCTGCGCCGGAATGTCCTCCCCGGCCGCCGCGACCGCGCCGTAGTGGTCGATCTGTTTGCTCCAGGCGTCCTGCTGGCCGGGCGAGAACCCGAACGCGCGGGCCACGTCGCGCACCGCCGACCGGGGCCGGTACGAGATCACGTTGGCCACCTGGGCGGTGTGTTCCCGGCCGTAGCGGCGGTACACGTACTGGATGACCTCCTCGCGGCGGCCGGACTCGATGTCGACGTCGATGTCCGGCGGGCCGTCGCGTTCCGGAGCGAGGAACCGTTCGAACAGCAGCTGGTGGCGGACCGCGTCGACGTTGGTGATCCGCAGCGCGTAGCAGACCGCCGAGTTGGCCGCCGACCCCCGTCCCTGGCAGTAGATGTCCTGTTCCCGGCAGAACGCCACGATGTCGTGCACGACCAGGAAGTAGCCGGGGAAGTCCAGCCGTTCGATCATGTCGAGTTCGTGGTCGAGCTGCCGGTACGCCTCCGGGTGCGCCTCGCGCGGGCCGTACCGCTCCAGCGCGCCCCGCCAGGTCAGCTCCCGCAGCCAGCTCATCTCGGTGTGTCCGGCCGGCACCGGGTGGTCCGGCAGCCGGGGGGCGACCAGCTGCAGGTCGAACGCCAGTTCGGCGCCGTAGCCGGCGGCCCGGGCCACCGCACCCGGGTAGTCGGCGAACCGGGCCGCCATCTCGGCGCCGGAGCGCAGGTGGGCGGCGCCGGCGGCGGGCAGCCAGCCGTCGATGTCGTCCAGGCCACGGCGGGCCCGGATCGCGGCCAGCACGCTGGCCATCCGGTGCCGGGCCGGCGTGGCGTAGTGCACGTTGCCGCTGGCCACCGTCGGCAGCCTGCGGGCGCCGGCCAGCTCGGCGAGGGCGTCGTTGCGGTCGCCGTCGTCCGGATGCCCGTGGTCGGTCAGCTCGACCGCGACGCCGTCCGCGCCGAACAGCGCCACCAGCCGGTCCAGCTCCGCGTCGGCGGCGGCCACCCCGCCGGTACGCAGCGCCGCCGGCACCGGCCCTTTGCGGCAGCCGGTGAGCACCAGTACGTGGTCGCGCAGCGCGGCGGCGACCTGCTCCAGGCTGCCGTAGTCGGGTCGGCCCTTCTCCCCGCCGCGCAGCTGCGCCCGGGAGATGACCCGGGCCAACCGGGCGTACCCGGCCGGGCCACGGGCCAGCGTCAGCAGGTGCCGCCCGGCCGGGTCCGGCTCCCCGGTGCGCGGTGCCGCCCGCCGGTCGCCTACCCTGCCCCGGTCCGCACCGCCCCGGCCCGCGCCGGTGCTGTCCTCGGTGAGGGACAGTTCGGCGCCGAACACGGTCGGCAGCCCGTACGCGGCGGCCGCCTCGGCGAACCGCACCACCCCGTAGCAGCCGTCGTGGTCGGTGACGGCCAGCGCGGTCAACCCCAGCCGGACCGCCTCCTCGACCAGCTCCTCCGGGTGGCTGGCCCCGTCGAGGAAACTGAAGTTGCTGTGGCAGTGCAGTTCGGCGTACGGCGTGACCGGCCCGCCCCCGGCGGCGGCCGGCCCGCCCCCGGCGGTGACCAGCGGCGCGGCCGACGGCGCGGCCAGCCCCGGCGGCGGTGTGTACGGTGCCCGTTTGCGGGTCCAGCCCGGCGCGTCGCCGCCGTCGCCGTCAACCGCGAGCGGGTCGACCACCATCGGGTCGTCAGTCATAGACGGCCTCCACCACCCAGCGCCCGTCGGCGCGGGCGATCAGCAGGGCGCTGCCGTCGGCGAGCGCGACCTGGAACCGGGCCCGGCGGCGCGCCTCGGCCGGCGCCCACCAGCGTTCGTCGAGCGGCCACGGGCCGGTCCAGCCGGTGACGTCGACCGCAGGGCCCGTACCGACGGCGAGCCGGGCCGGCGCGGCGCTGACCACCAGCCGGGCGCTGACGGTGACCGGTTCGCCTGCCGCGTCGTACACCTCGGCCGGCAGCGGGGCGGGCAGCACGACCGCCGGTGCCGGCGGCGGCAGCCGGCCGGGCCACGGCGGCTGACCGGACCGGGCCGGCGCCCGTTCGTTGCCCCACGGCACCAGTCGGACCTGGTCGACCGGGGACCGGCCGCCACCGAGCACGGCGGTGACCACCGCGTCCGGCCCGAGCAGCCCCTGCACCCGGGTCAACGCCCGACGGGCCCGGGCGTCCTCCGCGCCGATCTCCCCCCACAGGCCGGGTTGCAGGGCGACCCGGGCGAGCACCCCGTCCGGGACGAGCCGCAGCCGGACGATCCCGGCGGTGGGTGCCGGCGGTGACGCGGTGCTGCCGGCACCCGGCCGACGGGCGGCGGCGCCGGTGAGCCAGCCGTCGAGCTGCCAACGCAGTCGGTCGGTGATCGCCGCGGCGGTGAGCATTCCGTCGTGCCGCCAGACGCGGTGCAGTTCCTGGCCGTGCGCGGTCACCGCTTCGATGCCGACCCGGGTGCAGGCCAGTCCGTGCCTGCTGAGCTGGTCGTGCAGCTGCTCGGCCAGGGCGCGGGCGGCAAACGCGGCCGCGTCGACCCGGTCGAGCGGTTCGTCGTAGTCGGCGGTGACGGACAGTTCGGGCGGCGGCTGTCGGGGGGTGAACGGCTGTTCGTCGCGCCCGCCGGCCAGCCGGTGGGCCAGCGCCGCGTCGGGGCCGAACCGGGCGAGCACGTCGCGGGCCGGCAGCGCGGCGAAATCCCCGAGGGTACGCAGACCGAGCCGGCGCAGCAGGCCGGCCAGATCGGGTCGGCCGAGCACCCGCAGCGGCAGCCCGGCCAGGAACGTGCGGCTGTCGCCGGGCGGGACGATCCGGCCGGTACGGGCGGCCAGCCCGGCGGCGAAGAACCCGTCGGCGACACCCACCTGGCTTTCGACTTCGCAGACCTGCGCGACGTGTTCGATGATCTGCTCGGCGGCGGGCTCCTCGCCGCCGAAGTAACGGGCCGGGCCTCGGGCGGCGACGGCGCACGCTCCGGGGCGGTGCACCTCGACCCCGGCGACGACCTGTTCGATCGCGGCGACGACCGGCTCGAACGCCCGGGCGTCGCGGGCCGGGTCGTGGTCGAGCACGGTGAGCCCGGGGCAGCGGCTCTGCGCCTCCCGCCGGCGCAACCCGGGGTGTACGCCGTCGGCGCGGGCAGCCGCGGTGCAGGCGACCACCCGGTTGGCGTGCAGGACGGCCACCGGCCCGGTGGCCGGCACGCCGTCGATGATCTCGGCGGCCGTCACCGGCCAGTCGGGGCACCAGACGACCAGCGCCCGGGTGGGCCGGCCGGCCGGGGTGGCCATGTTCATCCGCGCCGCACCAGGGTCAGCTCAGTGCGGCTCATCGCCGCTGCACCAGGGTCAGCTCGGCACGGCGGGTCCGGCGGGTGATGCCGCCGGCCGGCGCGGCGGCTGCCGGGGTGGGTGGGCCACCGGGCAGCCAGATCCGGATCTCCCGGGGCCGGGTCAGCGCTCCCCGGCCCCGGGCGGAGACGACCATCTCCCGACGGCGGAGCCGGCCCCGGCCCGGCCCGAGCCCTTCCCAGCGGCCGTTCACCACCTGCAGGGTTACGTCGGGGGCGTCCCACCGGCCGCAGGGCACCAGCACGCAGCCCCGCTGCCGGGCCCGGGCGGCGAGCCGGCCAGTCACCTGCGCTGTCACGGCGGCGGGGGCGGCGACCACCACCACGTCCACCCCGTCGATCAGCGCGGCGACCACCGCCGGCCAGTCCGGTCCGGGGTTGGGCACCAGGGCCAGCCGGTCCAGGGCGATGCCCAGCTCGGCGGCGGCGGTCACACCCAGCGCCGGCACTCCGACGACGGCGCACCACAGCCCGGCCCGGGACGCCTCGGCGAGCAGGGCCAACAGCAGCGAGGTCGCGCCGAGCCGGGCCGACCGGTGGGGCAGCACGTTGACGGTGGAGCCGCGGCGCAGCCCTCGTCCGGGTAGCAGGCCGGTGAGCATGGTCGGGACGGGAAGCACCCGGTCGATGCCGCCCGCCCCGGGCAGGCCGGTCGGGTCCGGCGTACCGGCCGTCGCCGCTGATCCGGCGCCGCCAGCGAGCGCACTGGCCGGGCGGACCAGGCCGGCGGCGACGGCGGACAACGCCGCCGTGCCGGCCACCATTCGCCCTGCCATCCTGCTTCTCTCCCCCGGGTGTTCCGCTTACACGGTGTTGTGTTGGTGGTGGTGTGCGCGTGATCGCCGCCGGCACCACGAGTGCCAGCGGCAACAGAAGTCACGCCTGCGTGGGTTGGTCGGTCAGGCAGCGGCCAGGCCGTCGAGAGCTGGTTGGTGGGCCAGCCCGAGGGTGTCCTCGACCAGGGAGACGAACTGCCCGGCGGAGCGCAGCAGGTCATCGGCTTCCCGGCCGGTGACCACCCGGGGGATGCCGGCTTCGGCGGCGGCCCGTTTGCTGGCGCCGGCGGCGAAGAAGGTGGCCCACTCGGCCATCTCGGGGGCGACCATCATCAGCAGGGCCCAGACACTGGTGACCCGGTTGCGGCGGGTGGGGGCGGGCCGGGCGCGGGCGGCGAGCATCGCGGCGGCGGCGCGCAGGGCGGCCAGGTGGGCTGCCGCGTACCGCAGCCCGTCGGGGCGGGTGTTGCCCGCTTCAGTCAGCCCGTGCCGGGCGAGGACGAGCAACTGGGCCGGGGTGCGGTTGGGCAGCAGGTGCGCCGGCACCGTGGGTGCCTGGGCCGGTGCCGAAGTGGTCGGCATGGATCCTCCTCCGCGCGTTTCACCTGTTCGGGTGCCCGCCCACGGAGGAAGACGTCGGCGGGGCGTCGTCGGTGCGGATGCGGATGCTTCCCCACACCGCATCCGCACCGACGATGCTGGCGGGGGTCCGCTGCCCGCCGCCCGGGGGTCGGGGGCGGCGGGCAGCGGTCCTGCCTGGTGGCGCTGGACCCGCGAAAGTCCAGTGCCGGGGCGTGCGGCTCGCGGCGCCGCACTGCCGGGACTCGCGCCGCGAATCGCTCCTCCCGGCGGCCAGGACGGGTGTCGACTCCGGTGGTGCCGTTGCTGACCGGCGGACCCAACCAGCAGAGCTACCTGTTATCGAACACCCGTTCTAACCTCTGCTTCACAGTACACCCTGCCACCGACGAAAATGCAACGTCAGGCACGCCAAACGCCGCTGGCCGGATCCCGGCGTACGGGACCCGGCCAGCGGACCGGTCAAGCAACCTCATCGGGTTCGACCTGGGCAGAGCTCAGGGACGTGACTCAGGGACGACTCAGGCGGAGTAGCCGCGTGCGGCGACCCAGTCAGCCAGCGCGTCAAGGTCCATCCAGTACTCCTGGCCCTCGAAGTACGGGTCGGCGATCTTCACCGTGTCGCCACCGTCGCGGTAACCCGTCACCGTCAGGTAGTGCCCACCTTCGTACGAGTGCGCCACCCCGTCGACGTCGGTCGCCGTACCCATGATGTTCGCGACCACGGCCCGGTCGTCGTCCACGGCCTCCCGCACATCGGCCCGCAGCTTCTCCACGTGCTCCGGCTTGGCGGCGTCCGTGCCGATCGCGGTCGTCTCGTACTCGGCCTCACCGATCATCTCGTTGAGCACCCGGGTCGTCTCCTCAGCCGAATCGGTACCGGCCTCGGTCGTCCCCAGCTTGCCCGCCACCTCGTCCTGCGACGGAGCATGACCCTGCGCCGTCAACGCGATCCGCGTCGCCGCCGGACCGCAGTAGTAGAAATTCGGCTGCGCCTCGTACTCCACCGCCACCTCACGCGCACCACCATCGGCGGCACCCGGACCAGCGGCCTGCGCCGCCATGGCAGGAGCCACCACCACACCACCAGCGGTCAGCAGACCAGCAACCGACAGAGCAGACTTACGGAAGATCGTGTTCATAGCAGAATCTCCGTTCCGAGGGGGATGAACCGGACACCGGACCCACCGGGTCGATAACCGGTCACGAACGGGACAGAACAGAACACGCACAAAAAAGTCGAACTCAAATGATGCGCTCCGACCTGCGCACACCCGCCGGTCCAGGCGGGGGGGCGGTCTCACCGGCGCACCGGATACAACCATCCGGGGGTGCCCGGCATTCCGCACCGGGCGGGGCCGCAGATCCGGCCGTACCCACGCCGGGCGACAGACCAGGCGGATCAGGCGGATCAGGCCCGGCAGATCAGCCGGGCCGCTCGCCTACTCGGTCCAACGCCAGGATCCAACGCCGCCCGGCCGGCCGATGTTCCACCAGAGCCCGGATGCCTCGCCACCCGCCCGCCGCGCCGCACCGAACCGCGCAGACGGGCCTAACCGCGCAAACGGGACGCCGCCGACCATGATCAGTCGCCCGGCTTCTTCCACAGCACGTACTCCAGTTGCAGCGGGCCTTCCTCGCCGTCGACCGACGTGCGCTGGGTGAGGGTGCCGTACCGCCCGTCGCTGGTCCGGATGCAGTAGACCGGAAACAGCCGTCGCCACCGGTTGCCGCTGAACATGCCCTGGACGACCTCCTCGTCGTTCCAGGCCGAGTCGGGCAGTGACGCGCAGCCGCCGAGGGTCGGCGTACCTTCGTCCCAGTCTGCGGCCTGTGCGCCGTTACGCAGGGCGGCCTGGCCGCCGGTCAGCGAGCTCCAGGTGCCGGCGGACCGGGGCTCCACCAGATCCACCGCCGCAGCGAACTCCGGATCCTGCTCCGGGTCGCCGAACCGCCCGGTGTCCAGGTCGTAGTGCAGGTCGTCACCGTCGAAGACGAGCCGGTCACCGCAACTTGCGGGTGGTGTCGATCCGGAAGACACTTACCCGCTGCGTACCGTCGCTCGTCTGGTTGATCATCAGATAGGTGGCGTCCTGGTCGGTAGCCTGCTCGCGGGCCGCCTCCTCGGTGGCGTAGATGCCGACCTCGGCGACGATCCGGTACGGCGCCGGCAGCGCCGCCACAGATTCCTTGGCGATCTCGACGACGATCGGCATGATCGCCTCCTCGAAGGCGGCCATCCGTTCGTCGTCGCAGCAGCCGGTGACGGCCGTCACCGTGACGGCGGCCGCGACGAGACCGGCCACCGCCCGGACCCACCGGCCCGACCCGATACCTCCGTACGGCCGCGACCGCCCCGTTCGCTGCACGCTTACCCCTCGTCTCCCGAACGCCTGACCGGCACCGACCTGCCGGTTGCCGATCATGGTGCGGCAGCCGGGCAAGGCCAACGCCCGGTCGGACTCAGCCGGACGCCATCGCGAGGTCGAGGGCCGCCGACCGGACGTCGGGCACCGGATGGCGGCGCAGCCGGTGCAGCGGCGACCGCCACGGCGGCGACCAGCCGTACCGGTCACCGGCCCGGACCAGCGCCACCGCGAACAACCCGGCCGCCAGGTCACCCCGCTCGGCGAGCGTCCCGACGACGGCCGTCAGCACCGCCGGGTCCCAGCTGCTCTCGGCCCGGCGTACCTGGTCGGTCAGCGTCTCGGCGAGCCGGCCGGCCAGCACCGGCCGGTCGGCGACCAGGTCGGCGAGCGCGGCCAGCTCGGCCACGACCGGGGGCGCGGTCGGTGCGGCCAGCGGCACCAGGTGGGTGAGCAGCCGCGCCGCCTGCGGGATCAGATCGGCAAACCCGACGAGGGTACGCGCGGCGGCCCGCACCGCCGTCCGGTCGGTGTCCGGGTCGGCGTCGCGGCACCAGCGCACCGCCGCGTCGACGAGCCGGTCGAGGCGGCGCCGGGCCGGCCGGTCCCCCGCCGGGTCACCCGGCCGGTCGTCGGACCGGTCCAGCCGGGCCAGCGCGTCCACCGCGACCACCAACGGCGACCGATCGACCGCCGGCGGCGACCCGTCAGCTGCCGACGGCGATCCATCCGCTGCCGCTGCCGCCGCCGGTTCGTCGAGCAGCCGGGTCACCACCCGCATCGCCGACGCCCACCGGTGCGGGTCGTCCAGGTCGGTCAGGGCGGCGACGGTCAACCCGGTCAACTCGGGTGCCCAGCGGGCCCAGGCCGGCAACGCCATCCAGGCCAGCCGGGCCGCTTCCGGATCCGGGTTGCTGGTGGCGGCCACGACCAGTGCGGCGTACCGGGGGCGGTCCGGCTCGGCGATGGTCGACGGCGGTGCGTCCAGCAGCGCCGACACCTCGGCCCGCGACGACACCGGCGAGTCGGACCCGTCGGCCGCCGAATCGGGCCGGCCGACACCAGCCGCCCCGGCCAGGATCGCCCAGCTGGCCGGCACGTCGGGCCGCTGCCGGGCGGCGGCGACCGCAGCGGCCCGCACGTCGGGGTGCTGGTCCTCCCGCTGGTACGCCGCGGTGACCACGTCGAACGCCTCCGGTGGGCCGTACCGGGCGAGCAGCCGCAGCGCCTGCTTGCGGCTGGTCACCTTGCCGGCGCCGAGGGCCACGTCGGTGAGGGTGGCAACCAGTGTGGACGGTGCGACGAGCCGGGCGGTACGGCCGGCCGCGTAGACGGCGACCCGGGCCCGGTCGTCGTCGACGTGCCGCAGCAGCACCGGCAGCGCCTCGTCCGGCCGGTCGGTCCAGGCCAGCGCGGCCAGCGCCGCCTCGGCCAGGGTGACGTCCGCCGCGTCGAGGTGCCGGGCGACGACCGCCCAGCCGGCACCGGGTACCGGGGCGGCGCAGCTGATCGCCCGTACCCGATGGTGTTTGGCCATGCTCCGGTCGGCGGCGATCGACGCCAGCAGGTCGGCGTACGCCCGCTGGTGGCGGGGCAGCCACCGGGCGACCCGGTGCGCCGGGCCGGGCACCCAGCGGGCACCGGCGGAGAGGAACTTGCCGGTCCGCTTACCGGGCGGCGTGGTGAACACCTCGTCGAGCAGGTCGGTGCGGCGGGTGCAGATCGCCTGCCACACCTCGTGGATCTCCACCGTGGACGCATCGACGGCGAGCACCTCGCCGACCCGGTCGGCCCGGGTCGCCGGGTCGGCCAGCCACAACGTCACCGCCCGGCGGAACACCGACGACACCACGCCGGGGCGGATCGCCCGGCGCAGCAGCCGCTGCAGGTGCGGCAGCCGCCAGGCGCGCCGGCCGAGCGACCAGGCGACGGCGAACAGCGGCTCGTACCGGTCCCGGGCCGCCGCGCCCTCGATCCACGGCGCGATCCGGGTGAACAGGTCGTGCTCCTGACCCCGGCGCAGCACCTGGTCGAGTCGGCCGAGGAACGGCAACTGCCGGCCGTCGTACAGCGTCTCGAAGGTCTGCATCGCCCAGCCGACCAGCGCCGGGTCGGCTGTGTGCCGGCGCAGCACCTGCCCGGCCAGCCCGCCCAGCGCCGTCAGGCTGGCCGACGAGGTGTCCCGGGCGGCCACCGCCTGGGTGACGACGTCGGTCAGCGCCGGCACCGTCGCCGGGGTGAGCAGGCCGACGACCTGCGACAACGCGGTGAACGCGCGGGCCCGTACCGGGTCCTGGTCGTTGCGCAGCCGGCGCAGCTGCTCGACGGCGGCGACGACGGCCGCCGGATCACCGCTGCGCCCGGCGGCGGCCAGCAGCAGCGCGTAGCCGGTGCCCCGGGCGGTCGCATCCGGCCGCCGAGCCGCCGCGACCAGCGCCGACTCCGCCTCGGCCCAGGGCAGGAACGCGGTGTACGTCAGCGTCGACTCCTCGCTGGCCCGGACCCGGTCGAGGCCGAGCACCCGGCGGGCCTCCCGGTGCTGCCAGCGGTGCGGCAGCACGGTCAGCAGTTGCTCCGACAGCAGCAGGTCGGCGGTGTCCACATCGGCCGTCACCGCGTCGTACAGCTCGCCGCGGCGAGCCGGTGCCAGCGCGGCGAGCAGCCGGGCGAAGGCGTGGTCGGTGCCGCGCAGCCGTACCCCGAGCGGCGTCAGGTCGGCCAGGTCGGCGTCGCGCAGCCGGTCCAGCAGCCCGGACGGCAGCTGCTGGCGGCGCAGCCAGCCGGCCCGCGCCGGGGCGGTGAGCAGCCGCAGGGTCCGCGCCGGATCCGCGCCGGCCAGTACGCCGTACGCGGTCGTCGCGCCGGGCAGGCAGGTCGTCGGGGCGTACCGCTCCAGCAGGTCGAACACCCGCGTCGGATGCTGCTGCGCGGTGTGCAGCACCGCGCGGCCCCACTCGGACCACCAGGTGTCGCGGGCGGCGCGGGACCGGGCGGCGAGCTGCGCCTGCGCGAAGTCGAGCAGCACGGTGGGGTGCCGGCGGGCCAGCGCGACGCCGCTGACGACGGCGTACGACAGGTCTGGCAGCAGCCGGGCGACGGTCTCCGGGCCGCAGGCCGGCAGCAGGACGGCGGCCTCGGTGTCGCCGAACCGGACGCGAACCGGGTCGATCAGCGCGTCGGCGAGGTCGGCGCGGCGGGCGGCCCGCAGCGTCCGGTACGCGGTGCGCCGCAGGTCGGCCGGGGCATCGTGCAGCAGCGCCGCCACCTCGTCGGGGTCGGCCCAGCCGGAGCGCAGGTACGCGGTGACCGCGACCGCCCACAGCCGGCGGTCCGGGTCGACGAACCCGGCCCGCACCGTCGCCTGGTCGCCGACGATCACCGCCATGGTGAGGCCGAGGAACCGCTGGTAGGCGTCACCGCGTGCCAGCTCGGCGAGCACGGCGGGCAGGTGCCCGGCGGCGGCCAGTCGGCGGGTGTGCCCGGCCAGGGCGGACGTCCCGGCGTGGTGGGTCAGCGGGTCGAGGGCGGCGAGCAGTTCGGCGGTGGGGTTCGGCACCGCATGATCGTCTCAGCCGCCGGCAACCGGATATCCGTTCGGCACGGACAGGTCGACCGGGTGCACGTCAACCCGAATCCCGGCACCGGTCAGCTGATAACTGCCGGACGTCGGGCCACCGGCGGCGTACACCAGGTGGCCCCGGGTCAGCCCGTACGTCGTGCAGTACGCCAGCATCTGGTAGACGTCGCTGTTCGGCGGCCGGCCCGGCCCGGCGGCCTCACCGGGCTTGCCCACGCCTCCCGGATCCGGCCCCGCAGCACCGGCAACGCCTCCTCGCGTACCTGGTAGCCCTGCAGCAACCCGGCCGCGAACGCGGCCGAGCAGGCGGTGGTGAAGGCGACCGCCATGGCCGGCACCAGGTCGGTCTCCTCGGCCAGCCCGACCGTCTCGTCGCGCCAGCCGCGCTGGTCGTCGGCGTACCCGAGCAGCCACATCAGCCGACCGATCGGCAGGTGCCGCCGCCACCCCACGCGCGGCCAGCAACCGGAAACGCGGATCACGACCGTTGGGGGTACCCCTGCCTGGCCGGCAGGCTGTGGAGCAACGAGGCGAACGACGTACGGCTGAAGTTGAGAATCGGACCCGCCGGGCCGGCCCTACTGTCCCGCACGCCCACCCGATCACCCGTCACGTTCACCTCAACGCAGTTGTCGTCGCCGCCGGACCGCGTGGACTTGCGCCGACCTGTGGCTGGAAAGCTGCTCATGGCCTCGATTCTCCTCACCGACCCGCCCCAGCCACAGCTTGAACTGCACGAGGTTCGACGCCGAGCGATTCCAGCGCCGCAGGCAGCGGCACGAACTGCCCTTCGGCGCGGGAGCGGGCGATCACCGCAGCGTCCCTGCTGTCCCGGAACGCTTCGAGTTCTTCCCACTCGTCGATCCCGACCAGCACGGCCACAGGCCGCTCGTGCGTGGTGATGACGACCGGCTCACCGGTGCGCTCGACCGACTCCAGCGCCCTGCCCGCGTCATCGCGGTGGTCATGCAGCGTGATCCGCTCCACACGGGAACCGTACCGCGCGGTGCCTTGCCAGCCACGTTGGCGACCCCTGTAGATCGGCGGCCCCGTTCAGTGGGCGGTCCAGCCGGATTGACGGGTGAGGCGGTGTGGCTGGCGGGCCGGCAGCCACCCGCTGTACTGGAAGCGGTCGGCGATCGGGCCGAGCCGGGCGCGTACCTCGGCGCGGCGGCGGTCGTTCACGATGTCGTAGACGACGAGCACCGGCCGGTTCACCAGCCGGCCCAGCCCTGCTCGGGGAGGACTTCCAGCGGTATGCCGTACCCGGCGGTTTCGCAGTCCGGGCAGGACGGCAGGGCCAGCAGGTGCCCGCCGCCGGTGAACTGTTCGGCGCTGGCGACGAGCAGCCGGTCCAGGTGCGCGTCACCCATGCGGATGGTGAAGACGCTGTACAGCACTCGTACGCCGTGGCGGCGCAGCAACGTCGTCAGCTGCCGGCGATCGCGGTCGTCGGGCAGGTCGAAGGTGACGGTCCACCAGCTGGGCTGCATGACGGTCACCTCCAGCGGAACGGCCGGAACTGCGCCTGCTCGTCGAGCAGCCAGCCGCGAAGCCGCAGCGCCTGGCGGCGTACCAGTTGGTGGTAGGTCGGCTGGTCGGCGGGGGCCGGCCATTCGCGGGCCGGCATGGCCAGCCGGGCCTGATACCGCGAGATCAGCGCGGACTCGGCGAGCCGGGTGACCGCCGCCCACACCGTCTCCGGGTCACTGCTGCGTTTCGCGCGGCGGCGCAGCAGCGTCGCCTGGTTGGCGATCTTGGTGGGGATGACTCGCGCCGGCCGAGGACGCAGTCCGGGCCGATCACGTGGAACGCCTTGCCGATCATCGCCGGCTCCCGTTGCTGGCCGACAGCTTGCCCCGCTGCGGCGTGTTGAGCAGCGGGTGGGTCCAGTCCGCGTTGGGCTGCTCGGGCTGGCCGTACTCGCCGTTGAACACCCGGCCGAGCATGCTGAATCCGGCGTCGAACGCGGTGATCTGCGTCTTGTCCGAGTGCAGCCGCAGACGAGACTGGCCAGGGTCGGGCTGATCGGCGCGCCTTCGGGAACACCCCGGACCCGGGTACGCAGACCGGTGGCGGTCCGTATCGGCGCGGTGAACCAGCCGCGTACGAACCGGCTAACCGCCGGGTCGGCGTGACTGCCGCTGACCATCTCGTGCAGGAGCTGGTGGTCGACGCTGGCGAAAAATCCGCGATGTCCGCGTGGACCACGTAGCGCAACCCCTTGTCCCGGTACGCGAGAGCCATCGTCAGCGCGTCCACCCAGGAACGACCCCGCTGGTACGCGAAACTGACCTCGGCGCGGCGGGTCTCCCACCGGTCGCCGGCGACGTGCAGGAAAGCGCGCTGGGCGACCCGGTCGGCGACGGTCGGAATGCCCCGGTCGCGGCGCTCGCCACCACGGGTGACGGTCATCAGTCGAAGGGGCTGCGGGGTGTATTCGCCGCTGCGCAGCAGCGCGGACAGCGACTCCGGTCGTGGCCCGAGGTGGTGGGCGAACTCGGCGACGGTCACGCCGTCCGCTCCGGCAAGTGCGGTGCCGGCGGCGACCCGCGACCACTCGGCCCACAACGTCGGCAGGTCAGACAACCGACCCAACAGCCGGGAAGGAGAGGTATTCATGCCGAGATCGGACGGACGAACTCCGATAGAATCGGTGGCATCGACGTCACCGCCGAGATCAACGGGAGTTCATGTCCGGAAATGCCCCTTGCGACAACCCCGGCACAGCCGGGATCGGCCTGCACCTCTACCTGCTGGACACAAGGTGAAGATCGCTTATCTGATTCTTGCGACGTCGGCTGGTCTTGTCGGTGCCGTGTTCGGCTCGTGGCTGGGCTGGCAGACGGCAGGGCCGACCACCGACACGGCGGCAGCTCGACAGATGGCCGCTGTCGCGTTTCCCGACGTCGAGGTGGGTGAGCCGACCCGAAACGGTGACCGGCACGGGTTTCCGCCGGCTGTCGACAGTGCCTGGACCCTGCTCGTCGGAGGTGACGGCTACGTCGCCGGGACCGTCAGGGTGCCGTTGCCGTTCGGTCCGGCGTCGACCTCCGACGGCCGTCTGGTCAGCGAGGCGGTCGACCGGCTCACGGCTGCCGGTTGGGATGCCGAGCGATTCCGCGCCCGAGGTGACTACGACGCATTCACGGCGACCCGGGACGGTGTCGCCGTGCGTCTGTCTGCGCGGGACGCCACGAGCTTCGTGATCGACGTTGGCCGCGCGCGGCCGTGGTGGGTCTGGCCGCTGGCGGTCACCGGATTCCTCGTCGCCCTGATCACCACGTTGCTTGCCCTTCGGCAGCTCGATGCGCACACCAGCGGACGTGCCTGGGTCCGGGTCGTCGCCGTCTCCTTGCTCGGAGCTGCCGCCGTCTTGAGCCTGCCCGCTCTGGCGGTGGGTGGGCTGGCCACCAGCCACGCAGCGATCACCGGCGGCGACCCGTGGGCGCCGCCGTGGCTCGGCTTCACGATGGTCGGCCTGCGCCCGATGGCCTGGCTGGCCGGGCTGCTCACCGTCACCGCGGTCCTCGTCGCCGCTGTGCCACCGACGCGAACGCCAGCGGCCGCCCGGACGCCGGGCCGAGCGCGCCGTACCGCAGAAGGGTCTGATCCTGCTGCGGCATAGTTGTGCCGCAGCAGGCATCAGCCACAGTCAGGGTTCAGGGCTCGCGGTTGAACAGCCGTTTCGACCAGAGGTAGCCGCCGAGCGCGATGGCCGCGCACCAGGCGAGCGCGATCCACCCGTTGCTGCCGACCGACTCGGCCATCAGCAGGCCGCGCAGGGTTTCGATGATCGGGGTGAACGGCTGGTACTCGGCGAACCAGCGCAGCCCGGCCGGCATCGAGTCGGTGGGGACGAACCCGCTGCCGAGCAAGGGCAGCAGGATCAGCGGCATCGGCAGGTTGCTGGCGGTCTCGACGCTGCGGCTCACCTGGCCGAGCGCGACGGACAGCCAGACGAGCGCGAAGGTCACCACCAGCAGGAATCCGGCGGCGGCCAGCCACCCGACCGGCCCGGCGGTGGGCCGGAAGCCGACCAGCAGCGCGACGCCGATGACGACCGCCAGGCTGACCGCCGCCTGGACCATGCTGCCCAGGACGTGTCCGGTCAGCACCGAGACGCGGGCGATGTGCATCGTACGGAATCGGCCGATGATGCCTTCGGTCATGTCCATCGCGATCGAGATCGCCGTCCCCTGGACGGTGGTCGTCACGGTCATCAGGATGATCGCCGGTGCCACGTAGTTGACGTACGCGGCGCGCCCGCCGGCCCCGCCGCCGGGGAGCGTCCCGCCGGACATCGTCGCACCGAGTTCGCCGAGCCCGGCGCCGAGGGTGCCGCCGAACACGTAGACGAACAGCAGCAGGAAAACGACGGGCATCCCGACGAGGGTCACGGTCATCGACGGGTAGCGCAGCATGCGTCTGAGGTTGCGACGCAGCATCGTCACCGAGTCGCGCAGCGGGTGGGTACGCAGGCCGGCGGCGGTGGTCGGGCCGGTCAGGGCGTGGGCGCTCATCGGGTGGTCACCTTGTCGTTGTCGGTGGGGTCGCCGGTCAGGGCGAGGAAGACGTCGTCGAGGTCGGGGGTGTGTACGGACAGTTCGTCGACTTCGACAGCGTGGTCGTCGAGCCGACCGATCAGGGTCTTCAGCGCCTGCAGGCTGCCGTCGCTGGGCACCCGCAGAGCGAGCGGGTCGGGGTCGCGGGTGACCTGACCGAGTGAGTGGGATGCCTGGCCGAGCGTCCGGGTGTCTGGCCGAGGACACAGGTGGCCGTGTCGAGGCGTCGCTGGTCGGCGAAGCGCAGCCGGATGTGTCCGCCGGGGATGCGGCGTTTGAGGTCCTCGGCGGTGCCCTCGGCGACCACCCGCCCGTGGTCGAGCAGCGCGATCCGGTCGGCCAGTTCGTCGGCTTCGGCGAGGTACTGGGTGGTCAGGAAGATGGTGACGCCGTCGGCGACCAGGTCCCGGATGATCTGCCACATGGTGCGCCGGCTGCGCGGGTCGAGCCCGGTGGTCGGCTCGTCGAGGAAGATCACTCGCGGGTTGCCGACCAGGGTCATCGCCAGGTCGAGCCGCCGCCGCATACCGCCGGAGTAGGTCGACGCCGGTTTGCCGGCCGCCCCGGTCAGGTCGAACTGGTCGAGCAGTCCGGCGACGCGCCGGCGGCGGTCGGCCCGGCCGAGGTGGTGCAGGTCGGCCATCAGTCGCAGGTTCTCCTTGCCGGTGAGCAGGTTGTCCACCGCCGAGAACTGGCCGGTGACGCCGATCGCGGCGCGGACCGCGTCGGGGTCGCGGGTGAGGTCGTGCCCGGCGACCCGGGCGTCCCCGGCGTCCGGTCGGATCAACGTGGACAGGATCTTGACCGTGGTGGTCTTCCCTGCGCCGTTCGCGCCGAGCAGCGAGAAGACCGTTCCCGCCGGTACGTGCAGGTCGATGCCGTCGAGCACGACGTGATCGCCGTACGCCTTGCGGAGCCCGGTGGCGGCGATCGCCGGCCGGGGCTGCGTGGAGGTCATGGTGTCCCTCTCTTGGAGCCAGGAGTGGGTCAGGAGCGGCGGATGGTGATGTCGCCGTAGGAGACGCGGCCGCGCACCTCGACGGTCTCGTCGGCGTCGTCGGGTTGGGTGGCGGTCTTCAGCAGGTTGTGGACCTTCCCGAAGTCGGTTTTCACTTCCAGCCAGGCGGCGGTGCCCTCGGCGATGCCGACGTCCAGGTTGCCCATGGCGGTGCCGAGCACGACCGAGCCGCGCGCCACCTCGCCGAGGCGGATGCTGCCGTTGGACGTCTTCGCGTCGACGCCGGCGCCGGCCCGTTCGACGCGGATGTCGCCGTTGGCCCCGCGCACCCGTACGTCGCCGGTGACCGCGTCGATGGTGGTCTCGCCGTTGGAGTTCTTGACCACGGCGGTGCCGTCGATCTCGCCGATCTGGATCGTGCCGGAGCCGGTGGTGATCCGGGCGTCGCCGGTGACGCCGTCGACGGTGACGTGGCCGGCCGAGGTGTCCACCCGCAGCGGGCCGGTCAGTTCCAGCCAGGCATGTCCGGCGGCGGTCCTGACCCAGCACTGCCCGAGCCGTCCGGTGCACCGGACGTCGCCCAACTGCGTCTCGGCGGAGACCTGGGAACCGCTGGGCAGTTGGATGGACACCTCGACGGACCGGGTCCGGCGGGAGAAGTCGAAGGCGGGTGACTTCGGGGCGGTGACCCGCAGGGTGCCGTTGGCGTAGTCGACGCGTACCCGGGCGGCGGCAGCCACGTCGGAGTCGTCGGCTGTGTCGCTCGGGCGGACCTCGACGACGGTGTCGGTGCGCTCGGTCGCGGCGATCTGTACGTTGCCGCTGCCGAGTTCGAGGGTGACGGAGATCGGTTCGGGCGTGTCGAAAGTAGGCATGGTTTTCCCCGCATCATGGGTTGGTGGGCCGTCCCCGCAGGTCGGGGACGTGAGGTGTGGAAGGTGGACGGTGGACCGGGAGGGGCGGTGTGGCTAGCGCACCCAGCCGGTGAAGGCTTGCGTGCTGCGTTTCCCGGTGCCGCGTTCGTCGCGGCGCCGGTCCCGGTCGGACCGCTGCAGACCGGCGGCTGCCGCCCGGACCAGCCAGGCGTTGACCGAGCGCCCCTCCTTGGCGGCGGCCTCCTCGACTGCGGCCTTGAGCTGCTCGGGCAGGCGTACGTTGATCCGCGTCACCGGGCCGTCCTCGGTGATCAGCAGGTCGTTGTCGGGTGGACCATCGACCGTCGCCGCGGCGTCACCGGTGGTGGTGGGTCCGGTCGGTTCGACCGGTGGCGTGGTGACGACGAAGTGCGGGTCGCGGCCGCGTAGCCGCAACTCCACCGAGCCGGGCGCCAGGTCGCGGGTGATCTCGTCGGCGGCGGCCGACAGCGCGTCCAGCAGTGTCATCCGGATCGCCGACTCGAGCGACCCGGTCAGGCGCTCGACCAGTGCCCGCGCCTCGTCTCCGCCGCTTTCGGCGAGGGTGGCGAACTCCCGCCCGAGGTTGCTCACGTACGACGTCAGGTCCATGTCGCCATCATGGCACAGGATGGCACCATCAACAAGCCACCTTGGCATCAAAGTGATGCCAATCCGGCACCTCGCGGCACCCTGATCCGAAGAAGTGACGCTGCCGGCCGACAGGCGAAAGCCGCGCGGCGCCCACTAGCTGGTGGGCGCCGCGCAGCCTCGTTGATCAGCTGGCGGTGCAGCTCAGCGACGACACATTGGTTCCGTTGTTGCCCGAGCCGATGAAGCCGAACGTCGTGCTGGCTCCGGCGCCGAGCGACCCGTTGTAGGAGACATTGCGTGCGGTCACGTTGGCACCACTGGACGTGACGGTTGCGCTCCAGGACTGGCTGACGGTCTGTCCGCCGGTGAACGTCCAGGTGACCGTCCAGCCGCTGATCGAGGCCGATCCGGCGGTGACCCGTACCTCACCCTGGAAGCCACCTTGCCACTGCCCGATCACCGAGTACGCCGCCGAACACGACGACCCGGTGGGCGGTGGCGTGGTCGGTGGTGCCGTCGTCGGCGGTGCAGTGGTAGGCGGCGCCGTCGTCGGTGGTGCGGTCGTCGGTGGTGCAGTGGTAGGCGGTGCGGTGGTGGGCGGTGCCGTGGTGGGCGGAGCGGTTGTCGGCGGCGGTGTCGTGCCACTACTGCGGAAGGTGAACTCGTCGACGTCGAACAGGTAGCTGGAGCCGCCGGTGAAGACGAGGAACAGGTTCTGCGTACCGCTGGGTGGGGTGAGCGTGCCGGTGACGGTGGTCCAGGTATCCCAGTCTCCGGTCGGGCTCACGGTGGCCGTACCGATGACGGGTCCCGACGCCGAGCCGGTCCGCAGCGAGATGGTGCCGCCGGAGCCGGCGGAGGCGACCCGGGCGGTGAACGACGTGGCCCCGGCCAGGTTGTACGGGGTGAACGAGATCCAGTCGCCGTTCTCGATGTAGCCGACCGCGCTGCCGCCGTGGGCGGAGGCCTTCTCCACCAGGGTGGTGCCCTGCTGGTCGCCATAGTGCTCGGCCTGGCGGGTCCGGGGCTGCAGCACCGTCTGCGCCGAGGTCACCGGGATGGTCTCGCCCACCGGGGTGTACTCGGCGATCACGACTCCGAAGATGTTCGCGTTCGGGTCGTGTTCGCCGTCCTCGGTGGTCTGCAGGGTGCCCGAGCAGCCGGTGGCGCTGGAGATGCCATGGGCGTGGCTGTCGTGCCCGAGCAGATAGTTGACCTTCACCCGGCTGCAGTCGATGGTCGACGCGTCCGGGTCGGTGACCGTCACCTCGAACGGGATGGCGTCACCGAACTCGAACAACCGGCCGTTGCGCGGTAGGTCGAGGGTGACCGTCGGCCGGCCCACCCCGATCACCACGCTCGCGGTGGCGCTGCGGCCGGTGCTGTCGCGCACCGTGAGCGTCGCCGTGAACTCGCCGTTGCTGGTGTACGTGTACGACGGGTTCGGCTGCGTCGAATCGGTGCTGCCGTCCGTGGTGAAGTCCCACGCGTACGTGATGGCGTCACCGTCCGGGTCGCTGGTCCCGGCCGAGCTGAACTGCACGGTCAGGGGCGCGTTGCCGGCGGTCGGGTCGGCGGACGCGGCGGCGATCGGCGATCGGCCGCCGCCGGAGCTGTACTCGATGCGGTACACCGCCGAGCTGGCGTCACCGCTGCCCCAGCCGGTGCCGTAGTCGAGCACGTAGAGGGCGCCGTCCGGGCCGAACTCCAGGTCCATCACCTGGGTGCCGGTGTAGTCCGGGAACGGGTCGATCGAGCCCACCCCGCCGGAGCCGGTGACCGTGACCGTCTTGATCCACCGCCGGCCGAACTCGCCGATGAACACCTTGCCGTCCATCGACGCCGGGAACTTCACGTCGGAGGCGAGCGAGGCGTCGTAGTTGTAGACCACGGCGTCCATCGGTGACAGGCTGCCGCAGCACAGCTCCGGCGGGTTCTGCTCGCCACCGTACGGCAGCCAGGCCCGCTGCGACGGCGGCAGCTGGGTGATGCCGGAGTTGTTCGGGGAGTTGTTCACCGGCCCGCCGGAGCAGTTGAACGGTGCGCCGGAGGGGCCGGACGGGAACGTGAAGTCGATGTACGGCGTGTTGTAGTTCGAGCAGTACGGCCAGCCGTAGAAGCCGGGCTGGGCGATGCGTTCGAACGCGACGTGGTTTGCCGGCCCGCGGTTGGGGTCGGCGGTGCTGGCGTCCGGCCCGTACTCGCCGAGGTAGACGACTCCGGTCGCCTTGTCCACCGACATCCGGAACGGGTTGCGGAAGCCCATCGCGTAGATCTCCGGCTTGGTGTTCGCCGTGCCGGCCGGGAACATGTTGCCGGCCGGGATGGTGTACCCACCGTTGGCGCTCGGCCGAATCCGCAGCACCTTGCCCCGCAGGTCGTTGCTGTCGCCGGCGGTACGCTGCGCGTCGTACGCCGGGTTGCGGTTGGACCGTTCGTCGATCGGCGTGTAGCCGCTGGAGTCGAACGGGTTCGTGTCGTCTCCGGTCGACAGGTAGAGGTTGCCGTCCGCGTCGAAGTCGATGTCACCGCCGACGTGGCAGCACATGCCCCGGCTGGTCGGGACCTGCAGGACCGTCACCTCCGACGACCGGTCCAGGGTGTGGTCGGCGTTGACCGTGAAGCGGGACAGCCGGTTATAGCCGTTGAACGGTGCGAACTGCGACGCCGAGCCGGTCGACGGCGCGTCGCCGCCCGGAGTGTTCAGCGGCGGCGAGTAGTACACGTACACCCATCGGTTGGTGGCGAAGTTGGGGTCCGCCTCGATGCTCTGCAGCCCTTCCTCGTCGTGGGTGTACACCGGGATGGTCAGCGCCACCTTGGTGTTGCCGGCCGCGTCGGTGTAGCGGATGGTGCCTTCGCGGGAGGTGTGCAGCACGCCCCGGTTCGGCAGCACCGTCATGCCCATCGGCTCGCCGACCTCGGCGACGCCCTTGGCCAGGGTGACCTCGCTGTAACCGGGGGGTGTCTGGCCGGTCGAGCAGTTGCCGGTGCCCTGCGCGGCGTACTGGATGCCGCCCAGCACGTGGCTGCGGAAGTTCGCGTCGCTGAAGCTCTCGTTGGTGTGGCCCATGCCGGTGTACCAGGAGCGGCCACCGTCGTAGCCTCGGCACCACGCGATCGGGTGGTCGCTGCCCATCGTACCGCCGGTGTACGTACTCTCGTCCACGGTGGCCAGGATGTGGTTGTCCGAGCGTGGGTTGGTCCGGTAGTTGTACCACTCGTCGTAGCGGTTCCACGCGGTCGGCAGCCCGGCGGTCGAGGGGTGCGAGTTGTCCTCGATCCGTACGGTGGCGTTCTGGTTCGCCGGATGGCTGGCGAAGTACGCGCCGACCAGGTCGCCGTACCACGGCCAGTCGTATTCGGTGTCGGCCGCGGCGTGGATCCCGGCGTAGCCACCGCCGCCTCGGATGAAGCTCTCGAACGCCGACTGCTGGCTGGCGTTGAGGACGTCCCCGGTGGTCGACAGCCAGATGACCGCCTGGAACCGGGACAGGTTGGCGGTGGTGAACTGGCCGGCGTCCTCGGTGGTCTCGACGGTGAAGTTGTGCTGCGCGCCGAGCTGCTCGATGGCGGCGATGCCGGCCGGGATCGAGTCGTGCCGGAACCCGGCGGTCTTGCTGAAGACCAGGACGGTGAAGTCCGCCTGGGCCTGGGCCGGCGCGGCGCTGAAGCTGATCGTGGCCAGCACCATGACCAGGCAGAGGGCCAATCTTCGGAACATGATTCGGGAGCTCGCTTTCTGTCGTGACAGGTGCGGACAGGCGTGCGCCGAATCACGCCGCAGGGGATCGACTGGAGCGGGGACGCTGGCTGGCGATGCTCGAGCCACACGCGCACCACGGGCGGGCCCGCCAGGGCGGCCCTGCTCACCTTCGCCCGGAGCGAAACACGATGCCGGCTCCAGGTCACCGCGTCGCCATCGAAGGCCGTCGTTGCGACCCTATGGGAGCCACAAAATGGAAGTCAATGGATCTGTCGCAGCCAGACATGCCCCGGCGGCACGCCCGCCGGGATCACGTCCTTCCATTTCGACCTTGGTACGTCGTAACCTCTGTCGATGGAAGCGCTCCCACGACTGCCCAACCCACGACAGGAGAACCTCTACATGCCGTCGATACGGACACGGTGGGCCGCCACAGCGGCGGCCGGCCTGCTACTCGGGGCGGCCGCCGCCGTCCCGACCATCCCCGCCACGGCAGCCGCCGCCCCACCGGCTGCCCTCACCGGCACATCAGCCACCGAATCAGCCGCAGCCGCTCAGGCCGTACCGGCGAACGACTGGCTGCACACCGATGGGAACACGATCGTCGACGAGGCCGGCAACCAGGTGTGGCTCACCGGGGCCAACTGGTTCGGCTACAACGCCACCGAGCGGGTCTTCCACGGCCTGTGGTCGGCCAACATCGAGGCGGTCACCCGCGCGATGTCCGAGCGTGGCATCAACATCGTCCGGGTGCCGATCTCGACCCAGCTGCTGCTGGAGTGGAAGGCCGGCCAGCCGCTGGCCCGGCCCAACATCAACGCGTACGTCAACCCCGAGCTGGACGGGCTGAACAACCTGCAGATCTTCGACTACTGGCTGGACCTGTGCGAAGAGTACGGCCTGAAGGTCATGCTGGACGTGCACAGCGCCGAAGCGGACAACTCCGGGCACACGTACCCGATGTGGTTCAAGGGTTCGATCACGCCGGAGCTGTTCTACCAGGGCTGGGAGTGGGTGGCCGAGCGCTACCGCGACAACGACACGATCGTCGCGATGGACATCGAGAACGAGCCGCACGGCACCCCGAACGATCCGCAGCGGGCCAAGTGGGACTCCTCGATTGACCAGGACAACTTCAAGCACGCCTGCGAAACCGCCGGTCGGCGGATCCTGGCGATCAACCCCGACCTGCTGATCCTCTGCGAAGGCATCGAGGTCTACCCGCGCCCGCACGCCGACTGGGACTCCCCCAACACCAACCCGGACCGCAGCCCGAACTACTTCTACAACTGGTGGGGCGGCAACCTGCGGGGCGTCGCCGAGCACCCGGTCGACCTGGGCGCCAACCAGGACCAGCTGGTCTACTCCCCGCACGACTACGGCCCGCTGGTCTACGAGCAGCCGTGGTTCCAGGGCGAATTCGACAAGGCGTCGCTGACCGAGGACGTGTGGCGGCCCAACTGGCTCTACATCCACGAGGACGACACCGCGCCGCTGCTGATCGGCGAATGGGGCGGCCGGTACGGCCAGGACGCCCGGCAGGACAAGTGGCTGCACGCCCTGCGCGACCTGATGATCGACTACGGCATCCACCACACGTTCTGGTCGCTGAACCCCAACTCCGGTGACACCGGTGGCCTGCTGCTCGACGACTGGACCAGCTGGGACGAGGTCAAGTACAACCAGGTGCTCAAGCCGGCGCTGTGGCAGCACGACGGCAAGTTCGTCAGCCTCGACCACCAGGTGCCGCTCGGCGGTGCCGGTTCCACCACCGGGATCAGCCTCGCGCAGCGGTACAGCGACGGCGGCGGGGACGACGACGTGACCGCGCCGACCGCCCCCGGCCAGCCGACCGCCAGCGACGTCACCGCCGAGACGGTGACGTTGACCTGGGCGGCGTCGACCGACAACGTCGGCGTCACCTCGTACCAGGTGCTGCGGTCGACCGGCGGTGCGCCGGCCACCCTGGTCGCCACGGTCTCCGGCACCACGTACACCGTCTCCGGACTGACCGCCGAGACCAGCTACACGTTCACAGTGCGGGCCCGCGACGCCGCCGGCAACGTCTCGCCGGCCTCACCGGCGCGGACGGTCACCACCGCGGCCGACGACGGCGGCCCCGGCGACGACGGCTGCACCGCCACCTACACGGTGACCAGCAGCTGGCAGGGCGGCTTCCAGGGCGGCATCGAGGTGCGCAACACCGGCACCTCGGCGATCTCCGGCTGGACGCTCACCTGGACCAACCCGAGCGGTACGTCGATCGGGTCGCTGTGGAACGGCCGGTTGACCACGTCCGGCGAGGTGAACACGGTACGCAACGAGCCGTACAACGGGGCCCTCGCGCCGGACGCCGCCACCACGGTCGGCTTCGTCGGCTCCGGTCCCGGCACCACACCGACCGACCTGAGCTGCACCGCGTCCTGAGCAACCCGAATTCGGACCGAATCCGGACCCGATCCGCTGCCCGACCCCGACCGGGTCGGGCAGCGGATCCCCCCGGCCCGCTGGCGCCGGTCTGATTGAGTGGGGTGCACTCACCGACCACACCAGACCGAGAGGGTACGCCGGCCCGATGCCCACCCAGATCGTCGTCTCCCTGGTGCCGACCGCCGCCACGGCGGTCCCGCCGCCGCACACCGGCCCGGCCGTCTACGCCGCGTTCCTCAAAGCGGTCCGCGCCGTCGACCCGGAGCTGTCCGCGATCATGCACGACAGCCCCCGGTACAAGCCGTTCACCCTCAGCCCGGTCCTCGACGAGCAGGGCCGGCCACCGTCGGCACCGGGGCAGCCGGCCCGGATCGTGGCCGGCCTGCTGATCGACGCGTACGCCGCCCCGGTGCTCGCCGCGCTGCACCACGCCGCCGGGCATCAGATCGCACAGACCCGGTACCGCACCGTCGACGTCGCCGTGCACGCGGTGTCGTACGCCGAGCTGGCCACCGGCGCCGACCCGGCCGCCACCACCTGGGCGTACGACCTGCTGACCCCGGTCGGGTTCGCCACCGGACGCGGGGACGGTGCCCGCCGCCAGCGCCCCTGGCCGGACGCGGAGCGGGTGTTCACCAACCTGACCCGGCGCTGGGACGCGTTCGCCGGGGAGGTGGCGTTGCCGACGTCGGCGGAGCCGGCGGTCGTCGACCATCTGGAGGTGGTCGACGCCCAACTGCGGATGGCCACGCACCTGGTGGAGCCGGGGCAGCGTAACCCGGAGCACCGGTTCCGCCGGGGCACGGTCGGCTCGGTGACCTTCCAGTTGGCGGAGGCGTCGGGGGTGCCCGGCGACGCGCGGCGGGCGGTCGACGCCCTGGCGGCGTTCGCTAGCCACGCCGGTTTCGGGGACCGGACCGCGATGGGCATGGGTCACGTCCGGCGCAGGCTCAGCCCGCCCCCGCAGCAGTGATCCGCTTCGGCTCATCGGCCTGCCCCGCAGCGGGTCGGGTCGACCAACCGCAGCGGATCAAGGTTAGCCGGTGACGACCGTGGGCCGGGTCTGCCGCGTACGCAGCAGACCCGGCCCACATGGTCAGGACGAGGTAGGACGTCAGTGCGAGTAGCCGCGCGTGGCGATCCAGTGCGCCAGGGTCTCGGTGCTCACCCAGTAGTGTTCGGCGCCCAGAAAGGCCGGGTCGGCGATCTTGACGGCGTCGCCGCCCTCGCCGTAGCCGACCACGGTCACGTAGTGCCCGCCCGGGTACGAGTGGGTACGGCCGTCGACGTCGCTCGCCGTACCGATGATGTTGGCCACCACGGCCCGGCCGTCGTCCACGGTCGCCCGCACGTCGTCGCGCAGCTGATCGATTTGCGCCTGGCTCGCCTTGGCAGCCTCGATTGCGGTGGTCTGGTACTTGTTGTCTCCGGTGAGCTCGTTGAGCACCCGGGTGGTGTCCTCGGCCGAATCAGTGCCGGCGACCGTGGTGCCCAGCCTGCTGGCCACCTCGTCCTGCGACAGTTCGTGGCCCTGCGCGGTCAGCGCGATCCGGGTCGCGGCCGGCCCGCAGTAGTAGAAGTTCAGCTGCCGCTCGTAGCGAGTGTCCAGCAGCCGGCCCTCGCTGGACCACCCGCCCTGGTCGGAGCTGGCGGAAGTGGTGGTGAACCTCGCGGTGTCCGAGGCCGGGGCGGCCTGGTCTGCGGCAGCCGGACCGGCCACCACACCGCCGGCTACCAGCAGACCGGCGACGGACAGTGCGGATCTGTGAAGAACGGTGGTCATCTGCGGATCTCCGTTCCGGGAGGGCGCGGAAGATCCGGGCATTGATCGTTTGGCAGAGGCCCGGACCCCGCGAACGGGACATACGGTCAGTCGGTGCCCAGCACGGCGGTCAGGGCTGATGCGACGCCCATTCCCGACCGCGCGGAACGCCCCGCGTGCGGATATCACAACGACGCGTACGCCAGCGGGACGCACCGGGTAACAACCGCAGCGGGGCGGCCGACATTCCGCCGTCCCGCCGATCAACCGGAGATCAACCGCCGATCGCCGTTCGCTCGGCAACGTCGTTGAAATCTGGTCCTCGAGCGCGAGCAGCGTCGAGCGATCTTCATGGACTCGGGGAAGCTGACCACGTACCGCCCGGTCCGGTGGTAGATCACCGCGAGGGTGCCCGGAACTGCTGGGCGATGGTGTTGGCAAGATCGGCGGGGATGCCCAGCGCCAGCGTCACGCCGCCGTCGAGCCCGGCGCCGGCGGCCAGACCAGCACAGTAGTTGATGTAACCGTTGATCCCCATCGAGTCGACTTTTTCCTTGATCTTGAACCCGTCGAGATTCTTGTGGACGAACTCGAAGGACTTCGCCGTCGCACCGGCAAAATTTGTGTTCACCACGACCACCTGACCCGGAAGGCTTGTCGTCAGACCATCGGATGCCAACGAATCGTTTGGCAACTCGACGGTATTCGACCACGAAGCCCGACGGCGGGAGTGGTATGTACAAGCACGACAGTCAGCCGTACCGTCGGCACCGCCGAACCGGGCGGGTCGCCCCGGCGAAGGACCAATGTCGGCGAACCGGAAGTACGTCGTGAGCGTCGCGTCGCCCAGCTCTTCGAGGATCAGCCCCCCGGGTGGCGGAGTGCTGCAGGTACGCCGACGCGCTGCTGATCGCGTACGACGGTTCCCCACCGGCCCGTTCCACGATGCCGATCGAGAAGCGCTGCCGCAGCTCAGATGGCACGCAGTCCGCCGCGACAACGGTCAGCGGGTCCGCTCCGGATGCTCTGACCTGCCAGCATGCGTCGGAGTCGTCCGGATTCGGTTCGGCGGCGCGGATCCGAAGAGTCTCTGCCCCGGCCGGTTCGATGACGAACAGCCGTCGGCCCTCGGTCCCGTCGACCTCGCCCAGCGGGCCGTCGTCGAGCAGCGACACCGCCGGCTCGAACGCGTCGGTACGCACGATCGCGACCTAGCGGTCCCCGGCAGCAGCGGATCGTCCCCGACGGAGGCCGGCGCCCCAGTCGGCGCCCCAGTCGGTGATCCGGTCGGGGTGCCGGACGGCGATCCTGACGGCACGCTCACCATCGGGCCGGCCGGTCTGCCCGGCCCGCCGGGCCACGTCGCGTAGCGTCTCGTCGAATCGGTCGTCAGACGGCACGGCTCCGCCCTTCGTCGCCGCTGGTGGTCAGGTGCACGGCCAGCGCCTTGCGGCCCCGGGCCAGCCAGGTCTTGATCGTGTTCGGGCTGGTGCCGGTCTCCGCGGCGATCTCGGCGACGCTCAGGCCGACCAGGTGGTGCAGCACGACGGCCCGCCGCTGGTCGACACCGAGCCGGCGCAACGCGGCGACGATCGCGATGTGGTGGGCGGACACCTCGTCGACCTGGTGGTCGTTGACGTCGCGTCGGTGGGCACGCAGCCGATTCACCGCCTTACGCCAGGAACTCACCGCGATCCGGTACGCCGACCGTGCGTACCCAGGCTTCCGGGCTGTCGCAGTCCGAAACGTAGCGCCGTGAACAAACTCGGCCATCGCGCCCTGTCCCACGACGTGTCCACTCGTGCCGGTGTCCACCGCTGGCGCATGGACTCAGATCAGCCCGGCCCGCAGCGCGTAGGCGACGGCGTGCGAACGGTTCCGCAGTTTGAGCCGGTGCGTGACGCCGTAGATCACGTTCTTGACCGTCCGCTCGGAGTAACAGAGCTTTCCGGCGATCTCGTTGGTGTCGAGCCCGTCAGCCATCAACCGCAACACGTCAACCTCGCGTGGCGTCAGGCCAGCTGCGTTGAGCCCGTTCGGGGCGAGGACCTCGCGTTGCAGTCGCTCGATGTGCTTGAGCAGTTCGCCGACCAGGTTCGACGGCATGACCCCGCCACCGTTGGCCGCCGTCAGCACACTGTTCACCAGACGCTCCCGGGTGACCGCCGCTCTGGGCAGGATAGAGACCACCCGGCACTCCACTGCTATCAGCAACTCACTTTCGGTGATCTCGCGGAGCACGAGAACCACCGGCAGACGCGTCGCCGCAGCCGTGCGGCGCAGCATCGCCACCACGTCCACCGTGAGCTGCTCGCAGCCGAACACGAGAACCTGTGCCCCGGCCCACTCGTCGGCCGGTAGCAGCTCGACCTCCGGGCAGCAGCGCAGGAAGCTGGCGAGTCCCGCATGACTGAGCGGTTCGGATGCCTGCAGGATCAGCTTGACACATTCCACCGTTGCCTCCCGTCGTCGTCGGTCAGCACGGAGTCTGCGCGGCGCGTCTTCAGAGAATCTCCAGTCGGATCTACAGCGAGACGCGTCGATGTGAAGATTCACTCGCCGTAATCGGCTCAGCTAGGCGGACGCGGTGTCGCCCGCCGCCGTCGGCGGCGGTTCCCCCCGAGCCCGGCGAAGTGCCTCGATGTACTTGGGGATCTCGATTACGGCGAGCTCCAACCGACCGGGCGCGAGTTGATCGGCGAATACGGCCTCGACGACATCTCGGGCCACGTCATCGGGGAGATCGTCGACCTGTCCGAGAGGGGCACGCTGCCAGATACGGATGAGACGAAGCCGCGCCCGAACCTCGGAGAGGGTGCGTTCCAGTCCGGCTATCGCCTCGTCGGCCCGCGCCGGGTCCAGCACGAGCCGCCCTTCACCGGCGAGTATGAGCAGCAGTTCACCCACGAACGGGTTCGGCGTGGCAGGGGGACGGGCCGGCACCGGTCGAGTCCATCAACGCGACGGCGGCAGGGGAAGGCCCCGAACGGGCGGCTGCCCCGGACTCCGGTGCGATCTGCCCGGACTGCCGTCCGTGGCGCCGGTCCACCGACGGACAGCGCCCGCCGAGTCCGCCACCGGCAGCCCCGCCCGAACGCCGACGGCGCCGCGAGGCAGACTTGACCCGGGTGGTTCCCTCAGGCGGGCCGGATGCCGCGGGGCAGAGCTGCTCCGATCCGGGTCACCGACGCCGGGAGCGGACACGTCGGAGGCGGGGACCGTCCCTCGCAACGGTGGATGAGGGCAGCGGTGTCGATCGGAAACACGAACGTGCGTCTTCACCTGCTAGGCCCCGTACGGGTCGAGCGCGACGGGACCGACCTGCCCCTGGGGTCGGCGCGGCGGGCGGCGGTGCTGTGCGTACTCGCCCTGCGGACCGGGCACCGCGTTTCCCGGGATCAGCTCGTCGCCGCACTGTGGGGTGAAGACGCACCGGCCAGCGCGATCGGCAACATCTACACCTACGTCTCGGCGTTGCGGCACATGCTGGAGCCGGACCGGGGCCGGTGGTCCGGTGGGCAGATTCTCAGCTCGGGCAGCGGTACCTACCAGTTGCATCTGCCGCCGGAGGCGGTCGACGTGATCCGCTTCGAGTCGCTGCGCGATGCGGCCCGGCGGTATCGGGCCGACGGGAACACCGTCGCCGAGTTGGCTGCTGTGGAGTCCGCGCTCGACCTGTGGCACGGCGACGCCCTGACCGGGGTACCCGGGCCGTTCGCCGAGGCCCAGCGGGTGCGGCTGGCCGAACTGCGGTTCGCCACCACCGAACGGTACGCCGCCCTGTTGGTCGGGCAAGGCCGGCGCGAGGAGGCGGCGGCAGTCCTGCGACGCCTCGTCGAGGCGTACCCCGACCGGGCGCACCTTCGGGTCATGCTGGCCGACGTACGGCAAACGAGCAGCCACGGCCCGGGGCAGGGCCTGGACGCCGGAGCGCCCGCCGGCTCGCGGCCCGTCGCCGGGACAGCTGACGGAACAGCGACGACAGCCAGGTCCGGCGGGGCAGCCCTCGTCGGCCGGGATGCCGAGCTGTGTAACCTGCGCCGGGCCACGGCGGAGGCGGCCCTGGGACGCGGACGCAGCGTCCTGGTCAGCGGCGCACCTGGTCTGGGCAAATCGGCACTGCTCGCGACGGCCATGTCCGCTGCCGCACCGGGGCACTACCGTGTCGGATGGGCGGTCGGCGACGAGGTCACCCAGTCCAGTCCACTAGGTACCTTAGCCGAATGCCTTGAATCCGCGCTGGGCGAGGACTCCGCCCGCCGCCTGATCGACCGTTTCCCCGCCAGCGCGGACCAGGTTCCCGCCCAGGCCGTCGCCGACGTGGTGGACCTGGTATGCCGGGCCGCGCGGGCGACGCCACTCGGGCTCGTCCTCGACGACCTGCACTGGGCCGATCCTGTGACGCTGCGGGTGTGGGCCGAGCTCAGCGGACGCGTCGCCGAGCTGCCGCTGCTGTTGGTGGCGACGGTCCGGCCCGGTGCGTCGGACCGGACCGTGCCGTCCGTCGACGAGGTCGTACGGCTGACACCGTTGGACGTCACGGCGGCAACCGCCGTCGTCCGTGCCTCGGCACCGCAACCGCCCGAGGCCGAGCAGCTGGCATGGATCCTCGCCGAGGCCGGTGGCCACCCCGGCTACCTGCGGCAACTCGCTGCGGGTACCGCCGCCACGTCGTCGTCCGTCGCGCTGTCAGCCATGATCGAGGCACATCTCGCCCCGTTCACCGAGGAGACCCTGCGGTCGTTGCGGGCGATCGCCTTCCTGAGCGCGTACGAGTTGCGGGCACCCGGCGCCCAACCAGCGGGCGCCACCCCGGCCGAGCTCGGCGCGGTCACCGGCCGTACCCCCGACGATCTCGACCGGGCGCTCGCGCCGGCGCTGGCCGACGAGGTCCTCGCAGTCGAGGGCGACCGGCTCGTCTTCCGGCACCGAATCGTGGCCCGGACCCTGCACGAGGCCACCCCGGTGGCCTTGCGGATCACCCTGCACCGCTCCTACGCGGAGCGGCTCGTCGCGGCCCGCGCGCCGGTCGAGCAGGTCGTGGCGCAATTGCTCGTCGGTGAGGTGCCGCTGGTCGGCCGGGCGGGCGCCTGGCTGGTCGAGAACGTCGAGGCGCTCGTGGACCGTGCCCCGGCGACTGCGATCGCCGTGTTGCGCCAGGCCCACGCCCAGCATGCTCTCGACCCGGCTCAGCGGCTGCGTCTCACCTCCTGGCTGGCCCGGATGCTGCTGCGTCAGCAGCAGGTCGCCACGGCGGAGGCCGGCTGGGTCGCCGCCCGGACATCCGATCCGGACCTGCGTGGCGAGATGCACTGGGTTGCGGCGCACACCCACGAACGGCGGGGCGAGTTCGAGTCCGCTGCGGAGATTGCCCACACCGCGTTGCGGGAACGCCGGATCACGCCGGAGTGGATGCACCGGCTACGGGTGTTGCTCGCCCGGGTACGTCCGCACCTGCCGGGACAGGCGACCGAGCCGCACCTCCCCCGCTCGACGGCGCTCGACGGTGGGGACTCCCCTAGCTGACAGACGCCGGCGGGTCGACCGGAGGTAACCTCTGACCTCTCACGATGGAGGGTTCGTGCAGACAACACCGGACGACCGGCTGCGGGTGTCGGTCCTCGGCCCGGTCCGGGCCTGGCGCGGCGGACACGAACTGCACCTCGGACCGACCCGGCAGCGGCAGGTCTTCGCGGCACTCGTCGTCGCTGGACGCGCGGTCGGGCGGGACGAGCTGGTCGCCACGGTCTGGGACGAGACGCCGCCGACGACCGCGACCGGCAACGTCTACACGTATGTGTCCGGTCTTCGTCGCAGTCTGGGGCGCGACGCCCTGACGCTCGGATCGGCGGGGTACGCGCTCGCTCTGCGCCGGGCGGATCTGGACAGTGAACGGTTCGCGGCGGCGTGTGCCGAGTCGGCGCGGCGGCATTCGGCAGGGGATTTCGCCGCCGCCGTGGCCGCCCTCGACGAGGCGTTGGCGCTGTGGCACGGCGAGCCGTACGAGGGGCTCACCGGTCACCGGCTGGACCTCGAGCGGGTCCGACTCGTGCGGCAGCGGCTCGACGCCATCGGTCGGCGTGCCCGGATGCTGATCGAGCTGCGCGACGACCGGGTGTTGGCCGAGTTGACCGGGCTGGTTCGCGACCACCCGCTGCATGAACCCCTGCACGAACTGCTGGTGCTCGCTCTGCATCGCGGCGGCCGGCGGGCCGAAGCGATCGAGGCCTATCAGGTAGCCCGGCACATCCTCCGTACCGAGCTGGGAGTCGAGCCGGGCAGTGCCCTGAACGGACTGTATGGTCAGGTGCGGCGCGCTCCGGCGGCTCCGATGCGTCGGAACGACCCGGTGTGGACGCGGCGATCCCACGCGACCGCGGCCTCTCGATCGGCGTCGCCCGTCGCGCCGCGCTCACCGACCTGGTCGACGCCTCGCCTCGCCCAGTGGGGATTCGTGGAAGCGTCCGGGGCCGGACCGCAGGCGGGGTTTACCATCGGCCACACCCAGGCGGGGTCGCTCGTCGGCCGAGCCGACGAGCTCGACCAGCTGCGGGCCCTGTTCGACGCGCTCGCCGACGGTCAGGGCGACGTGCTCTGGGTCGAAGGTGAACCGGGCGTGGGCAAGACCGCGCTGGTCAGAGCCGCGACGGCCAATCTTGACGATCGGGGCTGTCAGGTCGCCTGGGGCGGCATCCGGGAGCTGGACCGGGATGCGCCGGTGCAGGCGGTGGCCCGGGCGTTACGGCCGCTGACCACCGGGCACCTCCGGGCCGCCCGGCCCGACGGACCACACCTCGATGTGGCCGACGACGACAATGCCGTCGACGATGCCCCCGTCTCGTCCGATTGGGTGTTGGCGCAGGTACGCACCGCCTGCGCCGTCGCGCCCGTCGTGCTGGTCGTTGACGACCTCCAGTCGGCCGACTCGGTCGGCGAGCCGTTCTGGAACCGATTGGTCGCCGCCACCCGACGGTTACCGTTGCTGTTGGTGGCCGTGGCACGGCTGGAGCCCGGCGGTGCGGCCCTGGCCCGGCTGCGCCGCACGGTGGGCTCCCGGCGGGGGCAGGTGCTCCGGCTGGATGCCCTACCACCCGGGGTGGTCGAGCAGCTCGCGGTACGTCTGGTGGGTGCTCCGCTCGGGCCGAACCTGGCCGAGGCGATCTCGACCTCAGCCGGTAATCCCTTCTACGCCCGCGAGATGACCAGCGCGTTGCTCCGGCGGGGTGTGGTCCAGGTGGCCGACGGGGTGGCCGACATCCCCGATTCCGCTCCCATCGACCTGCCGCGGCCCCTGCTCGCCGTGGTACGGAGTTCGGTTGATCTCCTGTCACCGCGTGCTCAGGACGTCCTGCGGACGGCCGCCATGCTCGGTACCCGTTTCTCGGTGGACGACCTGGCCGAGGTGAGCGGGGAGTCTGCGGTCGACCTTGTCCCCAGTCTGGAAGAGGCCATCGCCGCGAACGTCGTCGTCAGCGACGACACGACTCTGGCCTTCCGATACTCCGCTCTGCGTCGGGTGTTGTACGGCAGCATCCCGGCACCGGCGCGGGCGATGCTGCACCGACACATCGCCGAGGTTCTGGGCCGGGGCGCGGGTCCGGCGACGCGGGTGGCCGCACAGCTCGCGGCGGTGCCGTCGGCGGCCGACGAGTGGACGGTGTCCTGGCTGGTCGACCACTGCGCCGAACTGGCCCACCGCGCTCCCCGACTCGCCGGCGAGCTGATCCGGCGGGCACTGGACACCGGTGCCACCGACCCGATACACCGGACGCCGCTGCTGATCGCTCTGGTGCGGCTGGAGTTCGCCGAGGACCGCTGGCCGGTCGACGAGGCCCGGGAAGCGGCCGGTCTGGCAACCGATCCGGCGGAGCGCGCCGAGATGCGTCACCTCCTCGCCACGATGGTCCACCGGCGGGGTGGTATGTCGTCGGCGATCGGCATCGTCCGGAAGACGCTGTCCGACCGTACGGTGCCCGAGTTCTGGCGTACCCGGCACTGGGCGCTGCTGGTCGAGCTTCGCAGGGGCGGTCTGGACGACCTGCACCAGGCCGATCGGCGAGCCGGGGCGGCGCACGCCGCAGCGCTCGCCGCCGGGCGGCCGTACGACGCGGCTGCGGCGCTGCAGACCGGGTGGCTGACGAACTCCGTGCGCCGTGACCACGAACGGGCGCTGGAGTTCGCCGACCGGGCGTTGGACATCATGCGCGACAATCCGTCCTTCGGCGGGCTGTATCTCGACCTGCTCGACAATCGTGCCTTCACCCTGCACAACCTGGACCGACTACCGGAGGCCGAGCGGACGCTGCGGGAGGGTCGTCTCTTCGCCTACCGGCACCGGTTGCCCACCGGCCTGCACACGGCCTCGGCGGTGCTGCGTTTCTGGACAGGTCGCTGGGACGACGCGCTGGCCGAGATCAGCGCGGTCACCGACGACGTTCCTCGCTACACCTTGCTGGGCATGCGAGACCCGCGATCGGCGGCCACGTTGTTGCACGGCCTAGCCGCGCTCATCGCTGCCCATCGTGGCGACGCGGTGCTCGCCGCCGGCCACCTCGACGCGGCCGATGCCCTGACCACCGGCGCCGCTGACCGAGCAACCGGTGGTTTCCTACTCGTCGCCCGGGGATGTGTCGCCGAGACGCAGGGCCGGCCGGACGAGGCGCTACGAATGCTGAGTCCGCTATTGTCGCCGGACCACGCGTCGCTGGCGATGCGGCACCAGTGGCTGCCCGAGCTGACCCGGCTCGCGCTGGAGTTGGACCGTCGGGACATCGCGGAGGGGGCGGCGGCGATCTGCGCCGACGAGGCGCTCCGCGAGGTGCGACCGGCCCGGGCTCACCGGGCCGCCGAACGCTGCCGGGCGATGATCACGAACAATCCGGAGCCCGCCCTGGCCGCCGCGAGCCGCTACGGCGAGTTGGGCTTGGTGACGGAGCAGGCCGCGAGCCTGGAGGACGCCGCCGTGCTGCTGGCGGCGAACCGGCGCCCCTACGAAGCGGCGACGACCGGCGGTGCGGCTGTACGGCTGTACACAGCGCTGGGTGCCCGCTGGGATCTTGGTCGTGTCGAGCGCCGGCTCGCCGGGTACGGCGTCGAGCCGAGCCCGGGACGAGCCCCGGACGGCCAGCTCGACATGATGTGACGCGGCCGTTCAGCGTACCTCCACTTCATACAACGAGTAGCCGTAGTCACCGGAGCGTCGGGTCGCGTACATCCGGACGAAACGACCGGGCGTCCCTCCGGCAGCGATGACGGCGTCACCGCCCTGGCCGCTGGCTGTGCTGTACACCGTCGTCCAGCTGTCTCCGTCGAGGGACACCTCGACGCGGTAGCTGACGGCGTACGACCTCTCCCAACGGAGGACGATCTCGTGAATCTGCCACTGGCCACCCAGGTCCACCGTCAACCACTGGACGTCGCTGAAGGCGCTGCCCCACCGGGTGGCGAGGTCACCGTCGACGGCGTTGGCCGCCGCCTGCACCGCGCCCTCGGCGCTGGAGGCGCTGACCGGTCGACCGAGAGCCAGGTTACGGCCGGTCGGGTTCGCGGCGGCCGGTACGGCGGCGCCGGTCGACGGTGGCTTCTCCGAGGCCGCGGCCTGGCCGCCCTGGGGCCGGGCGTCGGGCGTCCGGTCGGGCGGCGCGGGCTGTTGGCTGGAAACGGCTGAGGGGTACGGGGCACCTGTCGTCGCCGCCGCGCTGGCCCCGCTGGCTGCGGAGGCCGGGGCGGGGGGCGCCGCGTGGCTGGTCTGTGGTGTGGTAGCTGTCTGCCGGCGGGCGTCGGTACCTTCCGCCGCGTAGTTCGCCACCGCCACCGCCATCGCGACCGCCGCCGCGGCTACCAACGCACCGACCCTCACTCGTCGGCGGCCGGTCGGCCGGCGCGCCGGCACCGGGGAGGTTTCCGGCGCGGTGTCGCGCTCGCCGGCGGCCGGTGGCTCCGGTTCAAGCGACCGGTCCAGCAGCATGGCGATGAGTTCCTGGGCTGTCGGCCGGTCGACCGGTTCCTTCGACAGCGCGCGTGACAACGGCTCCCGCAACGAGGCGGGTATCCCGTCGAGGTCCGGCGGCTGGGTCAGGATGCGCCCCGCTGTCGCGGATGGGGAGTCGCCGTGGAACGGTGTACGTCCCGTGCCGGCGTAGGCGATCACGCAGCCCCACGCGAAGATGTCCGCCGCAGCGGTCACCGGGGTGCCCGGTTCCCCGGAGAATCGTTCGGGTGCCATGTACGCCACCGTGCCGACCATGACGTCCGGTCGAGTGTGCGCGCTGGTCGCGTCGGCCGGCCGGGCGATGCCGAAGTCGATCACCTTGGGGCTGCCTGGCGGCAGCAGGACGTTGTCCGGTTTGAGGTCGCGGTGGACGACGCCAGCGCCGTGGATGCCAGCCAGCGCGGTCGCGACCCCCACCGCCAGCGAGTGCAGGGCTCCGCCCTGCATCGGCCCGCGCTCGAGGACCACTTCCTCCAGGCTCGGCCCGTCGACGTATTCGACGACCAGGTACGGCGGGTCGTGGTCGAGGTTGGCGTCGACGAACTCCGCGGTGCAGAACGGAGGCACCTGCCGTGCCCGTTCGACTTCGCTGCGGAACCGGCCGATGAATTCCAGATCGGACGCGAGGGCGGCGTGGATCAACTTCACCGCCACGTAGGTGCCGTCGTCACGCTCAGCAAGGTACACGACGCCCATTCCGCCCACGCCGAGTCGACCGACGAGCAGGTAGTTGTCCAACCGCTCGGGATCGGTCGAGCTCAGCGGGCTCACGCGGTACGCAGTGTCCACAACGCCTCTTTCAACCTGGTCGCGACCGTGCGCGACCGGACAATGTCGTCTACCTCCGGTATATCAGGTATTCAGCCAATCCTGCCGAACCGCGGCCTGCACCGCGTCGGGCGGCGGCCGTAGGTGGACTCACGGCGCGCCTTCGCCGCGCGCCGTGCGCCCACAGCTGCCCGGCCGACCTGACCGGGCACCGTCCTGATCGGATCATCTGGCCGGGATCAGATCGTTCCCGGCAGGATGGCGAACCGGGTGCCCGCAGCGCCGAGAGGTGTCCGGCGACCGGCGGTCGCCCACTGCTCGACGCTGCGGTACAGGGAGTTCAGCGCGAGATCGTCGAACGGTCCGCGCCCGCGGGTCGGCTCGTCGGCAGACAGTTCCCGCAGCAGTACGCGGCCGGGTTCGGCATCGATCGGCTCCGTCGCCTCCAGCACCTTGAAGCGGGTGCCGGGCAGGAAGAGCACCCGGGCCTCGACCCGCTGGTCGTCCGCCGGCTCCAACAGTTGGGTACGGCGGGCCGTCATCGACCAGACCAGCACGTCCACCGCGCCGGGCAGGGACACCGGCGGCTCGACCAACGCGTGCGTGAACGCCCAGTTCGTCAGCACACTCCTGGCCCGTATCTCGGCGAAGGCGTCCCCGGTGAGTGTGGCCGTGGCGCAGGTCGCTCCCCGGTGCGACGGCAACCGGCTGACTCCAGCGGCGACGCAGCGTGCGAACGAGACCGCCCCGCCACTGTCTCCCTTCCGCAGGGCGTCATCCACGTCAATCCCGTACCCGGACAGATACAGACGAACGGCGACCGCGTCGGTCAGCGCGTCGTCGTACGGGTGCAGCCGGGGGTGTTCGGACAAGATCCGGGCGACCGTGCTGGCGGCGGCGTCGAACTGCGGGCCGAAGCGTTCGCGGAGCCAGGTCCGCTCGACGTCGAGGCCACGCGAGGTGGGCAGGCCCGATGCCTGCGGCGCCGGGGGTGTCTGGAAGAGCACGGCGGGCCGGGCGAGGGTGGCCGTCCCGATTGGCGCGACAGCGTCGGTACCGGCTATCCCGGACGGCGCCGCACCGCTATCACCCGGCCCAGGCGGCGCACCAGCGGTGCCACCGCCTGGTCGCGCCTCCGTGGGTGCCGCTTCCGTGGCCGCCAGGGAACTGCCGTCGGCGGCGGATTCGACGGGAACCGGGGGTGGCAGGCGGAGCACGGGTGCCGCGACGATGGTCCGGGTGGGAGCATCGCCGGAGCTGGTCTGGGTCCAGAGCGGCGTGTCGACGGTGACGCCCGGCTCGCCGCCCGCAGCACCGCTGGCGGCGGGTCGCGGGCTGTTGCGGGCGACCATCGGCCCCGCCGCACCCGCCGCACCCGCCGCACCCGCCGGCTCCGGCGCGGTCCGGCCGCTGGCCGGGGCGGTCGGACTCAGCCGTCCACCGGCCGGACGAGCCGACCCGGAACCGAGCAGGGTGGCACCGAGGGTCGTCGGAGCGGTCGTCTCGACCGGTAGTGCAGCGGTTTCGGTCTCGTTCAAGGCGAGATCCGCCGTGGTGAAGCGGTAGGTGAGCCCGTCCTCATCGACCACGGCGGCGGAGGGGCCGCGCCCGCTCACCGCTACGGCCGAGGCGAGTTGAAGCGCACTGCGGGCGCGGGTGGCCGGATCCAGCCGGGCGGCCAGGTCCTCGGCGAGTTCGCGTAGGCGGGCGACCCGGGACGGATCGGCGTCGTCGACGATCAGGGCGTGGCTCGCCGGGTCGGCTGGGCGGGCACGGATCCGGCCGGCGTGCCGTGGCTCGTCGGTGGCGCGGACCCAGAGCCCGGACTGGACGACCTCCACGACCGCGTCGTCCGCGTACCGGAACGTGCGGGGACCGACGGGGGTGCCGAGCAGTGCTGGCGCCTCGTGGTACATGATGCGCGCCGGCGCGGCCGGCCCGGCCGGTCGGCTCCGTGGACGGTAGCCGAGTTCGTGGACGAGCAGTCGCCAACCGAGCCGGCCGTCCCGGGTCACGGTGTGCATCTGACGCCGTTCCGGTCGGCCCACAGGTATGCCGGTGAAGCACGCGACCGGTGTCTCCAGCAGGTCGGCCAGCCGTTGGCCGATCGACTCGCCGACGGGGACCTGGACCGGGCCGTACTGGACGAACCGCGCGTACGGTCGGTGCGTGGGCGCGAGCCCGCGCCAGAAGCGGGCAATGTCGTCGAGGGCCAGGGGCGGCGTGCCGGGACAGCCCAGGACCACTGTCATCGCCTGCCGCTGACAGGGCACCGAGGCGACCAGCCATCGCCAGCGCTCGCTGACCACGAGCGCGTCCCGGGTGTCCCGAAGCCACACCCCGGCGGGGATGGGCTCGGCCGCGCCGACCGCGCTGGTCGTCGAGAACTCGGCGGCACCGTCGTCCCAGGGCGGGGCGGGATACCGCTTTGACTGCCTCATCGGTGGACGTCCGGGTCGGTAGCGCACCCAACCGCTGGCCTGCCCCGAATGGGCGAAAAGGGTACCGTCCGACCCCCGGAACACACGCCCGTGCGGGGTGACGACCGTACGGCGCAGCCGGTCGCAAAGCCACTGGGCGGCGAGAGCGGCGGTGTCCTGGTTCGTGCCGCAGACCACGAGCCGGATACCGCGTCGACGCCACCGCAGCGTCGCGGCCACCGACTTCCAGATTCCCACCGGAAGATCGTCGTGCAGGTCGAGGACGACGATCTCGTTGTCGGGATCGTCGGCGATTGCCATCGCCACCGCCCGAGCCGACGAACTGATCCGTTCCCGGGCATGCAGAACCAGAGCGTTTCCGACGGTGTGCCGGAAGACCGTGACCGACGGCTGCCCGCGCAGAGAGCCAACGACGTCCACTCGGCTGCCTCTTCCTCGCAGCGCGCGGCGACCAGCCGGCTGCGATGATCGGGACCGGCGGGCCGGCAAGGCCCCACCCGGTCAGTGCACGTTGATCTCGATCGCGCCCATCTTTTCCCCCGCGAGCGCGGCGGCGTTCGCTCCGGCGGCCCTGATCGACTGGACGATCGCATCCTGCAGACCGGTCAGGTCACGCCTGTCGAAGACCGCTGGGCTGACCCGGACCGCTTTGACCTGGCCGAGGCCGCTGGCCAGCACCACGACCGTGCCGTCGACGGAACGACCGGTCACGAGGGCCTGCCCGAGCTCGGCCTGCGCGGCGCGCATCCGCTGCTCGAACGCCCGGCCCGCCGCGACCATGTCCTCGAGGGTGGGCCGCTGCTGCTGCGGTTCCGACATGATGACTCCTCTCAGCCGACCGCCGCGAGGCCGCCGGAACGGCGGGCGCTCAGGGCGTCCGGGTGGTGGCGGGCGGCCAGTCCGTGCAGGTCGGCCAGCGCGAGGGTACGGGACCCGGTGGCCCGGGTCAGTGCTCGCGAGAGCTGGTGGGCGGCGTGGACCGTACGGTCCGGAAGTCGTTCGACGAGCCCGGTCAGCGCGGCCCGTACGTCCTCGGGGACGTGGTGTCCGTGTCGCACGAGGTGCCGTACGACGATCTCGGCGAGTTCGGCGACGTCGTACTCGGGGATCGTCCACCGTTCACCGAACACGTCGGCGAGGCCGGGCAGCGCCGCGCCGAGGCGGGCTAGCGCCGACGGTTCACCGAGCAGGACCACCACGGGGTCGCCGAGGCTGGACCGCAGCTGCGCGACCAGCGACTCGACGGTCTCCTGGCCGTCGTCGAAATAGTCGACCACCAGCGTGCCCCCGGCGGCGTCGTGCAGCGCGGCCTGAGCCAGACTCATCGCCTGTCCGGGCCATTGCGGTGCCAGCTGGTCGGCGGTGGACACCCGTACCAGGTGTCCGACCGGTACCAGACCCAACTCGGACAGCCCGGCGGCGTAGTGGCGGGCGATCTCGCCGCGACCGCTGCCGGACGGGCCGGCGAGCAGGACGTTGCCGTGCCGCCCCGGTGCCCGGCGACGGTTGCGCAGTTCGCAGAGACGCAGCAGGGTCGCACCGACCGCGTCGCGGACCTCGGAGGCGCCGACCAGCCCGCAGATCCGCCGCCAGGTCTGTGATCTGTCGACGGCACCGGCCGGGTCGCTGCTCGCGTCGGCCGGCTCGCGCTGCTCGACCGGCAGCTCCTCCAACAGTTGCAGCTCGGCGGCGAGGTCGTCGGCGACCAGCCGGTTGAGTTCGGTGTCCTTCGTCGGCGGCGTCATGGCGAGCCGGGACGCCTGATTGTTGATCATCGCCTCGAAGAGTTTGCGGGCGACTCGGCCGTTGCCGAACGTGGCGTTCCTCGGCACCCGCTCGAAGTACGTTGTCAGGGCGTCGATCGCGTCGTCGGTCAGTTCGTAGTAGTGCTTGCGGCACAGGTTCGAGGTGATGGTGACCAGTTCCTCGACCGAGTAGTTCGGGAACTCGATCGTCCGGGTGAACCGGGAGGCGAGCCCAGGGTTCGAGGCGAGGAAGCTCTCCATGAGTTCCGAGTACCCCGCGACGATCACCACCAAGTCGTCACGGTGGTCCTCCATGATCTTCATCAGAGCGTCGATGGCCTCCTGGCCGAAGTCCGGGCCGGAGCCGCCGGAGCCGGCCGACAAGGTGTACGCCTCGTCGATGAAGAGCACTCCGCCGATCGCCTTGGTCACCAGCTCGGTGGTCTTGATCGCCGTCGAGCCGATGTACTGGCCGACCAGATCCGCCCTGGCCGCCTCGATCATGTGCCCCTTGGCGAGGATGCCCAGCTCCGCCAGGACCGAACCGTAGAGTCGGGCGACCGTGGTCTTGCCGGTGCCGGGTGGGCCGGCGAAGACCAGATGCCGACTCATCGGCGGCATCGGCAGGCCCATCTGTTGCCGGACCTGCGCCATCCGGATCAGATTGATCAGCGCGTTGACCTCCTGCTTCACCCCGCGCAGGCCGATCAACCCGTTGAGCTCGCGGAGCGGTCCGCTCAGCTCTCCCGCCATCGCCGGCTCCTGCCCGGCCGGGTCGGCCGACCGCTCGGCGGCGTTCCCGGCTGGGGGCGCCGACGGCGAGACGCCAGCCATGTCCCTGGCCGCCCCGTCCGTGGTCAGCGACATCACGGCCACCTGCGCATCGGCGACCCGGCGGAGATCCTCGTCGCCGCTGCCCCGAACCACACACCGGGTGATCGACACCGGGTCGGCGGTCTCCACCTCGATCCCGGCCGCACCGCTGCCCAGCACCTCGCAATCAGTGAAGCTGCCTTCAGAGCCGCGTTCGAGCCGGATACCCGCCCGACGGGCACCGCGCACCCGGACCTGGCTCGCGGTCACCGTGCCGGCCGCACCCACCCACAGACCATCGCCGCTGGCGCCTACCAGCTCGGTGTCGCGCAGCCGCAGATCCCCGCTGCCGGTCACTTGGAGTCCCGCGCCACGCAGCTCGGCCGACTGCAGGGAGAGAACGCACGAGGAACCGACCGCCACAGCGCTGGACGCCGTACCGGTGAACCGTGCCTCGCGGATCGTCGCCCGAGCCGACTCGCGAAGCTCGAGGGCGTTGGCACCGCTGGCGTCGATCGTAAGGTCCACGCCGTTGACCTCGGCTCCGTCGCGCACCAGCAGTCCGACGCCAGCGGCAACGGTGGCGCGTAGCCGGCGCACGGTCATCGACGCTCCGTCCGCGACGACCACGGCGTGCTCGCTGCTGCCCCGCACCGTCATCGTCTCGAAGCTCGGTGCGCTGTTCGACTCGACGGTCACGCCGACCGGGGACTCGGCGAAGATGCAGTCCTTGAACACCGGTCTGGCCTCGCCGGTGACATGCGCGGCGCTTCGTCCCGCCGGGCCGAACGAACAGTGCTCGAACCTCGGTGCGGCGCCACCGGCTATGTGCACGGCCTGCAGGGCCGCGCCGGTGAAATGGGAGTGGGTGACGAGCACGTCGACCTCGCCGCGGATGAAAACGTCGACGTTGCTGCTCCGCTCGACGCGGAGTCCGCTGATCCGAGCCTGGCCCCGCTGCTCCACAACCAGCGCGGGTTTTCCGGCCCCGACGATGTCGAACCGCTCGACGATGATCCGTCCGTCGCCGTTGACACAGACGCTGTTCGCCCCCGTGCGCTCCGCACGGCAACGGCGCAGGGTCACCGAACCCTGGTCGCTGACCACGATGCCGGAGGTGGCAACGTCCCGGACCACGGTGTCCTCGACCGTGCTGGGGCGCGGCGAGGTGACCACGATCCCGGCCCCTGCGGCGGAGGTGATCTCGCAGTGGCGAAGCGCCAGCGAACCTTCCAGCCGGGCCAGCAGGGTCACCCAGGCAGCTCCGTCGATACGGCAGTCGTCCAACGCCGCCTCTCCGGAGTAGACGTCGACCGCAGCCAGCTTGGGGTCGCCGCTCGACAGTGAGATGCCGCGTAGATGGGCCCCTTCACCATGGATCGCGAGAACGCTACCCTCCTCCACCGCGACCTCGACCCGGCCGCCCTGTTCGGCGACGATCGTGATCCGGTTGCCGACGACCAGCTTCTCGACGTACCGCCCGGCGTGCACCATGATGGTGGCACCCGGCTCGGCGCGGGCAATAGCCGCGCCGATCGTCGGGAGCGCGCCGGGCCGGCTGCCCCCGACCGTCAGGACCTGTCGACTCATCGCCAGGTCACCTCCCCTCTTCGGACGGTGGCCGCAGGAGACCGGGCAGGGTGCCGAAGCGACCGGTCGACGCCTGGCCGACTCGTCTGCGGCCGTCGGTGCTGTTCCATCGCTCGAGGCTGCGGCGCATCGACGTGACGGCAAGTTCGTCGAGCGACATCCGGTTCGGGTCGACGCGGCCGTTCTCGTCGACCTCGTTGGTACCGAGCTCACGCAGCAGGATGCTGCCGCGATGCCCCCCACCCGGCTCCCTCAGCTCAAGAATCCTGAAGTGGCTGCCGGGCAGGAAGACGACCCGGTCGTCGACGTGGTCGTCGCCCTCCGGCTCCAACAACGCGGTACGGCGGGCGGTCATCGACCAGATCAGCAAATCGGTGTCGCCGTTCTGCCCGGCGCAGGGCGCGGTCAGCATCGTGACGAAGCTCCAGTCACTGACGATGTTCCGCTCGCGGTACATCGCCCATTCCTCGGCGAGCGGGCTCAACCGGGCGATGGTGCTGCCGCGGAAGGACGGCAACCGGGACAGCCCGGAGACGGCGCAGCGGGCGAACGGCACGTGCGGACCGTTCGCGCCGGTACGCAGGCCGGCGTCGACGCCCGCCCCCCGGGCAGCGAGAAACAGCCGGGCCGCGACGGAGTCGACGAGAACGTCGTCCGGGGTGCCGGCGCCACCGGACTTCATACCGGGATGCTCCGACATGATGCGCGAGACCGAGCTGGCCATGACGTCGAAGTCCCGGCTCAACGAACGACGCAGCCAGGCCCGTTCCTCGGCGATGCCGCGCCGGGGCAGCAAAGCCGCAGAGTCCGCCCCCGCCACGGGTTGCAGCCGGATAACGGGGGGCGCCGACACCGGGGCGGATTCCTCCGCGTCGGCCAGCCGCACCGCGGTGGTGACGGGTGAGTCCACCCGGGCGGCATCCGGTGCCCGTACGGACCCGTCAACACCGGCAGGCCCGTCAACACCATCGGACCCGTCAACGCCAGCAGGCCCGACACCCGGATCGGGTACGTCGATCGACGACTCGGTCGGTATCTGGATCGGAGCTGGTGGGGGCGGTGGGGAAAGGTCGATCGCCGGGGTCCCCGACGGCTGGTCCGGCGCAGCTGGTCGCGGCGCGCCGGACACCTCGGCGACCGGCTCGAGCGCTGACGGGGTACCCGACCCGACACGCTCCTCGGCCGGCAGGGCGGGCGAGGCGACGAGCGGCTCCGGCATCGGCCGGGCAATCCGCCGAGTCGGCGACGTCGGCAGTGCGCATCCCAGGGCGGCCTCCACCACCGATGGCGCCGATTCCGGGGCGGCCTCCACCACCGACGGCGCGGCACCCGAAGCAGCTTCCGCCGGCGGCGGCGCGATCGCGACCACGGTGGTCACCGCGATCGGGTGCGGCCGGGGAGCGATCACCGTCGGTTCCGCACCGCTCGGCTGCCGATCGCCCGGCCGGTCCGGTGCCGACGTCAGAACCGCCTGGGCACGGCCGGCCGGCCGGAGCTCCGGCACCAGCACGGACGCCGCCACCAGGTCGGTGACCTGGCCCAGGTTCCCGTCGACCCGAGCGGTCAGATCCTCGGCCAGCTCACGCATCCGGGCCGCCTGACCCGCCTCGGTGTCGTCGAACACCATCATCGCGCTCGCGGGGTCGAGCGCCGATCCTCGAATCCGTTCCGCGTTGCCCGGCTCGTCCACCGGGCGGACCCACAGCCCGGCCTCGACCACCTCGACGACGGCATCCGGCGCGTACCAGTAGACCCGGGGACCGATCTCCTCGGCGTCGGGTAGCGGTCCGCGGTGGCTCAGCACGACAGGACGGCGGGCGCGTGAGTTCGGATGCGCCCGAGGCACATAGCCGAGCTCCAGAGCGTACGGTGGCCAGCCGAGCACGCCATCGGCGCGTACAGTCCGGATCTCGACCTTGCCGGGAGCACCGATCGGGACTCCCGAGTAGCAGACGACGTTGGTGCCCAGCAGATCGGCGAGAGTCTGGCCGAACGATTCACCGGCTGGCATCCGCACGTCGCCGTACCGGACGAAACGGGTGCGGAGTTGACTCTCCACGTCCAGCTCGCGCCAGAACCTGACGACGTCGTCGAGTGCCAGCGGCGCGGTACCCGGGCAGCCCAGAAGCACGGTCATCGTTTCCGGCTGGCACGGCACGTCGACGACGAGGCGACGGCGGTGCTCGTCGGTGACCTGCGGGACGCGGACATCGTGGATCCACACCCCGCCGGGCAGCGGCTCGATCTCCCCCGTCGAACTGGACGGCCGGCGCTCGGTCGCGGCAGCGTCCCACGACGGGGTCGGATAGCGTTTGGAATCCCAGGCCGGTGGCTTACCGGGGCGGAAGCGTACCCAGCCGCTACCAGGTTTGGAATGGATGAACAGCGCCCCCGCCGCGCCACGGACGAGGTCGCCGTCCGGTGCGATGACCGTACGGTTGAGCCGCTCGGACAGCCACTGCCCGGCCATCGCCGCCGTATCGTGCCGTTGCCCGCAGGTGACCAGTCGGATCCCGCGACGGCGGCGCGGCAGCACCCCCGCCATCGACTCCCACGAGTTGATCGACATTCCGCTGCCGAGGTCGAGAATCACCACGTCGTTGTCGGCGTCCGCCACGACCGAAAGTGCGAGATCCTGTGCCTCGCCGCTGATCTCGTCGCAGTGGTGCAGGACGAGCGCGTTGCCGACGGTGTGCCGCGCCACGTCACCGGGGTCGGATCGTCCGCCGCGCAACAGGTCTCTGATGGATGCCATGGACAGCTACCCCCTTGCCAGACTGAGGACGCCGGTACGGCTGAGCGCGGGCCCCTGGGGCAGGGCCGCCAGCAGCTCTCTCGGAAACGGGACGGCGGTCGCCGTACCGAGTCTGAGCGCGGCGAGCGTGTCCGAGCCGACGAGCCGGTGGGTCACGCCGTTGTCCGAAATCAGGGTGACCTCCGTACCCCCGTCGGCAGGAGGGTTCGGGGTCACCGTCATGCCGGACCCCGGCTCGACCAGCACGGTGGTCTCGCCGTCGGCACCGACCGCGGCCCAGCGCCGTTCGGTGAGGACGACTTCGCTGGTCACAGCCTCCGCACCGATCGGTCGTTGCCGTACGCAGAGCACCTGGTCGCCCGGGTCATGCCAGTGATGACCGGTCAGGTCGGGCAGCCGCCCGGTCAGCGTCCGGTCAGCGGAGCGGGGGGCCGAGGCGACGGTGGCCGCGTCGAGCTCCACCGCGGTGTCGCCGCCGCTGACCGTGGCGAGGACGAACTCCATCCGGTCGATCGGGGCCAGCCCGTCGGTACGGAGCACGAAGAGCTGTTCCTCGCCAGCGGCCGGACGCTGCCGGAAGAGGGTGCCTATCTGGTAGGCCCGGCCGCCGACCCGCAGGCCGGATCGCCCGGCACCGGGGATTTTCGCCGGCCCGAGGGTGACTCCGGTCGGCAGCCAGTCGAGCCACTCCGTCGGTGCCATCGGCACCCGGGCGTTCGTGGCACCGAGCGCGACCAGCACCGAGTCGTCCTGCACCGGAAACTTGTAGAAGTCGGCGAGCAGGTACAGCCCGCCCCTCGCGTCACGTACCAGCGCGAAGGTCCGCTCGGCCAGCGGTGTGGCCGGGGCGTGCGGGTCGAGGTTGACGCCGAGTCGCGAGCCAGGCTGGTCCACCACCGAGCCGGGCAGGCAGGCGAGCCAGGGACCAGCCGCCAGGGCGGCCGCGTCGGGTACGGTCTGCGGCGCGTCGGGGATACCGATCTCCGGCCCACGCGGCAGGTCCTTCAGCGAGTTCCCGGAGATCAGCTTCACCGTAGCCGATGGACCCTGCAGTAGCAGGGCGGAGGTCAGGTTCGCCGTCGGGTACAGCACGCCGGCCCGGTAGACGTACCGCGTCCCGCTCTCCTTCTCCACCAGGATCACGCCTGCCTGCAGGTACGCCTTGCTGCCGCCGGGCACGATCCAGCCGTACACGGCGAGTCCACCGCCGATCAACAGGACCAGAATGACCCCGATCACCAGTCCGGTCAGGGCCCGTTGACCTGGGACGCGCGCGCTGGTCGGATCCCCTTCGACGAGGGCCGAGCTGAGTCGCCCCATCATGAAGGTGTGGGCGTGGACGTGGTCGCGTTGGGTCTGCACGGCGGTTACCCGAACAGTCCGCGGGCCCAGGCGTAGATCCCGAGGATCTGCGCCAGGACCGGAAGTACGGCGACACCGGTGGTGACGTCGAAGAAGGTCGCCGAGTACTCCCAGAACGGCAGCATCCGCCGAGGCCAGGGACGCAACGCCGCCATCACCAGCGGCACCACCAGCACGACAAGCGAGCCGAGCAGGACCCAGAGCCCTGCCGGCGACAGCATCTCGGAGAGCTTCACGACGACCATGAGGTAGCCGACGGTACCGGCGACGACGAGGGCGATCCGTTGCCAGACGCCGAAAAAGGTACGCGAGCGCAACAGGATTGCACTCGCGACCACCAGCACGAAGGTCCAGCCAGCCCACCCGTTCTGGCGCATCGTGAGGTGGAACAGCACAGGCAGGACGACCGCCGAAGCGATCAACGCCACGGCGAGGTACGTGTCCGCGTCACCGGTACGCCCCCGGACCAGGCCGGGCGGGGCGGGCTCGATGTCGTAGGACATGTCTTCGCTGCTCTTCGGCAGCTGCGGGCCACGCAGCCGGGCGAGCTTCACGGCGATCCTAGGGGCCAGCACGATCAGGGCGAAGATCATCGTGACCGCCGTGGCCGCAGTACGTGGCACGCTCATGCCGCTGACCGCGCCCAGCAGCATGACCAGTACGGTGGCCAGACCCACCAGCCCGGCGGCGAGGACGGGACGGACCGGCAGGGACGGGGCGAAGGTCCGCTGGGCGACGAGCAGGAGCGCGGCGACTGTCGACAGGGCCACTGCGGCGGCAAGACCGGCTCCGGCGGACACCGCGAGATGACCCGGCGTGTCGTCGACCGCCTTCGAGGCGGCCAGGGCGGTGAAGCCGGCGGCGACGGCGCCAAAGAGCAGGGAGAACGCGCCGTCGGCCAGGCGCCGGCCACAGATCAGCGCAGCGGTGGTGAGCATCGCGCCGAGCACGCCCGCCGCGACCACCTGCGGCAGTTGCTGGTCGTGTCTGGTCAGCACCACGGCGGTGGCGGCCATCCCGACGGCCGCCAACGCCAGGAACAGGTTCCGGCGGTATTCGGGCTGCCATCGGTCGTCACGGCGGTTGACGGCGATGGCCACCCCGTCGGCGAGGTCGTCGAAATCGAGCTCGGGCAGGGGACTCTCGGCCGGCCGTAGGTGCAGCTCCTCTCCTTCCAACCAGTCGAGACTCTCCGGCGTACCGGTCAGTTCGAAGGGTGCCTGTCCGAGGCGCTGCAGGACCCATGCCCCTCCTGCGGTGCCCGCCTTGACGAGGTAGCCGGTGTCGGTGGTCCGCTCGACCAGCAGGGGCAACAGGGCGGCCACCGTGGTGGTGACCGGAATCGCCAGGTCGACTCGGCGAGCCGGGCCGATCACGGTGATCCGGCAGAGGTCGACGTTGAGTGTCGCGGTCACCCGTGCATCCCTTTCATATGACGTGGCCCGTCTGGATCAGCTTCACGCCGCGACGGGTGACCAACTGGGCACGCCCGGGCGGCAGGCGACGGGGAGCCGCCTCACCAAGGAACTTGCCCTCTTCCTTCGGATAGGACAGCAGGGTCGCCGGTGTACCCAGCTCCCACATGCGGCGAAGGACCGGGTCCATCATGGCTCGGATCGCGCCGGAGGTACTGCGGGCGATCACCAAATGAAGTCCGATATAGACCCCCTGGGCCAGCAGCGGCAGTACCGGGTCGAGGACCGATCCCGGCCCCGATGACCGGGTCATCAGGTCGTAGTCGTCGACAATCAGGAACAGCTCCGGACCTTCCCACCAGTCCCGGCGGCGCATCCGTTCGGAGGAGACGTCCGGGCCGGGTACCCGCCGGTCCATCGACACCGTGGTCTGTCCGGCCAGCTCGTAGAGCTTGTCTCCGGTGAAACCGAACCCGACCTGGTACTCGGGGGTGATCGCGGTGTCGAGATCCCGGCGCGAGTCGCCGAGGACGACCTTCGCCCCGGACGGCGGGTAGTGCTGCTGGATGGCCCGTAGCACCAGCCGGAGCATGTTCGACTTGCCGGTCTCGTTGTCTCCGAACACCAACAGGTGCGGGGTGACCAGGAAGTCGTGCCAGACCGGGGCGAGCCGCTGCTCGTCCAGTCCGAGGCAGATCCTGAAGCTCGGCTCGGGTGCCGGCAGATTCTCCGCCGGAAGCTGGGTGGGGAGCATCCGTACGCCCGGCACGGGCGGGCCGGACCAGAAGGTGGCGATTTCCTCCACCGCCGACTTGGTCGCCTCGGCGAGGTCGTCCGCTCTCGATACGCCGTCCATGCGGGGAAGCGCGGCGAGGAAGTGCAGTCCGTTGTTGGTCAGGCCGCGCCCCGGCAGGTTCGGCACGGTCGCCGCCTTACGCGAACCCACCTCCGACTCCATGGAGTCAGCGAGCCGAAGCTCCAACCGGGTGCCGAGCAGGTCCCGCAGCCAGGTACGCATCTCGGACCACCGGGTGGCGGAGACGATGACATGGATGCCGTAGGAGAGCCCACGCGAGGCCAGTTCCTGGAACTTCGGTTCCAGGTCGGCGAAGTCCTGCTTCATCGTGTACCAGCCGTCGACGACCAGGAACACATGCCCGTACGGGTCGTCGATCTCACCACGGGCGCGAGCCGCCAGGTAGGTGGTCACCGAGTCGAGCCCGCGCTTGGCGAACTCGTACTCCCGGCGCTCCATGACCTGCGAGACCTCCTCGATGGTACGGACCACCCGGTCTCGCTCCATCCGGGACGCGATGGAGCCGATGTGCGGCAGCCCGGCGATGGAGGCGAGGCCACCGCCGCCGAAGTCGAGCCCGTAGAACTGCACCTCGTGTGGGGTGTTGGTGAAAGCCAGGGCGAGGATGACGCTGCGCAGCAGGGCGGACTTGCCGCTCTGTGGCGCACCGGCGATGCCGATGTGCCCGTCCGCGCCGCCGAGATCGATCGTGAGCAGGTCGCGTACCTGGTCGGCGGGCCGGTCGACGATGCCGGCCGGAACCCGCAGCCGCCCCTGGGCACCCGGGTCGTCGACCGTCATCCCGCGCCGCGGATCCGGCACGACGCTGGGTAGGAGCGTGTCCAGGCTGGGCGCGACGGACAGCGGCGGCAACCAGACCTGCCGGGCCGGCGGACCGGCGCCGGCGAGCCGGTCGAGCAGGACGTCGGCGAGACTCGGACCAGTCGCGGCCCCGGAGCCGGCCTCGACGGTCTCGGTTTCTTGGGCGGCTCCCGTTGCGGTGTCGTGCCCCGGCTCGGTCATCCGGGCCCGACCCGGATCGTGCCGGACATCGACCTGACCGGTGACGAACGGGACGACTTCGGCGGTCATCGGCCGTTCGTCTTCCGCCTCGTCGGCTCTGTCCCGTCCAACTCCGTGGTACGGCCCGGACACGTAGGCGGATTTGAACCGCACCAGGTTGGTGGTATCGATCTTGAGGTAGCCGTTGCCAGGCTCGGGCGGCAGCTCGTACGCCTTGCCGACGCCGATCACCGACCGCGACTCCATCGACGAGAAGGTACGCAGCGCCAGCCGGTACGACAGATGCCCCTCGACCCGGTTGATCCGGCCCTCGTCGAGGCGCTGCGAGGCCAGCAGCAGGTGCACGCCGAGTGACCGACCGAGCCGACCGATCGAGACGAAGAGATCCATGAACTCGCCCTTGCTGGACAGCAGCTCACTGAACTCGTCGACGACGATCAGCAGGACGGGGAACGGCACGAGGTGCGCACCAGCGGCGCGAGCCTTCTCGTAGTCGAACAGGGAGGCGTAGCCGCTGGAGCGCAGCAGTTCCTGACGCCGGGTCATCTCACCGTTGAGCGCGTCCTGCATCCGGTCGACGAGCGGCAGTTCGTCGGCGAGGTTGGTGATGACCGCCGACGTATGCGGCAGTTTCTCCATGCCGAGGAAGGTCGCGCCACCCTTGAAGTCGACCAGGACCAAGTTGAGGATCTCGGACGAGTGGGTGGCGGCCAAGGCGCAGACGAGGGTACGCAGCAGCTCGCTCTTGCCGGAGCCGGTCGCGCCGATCAGCAGGCCGTGCGGTCCCATCCCGCCCTGCGCGGACTCCTTGAGGTCCAGCTCGATCACCTCACCACTCTCGGTGACCCCGATCGGCACGGTCAGGCGGTTTCGCTGCGGAGCGTGGGTGCGCCACAGTGCCGCTACGTCGAAGGTCCTGGCGTCCCGGATGCCGAGCAGGGTGGTCAGTTCGAAGTCGCTTTCCAACGGCTCCTCAACCACGTCGAGGGTGCCGCTGGTCCGTTTCGGCGCGATGATTCTCGCCAACGCCTCGCATTCTGCGGCGGCCATCCCGTCCACCAGCGCGGTTCCGACGCTCTCCCCAGCGGGGAAGGTGACCCGGTCCGACTCCAGGGTGAGCCGTAGCACCTTGGGCCCGCCGGGCATCTGACCGGTCAGGTCGAGCAGCACCAGGTTGCGGATGCCCGCGCCGAGCAGCCGCGAGCTGTCGGGTAGGTCGGTCAGGTGAGCGACGACCACCACGAACGGCTCGGTGGACGATGGACGGGACTCCCGGTCGTGGTCGCCCCGGTCGGTGATCTCCGGCCCGAGCAGGTCGAGCAGCTCGTCGTGGTCGGCGGCGAACAGACGCACCGGCCCGGCGGCGTCGAAGGCGGTCGGATGGGCATTGTGCGGCAGCCACTTGATCCAGTCCCACTCCCCGCGGTGCACCTCCGGCGCGAGGACCGCCACCCGCAGTTCGTCCGGGGCGTGCAGGGTGGCCAGGGCCGCCACCATCGACCGGACCAGATCGATCGCCTTGTCCGCTTCGCCCTCGAACTCGACGCTGGTGAAGCTTCGCAGGCCGACCGAGGTCGGGATCCCGGACACCGTGCGGTACGCCTCGGAAAACCGTCGCAAGGAGATCGACGATAGTGGTTCCAGGTCCTCGATCGGTTTGGTCTGCGGAGGTAGGAACCGCAGCATCGCGTTCTGCCGGCCGAGCCCGATCCGGACCCGGCCGAAGTCGTCGTGGCCGGGGCGTCGTTCCCACAGTCGGCTGCTCATCGCTACCGACCACAGCCACTGCGGCTGCGGATGGTTCCACAAAACCGCCTGGCGCTGGTCCTCAGCCGCCTTCCGGGCCTGCCGACGGAGCTGGGCGATGTAGCGCAGGAAGTCCCGGCGTTCGCCACGCATCTGGCGCTTGCGCTCCGCAGCGGCCCGACCGATCTGCATGACGCCCATCAACAGCATGCCGACGGCCATCGCTCCGCCCATCACGTACATGACCGGCGCACGGCTGTAAAGGCCGAACATGGCCATCATCGCGCCCATGCCCAGGCCCATCGGCACGATCATGGCGAACGAGCGGAAGTCGAGCGGTGCCTCCTCCGCCATCAGCGGAGGCTCCTGCAGTTCCACCTCCCCGTCCGGATCCGCCGGCCCGGCCGCGCGCGGTGGCCTCTTGACAGTGATGGTGCTCATGCCAGCACTCCATAATGCCGGCGGCGACGGTCGCCGGACGATGTCAGGCCGGAGTGCCGTTGCCTCAGGACGCTCATCCGAGCCCCCCAGTTCCGCAACCGGTACCACCCCATGCCGCGTCGTCCTGGCGAAGCAGCCCGACCGCGTACCGGTCGGCGCGGCGCTCGGACGGGTACTCGTCGTCCCCGTCGCTCTCGCTGACTCCTCGGCGCCGGGTGGACTGGCGGGACTCGGACTGCTCCCGCTCTCGCCGCGCCGCCTCGTCCATTTCCCGCTGCCGCTGGCGCATCAGCTCCAGCCGTTCGGCGTTGGTGTAGTCCGGTCCCCCGCAACGCAACGGTCTGGCCTCAGGCTCCGGCGCCGCCGCTCGCCTCCGTCGCCAGGATTCCAGCGGCCTCGGCTCGACGTCGTCACGCATCTCTTGCCTCCATCTCACGCTCGGGTTCCGGACCGCGTAGCCACCAAATGCCGTCCGGGTCGGCCCAGTGCGACGGATCGGCTGCATCCTCCGCCGGCCGCACGACCGGTACCCGGTCGTCCGTTCTCTTCCGCTGGTCCAGGTCGGCGCGGGCCCAGACGACTTCGTCCTCCCGCAGCAGATCCGCGGCGTCCGGGCGGTCGACCGGCTCACGTTCCTCAGCCGTATTGACCACCGGAGGTACGCCGAAGGCGACTGGCGCGGCCGGTCGGTCCGCACCCGTCTGCCGGGCCGGCACCGCTGCGGGGCGCTGCCCGGCGACGGGTCCCGGCACGTCGGATACGGACGTCCCGGCCGACCCCGCCGGGTCGATCGGGCCGCTTGACTCGTCGCGGGGCGGTTCGACCGGTACGGTGCCCAACCCGGCACCGCCGGCCGTCGCTCCGCCGGGGGCCTGCGGGCCGGCGGGCAGGTCCGGCCCGACAGCGGCCCAGTCGTCGATGTCTCCCTCGACCAGTCCGGTGGCGTCCGGACGGTCCGGCTGGCCGTTGCCGCCCGACTGTGCTCCGGGTGACCCGGGTGCTCCCGGCATGGGCGGCACCCCACCGACCGGTCCGGAGTGGGCGCCGGGAGCGAAACCCGCGCCGGGCTGTCTGGACGACTGTGACGGCGTCGCGATCGGGGGCGGGGTCGAAAAGCCCGTCGAATTCGCGGGTGTTCCTTCGTCGCCCAGTCCGGCACCCCCGGCACTGGCCCCGGCAGGTGCGTCGGGTACGTCGACCGTACCGGTGGGCGGTTGCCAGTCCTGCAGGTCGCCGTCGACCAGCCCGGCCGAGTCCGGACGGTCCGGCACGCCGGAGCCACCCCCGGCACCCGCCCCCGGGGCACCCGGCGCTCCGGGCATCATCGGTGGCACAGCTCCTGGTGGAGCCGATCCTGGTGGAGCCGATCCTGGTGGAGCCGACCCCGCTGGCGGCTGTTCGTTCCCGGGCACCGGGCTGATTTCCGGGACCTGGTCGAGGCCGCCACCGCCCGGGCTGACTCCGCCGGGCGCGTCCGGAGCCGCCGACCCAGGTTCGCCGGGGGTCCAGTCCGACCGGTCACCGTCGACCAGCCCTGAGGAGTCCGGGCGGTCCGGTGCCGCTTCCCCGCCGCCGAGGCCGGGACCGGGCGCGCCAGGTGCGCCCGGCATCGGCCCGGGTGCCGGTGCACCGGGATTGGACGGGCTACCCGCAGGAGGCTCGACGACCGGTGGCTCGGACCCCGGAGCGGGAACCTCCGGCAAATCCACACCACCACCGGGGGCGGGAGCCGGCGGTGCGCCGCCGTGCGGCGGTTGGCTGCCGCCACCCGGCGCGGGGGTGTTCGGCACCGGAGTGACGACCGGTGGGACGACGGGCGGCACCACGCCGGAACCGCCGCCGCCGACCTGGCCAGGATCGGCATCCGGCGAGGTACCGGGTGGGGGAACCGCCGGGGCGTCGAACCCGGGTAGCCCGTCGCTCGGCGGCTCGATGACGACAGGGGCCGCTACGCCCGGGCCGCCACTGCCCACAGATCCGCCAACCGGACTGTCGGGAAGTGCCTCGGGTCCGGTGACCGGTGGACTCTCGACTGCAGGAGGTTCCGCCACCTCCGGTGGCGGCTCGACCGAGGGTGAAACGGGCGGCGGCTCTGTCGAGGGTGGAGCAGGTGGCTCCGTCTGGGGCAGAGTCGGAGGCACAGAGGGTGGCTCAGAGGGAGGCTGGGTCGGAGGTTGGGTGGGAGGTTGGGTCGGCGGTTCAGCCGGTGGTTCGGTCGGCGGCTCGGTCGGCGGCTCGACGGGTGGTTCCGTTGGTGGCAGGGTCGGCGGGCCGGTGGGCTCGGGAATGCTGTCCGGGCTGAGGCTGCCGTCTCCGCTGGGCGACACGACCTTCGGCACGGTCAGTACGTACTGGTCTGCCAGCGTCAGGGCGACCTCCAGCATCTGGTTGGTCATCGGGCGGGCGAACCGGGTCGAACTGATCGCAACGTTCCCGCCGGCCGTGTGGGCGACGTCGTCTTCGGAGGCCGCGGCGATCTTCGCCCACGCTTTGTCCAGATAGTCGAGCTGCTCCTGCGCCCAATGCAGGTAGTGTGAGTCCTTCATTAGCTGGTTCGGCAGGGTCGCCGAGCCGCTCATGCCAGCACCGCCACGCAGGCGCTCCGCCTGGTTGCCGAGGAACCTGGCGTAGTAGTCCATCTTCGCAAGGAAGGCATCGGCTGCGGTTCCCTGCCACGCCTTCTCTTCACCTGCGATCGCGTGCGACTGAACGCTGATGAAGGTTTCCAGCCACTCCAGGGTGTTGACCGCCTGCTGGAAAGCGCCGGCCGCGTCGGCGAGACTCTGTGCCCTCACCAGGGTGCTGGCGTAATCGGCTCCCGCGTCAGTTTCGAGTGCGGAACCCCCGTTCACCGCTGCCTTGATCCGCCGCCAGCCGGGAGGGTCGGACTGAGCCCACAGCTCCAGGTCGTTGATCGGCTCAGTCGCCGTCGTCAGTGGAGGAAACGTCGCCTTGGGGTCGGAGTGGTGCGCCCACTCCTTGTCGTCTTCATCGTCTGCCATCGACTATCCACACCTGTCCGCCATCGTGCCGTCCGCCACCGCGCGCCCCTGAAATCGGGGAGCGCGCCTACTCGTCGCCGCCCGTGTCCCCGGTCTTGGCACCATCAGTGGAGACCTGACCGAAGTCGCCGGTGTCCCCGAGGTACCCCCACGTGTCACCCATGTGTTGACCGAACTGCGCCTCGGTCATCTTGTTGAACTCTTCGGTTCGCTCCTCGAGGTCCTTGCCCGTGCGTTCGTTACCCTCTTCGGTACGCTCGTATGAGTTGGCCATCTGCAACAGGCTCTCGCGGAGCGAAAAAAGCGTCCGGTGCACCTGCACCAGCAGACCTTTGGTGTCACCTATCAGGCCAAGGTTATCGCCGCCGTTACCGGCGAGCTTCTGCCGCATCAGCTCCGCTTTGGCGAACTTGCCGGGCCGGATGTCGAGCTCGTCGAATCTGTTACTGGCGTCAAGCAGCATCCCGCCGCCTTCCCAGGCGATCTTGTCGATCTGATGCACGAAGTGCCGGATGGCCTCGGTGCTAACCTTGAGCTGACCATTCTTGTTGTCACCCCCGGTATAGGCCTTGACCTCTGGGGCATCGATGTCTCCGTCTATGTCGTACGAATCAGGCTCCTCGAAGTCATCCCAGGAGACATTGTCCTCGTTTGCGGCGGTAGCGTGGTATTCGTCGACGTGGTCGTCCCACTTGTCAAAATCGAGGATTTCACTCTCGTACCATTCGTAGGCAGCCTTCTCGTCCGCACTGTAGGTAGACCAGTCGATGGTGTCACTCAGGTAGGGGTAGCACTTTCCGTCATTCTCCGCCGCAATGTCGTCGTTGACCTTGTCAATGACCGCCTCGATCCATCCAGGTGGATGCTTGTTCGGGAATCCGTCAACCTCCCCGCTGTTGAACTTATCGAATATTCCCATTTGATCTGCGGCTGGCCGATTGGGCTTATCCCAATCCAGGGACGAACTGTAGGGTTTATCCCACTCCACGAGTAGCTCACCGTTTCCATCCCACATCATGACCATTTTCGTCGATCTCCTTTATTGTTTGGGTACGGGTCGGTCATTCCGGCGGCGAGCCGGCTGCCGGGAGACGTACCGCCCCGGCAGCCGGCAGGAAACTCAGCCGCCGCGGACGTCGTTCCAGATCTTGGTGTGCCGTTGCTCGGTCGTGCCGTAGTTTTCGGAGATGGTCAGCAGCGTCCGGCGCGCCTGCTCCAGGTAGGTGCTCATGTCCTGCGCGGCCTGGTTCCACTGGAGCTTGGCCGCGTAGTAACTCGTCCGCGCGTCGCCGGTCCATTCCTCGAGACTGCGTTCGACGTTGCGCTCCATTTCAGCGAGCGCACTGGCGATACGGCCGTTGATTTGATTCATGTCATACAGTGTTGCGTCGGCCTGGTTGAAGTCGAAACGGTAGTTGGACACCGTCGGGTCCTTCCTGAGAAGCGTGGTGGTTGACCGGTCAGCGGGTCAGATGCCGGGCAGTGCGGCCCCGAAGTCCCGGGCGGCCTGCGAGGCGTCGTCCTCCGCGGCTCGGTATCCGGCGGTCGTGACGCCCATGACGTCCATCATGTGCATCAGCTCGTTGATCACGGTCTGGAACGACCTCTCCCAGTTGTCCATCGCCTGGTTGAAGCTGTTCGAGGCGTCGCCTCGCCAGCTCGCCTGCAGCGTGGTCATCTGAGTGTTGACACTGCGCAGGTGGCCGGTGAACTCCTGGGTCTTGGCGGCGAACTCGGTGGCCGCCGCCTGCATCCCGGGATCGGTGGTCTGGACCACGGGCATGGTCACAACGACACTCCTCTCGTCGTACGTCGAAGGTCTGACGACGTCGAACTCCCTGCTCGGCGATCGCCGACCCGAGTGTTCCCGGCCGCCCCGTACGACGAGCAAGCCCAGCGGTCAGCGGATGTCCGAAATGACGGGGAACTCTGCCTACTTCCCCCTAGCTCGAACGGTGCTGTCACCGTCGTGTCACGTTGGGCTGCCGGGGTCGGGATTGGACGGTGGAGCATGGAGGCGTGCGACGGGGTAAAGGCCATGCACGTTCGTCCCCGTGAACCACGATCACGCTTCCAGAAGCTGGCTCCGTGAGCCTGTACTGAGGACCACAGGGAAGGGAGCCGGCCCATGAGCTTCGACGATCACATCGAGAAGTTGTTCGCGGAGTACCAACATCAGCGCAGCAGCGTGCTGGACCTCCAGGAACGGATGAGCAAGATCAAGGCCACGGCCACCTCACCGAGACGTGAGGTGACCGTGACGGTCGGGCAGAACGGGGTGCTCACCGACATCACCTTCCCGACCGGCGCGTACCGGCGGATGCCACCCGCTGAGCTACAGGCAACCATCCTCCAGACCTTCGCCGAGGCCAAGGAACTGGTCATGGAACAGGCTGCGGACCTACTCGCTCCGCTGCTTCCCTACGGGATGAACGCCGCCAAGATGGTACGAGGCGAGGCTGGTGTCGACATGTACCTGCCGCCTGAGGGACCACGGATGACCGGCGGCGTCCGACAACTTCTCGGCCTCGACCCGGAGCAGCCGTGAGCGACGTCAACGGCGCACTGTGGGTGGACCCGGAGGGCGTCATCTGGGTGAGCCGTTCCTACGACGGGCATCTCGCCATGTTCGACGGCGAGCTACGGCGTCTCGATGGTCTCCGGACCCGGTACAGCGGCGCGTGGGGCGACGACGAGATCGGCAACGAATTCAGGAAGCAGTTCGACCAGACGATGGATGTGGTCGAAGGCATCATCCTGGGGGTACGAGGAACCCTGGAGTACGCCGCGACGGGGCTACGGATCAGCGGTGAGGGTTACCAGCAGGCCGAGGACGAGGCCAACGAGGCTGGCCGTGCCATCGGTGCCGAGTTCGCCGTACTGCCGACTCGGTCGGCGGTGCACCCTGATCCGTCCGGTACTGACAAGCCACCGGTACGGCTCTCCCCGACACAGAACTTCGTAGTCTTGGAAGACACCCCTGACCCCACCGACAACCCAGCCACACAACTCACCCCGACACACAGTCTCTCGATCAGAGCCGAAGCACCGGGCGACTCCGCCGCCGCGATGCCGCTGCTGTCCTCGCATGTCACCTACCGCACCGACGGGGTCCTCATCGACGAAGCCCCGGTTCCCGAGGGTTACGAGCTGCAGAAGCTGAACACGTTCGGAGACGGCGTCGCCCGGCTCGACCTCAACTGCTACGACTCGGTCCAACCGCTGGTGGACCACCACGTCGTCGCCGGACCGGACAACCGACCCGTCGACCCGGGAGACGGCCAGCTGTTCCTGGTCAGGACCCGGGATGACGCCGACTTCGACCCGGCGTCCCCTGGATACCAACCGATGTTGGTCAGTTTCCTACCCGACGGCACCGCCGTTCCGATCTGACCCGCGCTCATGGTCAGCTTCAACATCCCCAACGATCCGAACTGGCAGTGGGCGTACGACGCGATTCTGTACACGGTCGGCGAGAGGTTCCCCAAGGGCGATCCGCCAGAGCTGAAGGCGTTGAGCGTCGAACTCGACGCCTTCGGGCGGGACCTGCTGAGCACCGTCGCGGCGATCCAGGCCCTCGGCGCGGGACTGCACGGCAAGCTCGACGGCCCGGCGGCCGACGCGTTCGCCCAGTTCCACCGCACTATCACCGATCCGGTGCCGCAGGGAACGCGGCGGGCGCTCGTGGCGAGCAACATCGCCGACCAGGCCAACCAGCAGATCGACTACGGGCAGGTCCAGATCGTCGTCGCGGCGTTCGTGATCGTCCTCGACATCGCCCTGGCGATGGCCTCGGGCTTCGGCGCCTCGCTGGTCCCGGCGTACCTCAAGATCGGCCAACAGATTACCGAGAAGCTGCTCGACAAGCTGGAGAACCGGCTACACCAACTCATCGCCCGGCTCGCGCTGGAATCCGTCGAGGAGGGGGTCCAGGAGAGCGCCGAGAACGTCGCGGCGCAGGGCATCGTCCTCGCGAAGGACAACAAGAGCGGCGGCTTCGACTGGACGGACCTCGGCCTTTCCGCCGCCGGTGGCGTCACGATCGGTGCCTTCGCCAGCGGCTTCCAGCTTGTCGGCGGACGGTACTTTCCCAAACTCGCGAACACCTCGCATGGGAAGGCCGGTCTGGGGGCGGGAGGCGAGACGCTGGGCGAGTTCGCCTTCATGGCGATGCTCGGCGCGGCAAGCGGGTTCAACCCGTTGGCCACCGCGGTCTCGTCAGCCGTCGGCACGTATGCCAGCCACAACGCGTACAAGTTCGGCAAGGCGATCGGTGGCGACGACAAGAAGACTCCCGATGCCGACAGCATCGCCGGCCCTGGAGACCGCAAGAATCTGGTTGAGCGCGGCAGCGGCGCGAAGGGCGAAGCCGTCGGCGGTGGCGGCGGTTCCGAGTACGGTCAAGACCCGTCCGGGAAGGGCGGGGGGCTCCAGACCGGCTCGGAGAAATCAGCAGGCGGCTCCACCGATCCGGCGGCCGTCGGCGGGTCGGACGGGGTCGATCTACCAGCCGGAGGTGCCCAGCTACCTCTCTACAGTGCGACGCCCGGCCAGGGTGGGCCGTCGCCCGAGGGCGCACCGCCGGATCAAGCCGAACTGCCGCCACCCGAGAGTGCGCCGCCGCCGTACGACGGCGCACTGCCCGGGGGCGCGCCCACACCGTACGACGAGGCGCCGCCGCCCTACGATGCCGCGACGGGTCACGGGCAGCCGACCGACGATGACCTTGCCCCGACGCCGGTCGGAGCCGGAGTGGGGTCGCCCCAGGGAGATCAGCATCCGCCGGCCGGCAGCCCCGCTTCCCCGACTGTTCCGAGTGGCACCGCGCCTCCGCTCGTTCCCGGCGGTGCCGCCGCGCCGGAGGAAGGCGACTCCTTGGCATCGGGCCAGGTGCCCGTAGCGCCGAACGGCGGAACCATCGGCGGCGTAGACCCGTCGCCCGACGTCGTCCAGCCGTCAGGCGACCAACCGGGTAGCGTCGGGCAGCCGGACAGCCAACCTGCGGTCACCGCGCCGGCCGACGACGGGCGGGGAGGGCTACCGGGTTTCGACACCACTCCTGTGGGTCAGCCCGCACATGGCGTGGCGGACTCTCCGCCACCGTTGAGTCCGGTTGCTCCGTTGGGCCCGGTGCCGTCCGCCGCCGACATCGTCGTGGAGGCAGGCCCGCAGTCGACCGGTACGCAGCACGACGCTGCCCGGGAAAGCCCGAGCTCCGCGCACCGGGGCAGTCGGGACGTTACGCATACCGATACGCCTCCGGCCGCGGCGGTCGTTGCGCCTACCGTCGGATCCGCTGGCGTCATTCCTCGACTGGACAGCACCGTACCTGGACTGGACGGCACCGTACCTGGACTGGACGGCACCGTACCTGGACTGGACAGCGGCGTCGTGGCACCGGCTGCCGCCACGTCATCGAGTACCGCCCCACCGCCCGGCGTCACTGCCCCGGTCGCACCATCCACCGCCACCACGACCAGCGGGTCACCCGGGGGGGCCATATCCTCCTCGGCGGCCGCGCAGAGCGGGCCGGCCGGCGCCCGGACAGAAAGCCCGTCGACGACCGGACCCGCGCTGGGTACGTCGGGCCGACCGTCGCCGGTGCCGCTCGCGCCGCTGGACACAGCGGTGGGGCCAGCCACCCAGGCAGCCCTGGCAGACACGCCGGCTGCGCCGGTAGACAGCTCGGTTGCTTCGGCGCACCCGTCGGTTCCCCCGGCGCACCCACCGGCTGCTGTTCCAGGACGGACCGATCGTGCGGCCGGGCACCGACCGCAGTCGCGGTCCCACACGGACCCGCCCGAGCACGGATCCGCTGAACAGGCCGCGCCCGCAGCGCACACGGAGTCGCAGTCGCCATCCCCGCAGCCCCAACGTCCGGCTGCCGGGCCTGTCGCCGACCGGGTCGAGACATCGCCACCGGTGGTCGCGGTCGACGGTCCCGCGATCGAGGCTCGGTCTACGCCACCTGCCGTCGCGGGCACCGAAGCTGCGGTGCCGGCTGAGGCCGACCGCGCGCCGGAGTCGGTCGCCGCGTACGAGCGTGGCCGAGGACGGTCGTTGCGCGACGTACCGCCTGCGGTGGTCGTGAAATCGACCGCCGAGACGCTGTGCGTCGGTGACCCGATCGACGTGACGACCGGTCGAATGATCTTGACCGAGACCGACATGATCCTGCCCGGCCTGCGCCTCACCCGTACCCACCGCTCGGATTACCGCTGGGGCCGCTCCTTCGGGCCCAGTTGGGCCTCGACGCTGGACCAACGGGTGGTGACCGACGACCGGCACGCCTGGTTCCTGGCCGCCGACGGCTCGATCCTCACCTATCCGTTGCCGGCCGAGGGCGACGAGGTGCTGCCGGTCCTCGGCCGCCCAGATCGACTGCGTCGGCTGGTCGGCGGTGGCTGGGCACTCGTCACCGACGGTGCCCTGCTGCTGTTCGCCCCCGCCGGGGGCGACGGTGCGGCGATGCTGTCCGATGTCGCGGCGGCCGGTCGACGGTGGCACGTCGTCCGCGACGACACCGGCGCACCGGTGCTCCTGGCGTCATCCACCGGGGACCAGGTGGAGCTGCGTACCTCCGGGGAGCTGGTGACCGGGGCGCTGTTCGTGCCCGCCGACGGCGACGACGAGGTAGAGCTGCCGGCGTTCGGGTACGACGAGCGACGCCGGCTGGTCGAGGTACGGAACTCGTCCGGTGACGCGGTGCGGCTCAGCTACGACGAGGACGGCCGGATCGTCCGGTGGGACGACCGCAACGGGGAGTGGTACACGTACGTCTACGACCGCGCCGGCCGCTGCGTGTCCACCGATGGTGCCGGCGGGCATCTGCGGTACGCGTTCGAATACCTCGACGGTCGCACCGTCGTGACCGACTCACTCGGCGGCGTGCACCAGTACGCGTTGAACGACCGGCTCCAGGTCGTCGCCGAAGTCGATCCGCTCGGCGGCGTCACCCGGTCGCGGTGGGACGCGGCGTACCGGCTGCGGGAACGGACCGACCCGCTCGGGCGGACGACCCGCTTCACGTACGACGACCAGGGGCGGCTGGCCGCGACGATCCGCCCGGACGGCAGCCACCACCCGGCCGGTGACGACGAGCCGCCGACCGATCTCGTACCCGGAACCGAACTGGTCCGCGACGGCCTCGGCCGCATCAGGTTGGCACGCCGGCCCGATGGCACCGTCACCGAGTTCGGCTGGACGGCCGAGGGTGACCTGGCCTGGCGCGCGACCGCACATGGTTCCACTCAGGAATGGCATTACGACGGCGAAGGGAATCTGGTGGAGACTATCGATGCTCTGGGGCGTTCCGTGCGGATAGAGTACGGCTCGTTCGATCTACCGACGGCGCGGATCGACGAGGCGGGCAACCGTACCGAGTTCAGCTACGACACGGAGTTGCGGCTGGTCGCGGTGACGAACCCGCGTGGCCGGGTATGGCGGTACACCTACGACGCAGCCGGTCGTCTCGTCACCGAGACCGACTACGACGGCCGCACCCAGCGCTACGCCTACGACGCCGCCGGGCAGCTGACCAGCCGGACGAACGCGGCGGGCGAGACCGCCCACTACCGCTACGACCTGCTCGGCCGGGTGGTCGAGCGCCGCGTCGGCGACCTGGTCACCCGGTTGGGGTACGACGCGGACGGCTATCTCGCCGAGGTGACCAGCCCGGACGCGGTGGTGCGGTTCGAGCGGGACGACCAGGGTCGGGTGGTGGCGGAGAGCATCAACGGCCGTACCGTCCGCACCAGTTACGAAGGCGACGAGGTGGTGGCCCGGACCACGCCGTCGGGTCGGGCCAGCCGGTGGACAATGGACGCGGATGGCCTGCCGGTCATGCTCGTCACCGGCGGGCACGTGGTGCGCTTCGGCCACGACGCCGCGGGCCGGGAGGTCAGCCGGACCGTCGACGAGGTGGTCGCGCTCCGTCAGACGTACGACGTCGCGGGCCGGCTGTCGGCGCAGCACATCGCCGACATCGCCGTACGCGGGTTCGACTACGACGGCAACGACCGGGTGGTCGGCATCACCGACACCCTCGGCGACGACCTTTCGTTCGAGGCCGACGAGGTCGGACGGATCCGCACGGTCACCGCCGCCGGTGGGGCGCGGGAGCGCTATCACTACGACGTGGCCGGTGGCCTCGCTGGCGTGGGCGACGGGCGCTGGGAGTTCGACGGCAGCATGCTCCTGCGGTCGGACGACGCGCGGTTCGACTACGACGACAGCGGCCGGTTGATTGCCCGGACCGACGCCGGGGGCACCTCGCGGTTCGTATGGGACGCGGAGGACCGGCTCGTGCGGGTCGTCACGCCGGGCGGGGACCAGTGGCACTACCGGTACGACGGTTTCGGTCGGCGGGTCGCGAAGCAGCGCCTCGCCGGTGACGGTTCGGTCGCCGAGGAGGTGTACTTCGCCTGGGCGGGCGACCTGATGGTCGAGCAGACCGACGGCGCCGACACCATCTCGTGGGACTACTGGCCCGACGGCTCGGCACCGGTGACCCAGACCGGCGGCGACCAGGGGGTGAACACCGTCGTCACCGACCTGATCGGGACACCGACCCATCTGATCGAGCCCGGCGGTCAGCTGCGCTGGTGGTCGCGCGGTGACCTGTGGGGCCGTGGCGGTGACCCGGCGGGCACCCCGCTACGGTTCCCCGGCCAGTACCACGATGTCGAGACCGGACTGCACTACAACCGGTTCCGCTACTACGATCCGGCGACGGCCCGCTATCTGAGCCCGGATCCTCTCGGCCTGGCCGGCGGACCCAACCCGACCGCGTACGTCGACGACCCCCTCACCATCGCCGACCCGCTCGGCCTGATGGGCTGCGGCGTGGGCAAGAACAAGAGCAGCGGCAGCAGCAGCGGCAGCAGTCGACGGAGCTCGCGTGGCTCGGACAGCTCCAGCCGGGATGGCGGGTCCCACCGGAGAAAGCGCCATTCGCACAGCGAACCGAGTCATCATCCGAGACATGGGCGCCCTCCATCAAATAACGAACTGATCGGCATACCTGACTCCAGCCTGCTCCCAGCCGAGGACCCCACCGATCAAGTGGTTGATTCACCCACGAGCTACTCGAATTCACCAAGCGGCTCGACATATTTGGACTTGCGACGCGAACCACCACCAGACATCAACCCCAACTCCAGAGTCGGGAAAGCCCAGAAAGACTGGGACGAAGTCCGGGTCCGCCTGGCTGCGTACAAAAGGCTCCAAGGAAACAGCCGCCTACAAAGGCGTCTCGCAGCCTTCAAGGAACAGGTCAATTACGAACTGTCCCTGCAGGATGACGGCTATTCTTCGCAGCAGATCTTTGCAGCATCGGAAAAGTACTTTGGCTCGGCCTACGACAGAGCCAAACGCTTCGCCGAAGAGTTGGCGGAAAGTTATGCTTTTTCCGTCAATTCGGATTGGTGGGTGGAGCACCAAGACGATCGAGATTTCGAGAAGAAACTCGAGGAGGAAGTCGGGCGACTTAAATCAAATCTTGCACTATGGGGCAAGCTTGGACCCGCGGTGGCCGAGCGCATCACCAAGAGTGCGGGTCAGCGAATCCTCGAATCCACCCCCGGTGGAGTCATCTTTGACAATCTCATGTTCGGCACTTCCGGATACACCGACTACCCACCGATCTTGGAGCGCATGTGGGAAGCATTTTCACACAAACTCGTCGATGTCTCCGGAGGAGTAATCGACGCTCATGTCTTTCGAGCTGTCATGGTCCCGAGCGTATTGCACGACGTGGAGCTTGAGGCGCTATTCGAACTTGTCAAGCAGGGTCGGATCGATGGTTTGCGCATCGTTGCCTGGGAATTCGTAAGCAAAGGCACGATAGCGAAAAGGCACGAGTATCTCATACGCAACAGAAGCGAATACGAAGCTGTCCCCAAGCTTTACAAGGGAAAAACCACTCAATCCTTCGATGCGCAACAGAACGACCTGTATCAGCAATTTAGATATCGCGAGGCAGAGAACAACCGGAAAGGATTGCAATTCACAATCCCCAACGTTACCCCAAATGAACGACGGGACAGCGATTACATATACATTCTGTCCCAATTGTTTGAGGGCACTGACGCCGACCAGCGAAGGAGGTCGATCCTCAGAGCGGATCAAAATGCTGAATCTTTGATTGCACACTTAACTCACTTCCATACGACGTTCGGGCAATCCCCAGAGATACGCGACCTGAATAGAAAGCTGATGGAACTTCAGGTCGCGCAACAAGACGAGGAGTCGTCCATCAACGACACGTCTGTCGGCGACATCACCGCGGGGATGTCGCAGGCACGCCTCGACTCAGATGGAAGCATCTACGTCCCCCCAACGCGACAGAATACCGGGACATGGGCAGATGCTTCGGACTTGAGTAAACCTCTTGGCTATTTTCCTAATCGTTCTATTAGCGAAAACTGGGAAGCATTTTCCGAGGATTACACCTTCTCGCAACCTGCTCACCCTCAGCGCCAGGATTCGATGGCAACATCACCGAAGCGCCACTCGTGGTCACGGAGGAGGTCGAGCAAGGACTCCAGCTCTTCCTCTCGAAGCTCGCGCTCGGGATCCGGTAGCCCTGGATATCATTCGAGTCGAGGAAAATCCACCTCATCGTACGCCGCCATTCAAGAAGAGGGGTACACCCAACAGAACTACACCCAACAGGACTACACCCAACAAGATCAACCACAAGATAGCAACTCGCAACTAACAAACTACGGAACGAGGTACAAACAGGGTGACGTAACATATGACCATAGATTGCCAGCAGCCACACATCCAAACGCAACCTGGACTACTTCGTCGAGCAGCGACCCGTATTACGGTGGCGCCTACGCGGGACCGTCTTTCGGTGACAATTCGCCGCACCACACAGCGAAGAGCACCAAGGAGACCGACTGCGAGGGCGACCCGATCGACGTCACCACCGGCCGCATGATTCTCACCGAGACTGATGCCGAGGTGCCGGGTCTGCCGCTGGTGCGCACGTACCGCTCCGACTACCGCTGGGGACGGTCGTTCGGCCCGAGCTGGGCCTCACCCATCGACCAGCGGGTCATCATCGACGGTGAGCAGGTGCGCTACCTGGCCTCCGACGGATCTATCCTGACCTATCCACTGGTCGGTGAGGGTGAGACGGCGCTGCCGACGATCGGGCGGGCATGGCCGCTGCGCCGGCTCGTGGGCGGAGGCTGGTTGCTCACCGACCCGGTGTCCGGTCGGGTATCGCTGTTCGCCCCGGCGGTCCACGGAGAATCGCTGGTCAGTGACATCACCGACGGCGGACTGCGGTGGTCGATCGCCCGTGACGACGACGGCACGGTCACCGAGCTTCATTCGTCGGCCGGCGCCACGATCGAGATCTCGTCGTCCGAGGGGCTGGTGACGGCGCTGCGACTGCCGGACCATGACGGGCTGCTGGTGGAGGCGAGCAGGTACGGCTACGACCAGGACCGGCAACTGACCGAGGTGATCAATTCCTCGGGCGACCCCGAGCGTTTCGAGTACGCCGACGGCCGGATGGTGCGCTGGGAGGACCGCAACGGTGAGTGGTACACCTACACCTACGACGACGCGGGCCGCTGCGTCGACACCGACGGCAAGAACGGCTACCTGCGCTACCGGTTCGAGTACTCCGACGGCCGGACCGTCGTCACCGACTCGCTCGGCGCGGTGCACACCTACGAGCTCAACGACCACCTTCAGGTGGTCGCGGAGATCGACGGGCTGGGCGCGACGACCCGTAGCGAGTGGGACCACGCGTACCGGCTGCTGACCCGGACCGACCCGCTGGGCCGGACGACCCGCTACGAGTACGACACCGAGGGACGGCAGACCGCTGTCGTCCGCCCCGATGGCAGCCGCTCCACGACCAGTCACGACGAACACGGCCGGGAAATCGCCAGGACGGACTTCGACGGGTCCACGATCACCCGGGAGTTCGACACCGATGGCCGGGTGCTCGCGGAGGTCGACGCCAGCGGCGAAGTGGTGCGGTTCGACCGGCCGACCGACGACGGCCGGGGTACGGCCGTCCAGGTCGGTTCGGCGGTCGTCGTACGCAACGCGATACGTCAGGTCACATCGATGACCACCGGTGACGGCGAGACCCACTACCGCTACGACGAACTGGGCCGGACCATCGGAGTCCGCACCGGTCAGGGCATCACGCGACTCGGCTGGACCTTGGAGGGTGAACTGGCCTGGCGGGAACACCCCGACGGCAGCGTCGAGGAGTTCGGCTACGACGCCGAAGGCAACCTGGTCGAAGCGGTCGCCCGGGACGGCCGACACACCTACTACGAGTACGGCGCGTTCGACCTGGTGACGGCACGTATCGACGATGACAACCGCACCGAGTACGCGTACGACACCGAACTGCGGCTGACCACCATCACCGACCCGCAGGGCCGGACCTGGCGGTACTCGTACGACCCGAACGGCCGGCTTGTCGAGGAGACCGACTTCGACGGTCGCACCCAGCGGTACGCGTGGGACGCAGCCGGTCAGCTGGTCGAACACACCAACGCGGCCGGTGAGGTCACTCACTACACGTACGACCTGCTCGGCCGGGTGATCGAGCAGCGAACCGGAGAGTCAGTGACCCGGCTGACCTACGATCCGGCCGGCCGGATCGTCGCAGCCGACGACGCCGACTCGAAGATCCGACTGGAGCGTGACGCGCTCGGCCGGGTCATCGCCGAGGCGGTCAACGGGCACACGGTGTCCAGCGCCTACGACGAGCAGGTTGGTGCGGTGACCGCGCGGACCCGACCGTCCGGGGCGGTGACGCAGTGGTCGTACGACGAGTCCGGCCGGCCCCTGCTACTGGCGGCCGGTGGGCAACGGCTCAGGTTCGGCTACGACGGCGGGCGTGAGGTGAGCCGGTCCTGGGACGCGGGTCTGTCGGTCGAACCGCCGGCGGACGACGAGGCCGCAGCCGACGAGACCCGCGAGGGCGACGGTCCGGCCGAAGTCCGGTACACGCTGGACGCCGCCGGTCGGCCCAGCATCCGGTCGGAAGCCGACGGCGACTGGCGGCTCACCTGGGACCACCTGGACCGGCTGACCACGGTCACCACTCCCGACGGGAACCACTGGCGGTACCGGTACGACGCGTTCGGCCGGCGGATCGCCAAGCAGCGCCTGGACGGGGACGGCACCGTGCTGGAGGAGACGGGATTCGTGTGGTCCGGTGACCTGCTGGTCGAGCAGCACCACCGGGACGGCACCGGCCAGGTGACCACGACGGCGTGGGAGTACCACCCGACGCTGGCGTACCCGGTCGCGCAGCTGACCGACGGCACGGTGCACGCGGTGGTGACCGGCGGCGCGGACGCCCCGCCGGAGCTGGTCGGCACCGACGGCCGCCGGTTGGGCGACCAACCTGGCACGCCGGTGCGGCTCGGCGGCCGGTACCTGGACGTCGAGACCGGTCTGCAGTACGACGGTCTGCGGTACTACGACCCGACGACGGCTCGTTACCTGCCCGAGTCGCGGACGGCCGCGGCAGCGGTCCGCTGATTCCCGCCTGCCCCGCCCACCCCGTGGTGGGCGGGGCAGGTCCACCCCGAGCTGACGCCGCACTACCGGCTGCCGGAGACGACCCGCCTGGCCGACCGCGCCTGCCGGGAGGTCTCCCGGCACGGCTGATATCGGACGGCCTTTCACGTTAGTCAACCGGCTTCGCCGAAGAAAGGCATGTCGTTCTTGGAATCGAGTCTACTCGTCAGTCTGCGGGCGTTAGGGTTCTTTCGGTAAGGGGACGACCTGATTGTCCCCGGTGCCGGGGGCGTCGGTGACCAGCGCGAGACCCCGGCCTTCATCAATGAGGCGGTCCGGCCTGAGGAGTTCCGTGTTGAGTGCGCATGCGGCGATGTGTCGCAGTCTGCCGAGCCTTGCCGACCGGTACGTGCCGGACGGCAATTCGTTCGGGCTGATCCGCCTGGCCCTGGCCCTTGGTGTCCTCGTGGCGCATGCCTGGCCGCTGGGCTACGGCGCGGCGAGCCTTGGCTACGGCATCTCAGCTGGGCAGAGCGAGCTCGGTTCGCTGTCGGTCCAGGGATTCTTCGTGGTTTCCGGATTCCTGATCACGGGAAGTGCACTCAAGCACTCCGTCTTGCGGTATTCTTGGCATCGGGTGCTTCGGATTTTTCCCGGCTTCTGGGTGTGTCTACTCGTCACCGCCTTTGTGGTGGCTCCGCTGGTCGCGCTGTACGAGAACGGTACGATGCGAGGGTTCTGGAGTCATCCCCAAGGTCCATTTTCCTACCTGGCGGCCAACTGGTTTACCGCCATGGAGCAGTACCCGATATCGGGACTGCTGTCGTCTACTCCGTTCGGCCAGATGATGGGTGGGCCGAGCGCGTTCGATGGATCACTGTGGAGCTTGCGGTACGAACTCGTGTGCTACGGCCTGATCGCTGTCCTCGGCGTGACTTCGGTCCTGCGCCTAGCTCCGCGGGCATTGCTGGCAATCCTGTTATTCGGCTACGCGTTAATTATTCGTGACATTTCGATTGCCTCAACATGGGCATTCCGGCCAGCTCCAGTCGGGGCGGTCGGCCCGTTTCCGCTGATCGGCTCGTTCACCTCTGACTGGCTGCTGTATCTGACTTTCCTTTTTGTGCTGGGCGCCGCCGTCCGCTGCTATATGCATCGCATACCGATGGACGGCCGGCTGGCTGCGTTGGCGGCCGTCCTGCTCGCGATCAGCCTACTGTGGGGCGGATTCGTCGTTGTCGGGCTGCCAGCCTACGCGTACCTGCTCATATATCTGGGTGTCGCGCTTCCGCGACGGCTCGGACGGATCGGCCGTGGGCGGGACTACTCGTACGGAATCTACATCTACGCATTCCCGGTACAGCAAGTTCTGGCACTGGTCGGCGTGGCCGAGTACGGCATGTCATCGTATATTCTGTTGTCGATCGTCGGCACGATGCTGTTCGCTGTACCGTCGTGGCATCTTGTCGAGAAGCCCGCGATGAGATTGCGGGCTCTCGATGTCGCCCGCCTGCCCCGACCCGCCCGCCCTGCCCCGGCCAGGCCGGCAGCCGCACGAGGTCCGGCGGGCAGACGGTCCTCCGTACTGCCACGAAGCGCCTACCAGGGCGGTCGTAATGCCTATTCGGCTGCGACGAACGGCACCGCGGCAGGTGACGGAGACGTTGGCCAGGTGCCAACTCCACGCGGCTGACGGACTGGTGTGGGGACGCCTGCACACGTGCGCCAGGTCGCCGCAAGTCCACGTGCACCGCTGAAACCAGGCGCCGCCGCCACACGTCTGGGGGTATGTCGGTCGATTCGGGAACATCGACCGGACCCCGGGCGGCGGCGGGCGGGTAGCCGTCGCCGCCGGGTCACCGACAGACGGATGAGGGTGAGAACGTGGTGACGGGCCGATGGATCACAGGTCTGGGAATCGCCGTGCTGGCCAGCGCGGTGGCGGCGTGCGGCACGACCGCACCGGCCGGCGACACGACGCCGACGTCCGACCCGGACCCGACGACGGTGACCGGGACCCCGACCACCAGCCTGGCACCGCCGCCGGAGCCGACGGCACCCACGGGTGGCCTGCCGCAGGTGCTGTCCGGCACCCGGCAGGTCACCATCGTGCGGGCCGAGGCGTTCGAGTCCGGGCTGTCGATCACCGACGACGGACGGTTGGCCGAGGTCGACGACGACGAGGGCCGCCAGTCGTTCGTCGTGGTCCCGTTGCAGGGGCGGCTGTTCCTGATCGAGTCCTACCAGGGGACCAGCGGCGGCCCCGGCGCCGGTGACCCGGTCTGCTGGCGGGTGCACAACCCGGGAGACGGGGGATCCTTGTCAATCGAGGGTGCAGCCTGTGACACCGGTGACCCCCGGCAGCGGTTCGCGATCGTCGCGGCCGACACCGGCGCCGACGACACCTTCATGATCAGCAACAGGTCGGCGTACCTGCGCACCTCGGCCCGCTCCGGGCTGATCCTGGAGGAGCACGGCGACGGTTCGCCGCCCCCGGACGGGTTCCGGTTGACCGACAACGGGCCGGCGCCGACCCGGTGACCGGTGCAGGAACGACCAGGTGACGGGCGGAGCACGTCGGATGCGTGACGCCGACGAGTTCGACGCCTTCTACGCCGCGTCGGCCCAACGGTGCTCGGACACCTGTCCGTGGTGCTCGGCAACCGGACCGACGCCGAGGACGCGGTCGCGGAGGCGTACGCCCGCGCGTGCGGGACCGGTGGCGGTCCGTGCACGACTGCGACAGCCCGGAAGCCTGGGTACGCACGGCCGGCGTACCGGATCGCGGTCAGCTCCTGGCGTAAGGCGAGCACGTACCACGAGCATGACCGGGCCTTCCACGGCACGGTCATGCAGGCATCCGGGTACCACATCGCCCGAGGCGTCATCCGGGCGTTGGAGAGCCAGGTCGACAACACGGCCCGGTACATGGGCCGGACCGAGCGTGCCCTGTTGGTGGCATCCAACCGGGCCACCGGCGGATCGACGAACGCGTCGCCGCACACGACCCGGAAGGCGCCACGGCGGCGATGTTCACGCACATCCCCGAAGCCTGGCTCGTCCGCCGCAGCGGACCAGGCGAGTCCGTCCGGCTGCAACGGTTAGGTACCCCGTGCGGTAACGCCCGCACAGACGCTGGTGGCCGGGTTCCCGTAAGGGAACCCGGCCACCAGGGATGTCACCGGTCAGGCGGAGTAGCCGCGCTTGGCGGTCCAGTCAGCCAGCACCTCAAGGTCCATCCAGTACTCCTGGCCCTCGAAGTACGGGTCAGCGATCTTCACCGTGTCACCACCATCGCGGTAACCCGTCACCGTCAGGTAATGCCCACCCTCGTACGAGTGCGCCACCCCGTCGACATCCGACGCCGTACCCATGATGTTCGCCACTACGGCCCGGCCGTCATCCACCGCCTCCCGCACATCCGCCCGCAGCTTCTCCACATGCTCCGGCTTCGCCGCGGCCGCACCGATCGACACCGTCTCGTACTCGGCCTCACCGATCACCTCGTTGAGCACCCGGGTCGTCTCCTCAGCCGAATCGGTACCGGCCTCGGTCGTCCCCAGCTTGCCCGCCACCTCGTCCTGCGACGGAGCATGACCCTGCGCCGTCAACGCGATCCGCGTCGCCGCCGGACCGCAGTAGTAGAAATTCGGCTGCGCCTCGTACTCCACCGCCACCTCACGCGCACCACCATCGGCGGCACCCGGACCAGCGGCCTGCGCCGCCATGGCAGGAGCCACCACCACACCACCAGCGGTCAGCAGACCAGCAACCGACAGAGCAGACTTACGGAAGATCGTGTTCATAGCAGAATCTCCGTTCCGAGGGGGATGAACCGGACACCGGACCCACCGGGTCGATAACCGGTCACGAACGGGACAGAACAGAACACGCACAAAAAAGTCGAACTCAAATGATGCGCTCCGACCTGCGCACACCCGCCGGTCCAGGCGGGGGGGCGGTCTCACCGGCGCACCGGATACAACCATCCGGGGGTGCCCGGCATTCCGCACCGGGCGGGGCCGCAGATCCGGCCGTACCCACGCCGGGCGACAGACCAGGCGGATCAGGCGGATCAGGCCCGGCAGATCAGCCGGGCCGCTCGCCTACTCGGTCCAACGCCAGGATCCAACGCCACCCGACCGCCCGATGTTCCCCCGCGCCCAGCACCTCAGCCACCCGCCCACCGCGCCGCACCGAACCTCGCAAACGGTGCCTGACGCCCCATCGGTGTCCTGCGTCCACACGAAAAGGCACTGCTCGTGCCCGGCGGCCCTCCCGGCGCGGGCCTTCACGGCAGGTCCCGCAGGAACGCCCGGACCCCGGACCTGCCCGGCGCTCGGCACCAGGATGCCGGCGAGCAGTTTCACCGTTGTCGACTTGCCTGCGCCGTTCGGCCCGACGTACGCCACCGCCTCACCCGCCTCGCCCCGCAGTCAGCGCGCCACGCAGACCCGGGCCTTCACCGGTCGGCGGAACCGTTTGGTCAAGCCATCAGCTTCGATGAAGGCCAGGCCCGGATGGTGCCGTACCCGTGCGTCGCCGCCCACCGAACCTCCGGCCGGTGGACCACTATGATTTCCGGCCGGCGGACCACCATGCGGTAAGGGCCGATATCGGGTACGGCACTGACAGCGGCGACGGTAGCCTCACCGCCGTGACGACTGCGTACGCCCGTCGACCGGTGCTCGGCCTGGCCATGGTGGTCGGGGCCAGCGCCCTGTTCGCGATCAACGGCACCGTTTCCAAGCTGGTGCTGCGGGCCGGGCTGGACGCCCCGCAACTGACCGTGCTGCGGGCGGTCGGCGCCTTCACCGGGCTCCTGGTGCTCAGCGTCGTGCTGCGGCCCGGTGCCCGCCGGGCGCGGCTGCGCCGCCGCGAGGTTCCGCTGCTCGTCGCGTACGGGCTAACCGGTTTCTTCCTGGTCCCGATGCTCTACTTCGTGGCCATCTCCCGGCTGCCCGTCGGCATCGCGCTGCTGTTCGAGTACACCGCCCCGCTGATGGTGGCGGTCTGGGCCTGGGCCGTGCAACGCCAGCAGGTGCGGTCCCGGCTGTGGGCCGGGCTGGCGCTGAGCCTGCTCGGGCTGGCCTGCGTGGCGCAGGTGTGGGGCGGGCTGACCCTCGACCCGCTGGGGGTGGCCGCCGGGTTGGGCGCGGCCGTGATGCTCGCCGCGTACTTCCTGATCGGTGCGCGGGGCGTCCAGGACCGCGACACCCTGTCCCTGACCACCTGGGCGTTCGGCGCGTCGGCGATCGCCGGGCTGATCGTCCGCGCCGCCACCGCCGGCCTGGACGGCTGGCAGCCGCTGCTCACCCGTACCGAGGGCGGGATGCCGGTCGCGTTGCTCTGCTGCTACGTGGTGGTCCTCGGCTCGATCGTGCCGTACCTGATGATCACCGGCGCGTTGCGGCACCTGCCGGCGACCAGCGTCGGCATCGTCGGCATGGTCGAGCCGGTGTTCGCCGCCACGGTGGCCTGGGTGGTGCTGGGCTCGGGTGAGGCGTTGACCCTGGTGCAGCTGGCCGGCGGCGCGTTGGTGCTAACCGGGGTGGCGTTGGCCGAGACCGCCCGGACCGGCACCGGCGCGCCGCCCGCCGTACCGCCGGCACCCGACGGGCCGCTGCCCCCCGGACCGCAGCTGCCGGGCGGCCGGCCGCCGGCGGCTGGCGTAGTGGCGGGCGGCGGCGGGTAGGAACAGCGGTATGAGTGCACCGAAACGGGTCGCCGTCGTCGCGCACCGCAAGAAGACCCTCGGCGGCGGCCTCGACGAGTTGCGCGCGGCGATCGCCGGGCACGGCGCCGAGGACATCGACTGGTACGAGGTGCCGAAGAGCCGCAAGGCACCGAAGAAGGCCCGCCGGGCCGTCGAGCGGGGCGCCGAGCTGGTCTTCGTGTGGGGCGGCGACGGGATGGTGCAACGCTGTCTGGACGCGCTGGCCGGCCGCGATGCCACCGTGGCGATCATCCCGGCCGGCACGGCGAACCTGCTGGCGGGCAACATCGGCGTACCGGAGGACCTCGGCGGGGCGGTCCGGATCGGCTTCCAGGGCGAACGGCGCCGGCTCGACCTGGGCAGGGTCAACGGCGAGCATTTCGCGGTGATGGCCGGGGCCGGTTTCGACGGGCGGCTGATCCGCGACGCCGACCGGGACCTGAAGGACCGGGCCGGCAAACTCGCGTACGTCTGGACCGGACTGCGTCACGTCGGCGGCGGCACGCCCCGGATCCGGATCAAGGTCGACGGCACCACCTGGTTCGACGAGTCGGCCAGTTGCGTCCTGGTCGGCAACGTCGGCCGGATCACCGGCGGCATCCACGCCTTCGACGATGCCCGGCCCGACGACGGCTGGCTGGAGGTCGGGGTGACCACCGCGCAGGGGGCGGCCGAGTGGGCGCGCACGCTGGGTCGGATGGCGGTCGGGCGCTCGGAGCGCTCCCCGTTCGTCCGGATGACCCGGGCCCGGCGGGTCGACATCCGGCTGGCCGAGCCGATGACGTACGAACTCGACGGCGGCGCCCGGGGTCAGGCCAAAAAGATGAAGGTACGGGTGGTCCCCGCCGCGATCACCGTCTGCGTCCCGGCCTAATTCCGTCTGAGGGAGACGGCCTGACGGGCTCAGCGGGTTACGGTCAGCCCGGTCACGAAGGCCGACCAGGCGGCCGGGCCGAAGGCGAGCAACGGGCCGGTGACGTCCTTGCTGTCGCGGACCAGTACCCGGCCAGGGAGATTGTCGGCGACCTCGACACAGGTGTTGCCGCCGTTGCCGGACCGGGTCGAGGTACGCCATCGTGGTGTCACACTCGTACCGCTCATAGTTCCTTCACCAGACCTTCGATCAGCTCACGTGATGTTCGCTCGGGAAGCGCCTCGGTCAGCAGACTGTCCCAGATCCGCACCACTTGCTCCACACCGCTCGGATGGTCCACGGGATGCCCGAAGACCCCGTCCACATGCACCACGTCGTCGCCCTCGGGCAGGGTACCGATGACGAATCCACCGGACATGCCAGCATACGCCCCAGCGCTGAGCGGCACCACGTACAGCTTGATCCGCCGCTCGTTCATCAGCGTAAGCAGATAGTTGAGCTGCTCGCGCTGTACAACCGTGTCGCCGACGATCCGGCGCAGCGCCCCTTCGTCGACCACGGCGACCAACACCGGTGGCTTCTCCCTGGCGAGCAGCCGTTGGCGATCCAACCGCATGGCCACCTGATCCTCGACCCCGTCTGCGGTGTACAGGCCGGTGCCGGTGAAAACCGCACGCGCGTATTCCTCCGTCTGCAGCAGTCCCGGCACCAGCAACGGCTCGTACATCCGCAGCTTGACCGCGCGGTCCTCGATCGCGCGCCATGACGCAAACCAGCTCGGCGCTTGCTTCTTGTTGATCAGATCCAGCATCTCGGCGAGAAGACCGCCGGTATCCAAGGCTTCGTCAGCACCCGCAGCCAAAGTCATCGTCGGCCGGCGCCGCCCCGTCTCCACCGCCGCGATGGTGGAGGCACTGTAGTTGATTTTTGGAGCAAGCTGATCCTGCGAGACATCCGCCGCCGCCCTGGCCGCTTTGAATGCCTTGATCCACATGTCGACATCCACCAGCCGATCCGATCAGGAAAGAATGATCGAATCAACACGCTGTGGAGTTCTCGAAAGGGCAGCCGGTCGGTTCGACCGAGGCGCGGCCATCGTGATCAGTATGCGCGCGGCGGGACCTGAATCCGGAAGAGCGCGTGGCGGCGCACCGGGCCGTCGGGCACGTTCGGGTGGTCGAAGTCGCCGGCGGGGTCACGGGTCATCCCGATCCGCCGCATCACCGCCTGCGAGCGCAGGTTGCCGACGGCGGTCAACGCGACGATCTCCGGCAGGCCGAGGGTGTCGAAGCCGTACGCCAGGCAGGCGCGGGCCGCTTCGGTCGCGTACCCGTTGCCCCATGCGTCGCGGCGCAGCCGCCAGCCGACCTCGACCCCGCCGAACGGCATGTTGGCCTCCACCGGGCTCAGGCCGGTCATGCCGATGAACTCGCCGGTCGCCGCCACCTCGACCGCCCACCAGCCCCAGCCACGCTGCTCCAAGCCAGCCTGGCAGCGGGACATGGTGGTGGCGCTCTGCTCGCGGGTCGCCAGGCCCGGGAAGAACTCCCGCACCTGAGGGTCGGCGTTCATCGCCACCCACGGCTCCAGGTCGGACCCGCGCCAGTGCCGCAGCACCAGCCGCGGCGTGGTCAACTCCGCCATGGAGGCACTGTAGCGCCAGTGCCGCACGCCGAGATCGTCGAGCCCGGTCACCGGCCGGGCAGGAGGATCACCGTACGGCCGCCGCTGACCAGCCCCTCCCGGCAGGACAAGCCGGTGCCCTGCAGCCAGCGCCCGGTGACCGCCATCGGATAGGTGACCTCCACGGTACGGCCGGCGTCGGTGGTCGCCGAGAACCGCATCGGCAGTGGTGTCGCCAACCGGTGCATGATCGTGTCGCAGTCGAAGGTGACCCGCACGTCGACGGAGCCCACTCCTCCAGGGCGCACGCGGGCCTGCGCGCCCGTGTCGGCCACTGCCAGGCCAGGAGACTCCGTGTCGAGGACCCGTACGGTGATCCGCTGCGTTCCGGTGTTGACCACGGTCACTTTGGCGTTCAGCTGCCCGTCGGCTGTGCTCCACACCTCGCCGGCGAACGCCACCACCGATCCAGCGGTGTCCGCGGCAGCCCGCTGGTGCTGGTAGTCATTGAGCAGCCAGCCACCGAGACCGCCCACGGCCACCCCGGCTAGCAGCATACCGACCAGCCGGCCCGGTCCGCGAAAGCGTCGCCGCGCCGCGTCGCCAGCCGGTGCCCCGGGCGCCGTCGCGCCGGTCGACCGGTCGAGATCGATGAGCCGCCCCTCCGCCGTCATCGGACCAGGCTAGTCGCAACGCCGACCCGGTCAGGTAATGGCCGCTGCACAGCGCACGCAGCGTGACCGTTTCGGGTTCGGAGCACCGGCCGGCAGCATGAGCCGAACACCAGAGACCTGTTCCGGCGTCGATCAGGTATCTGGCGTTCGGCTCGTGCCGCAGCGGGCAGGCGTGCAGACGGAGCACAGCGGACAGGCAGGCCGGAGCGGGGCGGGTGAGCCGGTGTGCGGGGCAGGTGCGGCGGGTGAACGGCCGCGTTCAGTGGCGGAGCAGGCCGCGTACCGGGACCGGGATGACGTGGCCGCTCGGCGGGCGGGTGCGGTCGAGCTCCAGTCCGACGTCGACGATCACCGCCCGGGTCAGCTGCGGCACCTGCGACAGCGGCACCCACTGTGCCAGGTCGGTGGAGCCGCCGACCTCGGGCCGCAGCGCTCCGCCGACGACCCGTACCCGGTAGAAGACCCCCAGGTCGTGCCGTTCGCTGCGGCCGGGCAGCCGGCGCTGCGCGGGCACGGTACGGGAGTCGACGCCGAGCAGTGACTCCACCTCGACCTGGTAGCCGGTCTCCTCGGCCACCTCGCGGACCACCGCGTCAACCGGGTCCTCGGAGTGTTCGACCTTGCCGCCGGGCAGTGTCCAGTGCCGGCGGGAGCCGCCCGGCGAGACGTAGCGGGCCAGCAGCAGCTGCCCCTGGTCGGCACAGACCGCGTAGGCGGCCACTCGAAGTTGGTGGGCAGTCATGCTCGCATTCCTCCGCGCTAGATCCGCTACCAGGAGAATAACCCTCCCAAATAGGGTGTAAATAATCCGGCGGCGGCACGATCCGGGTCACGAGCAAGATAGAGGTCATGCAGACACATCCGAACGTGCAGGCGGTGCAGGACGCGCTGAACGCCACCGACGCCCGGGACGGCTCCGGCGCCAGCTGCCGGGTGCGGCTGCTGCCCGACGCGGTGCACACCGCCGCTGCGGCGGCCGCCGCCCTCGACATCGAGGTTGGGCAGATCGCCAATTCGTTGATCTTCGACGCGGACGGTGAGCCGCTGCTGGTGCTCACCTCGGGCGCGCACCGGGTGGACACCGCGAAGGTCGCCGCCGACCTCGGCGTCGACGCACTGCGCCGGGCCACCCCGGGGTTCGTCCGGGAACACACCGGGCAGCCGATCGGCGGGGTCGCCCCGCTGGGCCACCCCAAGCCGGTCCGCGCCCTGGTCGACGTGGCCCTGGAGCAGTACCCGGAGATCTGGGCGGCCGGCGGCGTACCCCGGGCGGTCTTCCCGACCACCTACGCCGAACTGCTACGGATCACCGCCGGCACCGCCGCCGAGGTGGCGTGAACGACCCCGCCGACCATGCAGCCACGGTGCCCGCGCTGGTCACGCTGCACGTCTGGCGGGTCCCTCGGCGACGGCTGCCGCGCGTGCTGGCCCGGATGGCCGTCGACGCCCGCCGGCTGCGGCGCGTCGACGGCGTACGGTTCGCCAAGCTGCTTGGCACCGGAACCGGCACCGGATTCGGGCCCACCGACGTCGACCCGACCCGGTGGGCGGCGTTGGTGGTGTGGGACGACCCGGCGACGGCGGCCGGGTTCGACACCTTGCCGGTCGGGCGGTCGTGGTTGCGGGTCGCCGACGCGCGGGTCCGCGTCGACCTGCGGCCGTTGCACAGCCGGGGCCGCTGGTCCGGCGTCGCCCCGTTCGGCGAGCCGGGCGGCGGGCCGGGCGGTGCCGGGCGTCCGGTGCTGGCGTTGACCCGGGCGCGGCTGCGGCCGGCGAAGGCGGTCACCTTCTGGCGGGCGGTGCCGCCGGTCGCCGCCGCCCTGGCTGACGCCGACGGGCTGCACTGCCGGTTCGGCGTCGGCGAGGCACCGCTCGGCTGGCAGGGCACGGTCAGCGTGTGGCGGGACACGGCGGATCTGACCCGGTTCGCGTACCGTCACCCGCAGCACCGGGCGGCCATCACCCGGACCCCGGTGACACAGTGGTACGCGGAAGAGCTCTTCGCCCGGTTCGAGGTGCTCGATGTCACCGGCGACCGGGCCGTGCTGGGCTGGGCCGGAAAGGACCGGGCCGGAGAGGACGAGGATGGGACATGCGGTGCTGGCGGCGGATGAGAGGCGGACCCCGATGAGGCTGGTGCCGTGGCTGCCGGACGACCTGCTGCGGCGGCTCGACGACGTGGTCAGCGTGTACGGCGAGGCGATGAACTACCGCGCCGAGCTGCTGGAGGTACGCCGCGGCTACATCGCCACCCACGTACGGCGCCCCGGATTCCGGGCGGTCGCCACCCTCACCGCTGAAGGCGCGCTCGCCGGGTTCGGCTACGGCTACCGGTCGGCCGCCGGGCAGTGGTGGCACGACCAGGTACGCGGCGCGCTGCCGAAACCCGCCCGCAGCACCTGGCTCACCGACTGCTTCGAAGTGGTGGAGCTGCACGTGCACCCGCAGGCACAGGGGCACGGGCTCGGCGCACACCAGCTGCGTACCCTGCTCGGGATGGCCGCCGGCGCGACCACCCTGCTGTCCACCCCGGAGGCCGACGAGCAGCGGTCCCGGGCCTGGCGACTGTACCGGCGATTCGGCTACGTCGACGTACTTCGCAACTTTCACTTCCCCGGCGACGAACGGGCCTTCGCGGTCCTCGGCCGTACCCTGCCGCTGCCCCACCCGCAGGCCGCACCGGCTGCGGGGGCCGGGCCGTCGACGGACCCGGCACCGCAGCGGTCATGAACGCACGGCGGGTGCTGCCCTGGGCGTTGTTGGCGCTGCTGGTGCTGGCCCAGATCGGCTACCCGCTGACCGGCGGCGGCACCCGGGCCGGGTTGACCGTCGCCACAGTGGTGATCGGCTTCGTCCTGTCGGTGGGCCACGCGTGGCTGACCCGGGGGCCGGCCGCCGCCGCGCTGGTGCTGGTCACCACCGGCGGCGGGCTGGCGGTCGAAGCCTGTGGGGTGGCGACCGGGGTCCCGTTCGGCGGCTACGACTACGCCGGCACGCTCGGGCCGAAGCTGCTCGGCGTACCGGTGGTCATCCCGCTGGCCTGGACCTGGATGGCCTGGCCGGCGTGGCTGGTCGCGGTGCGGCTGGTCCGCCCGACGGTGGCCCGGATCGCCGTCGGGGCGGTCGCGCTGGCCGCCTGGGATCTCTTCCTCGACCCGCAGATGGTCACCGAGGGCCACTGGACCTGGCTGGACACCGACCCGGCGCTGCCCGGGGTGCCGGACGTCCCGGTCGGCAACTACCTGGGCTGGCTGGCCGTGGCGGCGGTGATGATGACGCTACTGCGGCTCACCGCCGGGGTCGGCGCCCGACGGGCCGACGGGCCGGTGGACGCCCCGATGTACGCGCTGTATCTGTGGACGTACGCGTCGAGTCTGCTCGCCCACGCGGTGTTCCTCGGACTGCCCGCCTCGGCCGGCTGGGGTGGGCTCGGCATGGGGCTGGTGGCGGTGCCGTTCGCGGTGACGCTGATTCGCTCGCGACGGGCGACCGGACCTGCTGGACGCCCGCCACGGCAGGCGTCATGACCTGGTGGACGGTGGCGGTGGGTGCGCTCGGCATCGTCGCGGTGCTGCTGGCGCTGACCGCGGCGACGCTGGTCAACACGCTGCGCTGGCTGCGCCGGCCCGGCCCGGCGGCCCTGGTGACCGAGCCGGTGTCGATCCTGCTGCCACTGCGTGACGAGGCCGACCGGGTGGTGCCGTGCCTGCGGGCGCTGCTCGCCCAACGGCAGCTGACCGACTGGCGGATCCTGGTGCTCGACGACGGGTCGACCGACGGCACCGCCGAGGTGGCCGGCGAGGTGGCCGGCGACGACCCCCGGGTGCGGCTGATCACCGGCGCGCCGCTGCCGGCCGGCTGGCTCGGCAAACCGCACGCCTGCCAGCAGCTCGCCGACGCGGTCCCCGCCGCACCGGCCGGGGTACTGGTCTTCGTGGACGCCGACGTGGTCCTCGCCCCTGAAGCGGTGGCCGCCGCCATCGGCGCCCTGCGGTCGGTGCCGGCACAGCTGCTCAGCCCGTACCCGCGGATCGTCGCCGGGTCGGTCGGCGAGCGGCTGGTGCAGCCGCTGCTGCAGTGGAGCTGGTTGACGTTCCTGCCGCTGCGCGCGATGGAATGTTCGCCGCGTACCTCGCTGGCCGCCGCCGGCGGGCAGTTCCTGCTGGTCGACCGGGACGCGTACCGGCGGGCCGGCGGGCACGCCGCCGTGCGGGACCAGGTGCTGGAGGACATCGGGCTGGCCCGTGCGGTGAAGCAGGCCGGGGGGCGGATCGCCCTGGCCGACGGTTCGGCGTTGGCGACCTGCCGGATGTACGGGTCCTGGCGGGAGCTGTCCGCCGGCTACAGCAAGTCGCTGTGGGCGTCGCTGCCGTCGCCGACCGGCGCGGCCGCCGTCGTGGCCGGACTGTTGATGTTGTACGCGGCCCCGCCGGTGCTCGGCGTCGTCGGGCTGGCCGGGCTGGCAGCCGGCGCCGGTCCAGCGGCGGCGGTGCTGGTCGCGGCCAGTGCCGCCGGGTACGGGCTCGGGGTGACCGGGCGGGCGCTCACCGCCCGGGCCACCGGCGGCCGGGCGATGCCGGACGGATTGGCACATCCGGTCTCGGTCGCGCTGCTCGGCTGGCTCGTGATCCGGTCCTACTATCTGCGCAAGCGGCGGCGCCTCGCCTGGCGCGGCCGCCCGGTGGCCCTGCCGTGACCGATACTGCTGCGAGGAGGAGTACCGATGAGCCGGGTGGTGGTGATCGGCGCCGGGGTCGGCGGGTTGGCCGCCGCGATCCGGCTGGCCCACGGCGGGCACGACGTCACCGTCATCGAACAGGCCGACACCGTCGGCGGGAAACTGGCCCGCTGGACCCGGCAGACCCCGGACGGCGCGTTCACCTTCGACACCGGGCCGAGTCTGCTGACCCTGCCGCAGGTCTTCGCCGACCTGTTCGACGGCACCGGCGAGCCGCTGGAGAAGGTGCTGGATCTGGTCGAGCTGGATCCGATCGTGCGGCACCGGTTCCCGGCCGGGCCCGTCAGGCCGGCCGAACGGCTCGGCCCGCGCTGGCTCGACTCGTGCTGGCTCGACTCGTGCGCCGACCCGGCGGCGTTCGCCGAACGGATCGCGGTGGCCTTCGGTGACGAGGCCACCGACGACTGGCAGCGGGTATGGCGGCGGGCCCGGCGGATCTGGGACTCCTCCTGGCGGGACGTGCTGCGCCGGGAGGTCGGCTCGCCGCTGGCGATGGCGCGGATGGCGTACCGGCTCGGCGACCTGGCCGCGGTCGCGCCCGGCCGCAGCCTGCGCGGGGTGCTGCGCCGCGAGGTCCGCGACCCGCGGCTGCGGACCCTGCTGGAGCGTTACGCCACCTACACCGGCGCGGACCCGCGGCGGGCGCCGGCGGCGCTGCTCGCCGTGCCGTACGCCGAGTTGACCTTCGGCGGCTGGTATGTACGGGGCGGGCTGGGGGCGCTGGCCGACGCGCTGCTGTCCCGCTGCCTGGACCTGGGCGTGGTGGTGCGCACCGGGTCGACGGTCACCGCGATCGACGCCGCCGGCGGCCGAGTGCACGGCGTACGGGTGGCCGGTGAGGCCCGTCCGGTGCCGGCCGACGTGGTGGTGGCCAACGTGGACGCGTCGCGGGTCTACCGGGAGCTGCTGCCGCACGCCCGGCGGCTGGCCCGGCTGACCGACCGCAGCCTCGGCGGCTTCGTGCTGCTGCTCGGGGTACGCGGCCGGACCCCGCAGCTGGCCCACCAAACGGTGTTCTTCCCGCGCGACTACGACGCCGAGTTCGACGCGGTGTTCGGTGATCCGGGGCGGGGTCGGCCGGCCCGGCCGGCCACCGATCCGACGATCTTCGTGACGGTCGCCGACGATCCGGCGGCCCGGCCGGACGGCCACGAGGCGTGGTTCGTGCTGGTCAACGCGGCCCGGCAGGACCTGTCGCTGGCCGGGGTGGACTGGCGCCGGCCGGGTCTGGCCGACGCGTACGCCGATCAGGTGCTGCGGGTGCTGGCCGACCGGGGGGTGGACGTACGGGACCGGCTGCTGTTCCGCGAGGTACGCACACCGGCGGACCTGGCCGCGGCGACCGGCACGCCGGGCGGGTCGATCTACGGTACGGCCGGCGGGCTGCTGCGGCCGGCGAACCGGGCACCGGCGGCCGGACTGTTTCTGGTCGGCGGGTCGGTGCATCCCGGTGGCGGGCTGCCGATGGTGACCCTGTCGGCGCAGATCGTCGCCGACCGGATCGGCCCGGCCGGCCGGTAGCCCCGGGCTCGGAGGGCGGAGCCAAGCCGGTGCGGCCGGGTCGGCGGACCGGGTCAGGCCAGGGCGCGGCGGACCGCGGTGAACAGTTGGCTGAGCCCGAACAGGCCGAGCAGCACCCAGACCGCGGTGGCCAGGGTGAGCACCCCGGCGGCGAGGTCCGGCGCGATCAGCGCGGCGGCACCGGCCAGCAGCAGGCCGACCAGGGCGATGCTGACCCGGGTCGGTCGCTCCCCGACCGTCACCGCGCCGATCTCCCGCATGCCGGCTGCCGCCGCCCGGGCCCGCAGGTACTCGTGCAGCCAGGACAGTGTGCCGGCGGCGACGACCAGCGGGCCGGCGGCGCCGGCCAGCCAGAAACCGAGCAGCCAGAACGCCTCGCCCGCCCGGTCGGCGAGCGAATCGTAGACGTAGCCGAGCCGGGTGGTCCGGCCGGTGACCACGGCCAACGCACCGTCGACGGTGTCGGCGACTGCGGCCAGCAGCACCAGGCCGCCGGCGGCGAGCAGGCCGGGACCGCCGCGCGGGGCGAGCACCGGCACCCCGAGGCAGAGCAGCACCCCGGCGACGGTGACCGTGGTCGGGCCGATCTTGGCCCGGCCGAGCAGGTCGGCGACGGCGTGCGCGGCGCGCAGCCAGTAACGCACCACCGGGGTGGCGGTACGAGGGTCGAAACCGCCGTGCAGCCGTGCCCAGGTAACGGCGTAGTCCTGCCAGTTGAGCCGGGTCTCCACGACAGCTCAACCGCTGCGGGACGGCCCGGGTGGCGGGCGGGTCACGCCCGCGCGCCAACGGCGACGTTGAGCCACACCTCACGGGTGGCCGTCGAGCGATTCATGGTGATGAAGTGCAGGCCGGGCACACCTTCGTCGATCAGCCGCTGGCAGAGCTGATTGGCCTGGTCGATGCCGAGCCGGCGGACCGCGTCGGCGTCGTCGGCGACCCGGGCAAACTGGGCGGCCAGTGCCGGCGGGAACGGGGCACCGGACAGCTGCTCGGAGCGCTCAATGGTAGCTAGCTTGGTGACCGGCATCACACCGGGCAGGATCGGGGTGTCGCAGCCCGCCGCCGCGACCCGGTCCCGCAGCCGCAGGTAGTCGTCGGCGTCGAAGACCATCTGGGTGATCGCGAAATCCGCACCGGCCCGGCACTTACGAACGAAGTACCGGGTGTCGGTGGCGATGTCCGGCGAGCGTGGGTGTTTGTACGGGAAGGCAGCCACGCCGACGCTGAAGTCACCCGACGCACGAACCAGCCGGACCAGGTCCTCGGCGTAGCGCACGCCCTGCGGGTGGGCAACCCACTCGCCGGTCGGATCGCCGGGCGGGTCGCCGCGCACGGCGAGCACATTGCGCACGCCGGCACCGGCCAGCCGACCGATGACGTTGCGCAGCTCGGCGACTGAATGGTCGACGGCGGTCAGGTGCGCCATGGGCAGCAGGGTCGTCTCGGTGGCGATCCGTTCGGTGACGTCGACCGTGGTGTCCCGGGTGGTGCCGCCGGCGCCGTAGGTGATCGACACGAACGACGGCCGCAGCGGCTCCAGCTCGCGGATCGCCTGCCAGAGCAGCTGCTCGCCGGCGGGGGTCTTCGGCGGAAAGAACTCGAACGAGAAAGTCGGCTGGCCGGCGCGGATCAGCTCCCCGATCGACGGCTGCGAGCCGGGGAGTACGGACGGTAGACCGAGAGCCACGCAGCCGACTGTACCGGGTGGCCTGCGGGCGGCGCATCAACCAGCCGATAGCGTCAGGGAGTGGCAGACAGCATCACGGTCGCGCCGACCGATCGGGCCGACCTGCGTCGACGTATCGACCGGGCGTTGGCCGACTTCCTCCAGGGCCGGCGACGCTGGCTGGGCGACGTCGACGAGGCGCTGCTGCCGGTGGCCGCGGCGCTCGAGGACTTCGTGCTCGGCGGCGGCAAACGGCTGCGGCCGGCGTTCGGCTACTGGGGCTACCGGGGAGCCGGCGGCGGCGACTCACCTGAGGTGGTCGCGGCCCTGGCTGCGCTGGAGTTCGTGCAGGCCAGCGCCCTGATCCACGACGATCTGATGGACGGTTCGGACACCCGTCGCGGCGAGCCGTCGATCCACCGACGGTTCGCCGCGCACCACCGGCGCAGCGGGTGGCGCGGGCCGGCGGACGGCTTCGGTGCCTCGGCGGCGGTGCTGCTGGGCGATCTGTGCCTGGTCTGGTCCGACGAGCTGCTGCACGGTGCCGGGCTGACCGACGGGATGCTGCGCCGGGGCCGGCCGGTCTTCGACGAGATGCGCACCGAGGTCACCGTCGGGCAGTACCTGGATGTGCTCACCCAGTTCACCGGCGACACCTCGGTGCACCGGGCCACCCAGGTGGCCCGGCTCAAGTCGGCAAAGTACACCGTGGAGCGGCCGCTGTTGCTGGGCGCGGCGTTGGCCGACGCGCCGGCCGCCGTCGCCGCCGGCTACTCCGGGTACGGGCTGCCGCTCGGGGAGGCGTTCCAGCTGCGCGACGACGTACTCGGGGTGTTCGGTGACCCGGCGCTCACCGGCAAGCCGGCCGGCGACGACCTACGGGAGGGCAAACGCACCTTCCTGGTGGCGTCGGCGTACCGGACGACGTCGCCGGCCGGCCGGGCGTTGCTGGACGACCGGCTCGGTGACCCGGTGCTCGACGCCGACGGGGTCGAGCGGCTGCGCGAGGTGATCGTGGCCAGTGGCGCGTTGGCCGTCACCGAGGCGCGGATCACCGAGCTGACCGAGCGGGCGTTGGCCGCGCTGGGTCCGGTGCCGGTCGAGCCCGAGGCCGGGCAGGTGCTCCGGGAGCTCGCGGTGGCGGCGACCACCCGCACCGGCTGACCGCCGCCGACCCCAGAACGGCTCAGCTCAGCCGGTAACTGTTGGCAAAGTTGTTCGGGCTGCACTCGTTGAGCCGGCTGACCACCAGATCGTAGGTGTACCCGGACGGCACCGAGCAGGCGTGGGTGCCGTCCAGGTTCTGCCCGACCGTCCAGCTGAGGCGGTCGCGGCGGTCCGGTTGGCGGCGTCGCGGGCGGTCACCGTCACGCTGTACGTCCGGACGGTCGTCGGCGTTCCCGAGATCAGCCCGGTCGAGGAGTTGATGGACAGCCCGGCCGGCAGCCCGGTCGCCGACCAGGTGTACGGCGCGGTACCGCCGGAGGCGGTCATCCGCAGGCTGACCGCGACACCCCGCAGGGTGTTCTGGGCGCCCGGGTTGTCGACGGCCGGCATGCCCGGCGTACCGCCGCCGGTGTTGACGAACAGCAGCCGGTTCGGCGAGCCGCTTCCCGCGTTGGTGATCTTGTTGGGGGTGGCGACGGTGGACATCGCGGTCGCGACCTGGGCAGGGGTCAGGTTGACGGTGATCGCCTGGCTGACCCGGGCCGGGGCGAAGTTGCAGGCGTTGGAGCTGGAGTTGCCGGAGGCGATCGCGTAGACCACGCCGTCGGCGATGGAGTTGCGTACCGCGTTCTCCAGGGTGGTGTTGCTGCCCTGGCCGCCCAGGCTCATGTTGGCCACCGCCGGACCAGAGGTGTGGTTGCCGGTCACCCAGTCGACCCCGGCCGTCACCGCGGCGAACGAGCCGCTGCCGGCGCAGTCGAGCACCTTCACGGCGACCAGGCGGACCGCCTTGGCGACCCCGTACGAGGTGCCACCGACGGTGCCGGCGGAATGGGCGCCGTGTCCGTTGCAGTCGGGGTTGCTGCCGCCCACCGTGTTGACACCCCAGACCGCCCGGCCACCGAAGTCGCTGTGCGTGGTGCGGATGCCGGTGTCGATGATGTACGCGGTGACGCCGGACGCGGTGTTCGGGTAGTCAGTTTCCGGTCAATGCTCGTCTCCGGGGGCGGCGGCGGACTGGCGCGCCCGGCGCCGCCGCAGCCGGGCGAGCAGCCAGTCGCCCTCGCCGGCGACCGGGGCGCGCTGCACGCCGCGTCGCCCCAGCCACACCCACACCGAGAGGGTGAACAGCACCATCGCGAAGCCGAACAGCAGATCCTCGACCGGCGCGTACGCGATCCGCAGCCCGACGGTGGCGGCCGGGTCGTAGCGCACGATGTGGCGGCCGGTCAGGATCCCGTTGGAGAGCAACTGGAAGCCGACGATGATCGGGTAGGTCGCCCAGAAGACCGCCCGCACCACCAGCCGGGTGCGCAGCACCACGAGGTCGACCAGGACGGCGGCCACCACCCCGAGCAGCGCGGCGACGGTGTAGCTCACCGGACTCGCCGCCGGCCGGCATCGGCCTCGTCGCCCGCCGACCAGCGGTCGTCGGGGCGGCGTAGGCGGCCGGACGGGGTACGCACCGCGCGGACCGCCTCGAATCCCAGCACCGTGCAGATCGGCACGACCATGAAGAACAGCAGCTCGTCCAGTGGCAACCGGCCTGGCAGCAGCACCCCGGTCGTCTGGGCGGGGTCGAAACTCCAGTGTCCGGCGGCGATCGCGGCCAGGTCCCAGGCGACGAAGACCACCACCACCGCCAGCAGAGTCAGGGACAGCCGACGCCACCGGCGGAGCACGTTGACCCGCAGCACCGGCTCCAGCCAGATCGCGGCGAACAGACAGCCGGCCAGCACCGCCAGGTAGCTGAGCTGACCCATGCCGGTCAGAAACCCTCGGCCTGTGCCCGACGTTTCACCTCGCGAGCGCGGTCCCCACCCAGCGCAGTCGCGGGCGTGCCGGGCAGCGAGTCGTCCGGCCGGTACAGCCAGCCCAGCATCTCCTCGTCGGAGAAGCCGGCGTCGTGCAGCAGGGTCAGGATGCCGGGCAGGTGTTTGCGTACGGTGTGGTTGGCCACCAGTTCGGCCGGCACCCGGCGGACCCCGTCGCGCCGGACGGCGAGCAGCTCCCGGTCCCGGACCATCTGGTGGACCTTGCTGATCGTCACGTCGAGGCGTTCGGCGACATCGGGCAGGGTCAGCCAACCGGCCGGCTCCCCGGCGGTCACCGGCCCGGACCCGCCGGGGGCCGGCGGCGCTGGTGTCGAGGCGGGATCTGTCACGTCACCACCCTGCCACGCACCGGCCCCGCCGGCACCACTGACCCCGTCCTGACGCGCCAGGTGAGCCCGTACCGGTTGCGCCCCGACGGGTTCGCCGTTCGGCGGGCCTGGGCGGGTTGCCAGTTGGTTGCGGTGCGCTGCCGGCAGGTAACGGTTTGGCCCGGTTCGGCGGACCCGGCCTGATCGGAGTTCTGCCCTCCCCCTGCGGCCGCATAGACTGCCTGCCGATGGACACACAGGTCGCCGACTCGCTGCTGGGCTCGTTGATCGACGGGCGGTACCGGATCCGTGCCCGGGTGGCGCAGGGTGGCATGGCGACCGTGTACACGGCGACCGACGAACGGCTCGAGCGCACCGTCGCGCTGAAGATCATCCATCCGACCCAGCTCAACGACGTGCAGGGCCGCGATGCCGGGTTCCTCGACCGGTTCACCGACGAGGCCAAGACCATCGCCCGGCTGACCCACCCCAACGTGGTCGCCGTCTACGACCAGGGCACCCACCTCGGGCTGCCGTACCTGGTGATGGAGTACGTCCGGGGCCGGACGCTGCGCGACGTGCTGGCCGAGCGACGGCGGCTCAACCCGGGCGAGGCGCTGGCGATCCTGGAGCAGATGCTGGCAGCGATCGGTGCCGCCCACCGGGCCGGCCTGGTGCACCGTGACGTCAAACCCGAGAACGTGCTGGTCGCCGAGGCGCCGACCGGCGGCGCCGGGAACCTGATCGACAGCGTCGTGAAGGTCGCCGATTTCGGCCTGGCCCAGGCAGTGCAGGCCAGCGCCGAGGCCGGCGGCGGTCAACTGATGGCCACCGTGGAGTACGTGGCACCGGAGCTCGTCACCCAGGGCCGGGCCGATCCGCGTACCGACGTCTACTCGGCGGGCATCGTGCTGTTCGAGATGCTCACCGGTCGGGTGCCCTACGACGGCGACCGCCCGGCGGAGGTCGCCTGGCAGCACGTCGACCAGGACGTGCCACCGCCGTCGCAGTCGGTGCCGGGTGTCCCGGCGATGGTCGACGACCTGGTCGTCCGGGCCACCCGCCGGGATCCGGGTGAACGCCCCACCGACGCCGGAGCGCTGCTGTCCGACGTCCAGGTGGTCCGCGACGATCTCGGCAACGCGAGCGCCAATACGGCGGTGCTGCGCCAACTGGCGCAGCCCACGATGGCGGTCTCGCCGGTACCGGAGGCCGAGCGCCCGTCCTGGGCCCGACTGCCGGAGCCGAAGGACCGACGGGACCGGTCGGCACCGCGCCGCCGGGCCGCCTCCAGCACCGTGGTCCGCTCCGCCGCCGCCGGTGGGCCACCGGTGATGGCCAGCGGCGGGGCCGACCCGGCTCCCGGCCGGCGGCGCAGCACCAAGCGGAGCCGGACGAATAGCACCGAGCAGCCCGGCGGCGCAGGCCTGGGCGGGTTGCGGGACCGGCTGGTGGAGAACCCCCGGGCCCGGCTGGCGGCGATCGCCGGGGCGCTGGTGTTCCTGCTGCTACTCGGGGTCGGCGGCTGGTGGCTCGGGGCCGGCCGGTACACCGTCGCGCCCAGCATGGTCGGCCTCGACCAGGCGCAGGCGCAGGCGCTGGCCGCGCAGCGCGGCCTCACGATCAGCGTCGCCGACCCCCGGCACGACGAGAACGTCGCCCGGGATCTGGTGCTGGCCCAGGATCCGCCCAGCAACGGCCGGATCGTCCGCGGCGGCGAGATCACCCTGACCTTCTCCCTCGGCCCGGAGCGCTACGAGGTGCCGGACGTGGTCGGCAAGACGCTCGACCTGGCCCGGGTCGACCTGGAGAAGGCTCAGCTGGTGTTGGAGCAGGCGGCTGACCGGTACGACGACAACCTGCCCGCCGGTGTGGTGGCCGCCGTCGACCCGCCGGTCGGCACCGAGGTGCAGGCCGGCGATGTGGTGAAGGTGACGGTCAGCAAGGGCCGGGCCCCGATCACCGTGCCCAACGTGGTGGGGCTCAACGTCGACGAGGCACGCCGGATGCTGGCGGAGCTCAAGCTCGAGCCGCTAGTCGCCTCCGAGGAGTCGGACAAGCCAAAGGACCAGGTCATCGGTCAGGAGCCGGCGGACGGCGCCGGGGTGGAAGAGGGTACGGAGATCAAGCTCAGGGTGAGCGAGGGCCCGCCAGCGGTCGTCGTGCCGAGGATGATCGACCGGCCCTGTCAGGAGGCGCTGGCCGAGCTGCAGGGCCTGGGCTTCCCGGTCCGGGTCGACTTCAACCCCAACGGCACGGTCCGCTACCAGAGCCCCAACGACGGGTCCGAGGTGCCGCCGGGCACCGAGATCGTGATCGGCTGTCTCTGAGATGCCGGTTGACGGTTCCGCCGGGCACCGGCCGGTCGGCTCGCACACGCCCACCTCGGGCGGATTGGCCCGAGCCGCGCTGCCGTACGCCGCCGCGGCCGGCTCCGAGGTGGTGCAGGTGTACGTCGGCAACTCGCGCGGCTGGGCGATGCCCGACGGCGACCCGGCGCAGGACGTGGCGTTCCGCGACGGCTGCGCCGAGCGTGGGCTGCGCGCGTACATCCACGCCTCGCTGCTGGTGAACCTCGGCTCGCCGACCGCCGCCACGGTGGAACGCTCCGCCGCGACCCTGGCGCACGCGCTGCGCCGAGGCCGGGCGATCGGCGTTGAGGCGGTCGTCTTCCACGCCGGCAGCTCCGTCGACGACGGCTACGCCGACACCGCGATGCGTCAGGTACGCGAAGCGCTGCTGCCGTTGCTGGACGCCGCCGACGCCGCCAACGGGCCGATGCTGCTGGTGGAGCCGAGCGCCGGCGGCGGACGGTCGCTGGCGTCGCGGGTGGAGCATCTGCGGCCGTACCTCGCCGCAGTGGACTGGCATCCCCGGATGGGAGTCTGCTTCGACACCTGCCACGCGTGGGCCGCCGGGCACGACGTGGCCAGCCCGGGTGGCATGACGGCGACGATCAACGCGCTGGTCAACGCCGTCGGGGCGGACCGGCTGCGGCTGGTGCACGCCAACGACTCCCGCGACGGTTGCGGGTCCACCCGGGACCGGCACGAGACGATCGGCGCGGGCATGATCGGCGAAGCGGCGTTCGCCGAGTTGATGCGGCATTCAGCCACCGCCGGCGTGCCGGTGCTGGTGGAGACGCCGAGCGAGAAGCACGTCGGGCATGCCGCCGACATCGCCACGCTGCGTCGCCTGGCCGAGGCGGCGACTGTGCGCTAGCGGCGCAGAATGGCGCCGAGCACCTCGCCCGCCCGGTCCACCGCCGCGTCGTCGACGTCCAGGTGGGTGACCAGCCGGGCGGCGGTCGGCCCGACCACCGACACCAGCACCCCGTCGGCCCGGGCCACCTCGGCCAGCGCCGGGGCGGTCAGCGGGGTCTTGGTCAGGTCGAGACCGACGATGTTGCTGCGCACCTGGTCCGAGCGCACCACACCGTACGGCTCCAACGCCTGCGCCAGCCGGGCCGCCCGCACATGGTCGTCGGCGAGCCGGTCCACATGGTGCGCCAGGGCGTACCGCCCGGCGGCGGCGAGCACTCCGGCCTGGCGCATCCCGCCGCCCATCCGTTTACGCAGGACGCGGGCGGCCGCGATCCGCTCGGCGCTGCCGACCAGCACCGAGCCGACCGGCGCGCCGAGCCCTTTGGACAGGCACACCGACAGGGTGTCGAACATCGCGCCGTAGTCGGCCAACGGCACACTGTCGGCGATGTGCGCGTGCCAGATCCGGGCACCGTCGCAGTGCAGCGCCACCCCGGCGTCGGCGGTGACCGCCCGCAGCCCACGCAGCACGTCCAGCCCGATGATCTGCCCGCCGGAGCGGTTGTGGGTCTGCTCGACGGCGACCGCCCGGGTCGGCACCGCGCCGTACCCGGCCGGCCGGATCATCGCCGCGACCAGGTCCGGGTCCGGGTCACCGCCGGCGGCCGGCCAGGTCCGTGAGGAGATCCCACCGTACGCCGCCGCGGCCCCGACCTCGTAGGTGACCACGTGTGCGTCGGCGTCGCAGAGCAACTCGCCGCCGGGCGGCACCAGGGTCTGCAGGGCGACCTGGTTGGCCATCGAACCGGTCGGAGCGAACAGCGCCGCCTCGTGGCCGAACAGCGCGGCGACCTCGGATTCCAGCGCGTTGACCGTCGGGTCCTCGCCGTACACGTCGTCGCCGACCTCGGCCGCGGCCATCGCCGCCCGCATCCCCGGCGTCGGTCGGGTGACGGTGTCCGACCGCAGATCGACCACCGGCCGGACGGCGCTGCCGGCCGGCGCCGGCTCAGCCACGGAGCATCTCCGCGACCAGGAAGGCCAGCTCCAGGGACTGCTGGGTGTTGAGCCGTGGGTCGCAGGCGGTCTCGTACCGGTCCGGCAGGTGGATGTCCTCGATCGCCTGGGCGCCGCCGAGGCACTCGGTGACGTCCTCGCCGGTCAGCTCGACGTGCAGACCGCCAGGGTGGGTCTGTAGGCCCCGGTGCACCTCGAAGTAGCCGAGCACCTCGTCGACGATGCGGTCGAAGTGGCGGGTCTTGTAGCCGTTGGACGACTCGTGGGTGTTGCCGTGCATCGGGTCGCACTGCCACACCACCCGGGCGCCGGCGGCGGTGACCTTCTCGACGATCGGCGGCAACGCGTCGCGGACCTTGTGGTTGCCCATCCGGCTGATCAGCGTGAGCCGGCCGGGAATGTTGTCGGGGTTGAGCTTCTCGCACAGCTCGATGGCCTGCTCGGGACTGGTGCCCGGGCCGAGCTTGACCCCGATCGGATTGGCGATGCGGGAAATGAAGTCGATGTGCGCACCGTCGATCTGCCGGGTCCGCTCGCCGACCCACAGGAAGTGCCCGGACAGTCCGTAGGGGCGGTCACCGGAGATCCGGGTCAGCGCCCGGTCGTACTCCAGCGCGAGCGCCTCGTGTGAGCAGTAGAGGGTGACGGTCCGCAACGCCTCGTCGTCGGTCATTCCGCAGGCCTGAATGAACGCCAGCGCCCGGTCGATCTCCCGGGCGATCGCCTCGTAGCGTTCGCCGGCCGGGGACCGCTTGACGAACCCCTTGTTCCAGTCGTGCACCGCGTGCAGGTCAGCCAGCCCACCGGCGAGGTAGGCGCGGAGCATGTTCATCGCGGCGGCGGAGTTGGCGTACGCCCGGATCATCCGCTGCGGGTCGGCGACCCGGGCCTGCGCCGTGGTGTCCAGCGAGTTGATCATGTCGCCGCGGTAGGCGGGCAACCCGAGCGCGTCGGTCGGCGACGAGCGGGGCTTGGTGTACTGACCGGCGACCCGGGCCACCTTGACCACCGGCAGCGACGCGCCGTACGTCAGCACCACCGCCATCTGCAGGATGGTGCGGGCGTTGGCCAGCAGATGGCTCTCGGTGTTGTCGGTGAAGGTCTCGGCGCAGTCGCCGCCCTGCAGCAGGAAGGCCTTGCCGTCACAGACCAGCGCCAGCCGCTCCCGCAACTGGTCGACCTCGTACGGGGCGACCACCGACGGGACGTTGCCCAGCACCTGGCACACCTCGTCGACGACGGCCGGATCCGGCCAGGGCGGCGTCTGCGCCCGGGGCAGGCCGCGCCACCGGTCCAGCCCGAACGCCTCGTCCTCGGCCGAGTCGGCGGCGGGACGGCTGGTCTGCAGGCTCGGGTGCCCGACCGACGGATAGCTCAGCTGATGCCATTCTTGGCCCATGGCCAAAGCCTAGTCCGGCGGCGCGGCGGCGGACCCGCCGGCCGGGGCGGTACCCGGCGCACCTGCCGGAGCGGCATCGACGTCGACGTCACCCGGACCGGTGTCGCCGGGCTGGTCTGGCGTCGCGGTCTCGTCGTGGATGCACCAGCCGCCGTCGCCGCTGCCGGCCGGCGTCACGGTGAACACGAGACTGACCCGGAGCGTGGTGGATCCGACGGCAGCGGCGACAGTGGTGGTGACCTCGTGGCCGACCGGGACCGGCTGGGAAGCCACGATCTCCGCCCGCTCCACCAGCAACGACTCGGCGAAGTCGCCGTTGGGGCCGGTGGCGCTCGCGTCAAAGATCTCCTGCGTCGCGGCGCAGAGCTGGGCGCGCCCTTTGTCGAGGTCCTTGGCGACCATCGCGTCGAGGTAGTCCTGCACGAGCCGCCGGGACTCTTCGGCACCAACGGGCACGTCCGTCCCGGTCGGCTCCGGTTGCGGCTCCGGGTCGCCGGTGCAGCCGGTGGCCGTCATCGTCAGCAGGGCCACGACGCCGACGGCCACGCTGCGGCCCGGTACCGCCCGGGTCCGCATCCGTAGCGCGCTGGTCCGCATCCCGTTCCTCCCGTACCGCTGGCCGCCGTCGCCCCTGGCCCGCTATCGCCGCAGGCCGCCATCACCAGGCGCTGAGTCTACGACCGGGCTGGCAGTAACTGATCTGTCGAGGGATTGACATGCCGTCGACACAGTCGTAGCTTCCTTGTCGAATCGCTTCGTCGAAGCGTTTCGACAACCGAAGTCGGCTCCCTCCACCGATCAGCCGCGTTCGAGACCCCGCCGCCAGCGGGCAGCCTCACCGCGGTCCGTGACCTTCACCCGACCCCTGTCCCCGTGGCGGCGCCTGCACCGCGCCGCCCCTGCGGCACACCCGCGAGGAGGCTGGAAATGATGTTCCGTCGACAGCGAACAAACACCCGCACCCTGATAGCCGCCGTACTCACCGCCACCGCCCTGACCCTGTCGGCCTGCGGTGCCGACACCGACGACAGCGGCGACGGCAGCACCCTGCGCCTGTGGCACTACGAAGGCGCCAACAGCGCCATGGGCATCGCCTGGGCCGAAGCCATCAAGCAGTTCGAGGCCAGCCATCCCGGCGTCACCGTGGTCTACGAGGAGAAGGGCTTCGAGCAGATCCGGCAGAACGCCGGCATGATCCTCAACTCCGACCAGGGACCGGACATCCTGGAGTACAACAAGGGCAACGCCACCGCCGGTCTGCTGTCAAAGCAAGGGCTGCTCACCGACCTCAGCGACGTGGTGGCCGAACGCGGCTGGGACGAGATGATCTCGCCGAGCGTCGCCACCACCTGCCGGTACGACGGCAACGGGGTGATGGGTGGCGACACCTGGTACGGCATCCCCAACTACGGCGAATTCGTGATGGTCTACTACAACAAGGACATGTTCGCCGAGTACGACCTGCCGGTGCCCACCACCTTCGCCGAGTTCGAAGGCGTACTGGACACCTTCGTCGACAACGGCGTCACCCCGATCTCGGTCGGCGGCGCCGAGTACCCCGCCCAGCAGATCCTCTACGAGTTGGCGTTGACCCAGGCCGACCGGTCCTTCGTCGACGACTTCCAGCTCTACGCCAACCCGGTCGACTTCCACGGTCCGGAGTTCAACTACGCGGCCAACACGTTCGCCGAGTGGGTCGACAAGGGCTACATCGGCGCCGACTCCGCCGGCATCAAGGCCGAGGACATGGGCGTCGCCTTCACCCAGGGCAGCTTCCCGATCATGATCTCCGGCAGTTGGTGGTACGGCCGGATGAGCGACGAGATCACCGACTTCGAGTGGGGCACCTTCCTCTTCCCCGGCAGCGACCTGCACCCCGGCTCCGGCGGAAACATCTGGGTGGTGCCGAGCAACGCCAAGAACAAGGACCTCGCCTACGACTTCATCGACATCACCATGCAGCCGGACATCCAGAACCTGCTCGGCGACTCCGGCGGGGTGCCGCTGGCCGCGGACCCAGCCGCGATCACCAACCCGAAGGCCAAGGAGCTGATCGAGAACTTCAACACGCTCAACGACTCCGACGGGCTGGCCTTCTACCCGGACTGGCCGGCACCGGGCTACTACGACGTGCTGGTCGCCGGGGTCCAGCAGCTGATCAACGGCAGCAAGTCGCCGGACGAGGTGCTCGACGAGATCGCCAAGCCGTACAACGACAACCTGGCCAGCATCGGCGAGTGAGCGACGACCGTGCGCCGGGGACGCCGGTCCCCGGCGCACGGTCCGCTCCGGGAGGTTCCATGGCTAAGTTGCTCACCCGCCCCCACCCCCGTACCCGCGCCGGCGCGGACGCCCGGAAAGCGGACTACGGATACGTAGCCTTCCTGCTCCCCGGGGTCGTGCTGTTCCTCGCCGTGATCGTCGTGCCACTGCTGATGAACATCGGGATCAGCTTCACCCGGTGGTCTGGCGTCGGGACGCCGGAGTGGATCGGGTTCGACAACTACGACCGGTTGCTGCACGACACCAACTTCTGGATCTCGTTCCGCAACATCGGCTTCATCATCCTCGCGATGGCGGTGCTGCCGACGCTGCTCGGCCTGTTTCTCGCCGCGGTCCTGTTCGACTACGTGGCCAAGCGGATCGGCCCGCGGACGGCGAGCGTGTTCCGCTCCGGGCTGTACCTGCCGCAGGTGCTGCCGGTCGCGGTGACCGGCATCGTCTGGGGCTGGATCCTGCACCCCAGCTACGGTGCGCTGAACTCGATCCTGGACCGTGTCGGTCTGGGTGCCCTCGCCCAGAACTGGCTCGGTGACCCGGCGTACGCCCTGCTCAGCGTCATGGCGGTGATGGTCTGGTTCCAGCTCGGCTACCCGGTCGTGATGTTCATGGCCGGTCTGCAACGGGTCGATCCGGAACTCTACGAGGCGGCCGACCTCGACGGCGCCGGCTGGTTCCAGCGGTTCACCCGGATCGCGGTGCATCAGATCAAGCCGGAGATCTACGTCGTGCTCGTCACCACGACCATCGCCGCGCTGAAGATCTTCGGGCAGATCTTCGTGCTGACCCGGGGCGGCCCAGGCAACGCCACCCTGGTGCCGTCGTACTTCGCCTACCAGAACTTCTTCGAGAAGGCCGATGCCGGGTACGGCTCGGCGATCGCCACCGTCCTGACCGCCATCATCGTCGTGCTGACCTACCTGTTCCTGCGGATCCAGACCCGCGACGAGCGCCTGGAAGGGAGCTGAGATGGTCGCCACCACCCCACCCGCCCAGCGCGGCCGGCCCGGCCGGCTGACCGCCTCGACCGTCCTGATCGGCCTGACCGTGCTCACCCTGCTGGTGCTGGCACCGTTCCTGGTCGTAGCGCTCAACGCGGTCAAGGCACCGGCCGAGTACGCCGCCAACGGTCCGCTCTCGCTACCCGGCGAGCTCTACCTGCGCGGAATCGTCGACTTCTGGTTCCGGGTCGACTTCGGCGAAAAACTGTGGAACAGCTTCCTGATCAGCGCCACGGTCGCCGTACTCGCGGTACTGATCTCGGTGCTCAACGCGTACGCGATCGGCATCGGTCGGATGCGGGGTCGGATCGCGTTCCTGATGTTCTTCCTACTGGCCAACCTGCTGCCGCAGGAGGCGCTGGTCTACCCGCTCTACTATTTGTCCAAACAGGTCGGACTCTACAACAGCCGGATCGCCGTCATCATCATCTTCACCGCGATCCAGGCGGCGTTCGGCACCTACCTGCTCTCCTCGGTGTTTCGCGACTTCCCGCGGCAGTTGCTGGAGGCCGCGGCGATCGACGGGGCGGGCAAGTGGCGGGTGCTGTGGAAAGTAGTCGTTCCGACCAGCTGGCCCACCCTGTCGGTGTTGTTCACCTTCTTCTTCATCTGGACCTGGAACGAGTTCTTCCTGCCGCTGATCTTCCTGATCTCCAACGACAAGCAGACGGTGCCGGTGGCGCTCGGCGTCCTGCAGGGAGACCGGATGATGGACGCCACCACCACCAGCGCGTCGGCGCTGCTCGGCATCGTGCCGGCGGTGCTGTTCTTCCTCATCTTCCAGCGCACCCTGACCCGGGGTGTGCTGGCCGGCGCGGTCAAGTAGGACCTGACCCGAGAGAGGATTCGATGAAATTCAGCAACGGATACTGGCGGATGCGTGACGGCGTACAGCCGCTCTATCCCGCGCAGGTGCACGACGTCGAGGTCGAGCCGGCGGCGTTGACCGTGTACGCCCCGACCCGGCGGATCACCGGTCGCGGCGACACCCTCAACCAGCCGCTGCTCACCGTACGCTGCACCTCCCCCGCCCCAGACGTGATATCCGTCCAGGTGGGGCACTTCCTCGGCCGGCGGCCCCGGCATCCGGACTTCGCCCTGGCCACCGAGCCGGACACCGACGTCCAGGTAACCGACGGTGCCGAGCACGCCTGCATCACCTCGGGTGGGCTGACCGCCCGGTTCGCCCGGGGCGACGGCTGGCGGCTGGAGTTCGTGGCCGCCGACCGAGTGCTCACCGGCAGCGGCTACAAGAGCATGGCCGCGCTGGACACCGACGACGGGTCGTACATGCGGGAACAGCTCAGCCTCGGCGTCGGCGAGACGGTGTACGGACTCGGCGAGCGGTTCGGCCCGCTGGTCCGCAACGGCCAGGTGGTCGACATCTGGCAGGAGGACGGCGGCACCAGCAGCGAGCAGGCGTACAAGAACGTCCCGTTCTATCTCACCACCGGCGGGTACGGGGTGTTCGTCAACCATCCCGGGCTGGTCTCGTTCGAGGTCGGCTCCGAGGTGGTCTCCCGGGTGTCGTTCAGCGTCGCCGGGCAAAGCCTGGAGTACCTGGTCATCTACGGCCCGACGCCGCACGAGATCCTGCGCAAGTACACCGCCCTGACCGGCCGTCCGGCCCTGCCGCCGGCCTGGTCGTTCGGGCTGTGGCTGAGCACCTCGTTCACCACCTCCTACGACGAGCAGACGGTCAGCTCGTTCATCGACACCATGGCGGAGCTGGAGCTGCCGCTGTCGGTGTTCCACTTCGACTGTTTCTGGATGCGCGAGTTCCACTGGTCGAACTTCGAATGGGATCCGCGGGTTTTTCCCGAACCCGAGCTGATGTTGGAGCGGCTACGCAAGCGGGACCTGAAGGTCTGCGTGTGGATCAACCCGTACATCGCGCAGCGGTCGGCGCTGTTCGCCGAGGGGGCGGCGCGGGGCTACCTGGTTCGGACCGCCGACGGCGACGTCTGGCAGTGTGACCTCTGGCAGGCCGGGATGGGTCTGGTCGACTTCACCAACCCGGACGCCCGACGCTGGTACGCCGACAAGTTGCGGGCGTTGCTGGACATGGGCGTCGACGCGTTCAAGACCGATTTCGGGGAGCGGATCCCGACCGACGTCATCTGGCACGACGGCGCCGACCCGGAACGGATGCACAACTACTACACGCACCTGTACAACCAGACGGTGTTCGACCTGCTCCGGGAGCACCGCGGCGAGGGCGAGGCGGTGCTGTTCGCCCGGTCGGCGACCGCTGGCGGGCAGCAGTTCCCGGTGCACTGGGGCGGTGACTGCGAATCCACCTTCGAGTCGATGGCGGAGAGCCTGCGCGGCGGCTTGTCGCTGGCGATGTCCGGGTTCGGCTTCTGGAGCCACGACATCGGCGGTTTCGAGGGCCGGCCGGCACCGGAGGTGTTCAAGCGCTGGATCCCGTTCGGGCTGCTCTCCTCACACAGCCGGTTACACGGCAGCCAGACCTACCGGGTGCCGTGGACGTTCGACGAAGAGGCGGTCGACGTGCTGCGGATCTTCACCCGGCTCAAGGCGCGGCTGATGCCGTACCTGTTCGGGCAGGCGGTACTGGCCCACTCCGACGGGATCCCGGTGATGCGTCCGCTGGTCGCAGACTTCCCGGACGACCCGGCGGTGACCCACCTGGAGCGGCAGTACCTGCTCGGGGACAGCCTGCTGGTGGCGCCGGTGTTCCGGGCCGACGGGCAGGTCGACCTCTACCTTCCGGCCGGCACCTGGACCCACCTGCAGACCGGGGAGGAGATCACCGGCCCGGGCTGGGTGCGCCGGACGGTCGGGTTCGACCAGGTGCCGGTGCTGGTCCGCCCCGGCACGGTGCTGCCGCTCGGGGCGAACGCGGACCGACCGGACTACTCGTACGCCGACGGGGTGACCCTGGCGGTGTACCAGCTCGCCGACGGGCAGCAGGTGCAGGTTTCGGTGCCGGCGCTCGACGGGTCCGAGGCCGCCAGGTTCGTGGTCGCCCGGCACGGCACGACGGTCACTGCTGACCGGGTCGCTGGGTCGGCCCTGCCGTGGCGGGTGCAGCTGGTCGGCCACGGCGAGGTCTGGGAGGTGGCCGCCGACATCAGCCGGTGGCAGGGGGAGCTGACCGACCGGTAGCCGGGTTGGCCGCCCGGCCGCCCGCCGGGTCGGCTGCCGCCCCGGCGGTGAGGGCGGCGGCGACCGAGGCGGCCAGCCGGGCGACGTAGCCGCGTGGCAGCGGGGTACGGGCCACCGCGAGCCGCCAGTAGAGCGGGCCGACCATCAGGTCGACGACGAAGTCGGGATCGGTGTCGGCGGGCAGTTCGCCCCGCCGCACCGCCCGGTTCGTCACCAGGCTGCCGATCCCCCGCTGGTTGTCCCGCAGGGCTGCCTGCAGGGTCTGGGCGATCGCCGGGTTGCGGGCCGCCTCGGCGAGCAGGTCCGGCACGATCTGCCCGGCCAACGGATGACGCAACGCCCGGGCCGCGATGGTCAGCACCAGCTCGAGGTCACCGCGCAAGCTACCGGTGTCCGGCACGGCGGTCACCCCGAGGGCGACCTCGGAGACGATCCCGATGACCATCTCCAGTTTCGAACCCCACCGCCGGTAGACAGCGGTTTTGCCGACCCCGGCCCGACGGGCCACTGCTTCGATCGACATCCTGCCATAGCCGACTGCGGCCAGTTCCTGCAACGCGGCAGCCCGGATCGCCTGCGTCACATCCTCCCGCAGTACCGCCGCGCCCGCCGGCGGTCGCTTTCCGTCGCCCTGCATTCGAGCCAGTGTAACCGCACGACGATACGGTTGCGTATCGTCGTTGCCTCCCCTACCGTTTCCGTCAGGACGCGACGGTATCGTTCCGTGCCATCGGACATGAAAGGTGAGGAGCCGGGCATGAACCGGCTTCACCGGTCCGGCACCACCCGTGCCAGCGGGTCGCGCGGCACCGTCGTCGCGGCGTCCGGGACGAGAGGTACCCGTCGGAGAGGGGCGCGGGTGTGCACGAGCGGCAGCGTTGGCTGATGGAAGGACAGATCGGATGCGGCAGCCAACCAGTGGCACGACCGTGACGCTGGAACCGGACAGCGGGCCCACCCTCGCCGAGCTGGCCCGACAACACGGCCTGGCGGTGAGCGGTGCCCGTCCGTCGCTGGGTGCCTACGTCAAGCAGTTGTGGTCGCGGCGGCACTTCATCTGGGCGTACTCCAACGCCCGGCTGATCGCCATGTACACCAACGCCCGGCTGGGCCAGATCTGGCAGGTGATCACCCCGCTGGCCAACGCCGGGGTGTACTTCCTGGTCTTCGGACTGCTGCTGGGCACCGACCGCGGCATCGACAACTACATCGCGTACCTCTGCACCGGGATCTTCATCTTCACCTTCACCCAGCAGGCGGTGACCACCTCGGCCCGGTCGATCGGCGACAACATGAATCTGATCCGGGCGGTGCACTTCCCCCGGGCCAGCCTGCCCTTGACCTCGGTGCTGGTGCAGTTGCAGCAACTCGCCCCGTCGATGACCGTGCTGGCGGTCATCATGCTGGCCACCGGTGAGGGGATCGACTTCAGCTGGCTGCTGCTGATCCCGGCGCTGCTGCTGCAGACGCTGTTCAGCGGCGGGCTGGCCATGATGGTGGCCCGCTGGGCGGCGCGCACCAGTGACCTCTCCCAACTGCTGCCGTTCGTGATGCGGACCTGGCTGTACTCATCCGGCGTGTTCTACAGCATCGACCGGTTTACCGGCGACCTGCCCGGCTGGGTGGTCACCGTGCTGCAGTTCAACCCGATGGCGGTCTACATCGACCTGGTCCGCTACGCGTTGATGGACTCGATGGGCAGCCCGCCCGGGTACCTGTGGCCGGCGGCCGGCGGTTGGGCCGTGCTGATGGGTGTGGTGGGCTTCATCTACTTCTGGCGTGCCGAGGAGGAGTACGGCCGTGGCTGACCTGCTGGACGCACCGGCTTCCGGGGCCGACACCCGGGTGCCCACCGTGATCGTCGACGACCTGCACGTCGTCTACCGGATCAACACCGGCGGCGGCGGGCGCAACAGCCCGGTCGCGGCGCTGCGGCGGATCGCGACCCGCAAGCAGGCCCCGACGGTACGCGAGGTGCACGCCATTCGCGGCGTCAGCTTCGTGGCGCACCGTGGCGAGGCGATCGGGCTGATCGGCAGCAACGGCTCCGGCAAGTCCACCCTGCTGCGGGCGGTGGCCGGCCTGCTGCCGCCGCGCCGGGGCAAGGTCTACACCCAGGGTCAGCCGTCCCTGCTCGGGGTGAACGCCGCCCTGATGAACGACCTGACCGGCGAGCGTAACGTCGTGCTCGGTTGCCTGGCGATGGGAATGAGCCCGGCGGAGGTGCGGGCGAAGTACGACGGGATCGTCCAGTTCTCCGGCATCAACGAACGGGACGATTTCGCGTCGCTGCCGATGCGGACCTACTCCTCGGGTATGGCGGCCCGACTGCGGTTCTCGATCGCCGCGGCGAAGAGCCACGATGTGCTGATGATCGACGAGGCGCTGGCCACCGGCGACGCCGCGTTCCAGCGGCGCAGCGAGGAACGGGTCCGTGAGCTGCGGGCCGAGGCCGGAACCGTCTTCCTGGTCAGCCACAGTAACAAGTCGATTCTGGACACCTGTGAGCGCAGTATCTGGCTGGAGTCCGGCGTGATCCGGATGGACGGGCCGAGCACCGAGGTAGTCAAGGCCTACCAGGAGTACGCCAACCGCAGGTGACCCGAGCCGGGTGTCCGGGTGCGGCGTACCCGCAGCCCCCGGACACCCGTGCGGGTGGTGGTTTCAGCTTCAGCCGAGACCGTTGCGGATCGCGGTGACCAGTTCGCCGTTGCCAGTGTCGCCGGACAACTCCCAGAAGAACGCCCCGCCGAGGCCCTGGCCCCTGGCGTAGTTCATCTTGCCGCCGATGGTCGCCGGGGTGTCGTAGCTCCACCAGTTGTTGCCGCACTTGGCGTACGCGGTGCCGCCGACGGTGCCGGTCGCCGGGCAGGTGTTCTTCAGCACCTTGTAGTCCTCGATGCCCTGCTCGTACGTGCCCGGTGCCGGACCGGTGGCGGTACCACCCGGAGCGCTCTGGCTGACGCCGGTCCAGCCCCGACCGTAGAAGCCGATGCCGAGCAGCAGCTTGTTCGCCGGGATGCCCTTGCTCTTCAGCTTCTGGATCGCCGCGTCCGACCAGAAGCCCTGCTGCGGGATTCCCGGGTACGAGGTCAGTGGCGAGTGTGGGGCGGTCGGTCCCTGCGCGTTGAAGGCGCCGAAATAGTCGTACGTCATCGGCATGATCCAGTTCAGGTCGCCGACCGCTCCGGCGTAGTCGGCCGCGTCGATCTTGCCGCCGTTGCCGCCGTCCGCGGTGATCGCTGCGGTCACCAGCGCGCTCGACCCGAACCGGTCACGCAGTGCCGAGATCAGGTTCCGGAACGCCGCAGGACCGCTGGAGTCGCAGGTCAGGCCACAGGCGTTGGGGTACTCCCAGTCGATGTCAATACCGTCGAACACGTCCGCCCAGCGTGGGTCCTCGACCAGGTTGTAGCAGGACTCGGCGAACGCGGCCGGGTTCTGCGCGGCCTGGGTGAAACCGCCGGACCAGGTCCAGCCGCCAAACGACCAAACTATTTTCAGGTGCGGGTACATCGCCTTGAGCTTGCGCAGCTGATTGAAGTTGCCCCGCAACGGCTGGTCCCAGGTGTCGGCGACCCCGTCGACGCTGTCCGCGGCGGTGTACGCCTTCTCGTAATCGGCGTAGCTGTCCCCGATGGCACAGCGCCCACCGGCGGTGTTGCCGAAGGCGTACATGATGTGGGTCATCTTCGATGCCGACCCGCTCGTGTGGATGTTGCGCACGTGGTAATCGCGGGCGTAGACCCCCCACTGGGTGAAGTAGCCGACCACCTTCTGCCCACCGGGCGGCGGTGGCGGAGTCGTCGGCGGTGGCGTGGTGGGCGGCGCCGTCGTCGGGGGCGGCGCGGTGGTCGGGGCCGGGCCACCGGCACAGGAGACCCCGTTGATGGTGCAGTTCTGCGGTGCCCGGAATGCGCCGGTGCCGATGTAGCCCCAGCTGAACGAGGCTCCCGGCGCGAGGCCACCGGCCCAGCTCTTCTTCACCGCGGTGTACCGGTTACCGCTGCGCGTCACGTCGGCGTCCCAGAAGCTGCTGATGGTGGTGCCGGCCGGCAGGTCGAACTCGATCCGCCAAGTGCCGACGGTGGCGTCGGAGCCGTTGGCGCCCGTCACCCGGACCTCGTGCCCGGTACCCCAGTCAGAGCTGGCGGCGAAGCTGGCGGAGATGGTGCCGGCGCCGAACGCCGCAGTGACCGGCACCGCCGCCGCAGCCGTCACCACGGCCAGCGCCCCGGCCAAGACGGCGCGGCGCAGTGATCTTCTCATCAGGCGTCCCCCCATTTGCTTAGGAAACTTTCCTTAAAGTGCATGAGACGCTACTCACACATCAACCAGTTCGTCAAGATGTCGATATCTCGATGGCTACGCGACCCCGGCCAGGCGTCGTCCGGCAGCACCGGGGAACCGCTCGGACGAACCCGGGCTCAGATCCGGCGGCGGCCGGAGAACCCACACTCCAGGCGGTGGTACCAGCGGATCTCGCCGTCGCCTTCCAGCCAGCACCACAGGACCGGACGGTCGTCCAGCTCGCCCGGGAAGTCGAGTAGCACCGGGGCGACGCCCTTGACCTGGATCTCCTGCTCGTTCAGCTCGTCAAGAATCCCGTAGATCCGCGCTTCCAGCCCTTTCACCTCGGCCAGACCGCCGTGCGGGCTGTCCGATCCGGCGGCCAGATCAGCCCGCAACTCAGCCAGGTCCGCGCGGAGTAGGACCAACTCGTCGATCCGTGGACGGAGGGTTGCCATCAGGTGGCGGGCCTGGGCGAGGGTGAACACGTTCGCCAGTATGGTCCATCACCACCCGTCGTGGGTCGACCGGTCACCGGGAGGACTGCGGCCGACCGTCACGCGAGGCCGCTGACCCGGACGGCTGCCCCGGGCCGCCGCCGGTCGCCGTGCGCCGGCGGCGGCACTGGGCGCGTCGGCGGAACGCGCCCGGTAGCCGGCCGCAGGGGGGCAGCCAGGGCCGGCTGTCGACGTCGCCGCAGGGGAAGTCACGATACGACGCCGGTACGGCGGTCGCCCAGCGCCGGCGGACCTCGTTCCCGTCGAGCTACCTACGACCACCTATGTCGCAAACGGTAGCCACGCCGACACGTTCAGCGGAAGAGGCTGAGCGTGAATGAATACCTCAGCCCTGCTGCGCGGCCAGCTCCCGGGCGCGGTCGCGGGCCGCTTCCAGGGCGGCGAGCAGCGCCGCCCGAACCCCGTGGTTCTCCAGCTCACGGATGGCCGAGATGGTGGTGCCGGCCGGCGAGGTGACGGCCTCACGCAGCTTGACCGGATGCTCGCCGGAGTCCCGCAGCATCACCGCCGAACCGATCGCCGTCTGCACGATCAGGTCGTGCGCCACCTGGCGGGGCAGCCCGAGCAGGATTCCGGCGTCGATCATCGCCTCGACCAGTAGGTAGAAGTAGGCCGGGCCGGAGCCGGACAACGCGGTGACCGCGTCCTGCTGGGTCTCCGGCACCCGGATCGTGACACCGAGCGGCTGGAACATCTCCTCGGCGAGGGCAAGATGCTCGACGGTGGCATGCCGGCCGGCGGAGATGGCGGTCATCGCCTGATCCACCAGCGCCGGGGTGTTGGTCATCACCCGTACCACCGGGGTGCCGTCCGGTAGGCGGCGGGCGAAGAACTCGGTCGGCAGTCCCGCGCAGAGCGAGACGACCAGCTTGTCCGCCGGCACCTTGGGGCCGATCTGGTCCAGCAGGGTGGCGGCGTCCTGCGGCTTGACCGCCACGGCCAGCACCTCCGCCTCGGCCACCGCAGTGTGGTTGTCCACCACCGACACGCCGTAGCGCACCGCGATGTCCTCGGCCCGCTCCCGCCGCCGAGTCGTCGCCAGCAGTTGATCGGCCGGCCAGCCGGCCCGCAACAGGCCGGAGAGGACCAGCTCGCCGATCTTGCCGGCGCCGATCACGGCTACCTTGTGCGCGCCGGGAGGCATCCGTGCGTCATCCTCTCTCGAACCGAACCAAACCGACCAGGACCGGTGACCGACCAGGACCGAAACGCGACGGACCGAAACGCGACGGACCGGACCGTGACGGACCGGACCGTGACGGACCGGACCGTGACGGACCGGGCGGAGCAGCGCCCTGGCGGGAGCCGCTCATCCCGGCCCGGACCCGGTGGTCAGCTGCCGAAGAAGACCTCGGCCTCGGTGTAGCGCTCCAGCGGGACGGTCTTGAGCTCCCGGGTCGCCTCGGCCAGCGGCACCCGGACGATGTCGGTGCCCCGGATACCGACCATCTTGCCCCAGTCGCCGTCGTTGGCGGCGTCGATGGCGTGCAGGCCGAGCCGGGTGGCGAGCACCCGGTCGAAGGCGGTGGGGGTGCCGCCACGCTGGATGTGACCCAGCACGACGGTCCGGGCCTCCTTGCCCGTCTTGGCCTCCAGCTGCTCGGCGAGCCACTGGCCGATGCCGCCGAGCCGGACGTGGCCGAAGGAGTCGAGTTCCTTGTTCTGCAGAACCATCTGGCCCTCCATCGGGTGGGCCCCCTCGGCAACCACCACGATCGGGGCGTACTGCTTCTGGAACCGCTTCTCGACGTAGGTGGCGACCTGCTCGACGTCGAACTCGCGCTCCGGCAGCAGGATCACGTTCGCCCCACCGGCGAGTCCGGCGTGCAGCGCGATCCAGCCGGCGTGCCGGCCCATCACCTCGACCACCAGGGTGCGGTGGTGGCTCTCGGCAGTGGTGTGCAGCCGGTCGATGGCCTCCATCGCGATGTTGACCGCGGTGTCGAAGCCGAAGGTGTAGTCGGTGGCACCGAGGTCGTTGTCGATCGTCTTCGGCACGCCGACCACCTGCACGCCGAGTTCGTGCAGCTTGGTGGCGACACCGAGAGTGTCCTCGCCGCCGATCGCGACCAGGGCGTCCACGCCCTGGGACGCCAGGTTCTCCTTGATCCGCTCGACCCCGCCGTCGATTTTGAACGGGTTGGTCCGGGACGAACCGAGGATGGTGCCGCCGCGGGGCAGGATGCCCCGTACCTCGTCGATACCGAGAGGCCGGCTCAGCCCCTCCAGCGGTCCGCGCCAGCCGTCGCGGAATCCGATGAACTCGTGACCGTAGCTGGCGACGCCCTTGCGCACCACCGCCCTGATCACTGCGTTCAGGCCGGGGCAGTCGCCGCCGCCGGTGAGCACGCCGATACGCATGATCCGCTCATCCTCCAGGAAACTGTGCGGAAGACCCACTCGAGCCCCAGGAACGAAGTCCGGTCAGACCGTCGGCATCGTTGCCGGCCCGGGGCGGGCCGTCAGTGCGCACTTTATCGGCCCGACCGGCGACCGGGCGAGCAGACCCCGAGGATCACCGGACCGTCGCTGGCCCGGTCACCGCCGGTAGGCCCGGCTGATCACCTGCCAGCGGGCAAGGTTGTGGCGTGCGTCGACGAGCGCGTCGTGCCGGTCAGCGGCCGACGCCGGCAGATCCGGCCGACCGGCGTCGTCCCACCGCTGCCGCAGGTCCTTGGTGAACCGGGGAATCTCCCGGGGCAGGGCCGGCATGGCCCCCCACAACTGGGCCAGCGCCACATGGTCGTACGCGGCGTACCAGGCCCACAGCTCCAACTCGGCAGCCGAACCGTCGCGCAGCGGCGCGACCAGGAATGCGTACAGCTCGTCGCGGATCCGCGCCCGGGGCCGCCAGGCCGGATCGGCCGGTGACGGCAGCTTGTCGAGCACGTGGCGACGCACCCACGGCACAGCCCGGGCACCGTCGAACTCCGTGGAGACCGCGTAGAACTCCCGGCCGTGCTCGTCGACGACACCGATCGAAACCAGGTCGACGAGGCGCCCGTCCTCGATGAACTCGCAGTCGTAGAAGTAGCGGTAGATCATTACCGCCATCCTCGCCGATACCGGAGATAGACCCCCATCGGGGTGCCGGCCGGAGCGTCGCCGTCGCCCGGCTCGCTCCGACCGGTACCGCATCCCCACGGCCGGATCCGCCGGGCCCCGTGTCGGCCCCCACCCGCCGGTGGATCTGGCCGCTAGCCTGCCGGTTTGTCGGGCACAGGACTGTCACAGAAATGATTGTGGGGGTGTACACCACGCGACACGGCAGCCATGATCTGATGTTGACACCGTTCTCCGAACGGTATCTATTTCATGTTCGCCTGGGTCGGGTGATGCACCCCGGACGGGCACGATGGTGCCCCCGGTGGGATGGTGCCCTTGGTGGGGAGGGGTTGGACCGTGGAGATGCGCCTGCCGGAGCCGGGTGACGCGCTCACCGGCGTGGACATGTTCGCCGGGCTCGAACCCGAGGTCCGGCAACGGGTCATCGCTGCCGCCGTGCCCCGCACCTACCGCAGGGGTCAGTTGCTCTTCGTCGAGAACGACCCGGGCGAGTCGCTCATCGTGCTCAAAAGGGGCGCCGTCGCGGTCTTCCGCACCGCGCCGACCGGCGAACGGGCGGTGTTGTCCGTCGTCCGCCCGCCCGACGTGCTGGGCGAGGTGTCGCTGCTGGACGCGTCGACCCGGTCGGCGTCCGCCGAGGCCATCGAGGACTGCACCGCGCTGGCGTTGTCCCGGGGCGCGTTCATGGATCTGGTGCACTCCAACCCGCGCATTCTCGACGCGGTGATGCGCTCACTCGGTGCGCTGATCCGCCGGCTCACCGAGCAGAACGCCGATCACGTCTTCCTCGATCTGCCCGGTCGGGTGGCCAAGACGCTGGTCCGGCTGGCCGGGGAGAGCCAGGCCCCGATGATCACCATCGAGCTGAACCAGAGCCAGCTGGCGGAGATGGCCGGTGGCTCCCGGCAGAGCGTCAACCAGGCGATCGGATCGTTCAGCAACCGGGGTTGGCTGCGTACCGAAGGTCGGCGGATCGTGGTGACCGACGTGGCCGCGCTACGCCGCCGGGCCGGAATGGCCGACCGATGAGGTCGATACCGGCGGTACACGCGTGGCGCGCGTACCGCCGGGCCTGACGTCTGCCGCCGTCAGGGCTGGGTGCTGGTCGGGCCGATCCAGTTGGTGCCGACCTTCTCCCCGGTCGGGCCGATCCACTCCTCGGCCACGACCCCCTCCTCCTGCAACTTCGCCAGCGTGCCGGCGTCGAGATCGATCATCTCCCCCGCGCCGTGGCTGACCCCGGACAAGTCCGTCCAGTCCTTCTCCAACTTGACGTACACCATGTCAGGACTCCCCTGCTCGATCTGATCTGGCCAGATGAATGTATCCCGGTACCACCAGTAGGTGGACTGTCCATTAGCCAACAGCCCGGTTATGGACAGTTGACCGCACGGGCGATACTCGGGCTGACGCACCCGCCGTGACCTGCGAATCCGGCCCCCCGGCAGATCGGGTCCGGCACCGCCACGCCCGGCCGGGCATAGCCGCTGGCCAGGGCAGGTGGCCAGATGCGACAGTAGGCTCCCGACTCGACGTTCCCGCGAGGAGGCTGGCATCGCTGCCCCGTGCGAAAAGTGTGGCCGGACCGCAGCCGACGACGACCGCTACTGCGGCGGCTGCGGTACGGCGCTCATCCCTGTCTGCGCGCACTGCGACCGCCCGCTGGCGGCCGACGCGAGCTTCTGCACCTCCTGCGGCCAGCCGCAGGGTGGCCGACGGCCGACCGAGCCGAGTCAGGAGGACCGACGTCGGGTCAGCGTCCTGTTCATCGACCTGATCAACTTCACGCCGTACGTGGAACGGGTCGATCCCGAGCAGGTCCGGCGGATGCAGACGAACTTCTTCTCCATCGCGCGCCGGGTCGTCGGCCAGTACGGCGGGGTGGTGGAGAAGTACATCGGCGACGCGGTGATGGCGCTGTTCGGTGCGCCGGTGGCCACCGAGAACGACGCCCTGCGCTGCGTCCGGGCCGGGCTCGACCTGCGCCGCGCCCTGACCGAGTTCACCGCTTCCGCCGGCGAGGGACTCCGGTTCCGTATCGGCGTGGCCACCGGCGAGGCGCTGGTCGACACCGGCGCGGCCCGCGACGGTGGCCAGGCGTTCCTGGCCGGCGACGTGGTCAACACCGCGTCCCGGATGCAGTCGGTGGCACCGGCCGACGGGTTGCTGGTGTGCGGTGTCACGCACGGGCTGACCAAGGAGGCGATCCGCTACGACCCGCAGCCGGCGGTGACGCTGCGCGGACGGTCGTCGCCGACCGAGGTGTGGCTGGCGCTGGCCCCGTTGCGTCCCGTGCCGGCTGACCGGCAGACCGACGCGACCCCGCTGATCGACCGCGAACACGAACTGGGGCTGCTGGTCAACGCGCTGTACCGGTCGATCCGCGACCAGCGGCCCCAGGTGCTCACCGTGCTCGGCCAGGCCGGCATCGGCAAGAGCCGGCTGGTCCGGGAACTGCTTCGGCACACCGAACGGCTTGTCGACCAGCCGGTCACCTGGCGGATCGGGCGGTGCCCGCCGTTCGGGGAGAACGTCACGTTCGCCGCGCTCGCCGACATCGTCAAGGCCGAGGCCGGCATCCTCGACACCGACCTGGCCACCGTCGCCGAGCAGAAGTTGGCCACCGGGGTCCAGGCCCTGGTCGGACCGGAGGCGAACCGGCTGGTCGACGCGCTGCGCCCACTGGTCGGGCTGCCGCACCGCAACCTGCCGGCCGAGGAGACCGAGTCGGCATGGCGGCGCTTCCTGCTCGCCCTGGCCGCCCGGCAGCCGACCGTGCTGGTCTTCGAGGACCTGCACTGGGCCGACGAGGCGATGCTGCGCTTCGTCGAGCTGCTCGGCGCCTCCGCCTGGCAGGTGCCACTGCTGCTGCTGTGCACCGCCCGACCCGAGCTGACCAGCCGTGAGCCGGCCTGGGCGGGCACCACCCCGGGCGCGCTGACCGTCACCCTGCCGCCGCTGCGCGACACCGGGGTGGCCGCACTGTACGCGCACATGTTCGGTGCGGCGCCGTTCTCGGCCGATCTGCTCGGCCCGTTGATCGAGGTGGCCGACGGCAACCCGCTCTACGCCCACGAGTACGTGCGAATGCTGATGGAGCAGGGGGCGTTGCGGCGCAGCGGCCGTGGTTGGGCGTTGACCCGCAGCGATCGGCTGCCGATCCCGGACAGTGTGCACGGGGTGATCGCCAACCGGATGGATCTGCTGGACGCCACCGACCGGGCGGTGCTGCTCGCCGCAGCCGTGGTCGGGGTGCAGTTCTGGCCCGGCGCGGTCGCCGCCGCCCTCGGCCAGCCGGTGGAGCTGGTCGACCGGGCGCTGCGCCGGTTGGAGCAGCGCGACTTCGTCCACGAACAGCCGGGTTCGACGATGGCGCAGCAACCCGAGTTCCGGTTCCGCCACGTGCTGGTCCGCGACGTCTGCTACCAGCGGTTGCCCCGTAACGAACGGGTTGCCCGGCACGCCCGGACCGCCGACTGGTTGGACACCCTCGCTGGCGACCGGGACACCGACCTGGCCGAGGTGCTGGCCCACCACCGGTGGGCGGCGCACGAGATCGCGGACACGCTGGGTCTGGAGACCCACGGGTACGCTGGGGCCGCCCGGGATGCCCTGCACCGTGCGGCCCGCAGGGCGTACGCCCTGCACGCGCTGGACGTGGCGAGCGGGCACGTGGAACGCGCGCTGCGCCTGGTGACCGCCGCCGGCACCGACGGGCTGGGTGAGCGGTTGCAGCTCGAACTGCTCGGTGCCGAGCTCGCGTTTCTGCGCGACGGCCCGGGCTTCCTCGCCGACGGGGGCGCCGACCGGCTGAGGACGCTCGCCGACCAGCTGGCCGACGTCAACGATCAGGGGTGCGCGGCCCGGGCCTGGACCCTGCTCGGGCGGGCTGCCTGGCTGCGGACCGACCGGGACGAGGCGCTGCGCTGCCTCGACCGGGCGGTGGAACTGTTCGACGCGCTGCCGGACACCGATCAGAAGGCCGACGCGTACGCCGAACTGGGCCGGCTGCACATGCTCAACCTGGAACGGGATCCGGCGGTCGCGGCGGCCGGCGCGGCGGCCGAGATCGCCGACCGGTTGAGGCTGACCGAGACACTGGCCAACGCCCGGATCACCGTTGCCATGGCCCGGTACCAGTCCGGGGACCGGTCCGGGCTCGACGAGCTGCGGGCGGCCACCGCGATGTGTCGCGAGCACCAACTGCTCGCGCTGCCCCGGGCGCTGCAGAACCTGTCGTACGCGTTGTGCGAAGAGGGCGACTGGTCCGGCGCCCAGGAGCTGATGTCCGGTGCCGCCTCCGGCTCCGGGCTGAGCACCGGATACTCCGGCGAAGCCATGCGTGCCTACTTCGCCGGGGACTTCGCCGCCTTCCTCGCCGCCGCCGACTCCTTCGTCGCAACGCCCAGCGGCCGGTGGGACATCCAGGTACGGGGCCTACGGGCGTGTCTGCGGGTACTGCGCGGCGATCCGGTACCCACGGCCGATCAGAGCGGGGTCGACGACGTCGCCGACGCGGTACGCGCGGCCCGGGACAGCGGCTTCCGTCGGCCGTACTGGAACAGCCTCGGCTTGGGCGCACTGTGCCGGGCGCTACAGGGGCGGGGTGTGGAGGCCGCAGCGCTGCTCGACGAGCTGGACCAGTCCTGGTCGAAGGTCCCCGCGCTGGCCAGCGGCGAATGGATCGCGGCCGCCGCGTTCGCCGCCGCGATCGCCGGGCGTGGCGCGGCAGGGCAGGTCCGGGCGATGCTCGACCGGGTGCAGCATCGCACCCCGTGGGCCGAGGCCGCGCTGCGGACGGTGACCGCAGCGGTGGCGGCGGCCGACGGCGAAAACCGCGCGGCAGGTGAGCTGTACGCTGCCGCAGCGGCCGGTTTCGCCGACATCGACGCGACCACCGACCGGATGATCGCGTTGGCGTTGGCCGTGGCGGCGTGGCGGCGTGTCGGCGACCGCGATGCCGACGCGCCGGCGCTGGCCGAGGTGCGCAGCTTCGCGCTGCGCAACAAGGCACCCGGGTTGCTGCACCTCGGCGATCAGGACGCGGGCGGCTACCGCTGGTCTCCGACCCTGGCGTCGTGACCGCAGGCGGCGAGGTTCACGGGCACGGCACCGCACAACGCACTCCCACAACCGCCTACCGGCGTGTCACGATTCAAGGGCACGGCACGCCCCCGGCCGGGGGTCCGCCGGCGGACAGGGCCCGACGGCGGCCGGTGAGGAGTTGATTCGGTGTCTGCGGGTGGCGCGCGTCGGGGGCGGCGGGACAACGGCCTCGACGCATCCGAGTACGCCGTGGCCGGCGACGTCGACCCACGGGTCGGTGAGCACCTGCTCGACGTGCTCGCCGCCGGTGGGATCGCGGCCTACCTGCAGCCGTCGTCGGACGTCAATCCGGTCACCCGCACGACCACCGTGCCGGCCCGGCCGGTGGACCGGCTCTTCGTCGACCGGGCACACCTGGACACCGCCCGGGGCTACCTGGCGCAGTTGGCCGAGGACGGCCCGGGCGCACCGGGCAGCCGCTCCGGTTCCCCAGTGGCCGGGTCCGGACAGACCACGTCGCCGGCGTCGGACCCGGTTGTTCCGGCGGGCGCGGGGCAGCCGGCCGGTCGGGACGCCGATGTCGACGCCGTCTGGGCCGGCATCATCGCCAACTATCACGCTCCGGCTCCGGCGGACCCCACCGCCGCGCCCTGGCCGGCCGCCGAGAACCTGCCGCCGGTTGAGAACCTGCCGGTGGAGGGCCGGTCGACCGGTCGGGATCCGCTCGCCGACGGTCCACGCCGGGACGGGACGGCAGGCGAGGGCGACGGCCGGGACGCCATCGGCCGGGACGCCACCGAGCGAGGCCCGGCGGATCGGGCCGGCGACAGCCGGGACAGCGACAGCCGGGCCGGCGACGATGCTCACGGCCGCGCCGAGCCGGAGATCACGGCCACCGGCACGCCGGACCCGTTGCCGTGGGCGGTCGGCTACACCAACATCTCCGTCGGACGGCGGGACGACGAGCCGTCCCTTCTGGATGGGCTGGACACCTTCGGTGCCCGGTTACCCGACGAGCCGGAGGAGGGCTACACGCCTCCCCTGCCGCCTCCGCTGCCCCGGTTGTCGTCGGCTGCGGTCCTCGGGGTACTGGCGATCATCGCCGGCTTCATCCTCTTCGTCTTCCCGACGGTGCTTCCGGTGGATCGTGGACTGGCTATCCTGCTCGGTTTCGCTGGCGTGGTCGGTGGCTTTGTCACGCTGATCTGGCGGCTGCGGCCGGATCACGACGAGGATGACGATCTGGACGACGGCGCGGTCGTCTGAAACTGACCAACGGATGGCGAAAATCCGGATCCATTGACGCCTGTGGTCACTCTGTAACACTCGCGTAACTTGTTCTCAGTAGGAATAATTCTCGTAGCCGATCCCCCCCCCACGAGTTCGTGATCACTCGCCATGCGCGGCAACCGCCGCAGCGAAACGAGGTCCCCTCATGCGTCAGAGTTCTCTCGTCGTGGTGGCGAACCGGCTGCCGGTGGATGACAGCGTCGCGCGCGACGGCGCGTGCGAATGGCGTCGCAGCCCCGGTGGTCTGGTCAGCGCCCTGCACCCGATCCTGCAGCACACCCCGGCCACCTGGGTCGGCTGGGCCGGTGGCACCGGCCCGGCACCGAGCCTGCCCGACATCGACGGCGTACGGATGCACACCGTCGCTCTGTCTCAGGAGGACATCAGAGACCACTACGAGGGATTCGCCAACGCTACGCTCTGGCCGCTGTACCACGACTCGGTGGAGCAACCCGCGTACCACCGCAGATGGTGGGAGGCGTACCAGCGGGTGAACCAGCGCTTCGCCAAGGCGGCGGCGGCCGCCGCCGAGCCTGGTGCGCTGGTCTGGGTGCAGGACTACCACCTGCAGTTGGTGCCCGGGATGCTCCGGGCGCTGCGGCCCGACCTGCTGATCGGGTTCTTCCTGCACGTTCCGTTCCCGCCGCCGGAGCTGTTCATGCAGCTGCCACGCCGGGCCGAGCTGATGCTCGGCATGCTCGGCGCCGACCTGGTGGGGTTCCAACGCGCCCAGGCCGCGCACAACTTCGCCCAGCTGGCGACGAAAGTGCTCAAGGTGCCGGCCACCGACCGGCGAATCGCTATCGACGACCGGGTGGTGCGCATCGGCGCCTTCCCGGTGTCGATCAACATGTCCGAGATGGAGTCCCTCGCCGGCCGGCCGGATGTGCTGGAACGGGCCCGTCAGCTGCGGTCCGACCTCGGGGACCCGCAGCATGTCATCCTCAGTGTGGACCGGATGGACTACACCAAGGGCATCGAGCAACGGCTCAAGGCGTACAGCGAACTGATCGCCGACGGGCACATCAAGGTCCGCGACACGGTGATGGTTCAGGTCGCGGTGCCCAGTCGGGAACGGGTCGAGCAGTACCGCATCCTGCGCGACCGGGTGGAACGCGAGGTCGGACGGATCAACGGCGAGTTCGGCCGGGTCGGCGAACCGGCGATCCACTACCTCAACCAGTCGTTCAGCCGGGCCGACCTGGCGGCACTGTACCGGATCGCCGACATGATGGCGGTCACCCCGCTGCGGGACGGGATGAACCTGGTCGCCAAGGAGTACGTCGCCGCCCGGGTCGACGACGACGGTGCGCTGCTGCTCAGCGAGTTCGCCGGTGCCGCCGCCGAGTTCCAGCAGGCGTACCTGGTCAACCCGCACGATCTCGACGGACTCAAATTGACGCTGATGCACGCGCTGGAGGCATCACCGACCGACGTGGCGGACCGGATGCGCTCCATGCGCGAGTATCTGCGCACCCACGACATCCGAGCCTGGGTGCACGGCTACCTCACCGCGCTGGACCGCACCGGTTCCCTGGCCGCCCGACTCACCGCCTGATCCCACCGGCCGATCGCCAGCGGTCAGCCGGCGCCCTTGTCCAGCCAGTCGAGGATCGCGTCGACCGGCTCCGTCCAGCGGGCGTCGAGCATCAGATCGTGGCCCATCCCTGGGAACAGCAACGGAGCGCCCCCGTACCGCCGGGCCGCGCGGTCCAGCACCGCAGCCGGCACCACCCGGTCGTCGGGGCTGCCGAGGACCAGCACCGGTGGATCACCGACCGGCGGCTCGACCCGCTGGCGGACCAGCAGCTGCCACTGGGCCCGGGCCGACGCGCGCCCCAACCGCTCCATGTAGGACAGTGCGACGGCCTCTGGTAGCTCCCGGCTGAACAGTTGACCGGCGCGCAGCCGCAACGCCCCGCCGAAGACGGCCGGCAGGGTGCCGAACGGATTGCGCCGCAGCGCCGCGCCGAGCAGCGGCCAGCCACCGAGCACGGGGGCGGCCAGCACCGCGGCCCGCGCCGGATAGCGGGCCAATGCGTGACCGACCACCAACGCCCCGGCGCCGTGCCCGATCAGCACCGCTTGCCGGGGCAGGCCGGCTGCGGCCTGCACCACGTCGTGCACGTACGCCCGCAGGTCGGCCCGCGGCGCCGCGCCGCTGTCCCCGTGCCCGCGCAGACTGACCGCGTACGCCGGGAACCCGCGCTCGGCGGCCCGCTCCAGCCAGTGCTCGGCAAACACCCACGCGCCGTGCCCGAACCCGGGCACGAACAGCAGCGGCGGCCGGCCCTCGTCGCGCGACACGTCGGCGTGCAGCACCTCGCGGCGCACCGCCGGGACCGGTCTGGCCCATTCCCGGGTACGGACGATGCGGGGGGCCGCAAGGGTACGGCTCATCGGGCCGCCACCTCCAGACTGTCCAGGGTCTCCTGCAGCGCGCGCAGGTAGGTGACGTGGCTGACCTCGAACCAGCGCCGGGCCGGGACGGTCGCCTTGGCGTCGTGCCAGGGCCGTCCCGCGCCGGCCTCGATCCGGCCGGCCAGGGCACCGGTGACCGCCGGATCCGCCGACCGGGCGCGCAGCCACCGGGCGACCATGACGCTCTGCCAGTGGACCAGCGGGAAGACCCCGAACTCCGCCTGCACCAGTCCGATCACCGACAGCGTCGGGTGTCCCGGGGCGAAGGCGTGCAGGTGCAGGCGGGGCCGTCCGTCCGCGTCGACGCCGAGCACCTGCGGGTCGAGAAAATCGAACTGGGGCTGGTAACCGGTGGCGAGTACGACGAGGTCGGGATCCACCTCGGTGCCGTCGGCGAGCTCCACGGTGTGCCGGCGGAACCTGGCCACGTCGGGCACCGGGCGGACCGTACCGTGCCCGATGTGCAGGACGAGTTGGCTGTTGACCACCGGATGGGCGTCGAACACCCGGTGCTCCGGAGCCGGTAGCCCAAACCGGGTCTGGTCTCCGACTACCAACCGGAGCAGCCGGTGGAAAACTACCTGGCGCAGCCAGCGCGGCAGACGCCGGGCGAGCAGCCCCGCGTTGACCTGGTCACTCGGCCGGCCGAACAGGTACTTCGGGGTGTACCAGTAGCCGCGACGGGTGGAGTGCCAGCAGCGGGCCGCCTGTTGCCCGGCCTCGACGGCGATGTCGCAGCCGGTGTTGCCGCCGCCCACCACCAGTACCCGCCGGCCGCGCAGCTGGGTCGCGTCGTGGTAGGCCGACGCATGGATCACCTGGCCGGTGAAATCGGACAGTCCTTCGTAGGCGGGCAGCCGGGGTGCCCAGTTGTGTCCGTTGGCGACGACCACGGCGGCGTAGCGCTGGGTGCGTCGGGCACCGTTGCCGCCGGCGCTGCGGGTCGTCACGTCCCACCGGTCCCCCGGCGCCGGTTCGACCCGTACCACCTCGGTGCCGAACCAGATGTGCTGGCGCAGATCGAAATGGTCGGCGTAGCGTTCCAGATAGGCCAGCAGCTGGCTGTGGTGCGGGTAGTCGGGCCAACTGTCCGGCAGCGGGAAGTCAGGGTACTGGCTGAACGGCTTCGACGAGATCAGATGGGTGCTGGCGTAGACCGGGCTGCGGTCGTGGCGCCAGTTCCAGGCACCGCCGACGCCCGTCTCCCGTTCGTAACAGTCGACCCCGAACCCCTGTTCGCGCAGGTTCTTGACCGCGCACAACCCGCTCGCACCGGCACCGATGACGCAGACATTCTCACCCTGTTCGGAGATCGGGCGGTCGTCCCGCCACCGGTCGTCACCGGTGGCAGGGCTGTCGTAGTCAGCGGAAGTAGACACCGGCAATCTCCTTCGTACGGCTGCGAAATCGTGCCGGCTAGCCGCCCCGCTTGTCCAGTCCTGGTGCCGGTTCGGTGAGCACCAGATCGGCAACGACCGGAAGATGGTCACTCGCCCGCCGCGCCGCTGCAGTGTCCACCACCCGGCAGCCGGCCACCTCGATGCGCGGATCGACGAAGATTGCGTCGATCCGGCGGCGCGGGTCGCGGCCCGGGAACGTGCCGGCCCGGCCCGCACCGGCGGCGGCAGCGGCGTCGGTGAACCCGGCGGCGGCCAACCGCCACGCCGCACCGGTGTCGTCCGGCGGCGGGGCGGCGGTGCCGAGCCGGGCGGCGGTGCCGGGCCGGGCGGCGGTGCCGGGCCGGGCGGCGGTGCCGGGCGACGACAGGTCGTCGGGGTCCGCCGGCGGGTCGTTGACGTCCAGGCCAAGGATCACCGGCCCGTCGACGTCGGCGCAGGCCTGGCGCAGCAGCCGGGCCTGCGCCGGTCGCTCCGTCGGATCAGTGGACAGATGCGATCCGACCACCACGAAGCGGGCCGAGCCGACCGCGCAGCGGGCGAACACCGCGCCGCGCAGGTGCCGGCCGGGCGTCAGCGGGAACCGGACCGACCAGGTGCTCCCCACCCGTACTCGCAGCGTGGTCAGCACCAGGTTGCCCAACGGCGGTGGCCCACCGGATCCGACGACCATCTCGAACGCGTTCGCCAGCGCGGCCGACCTGGTCCGCCACCGCCACCGACGCGGTGCCTCCTGCAGGATCGCCACATCCGGTGCGATCTGGCGGACCACCTCGGCCAGCGCGGCCCGATCGTCACGCTGGCCGTGGATGTTGTACGTGAGCACCCGCAGCCGCACACCGGGCCGCTGCGGCGCGGTCGTCTGGTCAGCCGTCACAGTCTCCTCCTCGGCACGATGTGAAGGGGCCGGAATCCGGCGGGCAGGCCGGCTCAGATCCGCCGGGCGAGGTCGGCCGCACCGACCACACCGGCGGCGTTGCCCAGTTCGGCCGGCCGCACCTCGGCCACCGGGATGCGGACCCGCTGGGCCAGCGCGTCGGTGTACGCCCGTTGAGCGGGGCCGAGCAGCAGCTCACCCGCGTCGACCACGCCGCCGCCGATCACCATCACCTCGGGATCGAGAATCTGCGCCAGGTCGGCCAAGCCGATGCCGAGCCAACGCCCGATCTGTGCGAACGCCTCGCAGGAGACCGGGTCACCAGAGCGGGCCGCGGTGGTGACCATCGGCCCGGTGACCGCCTCGGCGTCGCCGCCGGCCAGGGCGAGCAGTTTGGTCGCCCGGTCCGGTTCCTGCCGGGCGCCGGCACGGGCGAACCGGACCAGGGCATTGCCGCTGGCGTACTGCTCGATACAGCCCTGCCGGCCGCAGCCGCACTGATGTCCGTCCGGGACCGCGAGCATGTGGCCGAGTTCCGCGGCGATGCCGTGCGCACCGCGGACGAGTTCGCCGCCGTACACGATGCCGCCGCCGATGCCGGTGCCCACGGTGAACATGACCATCGAGTCGGCGGCGTCCCGGCCGGCGCCGTGCCGAAACTCTGCCCAGGCCGCGACGTTTGCATCGTTCTCGACGATCACCGGCAGGTCGACCGCCGCGCTCACGTACTCCCGCAGCGGTTCGTCCCGCCAGGCGAGGTTCGGGGCGAACAGCACAGTTGAACGACGTGCGTCGATCCATCCGGCAGCCCCGATACCGACCGCGCCGACCGGGTGGTTCGCCGCCAGCTCGAGCACCACCTCGATGATCACGTCCCGGGTCATGGCCACGTCGTCGGCTGGCGTTTCGTGCCGAGTCCGGGCCAGGACCTTTCCGTCCGGATCGACGACCCCGCCGGCGACCTTGGTGCCACCGATGTCGACTCCGATGGTCAGCGTCACCGCTGCCGCTCCCCTCTGCTGTGCTCTTCGCGCGCCGGTGTCCGCACCGGGTCCGGTCCGGCGGCTGTCCACCGCCGGGGCAGTCGTCCGGCCGGACGGTGCCGGATCAGGCCGGATCAGGTCCCGGCCGGCCATGGTCCGGCGAGGTGGCACCCGACCGGTCCGGCTCCGCCCCGGCGGTATCCGCGCCGGGTGTCGCCGGAGCGGTCACCGCCGGACCGCCGGTGCGGCCCTGGGCTGGTGGTGCGCCTGTCCCGGCGACGTCGACGGGGGCGTTCGTCGCGGCCGACCAGACGTCCCGATCACCCGCGTAGTCCGAATCATCCATGGTCCAGGTGGTCTGGCGCCAGACCTCGTCGTCCGAGGTCGTCCGGCCGGTCGGCGGACCGTGCCGGTCCGGCGGCGGGCCGGCGGGATCCGCAGCCGGCGAACCGGCCGCCGGCTCCGGGGACGCGGTGGGGTCAGCCGGACGCTCCGATTGCCCGGCGGGGTCGGCCGGACGGTCGGGGGCCAGGGCACGCAGCAGGCTGGCGACTCCGGCGGCGAAGTCCCCGGCACCGGCGGCCAGCCGGTCGGCCAGCTCCGGGCTGGGGTCACGCAGCGCCGTGATGGCCCGGCAGACCGGGCAGACGCAGCAGGCCGGGTCGCCGGTGGCGACTGGCCCGGTGCCGCCCAGCAGGTCACGCAGCAGGCCGAGGCCGCCCGCGGCGCCGGCACCGAGCCGCTGGCCGCGCGCCGCCAGCTGCGCCATCGCCAACGCGGTCGCCACCAACCGTTCCGCTTCCGCCCGCGCGGAGCGAGGATCTGTTTCCACCGTCGGCCCGCCCCTAGCCTGTCTCCGTCGCACCGAACTGTTCCACTCGGTGCTTGAGCTGTGTCAGGGCAGCATCCATGATCATTTTTTCGGCCTTGCGGCGGAACATCCCGAGCATCCCGACAGAGAGCTCCACCTCCAGCGTGTAGGTCACCGTGGTGGTTCCATCCCCGTTGTCCTCGATGTCGTACGCACCGTCCTGCCGGCGCTGCATCCGGGACGGCTCAGCCAGCCGCCACTCGATCCGGGACAGGTCCTCGGAGTACTCGTAAATCAACGTGTAGTCGTCTGCGAGCACTCCGGCGTCAAGCACGAAGCGGACCTCACGGGCGTGTCCATCCTCGTACTCCTGGCGCACCTCGACTCGGTCCAGCGCCTCGGTCCACTCGGGGTAGCGCACGAAGTCGCAGATCACCGCCGTCACCCGGAACGCGGGCGCGGCGACGACAATCGACTTGGTGGAGGACTCCGCCATGTGGGGCAGGCTACCCGGTGCCGGGCCAAGATCAAGCCAGTGGCCGACAACCGTCCGGCCGCCGCCGGCAGCGGGCTGACCGCGCAGGTCATCGGTCGCCCGGTAGGTTGCGGGTAGCCGGACGTGCACCGCCGGTCCGGTCCGCCTCAGCCCACGAGCACAAGGAGTGCAGGTGCGCGAGTTCTCCGTACCACCGGTCGTCACGGTCGGTGATGCCGCCAACCTGACCGATCCGGTCTGGGACAACGCCGAGACCGCACCGGACGCGGTCCAGTTCACCCGGCCCGGACCGGACGGGCTGCAGGAGGTGACCTGCCGGGAGTTCCGCGACGAGGTGGTGGCGGTCGCCTGCGGCCTGATCGGCGCGGGAATCAACGCCGGAGACCGGGTCGGTCTGATGAGCCGGACTCGGTACGAGTGGACGCTGCTCGACTACGCGATCTGGTCAATCGGCGCGGTGACCGTGCCGGTGTACGAGACGTCCAGCGCCGAGCAGGTCAGCTGGATCCTGGCCGACTCCGGGGCGGTCGCCTGCGTGCTGGAGACCAACGGGCACGCGATCACCCTGGCCTCGGTCCGCGACCGGTTGCCCGCGCTACGCGAGGTGTGGCAGCTGGAAACCGGCGGTCTCGACGAGATCCTGGCCCGGGGCGGGACCGTCGACGCCGCCCAGGTGCAACACCGCCGCCAGCAGCTGACCTCGAACGACATCGCCACGATCATCTACACCAGTGGAACCACCGGACGGCCGAAGGGCTGTGTGCTCAGCCACCGGAACATGTACGCCGACATCGCCAACGCGATCCCCGGTCTGCCGAACCTGTTCCACGAGGGCGCGGCGACCCTGTTGTTCCTGCCCCTGGCCCACTCCTTCGCCCGGCTGATCCAGATCGGCGCGGTGCACGCCCGGGCCACGATGACCCACGCGGCCGACCCGAAGAACCTGGTCGACGACCTGGCCAGCGTCCGCCCGTCCTTCGTGTTGTCCGTACCCCGGGTCTTCGAGAAGGTCTACAACGCGGCCCGGCAGCGCGCCTACGACGGCGGCAAGGGTGCCATCTTCGACCGGGCCGACCATGTGGCCGTCGCCTACAGCGAGGCTCTGGACACCCCCGGCGGGCCAGGGCTCGGGCTACGCGTCCGGCACGCGGTGTTCGACCGGCTGGTCTACCGGAAGCTGCGGGCCGCGCTCGGCGGCCGGTGCCGCACCGCGATCTCCGGCGGCGCCCCGCTGGGCGCCCGGTTGGCGCACTTCTTCCGCGGCGTCGGGGTGACCGTCTACGAGGGGTACGGGCTGACCGAGACCTCCCCGGCGGTGTCGGTCAACCTGCAGCACGCGATCCGGATCGGCACCGTCGGCCGGCCGTTGCCCGGCGTCAGCGTCCGGATCGCCGACGACGGCGAGGTGCTGATCAGCGGCGACCTGGTGTTCCGGGGGTACTGGAACAACCGGCAGCAGACCGATGAGGTGCTCACCGACGACGGCTGGTTCCGCAGTGGCGACCTCGGCCAGCTCGACGACGACGGATTCCTGACCATCACCGGTCGGAAGAAGGAGCTGATCGTCACCGCCGGCGGCAAGAACGTCGCACCCACCGTGCTGGAGGACCAGTTGCGCGCCCACCCGCTGGTCAGCCAGTGCGTGGTGGTCGGCGACCGACGGCCGTTCATCGCCGCGCTGCTCACCGTTGACGAGGACGCCTGGCCGGGCTGGCTGGAACGCAACGGTCACCCGGCCGGTCGCACAGTCGCCGATCTGCGCGACGATCCGACGCTGCTGGCCGAACTTCAGCAGGCCGTGGACGAGGCGAACCGCGCCGTCTCGGCCGCTGAATCAATCCGGCGGTTCCGGGTGCTGGCCCGCGACTTCACCGAGGCGAGCGGCGAGTTGACCCCGTCGCTGAAGGTGAAACGGGCGGTGGTGCACGCCAACTACGAAGCCGAGATCGCCGAAATCTACGGGGGCTGACTACCATCCGTCACGTGTCCGCACCGACATCCGACGCGCCCCGTCCGCATCCACTCGCCGCGGTGGCGCGCCTGGTCATGCTCGCGCTCGTCGCGGTGCTGACCCTGATCACCACCCGGGACCTCGGCGAACTGCGCTGGGTGGCGCTGCTGGCGGTCGCCGGCGCCCCAGCGGTGCTCGTCCCCCGTCAACCGGTCATCGCCATGCTCGGCCGCCTCGCCGAGGTCGTCATCGTCGGCCTGGCCACGAGCGAGGTTGCCGCCGCCGCCAACCTGCGCGGCTCCATCGGCGCCGGGCTGGGCGCGTCGGCGATGCTGCCGTACCTGTCAGTGCCGTTGACGGTGGCGGTGCTGCAACGGCGGACCCGTGAGGCGACCGCGCTGCTCGGCGTCACCGCGCTCACCCTGGCCCTCAGCGGGTTGTTCACCACGATCGACGGCCGACCGCAGCTGGCCCAGCTCGGCTACGTCGCGGTCTGCACGCAGTGGCTGATCCTGGCCAGCCTCGGCATCCTGGCCGCCGGCACGCTGCAGCAGGTGATGCAGGCCCGTGGGGAGAGCAAGCCGGCCCCGTACGCGGAGGCCACCCGGCTACTCACCCAGCTGCGCAGCGTCGCACGGCAGCTGCCCGGTGCCACGCTCGACCCCGGCAGCATCTCCGAGCACCTAATCGAGGAGCTGCGGGTGGTGGCGCCGACCGGTCGCACCGCGGTGCTCTCCGGCAGCGGTGGGGGGCGGCTGGTGGTGCTCGCCCAGGCCGGTCTGGATCGGGTCGACTGGGAGACGACCCTGGACGCCGATTCGGCCATCGCCGACGCCTGGGCCAGCCAACTGCCGCAGACCGCGGCCCGCTCGCAGGCCCGGTCGCATCCCGGTGGTGACGTGTCGGCGCTGGTGGTACCGCTGGTCGCCGGGGTGCGCACGGTCGGTCTGGTGATTTTGGAGACGGACAGCGCCAACGCCTACCCGCCGCCGGTGGTCGGCCGGATCACCGCGTTGACCCGCCCGGCGGCGCTTCGGCTGGAGGCCGCGCTGCTGTTCGACGAGGTCCGGTCGCTGGCCACCAACGAGGAACGGCAACGGCTGGCCCGGGAGATTCACGACGGGGTGGCCCAGGAGTTGGTGATGGTCGGCTACGGCATCGACAACGCCCTGGCCACCCTGCCGGAGGGCAGTGACGAGACCGCCGAGGACCTGCGGACGCTGCGCGGCGAGGTCACCCGGGTGATCACCGAGCTGCGGCTGAGCCTGTTCGAGCTGCGCAGTGAGGTTGACCGGCACGGCGGGCTGGCAGCCGCGATTGCCGAGTACGCCCGTACCGTCGGATCGTCCGGCCGGTTGCGGGTGCACCTGTCGCTGGACGAGTCCGGGGCCCGGCTGCCGGCGGCCACCGAGGCGGAACTGCTGCGCATCGCACAGGAGGCGATTACCAATGCGCGCAAGCATGCCGGTGCCGCGAATCTGTGGGTCACGTGCGACATCGACCCGCCGTACGCGCAAATAGAAGTGTCGGATGACGGTCAGGGGATCGCCGACCAACGGCCGGACGGGCGGTACGGTCTTGCAATCATGGCAGAGAGAGCGGAACGTATCCGGGGCCGGTTGGAGATCAGGCCACGGCACCCGAGCGGAACGACCGTGGCAGTGGTGCTCGGAACCTCGCCCCGGCGCGATAGCGTGCGCGATAGCGTGACAGCACCAGAAGGGGAGTAGCCACAGCATGACCACCAGCCCCACACCGACCACCCGGACCAAGGTCCTACTTGTCGATGATCACGACCTCATCCGGAAGGGCCTGCGGCACGCTTTCGAGCGCGACCGCCAGTTCGAGGTCGTCGGTGAGGCCGCAACGGCGGCCGAGGGTGTACGCCAGGCGGGCGCCCTGCAACCAGATGTTGTGATCATGGACCTGCGGCTGCCGGACGGCAGCGGCCTCGAAGCGACCCGGGCGCTGCGCAAGTCCAGCTCCACGATGGGCATCGTGGTGTTGACCATGTACGCCGGCGACGACCAACTGTTCGGCGCGCTCGAGGCCGGGGCCAGCGCGTTCGTGCCGAAGACCGCACCGGCGGACGAGGTGGTCGCGGCGGCCCGGCACGCGGCCTCCTCGCCGAGCGCGTTCACCGCGGCTGACCTGGCCGAGGCGATGAAACGCCGGCTCGCGCCGTCCGGACCGCAACTTTCCCCCCGGGAGGGCCAGGTGCTGCGCCTGCTCGCCGACGGGATGAGCGTGGCCGGGATCGCCAAGCAGTTGTTCGTCAGCGAGTCGACGGCGAAGACGCACATCTCCAAGTTGTACGAGAAGCTCGGCGCGGCGAACCGGGCCCAGGCGCTGATGACGGCGCTGCGGCTCGGTCTGTTGGAGGCGCCGGACGCTCCGAAGTTCTGACCTGGTCGCGTGGTGCCGGCGGCGGGCGGGCCGGCCCACGTCGACCCGTGGCGACTGTGCTCGGTGCGGCGGGACCTCCCGGTTCGGACGCTCTGGATGCCCGGGCACGCAGCGGGCACAATGGCTAGCGCCACCAGCCAAGCCAGCAAACGGCCAGACAGGGACAAAAGGGGCGAAAATGGATCGGCCGCACTGGGCACCGGAGAGCATCGACGTCGAGCGGCCGAGCGTCGCCCGGATGTACGACTACTACCTCGGCGGCTCACACAACTTCGCCGTCGATCGGGCCGCCGCCCAGGCGATGATCACGGCCGTTCCCGACGCCCCGTTGATGGCCCAGGCGAACCGGGCCTTCATGCGCCGCGTTGTGCAATTCCTCGTCGAGTCGGGAATCCGGCAGTTCCTTGACATCGGCTCCGGGATCCCCACTGTAGGCAACGTGCACGAGATCGCTCAACGGCTGGCACCGGAATCGAAGGTCGCCTACGTGGACGTCGATCCGATCGCCGTCGCACACAGCCGGGAGATCCTCGCCGGCAACGACCGGACTACGATCCTGCAGGAGGACCTGCGCAACCCGGAACGGATCCTGCACGATCCTCAGGTGCGCAAGCTACTCGACTTCGACCAGCCGGTCGCGGTGCTGATCGTCGCGGTCCTGCATTTCGTGCCGGACTCCGACGACCCCACCGGGATCCTGGCCGAACTGCGCGCCGCCCTCACGCCCGGCAGCCATCTGGTCCTGTCCCAGGCCAGCGACGACGGTCGCAGCGACGAGGAACGCCGCGAGGCGGACCAGATCTACCGGCGCACCGACAACCCGCTCAACGTCCGGTCCCGGGCCGCGCTGACCAGGTTCTTCGACGGGTTCGACCTGCTACCGCCGGGCGTGGTCTGGGTGCCGCAGTGGCGCCCAGAGTCGCCCGAGGCGGCCGAGGACGCCGAGCGTGCCGTCTTCATGGGCGGGGTAGGCCGACTCGGTGGCTGAGCAGTCCGAGCCGGACGCCGATCCGCCCGGTGGCCGGCCACCGGGCGTCGCCGCCGTCGCCCGGGCCTGGGCCAAGGCGGTAACCGGGACCAGCTACCTGCCGCTGACCCAGGAGCAGTTGGAGGCGTTTCTCGGCGACCTGACCGTACGGCTCGTCACAGCGCTGCGCGCCGAGCCGTTCACCATTCGGGTCGGCTACCAGATCGGGTCGGACCTGGTCGCCGCGCACATCGCCTCGGCGGAAGGGCTCGGCCGCACCATAGAGGTACTCGACCTGCGACTACTGCGGGACCTGGACATCGACGACCCGGACCTGCCGGACCGGATGGCACGGCTGCTCGGCGGTATCGCCACCGGCTACACCCGGGCGCTGCGCGACCGCACCCTGGACGAGCAGGAAACCATCCGCCGCGCGGCGTTGGTCGCCCGGGAGCAGGCCGAGATCGCGCTGCGCGAGAGCGAGGCCCGGTACCGGCACCGGGCCACCCACGACCCGCTCACCGACCTGCCCAACCGGAGCTTGTTCACCCAGCGGCTGGACGACGTGTTCAGCAGGACCGGGCGTACCGGCAGGGACGGACGCCGACTCGGCGTCTGCTTCGTCGACCTCGACGGTTTCAAGATCGTCAACGACACCCTCGGTCACCACATCGGGGACCTGCTGCTGGTCTCCGTCGCCGAGCGGCTGCGCCGGGGCGTCGGCGAACACCTGGTGGCCCGCATCGGTGGCGACGAGTTCGTCATCCTGGTCGCCGACACCACCTGCACCGACGACGTGCTCAAGGTCGCCGAAGCCGCGCTCGCCGCGATCGGCGAACCGGTCGTCGTCGACGGCCACGAACTGACCGTGACCGCCAGCATCGGCATCGTGGAACGCCTGGTCGCAGGCACCACTCCGAGCGAGGTGATGCGGGCCGCCGACGTCACCCTGCACTGGGCGAAATCGGCGGGAAAGGGCCGGTGGGCACTGTTCGATCCGGTGCGCAACGACCACCAGTTGGCCCGGTACGCGCTGTCGGCGGCGATGCCCGCCGCTCTCGACCGGGGCGAGTTCTACCTGGACTACCAGCCGCTGGTCGCGCTCGCCGGCGGCGCGCTGCTCGGCGTCGAGGCGCTGGTCCGCTGGCGGCACCCGACGATGGGGGTACTCGGGCCGGACCGGTTCATCTCCCTCGCCGAGGACTCCGGGCTGATCGTCCGGCTCGGATCGTGGGTGCTGGCGGAAGCCTGCCGGGAGGCCCGGCGCTGGCTGGACCGCAGCGCGAACGCCCCGTTCGTCAGTGTCAACCTGGCTGTCCGGCAGGTCAACGACCCCGGTTTGGTGCGGTACGTGACCGAGGTGCTCGCCGACACCCGGCTACCAGCCGACCGGCTGCAGCTGGAGATCACCGAGAGCGCCCTGATGAGCACCGCTGACGGACCGGTCCGCACCCTGCGAGAGCTGGCCGACCTGGGCGTACGGATCGCCATCGACGACTTCGGGACGGGCTACTCCAACCTGTCCTACCTTCGCTCGCTGCCGGTGCAGGAGCTGAAGCTGGCCGGGAAGTTCGTCGAAGGGCTCCGTGCCCCGGCTGGCACCGACCGGACCGACGAGAGCATCCTGCTCACCCTGGTGACGCTGGCCCACACGCTGCGGCTGACGGTCACCGCCGAAGGAGTGGAGACCGCCGGGCAGGCCGAGCGGCTCCGGGCAATCGGCTGCGACGCCGCCCAGGGCTGGCATTTCGGCCGGCCCGGACCAGCCGACGGGATCACCGAACGACTCGGCTGACGCCGCAAGCAGCCGCCCACCGCAGGGCCAGGCGACGCCGCTGAGGGGTCAGGCCGCCCCGAGGTCAGCGCCGGGTTCAGGCCACCGGGGCCAGGCCGCTCAGCCGGCCAGCAGCGACGCCATCCGCTGCGCCTGGGTGTCCCACCGCCACTCACGCTCCACCCAGGTCCGACCGGCGGCCCCCATCCGCCGAGCCAGCTCCCGGTCGGCCAGCAGGCCCGCCAGCCGGTCAGCCAGCTGGCTCGGGTCTCGACCGTTCACGACGTACCCGGTCTCGCCGTCGCGGACCGCATCCGGCGCGCCGCCGGAATCCCCGGCCACCACCGGCAGCCCGGTCGCCGATCCTTCCAGGTAAACGATGCCCAGGCCTTCCACGTCGAGCCCGCCGCGACGGGTGCGGCAGGGCATCGCGTACACGTCCCCGGCGGCGTAGTGCGCCGGCAGTTCCGCCCAGGGCACTGCCCCGGTGAAGGTGACGTCGTCGGCCACCCCGGCGCGCCGGGCGAGTCGTTGCAACCGGCGGCGGTCCGGGCCGCCGCCGACGATCAGCAACGCGGCGCCCGGCACCCGACGCCGAACCAGCGGCCAGGCCCGGATCAGCGTGTCCTGACCCTTGCGCGGCACCAGCCGGGACACACAGACCACCACTGGCCGGTCCGACAACCGGTGCCGGCGGCGCACCTCGCCGCCGTCGACGCCCGGATGGTAGGCATCGGTGTCCACCCCCGGGGCGAGCCGACGCAGCTCGGTCAGCCCGCCGATCGCGCGGTCCAGCCGGACCCGGGTGTACTCCCCCAGGTAGGTCACCACGTCGGCGGCGCTGGCGATCCGACGCAGCATCGACCTCGCGCCGGGCAGCGCGGCCCACCCCACCTCGTGCCCATGAGTCAGGGCCACCGTCCGGCTGATCTCGACCCGCCGGCGCAGGCCGTCGGCGAGCAGGCCGAGCGGCGCGGCCGCCCCGAACCAGACGGTGTCGCAGCCCCGGGCCCGCGCCAGGGCGGCGGTCTGCCGGGCCACCGCCGGCGTGGGCAGCAGCATGCCGGTCGGGTTACGGATCACCTCGAACGGCTGTTCGGCGTCGAACCGCTCGGCACCGTCGTAGCTCGACGCGTAGACCACGATGGTCTGTGCGGGCTGCCGCAACGCCAGATTGTGCACGAACGACTGGATGCCGCCGGGCCGCGGCGGGAAGTCGTTGGTGACCAGCAGGGTGCGGATCATCGGCCCGCCTGGTCGGCGTACCTTCGGGCCGCCGCGATCCGTTCCACGGTCGACGGGTGCGTGGCGGAGTAGAGGTACTCCCAGCGGGGCGGGTCCGGATCGGCGAGATTGATCGCGGACAGCCGGCGGTGCACCGCCGCGTACGCCGCCGGGTCACCGTGCAGCGCCAGCGCGTGCTCGTCGGCGCGGGCCTCGATCCGGCGCGACACCAGCGCCTGCGCCGGTGTCGCCACCAGGCCGACCAGCGTGACCACGGCCAGCAGCAGGGCGATCGACCGCGGCTCAGCGATGTCGGCGACGCCGGCCGCCCGCAGCACCGGCCGCCAGCTGCCGAGCAGGTACAGCCCGATGACGGCCGCGGCCGCACCGAGTGCGCCCAACCCGGTACCGGTCAGCACGTCCCGCGCGCGGGCGTGGCCCAGCTCGTGGGCGACCACGGCGGCCAGCTCCGCCGGAGGCGCCTCGAGCAGCAGGTTGTCGTAGACGACGATCCGCCGGGTGGGGCCGAACCCGGACACGTAGGCGTTGACCGCGCGGGTACGCCGGGACGCGTCGGCGACCAGCACGTCCCGCACCGGGACGCCGTCGCGCTCGGCCAGCTCCAGCAGCTGCGTGCGCACCGGACCGTCCGGCATCGGGGTGAACTTGTTGAAGACCGGCTCGACCAGTACCGGCAGAACGAACGACAGCAGCACCACCAGGGCGGCCGCACCGGCCGCGGCCAGCGCCCACCACCAGCGGGGGGCAAGCCGAACGACGGTGTAGAAGCCGAGCAGGGCCACCGTCGCGATGACCGCGCCGACCGCGTACGACCGGACCAGGTCCAGCCCCCAGCCGGCCCAGCCCTGCGTGGCCAGCCCGTGCTCGGTCAGGATCCGGTGCCGCCAGGCGGCGAACGGCAGGGTCAGCAGGTCGGCCAGGAACACCACGAGCAGCCCGCCGAGCAACGCCTGGGCGGCCCAGTGACCGCCGAACGGCCGGCCGGCGACCTCCACCAGCCGGGCACCGACCGGGGTGAACCCGAGCAGCAGCGCCACGAGCAGGCCGGCCAGCATCGCGCCGTAGCGACCCGGGCGCAACGCCGCCCGCAGTGCCCGCCCCCGTTCGACCTGGTCGACGGGCAGCTCACGCAGGGCGGCGAGCTGGTCGGCGCGGGGCACCGGCGGCCGCTGCCACGGCACCAGCACTGCCGCCGCGACGACGACCGCCACCACCAGGACGACGAAGGTGACCAACGCCCATGCGCGAGGCGTCATCGGGCTCCTTCCGCCGGCCGGTCGCCCGACCATCCTAGGTGTGCCGGCGCGGTCCCGGTCCGCGCTCGGGCGACAGACCGGATCCTGTCAGGTGGACCGGTCGATCGCTCAGGCGACCTGTCTTCGGGACCGGGGCCGGCGCTGCCGGCGGCCACGCGGCGCGGCCGTCGACCCGCCGAGCACCTCGACGTCGAACCCGGCGCGCGCGAAGACCTCGATCGCGTACCGCTCGCCGGCGTCCAGGTTGGTCACCGCGTCCGGGCTGTCGATCAGGGCACTGACCAGGCAACCCCGGCAACTCGGGCCGCGCTCGACGGCGCAGGTGTCACAGTCGATCAGCATGGTCGTCTCCTCACGTGACGGTGCGATCGGACAGTGGCCGGCGGTGACCGGCCCCCGTACGACGCAGCATCGCCGACCGACCACCGCCAGTGACATCGACGATAGGCATCAGGTACGACAGTTCCGCGCGACCGGGTGTCAGCTCAGGACCGGGCCAGTCGACGCAGCAGCGAATCAGCGCCCATCGGGTACGCGCCGTGCCGCCGGACCCCGTCGGCCACCTCCCGGTCGGAGGAGACCACCACGATCACCCGGCCGGACGGCTCGGCCCGGACCAGCCGACGGATGAGTTCATCGGCCGTTTCCCCTTTGCGGGAGAACAGCACCCGTACGCCGCGTGGGGCCGGCGGCAACCCGTGCATCCGCTCGGCGCCGTCGAAGACCACGGTCACCTCGTCCCCGGTCTGCGCGGCGATCCCACCGAGCCCGGTGATCAACCGCTTACGTTGCTGCTCCAGCGGCATCTCACCGAAGCCCCGCTTGGTCACGTTGTAGCCGTCGACGACGAGGTGGGCCCGGGGCAGGGCGAGCAGGTCGTCCAGCCGAACCGGGTCGTCGGTGTCGCGGGCCCGGGTTGACGTCGCCGCCGCCGGCCGGTCGGTGAACGCGTCGGCGACGTAGTCGGCCGGCAACCGGTCGGCCGGGTCCAGGGCAAGCTCCCGCCGCAGCCCCTGGGCTGCCTGCCCGATCGTCTCCAGCAGCAGCCACAGCCGGGCGTCGTCGACCGCCCGGGCCTCCTTCGCCGACTGCCGGGCGGCGCCGGCGGTCAGCTCCGCGTCGGCGAGCCTGGCGCGCAGCCGCCGCAGCTCCGCGTCGTGGTCGGCGGCGGCCCGCGCGGCGCGGCCGCGTTCGGTGGCGAGCAGTTCGTTGGCCCGCCGTTGCTGCGCCTGCGCCTCACGCAGCGTGCGGGACAGCTGCCGGGACTCCTCGCGGAGCTGGCCCAGCTCCTCGCGTACCCGGGCCAGCTCGTCGCGGAGCTTCTCCACCTCGACCCGGGCGACGGTGCGGTCATGTTCGGCCCGATTGGCGCGGGCCTCGGCATCACGGATCAGCTCGGCGACGGCGGCGCGGTCGGCCTCGGCCCGGACCGCCGCACCGGCGGCGTCGACCAGCTCACGCCAGCCCGCCGGCCGCATCAGGTACGCCAGGGCGGCGACCTCGACCGGGTCCGCCGCCGCGGGCGAGACCCCTTCGCTGACCGCCGTGCCCAGCTCACCGGCCTCGGTCAGCGCGCGGGCAGCCACCCGCTGCCGCAACGACGGATCGTTGGTGAGCGCTGCCGCGATGGCCGCACCGCCGTAGCGGGCCCGCCGGTTCGGCGCGAACTTGGCGACCTTGCGCAGCTGGGGTGGCATCTCGTCGGTCGGGATCTCGGGCAGCGCGGCGGCGGCGAGCACGACGATGCGCGACCGCACCGGCTCCGGCAGCACCGGCTCGGCGGGTGGACCACCGGCCGGCTGGTCGGCGGACAGGGGCAGGGCGCCGGTCGTCGGCGCCGCCCCCTCGGGACGAGCGTCGGTCGGATCCGGTGCGGCCATGCACCCCAGTCTCCCACCGGGTGGCCGCCGCGTGCCCGACAGGAAGAATGATCTCGTAGAGTCGATCGGATCGTTACCGATGGCACCCATGAGACGGCTGTGTCGTACCCACGTCCTATCGTCTGCGCCGTGGCACCGCCTGACCCCGCACCTCGACCGGCCTACACCCAGGGCTCGATCGACTCGCTGCTGTCAGCCGGGCCGGACCAGTCGCTGTCGACCGGCACGGACCGGTCGCTGCGGGAGACCACCTTCGTCGTGCTGGATCTGGAGACCACCGGCGGCGCGCCGGACGGCGGCGGCATCACCGAGATCGGCGCGGTCAAGGTGCGCGGCGGCGAGGAGCTCGGCGTCTTCGCCACGCTGGTCAACCCGGGCCGGCCGGTGCCGCCGTTCATCACCGTGCTCACCGGCATCACCGAGGCGATGCTCGTTCCCGCGCCGCCGATCGAGCAGGTGCTGCCCAGCCTGCTGGAGTTTCTCGGCGGCGCGGTGCTGGTGGCGCACAACGCGCCGTACGACGTGGGTTTTCTCAAGGCAGCGTGCGCCCGGCACGGCTATTCCTGGCCGGCGCCGACGGTGCTGGACACCGCAGCCCTCGCCCGCCGGGTGCTGACCCGCGACGAGGTGCCCAACCGCAAGCTCGGCACTCTCGCCGGCTACTTCCGCACCCCTCGGCGTCCCACCCACCGGGCCCTGGCCGACGCCCAGGCGACCGTGGACGTGCTGCACGGGCTGATCGCCCGGCTCGGCGGGCACCAGGTGACGAGCATCGGCGACGCGGTCGAATTCAGCCGGGCGGTCAGCGACGTCCAGCGACGCAAGCGGCACCTCGCCGATGGGTTGCCCCGCTCCCCCGGGGTGTACATCTTCCGGGCGGCCGACGACCGGCCACTGTACGTCGGCACCTCGGGCGACGTCGCGACCCGGGTACGCAGCTACTTCACCGCCGCCGAGCGGCGGGCGCGGATGTCCGAGATGCTGGCCGCAGCCGTGCGGGTCGACGCGGTCGAATGCGCCCACCGGCTGGAGGCCGAGGTACGTGAGCTGCGGCTGATCGCCGCCCACGCGCCGCCGTACAACCGCAGGTCGAAGTTCCCGGAGCGGGTGGTCTGGTTGAAGGTCACCGACGAGGTCTATCCACGGCTGTCCACCGTCCGGGCGATCTCACCGGCCGACACCACCGTGCTCGGGCCGTTCGCCTCCCGCCGGGCGGCCGAGCTGGCCGCCGCCGGCATCCACGACGCGCTGCCGCTGCGTCAGTGCACCCACCGGTTGTCCACCCGGACCCGGACCCCGGCCTGCGCGCTGGCCGAGCTGGGTCGTTGTCCGGCACCGTGCGAGCACCGGATCGACCCGCTGCAGTACGCCGAACTGGCCGTCACCCCGCTGCGTACGGCCCTCGAAACCGACCCGCAGCCACTGGTCGACACGTTGCTCGCCCGGATCGACCGGCTCGCCGCCGGGCAGCGGTTCGAGGAGGCGGCGGTGGTCCGGGGCCGGTTGGTCGCATTCCTGCGGGCGACCGTCCGGATGCAGCGGTTGACCGCGCTGACCCGCATCACCGAGCTGGTCGCGGCACGACGGGCCGGGCACGGTGGCTGGGAGCTGGCGATCGTCCGGCACGGTCGGCTCGCCGCCGCTGGCGTGTCGCCCCCACGGCAGCACCCTCGGGCCGCCATCGAGCTACTGTGCGCCACCGCCGAGACGGTGCCGGCCGGGCACGGTCCGGTGCCCCGGGCGAGCGCGGCCGAGAGCGAGCGGATTTTGTCCTGGTTGGAGCCGGACCAGACCCGACTGGTCAGGGTGAGCGGGGACTGGTCCTCGCCGCTGCGCGGCGCCGGCCGATTCCACCATTTGCTGGTCAAGGCCGAGGAAGCCGCCCGGACGACGGCCGGCGTCAACGAAGCGGACCAAAGACTCGACCGATCGATCACCCGCAAGTAGCCGATCGTACTACGCTCGCTCGCTTAGTCTGTTAGACAAGTGCAGTCCTGTCAGCCAACGCCCGATTCGTGGCGTGCGTCCGGGCGGTCTACCGGCCGGGCGATGGGTGAGGAGGTGTCTCCGCGTGGACGTCGACGCCGGTCCCGGCGCCGCCATCGGACGTTTCCTGCCCACCGCGACACCCCTGTCCGCCCGCCTGCGGGCCTGGCTGTCCTGGTCACCCGGCTCGCCGGAACCGGTCGCCGAGCTGATCCGGGTCCACCGGTCGATCCACCCGTCGGCGGACCCGGCGGTGCTGCGCCGCGGCTACCAGATCGCCGACAGCATGCACGCCGGCCAGTACCGCAAGAGCGGCGAGCCGTACATCACCCACCCGTTGGCCGTCGCGGAGATCTGCGCCGGGCTCGGCATGGACACCACCACCCTGGTGGCCGCGCTGCTGCACGACACCGTCGAGGACACCACGTACGACCTGCCGACACTGGCCGCAGACTTCGGCGACGAGGTCGCCCACCTGGTTGACGGGGTGACCAAGTTCGACAAGGCGTTCTACGGCAAGGCCGCCGAGGCCGAGACCATCCGAAAGATGATCATCGCTGCGGCGAAGGACGTCCGGGTGCTGGTCATCAAGCTCGCCGACCGGCTACACAACATGCGGACCCTCGGTGTGCGCTCCCCTGCCTCCCGGGCCCGGATCGCCAAGGCGACCCTGGACGTGCTGGTCCCGCTCTGCGATCGGCTCGGCATCCAGAAGCTCAAACGGGAGCTCGACGACATCGTCCTGTTCCATTTGGAGCCGGAGGCCTACCAGCAGATCGAGGAACACCTGGCCAACCGACCGGGCTGGGCGACGTACCTGGACACCGTCTGCGGACAGGCGCGGGTGACGCTACGCCGGGAGAAGGTCACTGCCCGGGTCGCGGCCCGGCCCCGGCACCGCTACTCGATCTGGAAGGACACCGTCGCCGGTGGCCACCCGGCACCGTTCGACCTGCCCCGCATCGAGGTCGTGGTCACCGGGCCGGACACCGACTGCTACGCGGCGCTCGGCGCGATCCACTGCCGCTGGCGACCGGTACCGGGCAGGTTCAAGGACTTCATCGCGGCGCCGAAGAACAACCTCTACCGCTCGCTGCACACCACGGTCATCGGCCCGGACGAACGTCCACTCGAGGTGCTGATCCGGACCGACGCGATGCACCGCTCTGCCGAGTTCGGCATCGCCGCGCCGTACCACTTCCCCAAGCCCGGCCGCAGTCGTGCCGCCGCCCGCGCCGACGAGCTGGCCTGGCTACGCAGGGCGATCGACTGGTCACAGGAGAACATCGACGCCGACCAGTTCGTTCACTCGCTGCGCTGCGACCTGGTGGACGCGCAGATCCAGGTCTTCACCGACGGCCGGCCGATCGTGCTGCCGGCCGGGTCGACGCCGGTCGACCTCGCATACGAGCTGGATTCACGGAAAGGCGCGCACTGTCTCGCCGTACGGATCAACGGCCGACTGGCACCGCTGGCCTCCGAGTTGACCGACGGCGACGTGGTCGAGATCTTCACCGAGAGCGACGACCAGCCGACCGGGACGGCACCGGCGTCAGCCGGGCCGCGGAAGGAGTGGCTGGGTTTCGTCAAGTCGCCGCAGGCCCAGATGCAGATCAACCGCTGGTTCGCCGAACACTCCGAACCGGGCATCAGCATCAGCGACAAGGTACGCCTCGGCCGCGCCACCGTCAGCCTGATCCTGCGCAAACACGACCGGGCGTTGTCCAACGACAAACCACTGCGCCAGCTCGCGGAGAGCCTCAAGTACCCGGACATGGAGACCCTGCTGGTCGCGGTGGTGGACCGGACCATCGAGCCCGAGGCCGTCGTCGACCAGCTCATCGCCCTGGTCGACCAGCCGGGCTGACCTGGCCCGGCGCCGGTGACCGGCTACCTCTAGCCTGAACAGTATGATCATCCGCCGATCCCCCGCACGCGCCCTGTTGTACGGCGTGTTCTACCGGTTGCCGCACCCGGTCCGTCGGCGGTTGGTCCGGCTCGCTGTGCAGAAGTACATCGTCGGCGCCGTGACGCTGGTGACCGATGCCGAAGTCGATCCGTCGGCACCCGCCCGACTGCTGCTGCTGCGCCAGCCACCCGGCCGGGGCTGGACGCTGCCCGCCGGTCTGCTGCGACACCGCGAAGCGCCGGTGGTCGGCGCGGCCCGGGAGCTCGCCGAGGAGACCGGCATCCGGCTGGCCCCGGACCAGCTACGCCCGGCGGTGCCGAACGCCGTGGTGCACGCCAAGGGCTGGGTGGACGTCGTCTTCGAAGCCGCCGTGGCAGCGTCGCGAACCCAACTGGTGGTGGACGGGGCCGAGGTGTACGAAGCCGCCTGGCACCGGCTCGACGACCTGCCCCGGCTGACCCCGGCGACCGCCCGGCTGCTGGCGCACTACGGCATCGGACCGCTCGTCGTGCCAGCGGAGACCGACGTACCAGCGAAGACCGGCCCGCCAGCGGGCCAGGAGCCGGGGTGAGCGCACCGGCGGTCGGACCGGACCGGATCTGCGCAGTGGTCCTCGCCGCCGGTGAAGGCCGCCGGCTGCGGCCGTTGACCGGTCTCGTCCCGAAGGCGCTCTGCCCGGTCGGGAACGTACCGCTGCTGGACCGGGCACTCGACCGGGTCGGAGCCCTCGGCTTCACCGGGCCGGCGGCGGTCGCGGTCAACGCCTGCTACCTCGGCCGGCAGGTGGTGACCCATGTCGGAGACCGGGCACAGCTGTCCGTGGAGCCAGGAGACCCGTTGGGCACCGCCGGCGGCGTCGGCCGGCTACGCGACTGGATCGGCGGTCGCGGCGTGCTGGTCGGCAACGTCGACGGCTATCTAGCCCATCCAGATCTCGATCCTGGGCCGGACATCGCGACACTGCTCGACGGCTGGGACGGCGAAACCGTCCGGCTGCTGGGCAAGCGGTTCACCGACCCGGCCGCCCGGGGCGGCTTCGACGGGCACCGGTTCGCCGGCTTCTCGCTGCTGCCGTGGCGCTACGTCAGCGGACTACCGGCCGCCCCCGGCGAGCTGGTCCGTACCGTCTGGCGGCCCGCGGAGGCGGCCGGCGCGCTGCAGGTGATCAACTATCCGGGTACCTACCTGGACACCGGGACACCACCGGACTACCTCGCGGCCAATCTGCATGCGGCAGGTGGCCGGAGCCTCCTCGACCCGTCGGCCACGGTGACCGGCCCGGTCGACCGCTCCGTCGTCGGTGCCGGCGCGGTGGTACGGGGGACGCTGGTCCGCTCAGTGGTGTGGCCCGGCGCGCAGGTGCATGCGGGGGAACGGCTGACCGACGCGATCCGGGTGGGCAGCGATCTGACAGTGTCCGCCGGTTGACCGTTCACTATTGAGTAACATCGGCGGCGGACGCCGGTGAGAGACGGAGGGCCTGCGTGATCACTGCCATCGTGTTGATCGACTGCGCCACGGACTCGATCCCGGAGGTGGCCGAGGCGCTCGCCGGTCTCGACGGGGTGAGCGAGGTCTACTCGGTGGCCGGGCACGTGGACCTGATCGCGATCGTCCGGGTGCGGGAGTTCGACCAGATCGCCGATGTGATCGCCGGACGGATCTCGAAGGTTCCGGGCGTACTCAGCACCGAGTCGCACATCGCCTTTCGCGCCTACTCGCAGCACGATCTGGAAGCGGCCTTCGCCATCGGGCTGGCCGACACGGACTGACCGACGACAGCGCTGAGCCAACCGCGGGAACTGACAGCTGCCGCAGGCAGAGCCGCCCAGCAAACATGACGACGCGGCTGGTCGGCGGGGCCCCAGACCCCTGGCGACCAGCCGCGTCACCGTACGGTGTCTGACGTCGGCTGCCCGTCAGCAGACGGGCGGTGAGGTCGACGGTGCCCAGCGGAACGAGGTGATCTGATCGTTCGCAAGCGGATCAACGTTGCCACCGCCGCTGTAGGGCGGGACGAAGATGTGCCAGTTGCCATCGTAGTTGAGGTCGGGATACAGGCAGACGCCCCGGGCGGAAGTGTTCCGGACCGAGCTGATCTTGTCGTCGAAGCTCCATGCCCGTAGGTCCGGCTGGTTGCCGGTGTTGACCGACGCCCAGACCATCAGGCCGTTACCTCCGCTGTGCTCCCACATGCACATGGCGTTGGCCGGACAGTCCCAGTAGGCGGCTTGCGCAGGCGACGGCGTCACGACTACCAGGGCCATGGTGGCGCCAATGGCCCACGTCAGCAACTTCCTTGCCAGCTTCACGTAGCTCCTCCTCCGAGCGACTACCTTGCGGTTGATCGATCGCTGTCGACTATGACGCTACGTCGAGAGGAAACCGTCACCAATGGATCACCGCAGTCTCTTAGGGATACCGCTACTACCATGGCGACAGGGCTTGTGGGGGCGGCCGGTGCAGGTATGAGATCACAGAGGCGCCCGCCGATCTGCTCGGCGGACGCCTCTGTCGACTCCGGGTGCGCGGTGGTCAGCGGCTGCCGCTGCTGATCTCCTCGCGGTCGGCCGGCTGCTTCTCCTTGCCAGCCGACCGCAGTTCGGCCGGCTGTTCCTCGGCCGGGTCGATCGCCACATGCGCTGGCGGCGGAACCTGTGCCGGCTTCTCGATCGGGAAGAAGAAGCCCTTGACCGCCGGGCCGAGCGCGCCTAGCCGGTTCATCTTTTTCGGCACCACCCAGCCGACGTACTCCAGCTTGCCGTGGCCGTGCTCGTCGGTCGGTCCCAGCGGCTGGTGCACTTCGACGAAGCGGCCGTCAGGCAGCCGTCGGATGATGCCGGTCTCGACACCGTGCGCCAGCACTTCCCGGTCGTGCTGCTGCAGACCGAGACAGATCCGGTAGGTGACGTAGTAGGCCAACGGCGGGAGCAGGATCAATCCGATCCGGCCGGCCCAGGTCATCGCGTTCAGGCTGATAAAGAACTTGTCGGCGAACACGTCGTTGCCGCCGGAGATGGTCAGCACGATGAAGAAGGTGACGGCCATCGCGCCGACGGCGGTCCGGGCCGGCACGTCCCGGGGCCGCTGCAGCAGGTTGTGGCTGGCTTTGTCCTTCGTGTACCGCGCTTCGAGGAACGGGTACACCAGGGAGAGCATGACCAGGATGCCGGGCAGTACCACGGTCGGCCAGAACAGCGGCGGGATCACGTACCCGTCACCGATCGGGATGGTCAGCTCCCACGCTGGCATCAACCGGGTGGAGCCGTCCAGGAACATGACGTACCAGTCGGGTTGGCTCGCCGCCGAGACCACGGCGGCCTCGTACGGGCCGAACAGCCACACCGGGTTGATCTGGAAGACTCCCGCCATCAGGGCGACCACCCCGAAGACGATCATGAAGAAGCCGCCCTGCTTGATTGCGTAGCGGGGGAACATCCGCTCGCCGACCACGTTGTCGTTGGTCCGTCCCGGGCCAGGCCACTGGGTGTGCTTCTGCTTGAAGACCAGGCCGAGGTGGGCGCTGATCAGCGCCACCAGCAGCCCGGGGATCAGCAGCACATGGGCGATGTAGAACCGGCTGATGATGATCGTGCCCGGGAACTCGCCGCCGAAGATCGACGAGGTGACCCAGGACCCGATCACCGGGATGGACAGCATGATCGCCGACGCGATCCGCAGCCCGGTGCCGGACAGGCCGTCGTCGGGCAGCGAGTAGCCGGTGAAGCCGGCGAGGAAGCCGACCCAGAACAGCAGCGAGCCGATGATCCAGTTGGCCTCACGCGGCTTGCGGAACGCGCCGGTGAAGAACACCCGCAGCATGTGCACCACGATCGACGCCATGAACAGCAGCGCCCCCCAGTGGTGCATCTGCCGCATGATCAGGCCGCCCCGGACGTCGAACGAGATGTCCAGCGTCGACGCGTACGCCGCCGACATGGGGATGCCGCGCAGCGGGGCGTAACTGCCGTCGTAGGTGACCTCCTCCATCGACGGGTCGAAGAAGAAGGTCAGGTAGACGCCGGTGAGCAGGACGACGACGAACGAGAAGAGCGCGATCTCACCGAGCAGGAACGACCAGTGGTCCGGGAAGACTTTGTTCAGCAGCTTGCGCAGCGGCGTAGCTGCCTGGAACCGGTCGTCGAGCTGCCCGGCGGCCTGGCCGGGCAGCGCACGGGCGTCGAACTTACGGCGTTTCATGGCCGCTCCCAGAAGTCGGGTCCGACGATCTCGGTGTAGTCGGAGGTGGCGACGAAGAAGCCCTCGTCGTCGACGGAGATGGGCAGCTGCGGCAGCCGACGGCTGGCCGGGCCGAAGACCGGCTTGGCGTTGTCGGTGATCAGGAACTGCGACTGGTGGCAGGGGCAGAGCAGCCGGTTGGTCTGCTGCTCGTACAGGCTCGCCGGGCAGCCCGCGTGGGTGCAGATCTTCGAGTACGCGATGTAGTTGCCCCACATGTAGTCGGGCTTGCCCACCGCCTCGTTGTTCTCCCGGGCGGTCCGGGCGTCGTCCAGCCGCAGATGGATCAGCAGGGTCGGCGAGTCGGCGTACCGGTTGGTGTGCCCGCCGGGAATTCCGGGGAAGACCGTCATCTGACCACCGACGCTGACGTCCGCGGGCCGGATCGGCGAGCCGTCCTCCCTGGTCAGCCGGACCAGCTCGGTGCCGCCACCGACCGTCTCGACCGGCTCCCAGCCGGTGGTGGCCATCTGGTTGTCGGTGTGCGGATCCCGGATCAGGCCGCCGACCAGCGGTGCGGCCGCGACCGCGGCGACCGGAGCCAACCCGGCCAGCAGCGACACCCCGAGCAGCGGACGGCGCTTCACCCCGAGCTCGTCCACCATGTAGGTGAGCGTGCCGCCGGTGATCTTGCGGTCGTCCGGGCTGGACGGGCCGTCGTGCCGGTCCTGGATCGCCACCTCGTGGGGCAGCAGCTTCTTGCCCCAGGTAAGGATGCCGACGCCGATGGCCAGCAAGGTCAGCCCGAGGCTGACGCCCAGCAGCGGAGTGTAGAACTTGCTGATCCCGGTGCCGAGCTCGTACTCCCAGGGCCACCAGATGTACACCACCAGGAACGCGGTCGCGGTGAGCCCGGCGAGCAGGAACAGCCCGGCGACGAACCGGCTGATCCGCCGTTCCGCCCTGGTGCCGGGTACCGGAAATGGCGGCTCGTAGTGGACGATCTCGATGTCGTCGCGCCGGGCGCCCTCGCGCAGCACGTCGAACGACGTCAGCCGAGGGTCGTCCAGGCTCACCTGCGCCGGCTGGCGGTGCTGCTGAGTGGTGGTGGTGTCGATGTCGGTGCTCATGACTTCCCCGCAATCCACAGGCTGGCGAAGACCAGCGCGGTGATGCCGACCAGGAAGATGGCGATGCCCTCGGTCACCGGACCGTACCGGCCGAGGTTGGCCAGCCCGCCGGGGTCACCGTCGGTCTTCAGCCCTTCCTGCACGAAGGCGATGATGTCGCGCTTCTGCTCGGGGGTGAGCTGGTTGTCCCCGAAGACCGGCATGTTCTGCGGACCGGTCAGCATGGCGGCGTACAGCTGCCGGTCGGTGGCCGGGTCCAGGCTCGGTGCGTACTTGCCGGAGGACAGCGCGCCGCCGCCGCCGCTGAAGGCGTGGCAGGACGAACAGTTGATCCGGTAGAGATGGCCGCCGACGGCGATGTCACCGCCGGTACGCAGCATGTCGCCGGCCGGCAGCTGCGGGCCGCCGCCCAGCTCCTGGATGTACTGGCCGAGCTGGCGGATCTCCTCCTCGGTGAAGACCACCGGCTTGCGCTCGGCCTGGGCCTCCTGTCGGGCCATCGGCATCCGGCCCGAGCCAACCTGGAACTCCACCGACGCCGATCCGACACCGATCAGACTGGGGCCGCGTCCCTCGACGCCCTGGGCGTTACGCCCGTGGCAGGAGATGCAGCTCTGGTCGAACAGCGCCTTGCCGTCCTCGGCCGCCTGGGACAGCTGCGGGGTGTCCTGCGCCTGCAGGCCAGGGGCGAAGACGGTGTACGCACCGCCGGCCAGGAACAGCGCGGCGAGCAACCGGACCGCGGTGCCCAGCCGACGGCGGCCCCGGCCTCGCGGCGTGGCCCGCCCGCTGCGCAGCCGGGCGAGGAGACCACGTCCGCGGTCGGCTCGCCGGTCGGCGGGGGTGTCAGATGTCATTGACCTGAATCCTTGTCGGTTTTGCGACCTGCCTGGTCGGCACGACGCCGCACCATCACGGTGAGTGACCGCTTGATGATCATTGCAGCCAGTAGATCATGAAGTAGAGGCCGATCCAGACCACGTCAACGAAGTGCCAGTAGTACGACACGACGATGGCCGAGGTGGCCTGGGCTGGAGTGAACCGCCCCATCGTGGTCCGGACCATGTAGATCAGGAAGGCGACCAGGCCACCCGCCACGTGCAGCCCGTGGAAGCCGGTGGTGAGGTAGAACACCGAGCCGTAGCCGTCACCGTTGATCTTGATGCCGTGGTGGACCAGCTCCCGGTACTCGTTGACCTGGCCGAGCAGGAAGATCAGGCCCATCACGAAGGTGATCGTGAACCACCGCCGCAGCGCGTGCACGTCCCCCCGCTCCGCGGCGAACACCCCGATCTGGCAGGTGACCGAGGAGGCCACCAGGATCGCGGTGAAGACCGTCGCGTACGGGATGTTCAGCTGTGGGGTGTGCTCCTCCCACATGCTGTAGTCCGCCGCACGGATGGAGAAGTACATCGCGAACAGCGCCGCGAAGAACATCAGTTCGCTGGAGAGCCACACGATCGTCCCGACGCTGACCATGTTCGGTCGGGTCAGCGAGTGGATCCGGCTCTTGTCAATCGCTGGGGCCGCAGTCACGCGGTCATTATTGCTGCCGGTCAGTGCCCACGGACGGCGGGGTGGCAAACCCGACCCGTCGGTGGGCCGGATAACGTCGACCGAGGCCGCTGGCCTAGCCTCGTCATGTGGCAGATGTCGCTGCGATGGCCGTCCCGCCGTTCACGGTCTCGGCCCTGTTCACCGAGATCCAGCTGACCAACTGGCTGGCGCTGACACTCGTCGTGGCCGCCGGCCTCTACCTGTACGGGGTGCACCGGCTACGACTGCGCGGCGACCGGTGGCCGGTGTCACGCACCGTACTGTTCCTCGGCCCCGGACTGGGTGGCATCGCCGCCGTCACGGTGAGCGGACTGGGCGCCTACGACACCACTCTGCTGTCAGTGCACATGGTCCAGCACATGGTGCTGTCGATGATCGCGCCGATCTTTCTCGCCCTGGGCGCACCGATCACCCTGGCGCTGCGCACCCTGCCCGGCAACCCGCGGCGCCGCCTGCTCGCCGTCCTGCACAGCAGGTACGCCCGGGTGGTCGCCTTCCCGCTGGTCGCCTTCGGCCTGTTCGTGATCAACCCATTTGTGCTGTATTTCACTGATCTTTACCGGTTGACCCTGGAGAGCAGCCTCGCCCACGAGTTCGTCCACGCCCACTTCATCATGACCGGCTGCCTGTTCTTCTGGCCGCTGGTCGGGCTCGACCCGCTGCCCGGCCGCTGGCCGTACCCGGCCCGGGCGCTGCTGATGGTGCTCTCCGTGCCGTTCCACACCGTGCTCGGGCTCACCGTCATGCAGAGCAGCACCCTGTTCGGCGGCGACTGGTATCCGTCGCTCGGACTGACCTGGGCCGACCCGTGGGCCGACCAGGAGGTGGCCGGCGGCGTCCTGTGGGCCGGCGGGGAGTTCGTCAGCGTCACCATGCTCGCCGTGCTGGTGGTGCAGTGGATGCGCCAGTCCGAGCGGGAAGCCCGACGCATCGACCGGGAACTCGACCGCCAGGAGGCGCGACAGGCCCGCGTGGCGGCCGCCGCCGACTGACCCGCTCGCCGGACGCGACCCGGACGGACGGTACGATCAGCGCGCAGCTACGAGGTGGGAGTCGAGCGAGAAGATGACCGAGCGCGTGCACACCGTCCTGCTCTACAGCGATGACCCGCAGGTACGGGACCGGATGCGGCTGGCCGTCGGCACCCGCCCCGCCACCGACCTGACCGTCGAGTTCGTCGAGGCGTCCGACTACGCCGGCTGCGTCCGGCTGGTCGACGAGTACGAGATCGACCTGATGCTGCTCGACGGTGAGGCCACCCCCGGCGGCGGGCTTGGTATCGCCCGGCAGATCAAGGACGACCGCGCCGACGCGCCGCCGACCTGCGTGGTGATCGCCCGCGCCGCCGACCGCTGGCTGGCCTCGTTCGCCGAGGTCGACGCCACCCTGATGCACCCGCTCGACCCGGTGACCACCGGCCAGACCATCGCCGGCATGCTGCGCGGCCGGTCCGGCAAGCTGCCCGCCGCCTGACCCACCCCTGCACCGGGCCGCACCGTCCACGCTCCGCCGCACCGCCCCGCACCGCGCACGCCCCCATCGCACCTGGGAGAGGCCCCATGGGTGAACGGTCCTGGCCGAATCTGCTCAACGCGCTGCTCGCTGGCGAGCAGCTCTCCACCGCCGACACCACCTGGGCGATGGACGAGATCATGACAGGCTCCGCCACACCCGCGCAGATCGCCGGCTTCGCCGTCGCGCTGCGAGCCAAGGGCGAGACGTCGGCCGAACTGGTCGGGCTGGTGGAGGCGATGATCGCCAACGCGGTGCCGGTCGGTCTGCCGGACGCGCTGCGCGCCGACGCGGTGGACGTCGTCGGCACCGGCGGCGACCGGGCGCACACGGTCAACATCTCCACCATGGCTGCGATCGTGGTGGCTGCGGCCGGTGCCCGGGTGGTCAAGCACGGCAACCGGGCTGCCTCGTCGTCGTGCGGGGCCGCCGACCTGCTGGAGCACTTCGGCATCCCGCTCGACCTGGGCCCCGAGGGGGTGGCCCGGTGCGTCGCCGAGGTCGGCATCGGGTTCTGCTTCGCCGCCCGGTACCACCCGGGGATGCGGCACACCGGGACGACCCGGCGGGAGATCGGCGTACCGACCGTATTCAACTTCCTCGGCCCGCTGACCAACCCGGCCCGGCCCCGGGCCGGGGCGATCGGCTGTTTCGACACCCGGATGGCGCCGGTGATGGCCGAGGTGTTCGCCACCCGGGGCGACACTGCACTGGTGATGCGGGGTGAGGACGGGCTGGATGAGCTCAGCACCGCCGCCCCGACCAGGGTCTGGTTCGCCGCCGACGGCGTGGTGCGCGCGATGGTCGTGGACGCCGCCGAGGACTTGGGGGTCGCCCGCAGCGCCCCCGGTGATCTCCGGGGCGGAGATGCCGCCTTCAACGCCGACGTCACCCGCCGGCTGCTCGCCGGCCAGACCGGTCCGGTCCGGGACGCGGTGCTGGTCAACGCCGCAGCGGCGCTGACCGCTCAGGCGGTACAGACCGGCGCCGCGCCGGCTGACGAGCCGCTGGAGACGATGCGGGCACAGTTGGGCCGGGCCGCCGAGGCAGTGGACAGCGGCGCCGCCGCCGCACTGCTGGACCGGTGGGTGCAAGTGGCCCAGTCGGCTGCGGGTACCACCACCGGGCCGCAGATTCGATGACGTAGCGTAGTCGCCGACCGCAAGGCTACGCGTACCTGCCGCTGATCCTGCGCTGGGTGCTGTACGTGGCGAGCGCCTCGCTCACCGTATGGATGCTGGCTACCGCCGGACCGGGAGTTGCTGCCCGGACTGCTGCTATTGACCGTCGGTCAGGGTGTCTGGGTGGCACTGCGGCCTGGCGGCTGCGGCACCCGCAACTGCTGCTCATGGTCGCCGAGGTGATCTACCGGTGATCTTCGCCCACGCGGCGGTCAAGGTCATCCGCCGACCCACCGTCGACCACTGCGTCTGGTCCTCGCCGGAGCGGATCGGCACCTCGGTAGCCGTCGCCGGCTGGGTGCGAAGCTGCGCCGCCGCAACAATCGGTGACGGCCGGCTCAGCCGAAGCGGGTGATAGTCGACTCAGTGCTCGGCCCGGCTCAGTGCTCGGCGGTACGCCGGGTGCCGGTGTAGTACTCGAACAGCAGGCCGGCTGCGGTGGCGATCACCGAGAGCAGGCCGAAGATCAGCAGCCACCACTGCCAGAAGACCAGGCCGAGACCGGCGATGGTGGCGGCCAGCGCCACCCCGAACGGCCAGTAGCTGCCCGGGCTGAAAAAGCCGACCTCGCCCGCTCCGTCGGAGATCTCAGCGTCCGGCCGGTCCTCGGGACGCAGATCGATCCGACGCGACACGAACCAGAAGAAGCCGCCACACATCGCGCAGAGCAGGAAGGACAGGATCAGCGCCGTGGTGCCGATCCACTCGACGTGCCCGAGCTGCCCGTAGGTCCACGCCGGGTAGACACCGGACACGACGAGCAGGAACGCCGCGACGATGCCGAACAGTCGCCACTCGGTCTTCATGACCGGCCCTCAGCTTCCCGCGCCCTGGGCGCTCGCGTTCCCGAAGTTCTGCGCGTCACGCTTGGTGTCGAACGGGAAGGTGGTCACCGCGTACGGCTCCTCCCCGATCGCGGCCAACGCGTCCGGCGTCGAGCTACCGGCCTGCTTGGCCGCGATGAACTGGTCGTACTGCTCCGGGTCGACCACCCGCATCTCGAAGTTCATCATCGAGTGGTACGTGCCACACAGCTCGGCGCACCGGCCGACGTAGGCACCGTTCTGTTCGACGGTCACCTCGAACTGGTTACGGATGCTGCCCGGGAAGACGTCCCGCTTGAACAGCAGCTCCGGCACCCAGAACGAGTGGATGACGTCGGTACTGGTCTCCTCGAACCGGATGGTCCGCTCCGACGGGACCACCAGCACCGGGATGAGGTCGGAGGAACCGACCGTCGACGCCACCGTGTTGGCGTCTTCACCGACCCCGTCGCGGTAGTTGAACTGCCAGTTCCACTTGAACGCGACGACCTCGACGGTGACGTCCGGGTCCTCACTGAGCCGGTCGACGTCGGTCTGCACGACGGCCGTGTAGTAGAACAGGACCGACACGACCAGAATCGGCGCGATGGTGTAGAGGAACTCCATCGGCATGTTGAACCGGGTCTGCACCGGCAGCTGGTCGCCGCGCTTGCGGTACCGGATGATGCACCAGAAGATCAGGCCCCAGACAAAGACGCCGACCGCGAGCGCCGCGATCACCGAGGCGATCCACAGGTCGTACATCCGGTGGGCCTGCGGGGTGATGCCCTGCGGCCAGCCGAAGCCGCCGAACGCCTCCCCGACGTCGCAGCCAGTGAGCAGGGTGAGCAGTGCCGCGCCGCCGAGACCGAGCCCAGCGGCCCGGAACCGGAGCTGTCGCCGGCCGGGCGCGCGCCATGCGTGCGTCGGCTGCCGGCCGTCGGCCGACGGCTGCCCTGCTGAATCGCTTGCGACCACCTGGTCCTGCCTCCCTCGCGGTGCCACCGATGCCACCTGTGGCAGCCGGATCGACCTGGCCACGCGTGACGACATCGGCGATCAAAGGCGTCACCGACGGTCGCAGATTACTCGACCCGACGGGTCACCATCGGCGTGGGGTCTGGTTTGTCACCCGCCACGACCACCGGCGGGCCAGCCCACGGCCGGTACCGTCGACGGCTGTGGACTATCTCGACGCCGCGACCGCCGCACCGCTGCACCCGGTTGCCCGGGAGGCGCTGTCGGCGGCGTTGACCGACGGCTGGGCCGACCCGGCCAAGCTGTACACCCGGGCCCGCCGGGCCGGTCAGCTCCTCGACGCGGCCCGGGAGGTCACCGCCGACCTGCTGCGGGTTCGCACCGACGAGATCTCCTTCACACCCAGCGGTACGGTCGCCGCGCACGCCGCCGTCCTCGGCGGTCTCGCCGGGCGGCGTCGGGTCGGGCGCACCCTGGTGCACTCGGCGATCGAGCATTCGGCGGTGCTGCACGCCGGGCAGCGGCACACCGCCGACGGCGGCGAGTCGGTGTCGGTGCCGGTGAACCGGCTCGGCCGGCTCGATATGGCCGCCTGGTCGGCGGCGGTGGCCCGGCCGGGTGTGGCGTTCGCCGCACTGATCAGTGCCAGCCACGAGGTGGGTACCGTCCAACCGGTCGCCGAGGCGGCCCGGGTGTGCGCCGCGCACGAGGTGCCGCTGTACGTCGACGCCGCCCAGTCGGTCGGCCGGGTGCCGGTGCCGGACGGCTGGTCGGTGCTGACGGCCAGCGCCCACAAGTGGGGCGGGCTGCCGGGCGTCGGGGTGCTGGCGGTCCGCAAGGGCACCCGGTGGGAGTCGCCCTACCCAACCGACGATCGGGAATTCGGCCGCACGCCCGGAGCGGTGAACCTGCCGGCGGTGGTCGCGTCGGCGGCGGCGCTGCGCGCGGCGGCCGCCGAGGCGGACATGCAGGCCGCCCGGCTGTCGGCACTGGTGGACCGGATCCGCGCGACGGTGGCGGCGACCGTGCCGGACGTGGAGGTGGTCGGCGACCCGACCGACCGGCTGCCGCACCTGGTCACCTTCTCCTGCCTGTACGTCGACGGCGAGGCGCTGCTGCACGCGCTGGACCGGCGCGGCTTCGCCGTCTCCTCCGGCTCGTCGTGTACGTCGTCCACGCTGCGCCCGTCACACGTGCTGGAGGCGATGGGGGTGCTGTCGCACGGCAACGTCCGGGTGTCGCTGCACCGGGACACCACCGACGCGGAGGTGAACCGGTTCCTGGCCGAGCTGCCGCAGGTGGTGGCCGACCTGCGGGCCGAGGCCGGAGTGGTCGGCCTGTGACCGACGACGACGCGGTGGCGCAGCCCCCTGACGACGAGGTGGCGGAGACTCTCGACTGTCTCGGTCAGCGCTGCCCGCTGCCGGTGATCGCGCTGGCCCGGCGGCTGCCACAGCTGCCGGTCGGGTCGGTGGTCCGGGTGCTGGCCGACGATCCGGCGGCCGCCCTGGACATCCCGGCCTGGTGCCGGATCCGCGGTCAGGAGTTCGTCGCCGCGTCGACCGTCGCCGACTCCCCCGCCTTCGACGTCCGCCGCACCCACTGAAGCCTCTCGCCGAACTGCTAGTGGATCAGCAGCACCACCGATGTGAGGCTGAGATACCTTACGACGCGCAGGTTAGGTATCTCAGCCTCACATCGGCGTGTCCAGAGGGTCGGCCGCCCGCGCACGCTACAGGTAACGGACGTCATGCTCGGGTCGAAGAGGTGCGTGCGAGGATGGCGGGTGTGAGCGCGCAGAACGGGTGGAGCAAGCTGCTGGAGTCCAACCCTGGGCACTCACAGTGGTACGTCGACCGGTTCCGGTCGCTGGCCCGCGACGGGGCCGACCTCGACGGTGAGGCCCGGCTGGTCGACGCGATGCTGCCCCGTACGGCGCGAGTGCTGGACGCCGGCTGCGGTCCAGGCCGGGTCGGCGCGGCGCTGGCCGCCGCCGGTCACGACGTCGTCGGCGTCGACCTGGACCCAGTGCTGATCGACGCCGCCCGGCAGGACCACCCGGGCCCGCGGTGGCTGGTCGGCGATCTGGCCGAGTTGGACCTGCCCGCGCAGGGCATCACCGACGGCTTCGACGCGATCGTCAGCGCCGGCAACGTCATGACGTTCCTGGCTCCGGACACCCGTCAGGAGGTGCTGCGCCGGATGCGGCTGCACCTGCGCGACGGTGGCCGGATCGTAGTCGGGTTCGGCACCGACCGGGGCTATCCGGTCACCGACTTCCTGGCCGACCTGCACGCCGCCGATCTGGTCGAGGATCTGCTGCTGGCGACCTGGGACCTGCGCCCGTACCGCGACGACTCCGGTTTCCTGGTCGCGGTGCTGCGGCCGGCCTGACTCACGCGGTTCAGGTCAGCTGGCGACCGTCGGGCGGGTCGACCCACACCAGCTGTACGGGGTGGACCATCCCGTACATCCGCAGCGCTGCCTTGATGCCGCTGAACGGGTTGGGCAGACCGCCGTTGGTCGGTACGACCACGGCTTCGTCGTCGAACGCCAGCCCCCAGCCGAGCACTCCACCGTCCTCGCCGGCCTCGGTCTCCGCACAGATGGCGAAGCGCGCCGGCACCTGCTCGGACGCCTGCTCTGTCATCATCTGCCGGACACGCTCAGGCATCTCCGACTGACGTCCTACCTCGTCGAGCTCCATAGCAGCCCCCTCGAACGTTTATGGATACGTATAGGTTAGCGGCTACGGATGTGCTCGGCTAGACTTCTCTGGGTACAAGAATCGGGAGACGGTGATGGGCACTCAGGTGGATCCACTTGCGCTACGTTGGCTGCTCGGCGTGGAACTGAGTCGGCACCGGCGAGCGGCGCAGCTCAGCCTGAGCGAGCTCGCCACGACGACCGGGATCGGCAAGCCGAAGCTCGGGCACATGGAATCCGGTCGCTACCACCAAGCGCCAGACGACGTTCAAGTTGTCCTGCAGGCCTGCGGAGTCCCGGCGGCGACCGTCCAGCAACTGGTGACACTGGCCGCTGCACGCGCGGACGCCAAGTCCTGGCTGAGTCGCTGGGCGGACCTGATTCCGGGCTTCCTCCGGACGTACGTAGGGTTGCTCGACATGGCCGAGCGGCTCTTCACGTTCGAGCCGATGGTGGTGCCCGGGCTGCTCCAGTCCCGCGACTACGCTCAAGCACTGACCTCGGCAAACCGCTTCTACCGGCCCGATCAGGCACAGTCGTTCGCCGAGTTCCGGCAAGTGCGGGCAAGCAGGCTGGCTGCCCGGCATGATCTGACCTTCCAGACCGTGATCGGCGAAGCTGCCATCCGCACACCCGTGGGCGAACCGTCGATCCGCCAGGCGCAGCTGGAGCATCTGATAAACGTGGCTCGCGGCGGACAAGTCACCGTGCAGTTGCTGCGGCCCGAGGACGGCCCGCATCAGGCCAGCGCCATTGGGCAGTTCGCACTACTCGAGTTCGGTCACGGCATCCGGCCGGTGGCATACACGGAGCTTCTCGACGACGCCATATTCGTACATGACCTCGATCGGGTCCGCACGTACCAGTGGGTCGCCGACAACCTTCGCGAGCTCGCGCTCCCGCCGGCTGAGACCCTCAACCACCTACAAGCGGAGCTGACCCGGTAGGCCCCCGATCAACGTGAGCTTGCCCAGGACCGAAGATCAGCGGGCCGGCCGAGTCAGGCCGGCAGGTGGGCGCGGACGTCGTCGGCGGCGGCGTCGCCGTACGAGTCGGCGAGCCGCTTGAGGAAGATGTCCGGCTTGACGGCGTACTCCTGCGGCCCGGTGGTCTCCAGCACCAGCGCGGCGAGCAGGCAGCCGACCTGCGCGGCGCGTTCCAGGCCGAGGCCCCAGCCGAGGGCGGCGAAGAAGCCGGCACGGAAGCCGTCGCCGACACCGGTCGGGTCGTCCGCGACCACGTCACGGGCCACCGGTACGTGGATCCGCTCGATGCCCCGGCCGGTGATCTCCACCCCGTCGGCACCGAGCGTGGTGACCCGTACCGTCACCAGGTTGAGCACCTGGTCGCCGGTGAGGCCGACCTTACTCTCCAGCAGCGACCGCTCGTACTCGTTGGTCAGCAGGTACTCCGCACCGTCGATGAGCTGGCGGACGTCCTCGCCGCTCATCCGGGCCAGCTGCTGGGACGGGTCGGCGGCGAACCGGTAGCCCCGGTCGCGGCACTCGGCCGAGTGACGCAGCATCGCCTCGGGGTCGTTGGCGCTGACCAGCACCAGTTCGAGGCCACCCACCCGGGCGGCGACCGGCGCCAACTCGATGTTGCGGGCCTCGCTCATCGCACCGGCGTAGAACGACGCGATCTGGCACAGGTCGTCGTCGGTGGTGCAGACGAAGCGAGCCGTGTGCGCCAACTCGCTGACATGCACCGAGTCGCAGTCGACGCCGTGGCGTTCCAGCCAGGAACGGTAGTCGGCGAAGTCGGCGCCGACCGCGCCGAGCAGCACCGGACGCAGACCGAGCTGGGCCATCCCGAAGGCGATGTTCGCCGCCACCCCGCCCCGGCGGACGACCAGGTCGTCGACGAGGAACGACAGGGACACCTTGTCCAGCTGGTCCGCGATGAGCTGACCCGCGAACCGGCCGGGAAAGTGCATCAGATGGTCGGTGGCGATCGAGCCGGTGACGGCGATCTTCATGTCGGCCCTCGGGTGTCGGGGTACGGAAATCGTGCGCGGGCCAGCTTACCGGGACGGGGGCCACCGTACCCCGCACCTGTCTCAGCTATGCACGTTCAGCGCACAACCGACCGACTGCCGCCCAGGGCCGGACTGACGTCTGCCCCGGACGGCACCGAAACGGACCGGTCGGATCAGTGGAAGGAGTCGCCGCAGGCGCAGGAGTTCTGCGCGTTCGGGTTGTCGATGGTGAAACCCTGAGCGTCGATCCGGTCCGCAAAGTCGATCTTCGCGCCGGTCAGGTACGGGGCGCTCATCCGGTCCACCACGACCTCGACGCCGCCGAAGTCGTCGACGATGTCCCCGTCGAGCGACCGCTCGTCGAAGAACAGCTGGTACCGCAGGCCGGAGCAGCCGCCGGGCTGGACGGCGACCCGCAGCCGCAGGTCGTCGCGGCCTTCCTGGTCGAGCAGTGCCTTGACCTTTTCGGCCGCCACGTCGGTGAGGACGACGGTGGTCGAGGCGGCGGTCTCGGCCGTTTCGGACTGCGCTGATGTGCTCACGTGAAGGTCTCCCCTGCGACGGTGCGAATTCGTCCGTATCAGGTAACGCTAACCGGCCGGGCGACGATTCCCAATCCGGGTGGCCACAATCCGTACGTGATCCGCCGCGCATCCCAGCATCCGGAAGATCATCAGCGGAAGATCACCGGAAACTCGCCGTCCCCGGCCGCCGGCACGCCGTCAGCGGCTCCATTGGCCGGCCAGCCGGGCGGCGATCCCACGCAGCCCGTCCGCCGGCCGGGCCAGCGCCTGCGCCAGCCCACCGCCGGTCTCGCCGCCGAAGTGGTCGACCAGGGCGTACGCCTCGGTGACCCCGGCCGCGGCCGACTCCCGCCTACCGGTGGACACCTGGCCGGCGACCACCACGCAGGGCAGTCCCCGGTCCCGGGCCGCGCCGGCCACCCCGGCGACCACCTTGCCGCGCAGCGACTGGTGGTCGAACGACCCTTCACCGGTGATCACCAGGTCGGCGGCGTCCAGCGCGGCGGGCAGCCCGATCAACGCGGTGACCAGGTCGATGCCCGACTCGCACCGCCCGCCGAGGGCGAGCAGCGCGGCGCCGATGCCTCCGGCGGCGCCGGCCCCGGGCAGCGCGGCCAGCTCCGGCGGGCAGCCGGGCAGGTCCGCGACTAGGACGCCGGCGAACCGCTGCAGCGCGGCGTCGAGCAGCAGTACGTCGGCCCGGTCGGCGCCCTTCTGCGGCCCGTACACGTTGCTGGCCCCGTGCAGCCCGGTCAGCGGGTTGTCGACGTCGGTCGCGGCGACCAGCTCGACCCCGCGCAGCCGGGGTGCGCCGTCGAGGCGGTCGACCCCGGCGAGGGCCGCGCCGCCGTACGGCAGGGCGTAGCCGGCGGCGTCGAGCGGGGTGACCCCCAGCGCGGTGAGCATGCCGGCTCCGGCGTCGTTGGTGGCCGACCCGCCGAGCCCGACGACCACCCGGCGGGCACCGTGTTCGACCGCCGCGACCAGCAGCAGTCCCAGGCCGTACGAGGTGGTGTGTTTCGGGTCACGTTCGGCCTCGGTGAGCAGGTGCAGGCCGCACGCCCGGGCGCTCTCCACGTACGCGGTCGGTCCGGCGGTCGCGGTCCCCCCGGCCCCCGGGCCGTCGACCAGCAGGATCTCCCCCGGTACCGGTCGGCCGAGTGGGTCGACCGTCGGTACCGGGACCCGCCGGCCGGCGGTCGACTCGGCCAGCACCTCGACGAACCCCGGACCGCCGTCGGACAACGGGCGCAGCACCAGCTCGTCGGTGGGTGCCCGGTCCCGCCACCCGGTGGCGACGGCGGCGGCCACCTCGGCGGCGGTCAGGGTGCCGGCGAACTTGTCCGGACAGATCAGGACCCGCATGATCTGGCAGTGTGGCAGGCCACACTTGGGCTGGTCGCAGGCGGGCGGACCTGTGCGAGCATGGATCTCGTGACTTCGACGTGGGTTGAGCCTTCCAGCACCGCGACCGCTCTGTTGCTGCTCGGCCGGGGCAGCGACCCGGCCAGCGAGCGCGGCGTCGACTGCCCGGGTGAGCTCCCGGCACCCAGCGATCCGGACCTGGTCGCCCGGGCCACCGCCGCCAAGGCGGCGCTCGGCGACCGGGTCTTCGTGCTCGGTCACCACTACCAGCGCGACGAGGTCATCCGGTTCGCCGACGTCACCGGCGACTCGTTCAAGCTGGCCCGGGAGGCCGCCGCACGGCCGTCGGCCGAGTTCATCGTCTTCTGCGGTGTGCACTTCATGGCGGAGAGCGCCGACATCCTGACCGGCGACGCGCAGCGGGTGGTGCTGCCGGATCTGGCCGCCGGCTGTTCGATGGCGGACATGGCGGCCCTCGGCCAGGTGGAGACCGCCTGGGAGGCGCTGGCCGACGCGGGCGCGGCCGACTCGACGGTGCCGGTGACGTACATGAACTCGTCGGCGGACATCAAGGGCTTCGTCGGCCGTAACGGCGGGGTGGTCTGCACGTCGTCGAACGCCAAGCGGGCGTTGACCTGGGCGTTCGAGCGCGGCCAGCGGGTGCTGTTCCTGCCGGACCAGCATCTGGGTCGCAACACGGCGGTGCTGGAGATGGGGCTGGACGCCGACGACTGTGTGCTCTACGACCCGCACAAACCCGGTGGTGGGCTGACCGCGCAGCAGCTGCGCGAGGCGAAGATGGTGCTCTGGCGGGGACACTGTTCAGTGCACGGTCGGTTCACCCGCAGCAGCGTCGACGAGGTACGGATGCGGGTGCCCGGGGTCAACGTGCTGGTCCACCCGGAGTGCCGCTACGAGGTGGTCACCGCCGCCGACCAGATCGGCTCGACGGAGTACATCATCCGGACCATCGAGGCCGCCCCGGCCGGATCGGCGTGGGCGGTCGGCACGGAGCTGAACCTGGTCCGCCGGTTGGCGCTGGCCCACCCGGACAAGCAGGTCATGTTCCTGGACCGGACGGTCTGCTACTGCTCGACGATGAACCGGATCGACCTGCCGCACCTGGTGTGGGCGTTGGAGGAACTGACCGCCGGCCGGGTTCCGAACCAGATCACGGTCGAGGCGCGTACGGCGCATTTCGCCCGGGTCGCGTTGGACCAGATGCTGGCACTGCCCTGATCGGATAGCTGACGCCACACCGCCAGATCACTCAACGTAGTCTAAGTCCTACGTATACGTGCCGTCGTTCCCGAATTCGTGCCAATCGCAGCCGCTGCGGGATCCCACTTTCATCACGGAGCGCTATGCTGCCTCAGGCGACGAACGGGCAGCGCGGATCTTCGATGCTCCCCGGTGACAGCCGGTAACCGGATGTCACCCGAGGTCCACCGACCGCCGGCTCCGTACGTGGGTCGTCCGGTTTCACCCACCGCCGGCCGGGACATGTTCATCCCATCTCGCCGGGCCAGCTCCACCCCACAAGACGGCAGCATCGACGCGCTGGAGGTTTCCTTGACCGACGACGTCCTGATCGTGCACGGCGGCACTCCCCTGCACGGGCAGATCCGGGTCCGAGGTGCCAAAAATCTCGTCTCCAAGGCGATGGTGGCCGCCCTGCTCGGTGACGAGCCGAGCAGGTTGTACGACGTACCGCGGATCCGCGACGTCGAGATCGTCCGAGGCCTGCTCGAACTGCACGGGGTCAAGGTCAGCGACGGCGTCGAGGACGGCGAACTGGTACTCGATCCGTCCAATGTGGAAAGCGCCTCGTTCGACCAGATCAACGTGCACGCGGGGTCCAGCCGGATCCCGATCCTGTTCTGCGGCCCGCTGCTGCACCGGCTCGGCCACGCGTTCATCCCGGACCTCGGCGGTTGCCACATCGGTCCCCGGCCGATCGACTTCCACATGCAGGCGCTGCGCGAGTTCGGCGCGGTCGTCGAGAAGACCCCGCAAGGGCTGCACCTGACCGCGCCCAACGGTCTGCACGGCACCAAGTTCGAGCTGCCGTACCCGAGCGTAGGCGCCACCGAGCAGGTGCTGCTGACCGCCGTACTCGCCGACGGGGTGACCGAGCTGCGCAACGCCGCGGTCGAGCCGGAGATCGTCGACCTGATCTGCGTCATGCAGAAGATGGGCGCGATCATCAAGGTGCACACCGACCGGGTGATCGAGATCCACGGCGTTCCCCAGCTCGGCGGCTACTCGCACCGGCCGATCCCGGACCGGATCGAGGCGGCCAGCTGGGCGGCGGCGGCGCTCGCCACCGGCGGCGACGTCAACGTGCTCGGCGCGCAGCAGGCCGACATGATGACCTTCCTGAACGTGTTCCGGTCGGTCGGCGGCGCGTACCAGGTCACCGACGCCCGCCCACCGCGTGTCGGCAGCGCCGGCCAGGAGGGCGGCATCCGCTTCTGGCACCCGGGCAACGAACTGCGCGCGGTGGCCCTGGAGACCGACGTGCACCCGGGCTTCATGACCGACTGGCAGCAGCCGCTGGTCGTCGCATTGACCCAGGCCCGTGGGCTGTCGATCGTCCACGAGACGGTGTACGAGCAGCGGCTGGGCTACACCGAGGCGCTCAACACGATGGGCGCGACGATTCAGGTCTACCGGGAGTGCCTGGGCGGTACGCCGTGCCGGTTCGGCCGGCGCAACTTCAAGCACTCGGCGGTGATCGCCGGGCCCAGCAAGCTGCACGCCGCCGACCTGGTCATCCCGGACCTGCGGGCCGGGTTCAGCCACCTGATCGCGGCGCTCGCCGCCGAGGGCACTTCCCGGGTGTACGGCGTCGATCTGATCAACCGCGGGTACGAGGACTTCGAGGCCAAGCTGGCCGACCTCGGCGCCCACGTGGAACGCCCCTGATCCGGACGCGTCCAGTCGCTGACCCGACGCGTCCGCGCCCGGATTTGACGTACCCGTGCCCGGTTCGTGCTCTCGCGGGCCGGGCCGGGCCGGGGCGTCCGGTGCCCTCGTTCGCCGTCCGGCGAACGACTACCGGGTGCGAGGTGCGGGTGACGCACCTGGTTGGCTACCCTTCACGCGTGCCGTCGCTGTTTCGCCGCAAGTCCGCCGATGTCGTGGAAGCCGACCTGCCGGAGGACGATGTTCCCCCGTCGCAGGACGAGGCCGGGTCCGTCCGTGCCCGCCGGTACACGCCGAGCAAGAAGGAACTCGGTGTGGTCACCCCGAAGCGGCCGGCCGCCGGCCGCCGACCGGCGGCGAACGCCAAGCCGCTGACCAAGCAGGAGGCCCGCGAGCAGCGGCGGGCCCGCCGGGCGGCGATTTCGGAGGAGTTTCGCCGCGAGGGCGGGCCACGCGACCGTGCCCCGGAGCGCGGGCTCGCCCGCGACGTGGTGGATTCCCGGCGTACGGTCGGCACCTGGTTCTTCGGTGGCGCGCTGCTCGTGCTGATCGGGTCCGGCCCGACGATGCCACCAGCGGTGCAGTTGGCGTCGAACCTGCTCTGGGTGACCTTGGCGGTGCTGGTGGTCGTCGACTCTTTGTTGATCTCCCGCCGGATCCGCAAACTGGTGCGGGAGCGGTTCCCCAAGTCGGACCAGCGGATGGGCGGCCTGTACTTCTACGCCATCATGCGCGCGATGACGTTCCGCCGGATGCGCACCCCGATCCCCCGGGTGGAGCTCGGCGACAAAATCTGACCTGCCCGGCAGGGGCTTGGCGGGCTACGGCACCCGAGAGCCGGAGCACCTCGGCGGGGCGGAAAAGACACTGTTTCGATTCAGTACGGACGGTTCGGTGGCGTCGACCGAGCCCGCGCGGCTACCCTCCATCCGCAACCACGCCGCCACTGGGCCGGGGGGACCCGATCGGGTTGCCACGGTCGCTCAGCGAGTATTCGACGAGGTGACACGCCGTGAGCGAGCCACACGGACCGCTGACACGGTTCTCGCCTGCCCGGCGGGCCGCCCGTAACGACACCCCCGGCGAGGTGCCGGCGTGACTGAGGGGTACTTCGACCGCCGTTGGCAATCCTGGCAGTGGGAGGACGACGGCGCACCGGACCGTTCGGCCGACGGACATCGCGACGTCGGCTGGGACGACGACGACCGGTGGGAAGCGATGCGCCGGGCGCGGGACCACCGGCCGCAGGAACCGGCCTGGGCCACCGATCCGACCAACGAATGGGTGCCACTGCCGGGTCAGCGCTACCCCGGCGACAACGGTGCGGGTCGGTCGGCCCGACGGGAGCCGACCAGCCGCGGTGTCAGCCGTGGGCGAGCCAACGTATACCAGGCCGGTTCCGGATCCGGGCGGGCACCTGTCGGCGACCGGACAAACCAGCCCCCGGCCCGCAGGCCGCAGATTGACGCCGACCGGGCCCGGCGGGACGGTCGCCGCGAGACACCACGCCCGAACGAACCTACGCCGGAAGCCGCCGGGGCCGCCGGCTGGTTCGCCGAGGGCGACCAGCAACAGCCGTCCCACACCGACGGGACCGGCCGTCGGCAGCATCCCGACGACGTGTTCCACCAACGCCGCCGGCATCCGGACGATGTCGGCCACGAACGCCCCTACCCACCGGAGCGGCGCCGTGGTGGTCCGCCCGCCGATCGGGACCGGCCGCAATGGCAGCCGGCTGAGCCGTTCGACCGGGACCGGCCGCAGCCTCGGGATCAACGGCCGCCGGCGCGGCCGGACGGTCCGACGTCCCGGCGGGATCCGCACCACCTGGCAGGCCCACCGGACGGCCCTCGCCGGGACGGACAGCAGCCCCCGGGCACCGACCCGCGTCGCGCACCGCAGCGCTGGCATGCGCCACCACCGACGGCACCCGCACCGCCGCCACCGACGGCACAGACGGCACCGCCCCGACCAGCCGATCCGGTAGCCCCGTCCCGTCCGACAGCGCCCCGGGGTCGTCCGATCTCCGGCGCGGTCCCGCCACCGCCGGGTCGGATACCCACGGCAGGGGCCGGCCCCGGCGGCCGGATCCACCGACCGGTTCCGGGTCAGACCGGCGAGCAACTGCCGATTCCGGTCTCCGCCCCGGCCGGGCCGCCCCCGGAGTTCCGGGTACAGACGCCGACCGGCGAGCACCCGCAGATCCGGCGGGTCCCCCGAGGGGGGGATGCCGCCGAACCGGAGTACGTGGTGCGGGCCAAGGCCGAGCCGCGGCACGCCCCGCCGCCGTACATCGTGCGGCCGCAGCCGGACCAGCCAGCACCGCCGCGACCAGTGCAGGTCTCCCCGGCGGTACCCGTGGCTGAGCCGCCGAGGCCGGTCTCCCCCACCGCCGCACCGTCCGGTCCGGTCCCGTCGGAGGCGCCGGTCCCGGCCGAGGCCCCAGTTCCGGCCGAGGCCCCAGTTCCGGCCGAGGCCCCGGTCCAGTCGGACGTCCCGGCGCCACCAGCCGCCGCGTCGGTCCGGCCGGATCCAGCGCCCGCTGCGGAGACCTCCGCTGCCGCCGCTGCCGCAGACGGCGTCGGCGTCGGCGTCGGCGTCGGCGTCGGCGAACCGTCCCCGCTGCCCGACCAACTCGATATTGACCCGGCTGCCGGACTCACCGACGATCCGATCGGTACCGCCCCGGACGACAACGATGGCGGGTCCGACTCCGGCCCAGCCGGGCCGCCGGCCAGTCCGGACACTGTCCTACCGGTCACCGGGACCGCCGCCGGCTCGGCCACGGCGCTCGGCGCACCCACCATGCTGGCCCCGCTCGTGCAGCCGGACCTGCCAACCGACGAACCCGACCCGGTGCAGGATCCCGAGACCGCACCGGACGACACCGAGCCTCAGCTCAGCGATCCCGAACAGATGCTGTCGGCGTACCACTGGCGTTTCCACCACGAGACGCTACGTGAGCTGGTGGACAATCCCGACGAGTTCCGGGCCATCCGGGACCGGCTCACCGAGAAGATCGAGCCGGCGACTGACAACGCCACCCGGGCCCGGCTGTTGAGCCTGCGGGCGGTCGTCTCCCGCATCCTCGGCGACCTCGGCAAGGCACTTGCCGACGCCAAACTGGCGCTAGCGCACGCCGAGGCGACCGGGGAACTACGCCGGGTCGCGATCGCCCAGGCGCGGCTGGCGCACGTGCTGCAGTGGCGGGGTGACTTCGCCGAGGCGGACCGGTTGTTCGAGGAGGCCAACTCGGCCGAACTACCGGACCGGCTGCGGGCGACGATGCATGAACACGCCGGTCGGTCCTGCTACGACCAGGGCCGCTACATGGAGGCGTGCAACCACTTCGAACGTGCGCTGGAGCTGCGTAAGGTCGAGGATCCGGACCTGATCGCGCGTACCGAGCTGGCGCTGGACGCGGTGTTCGCCAAGGTCGCCGAGAACGGTTGGGGGCCGTACCCCCGGGACCGGGAGGAGATTCTGCGGCTGCACCGTCCGCCGCGACCGACCTTCAGCGACCAGGCCCAGCAATGGGGGTACGCGGGGGTCGACGGTGAACTGGTGATCGCTCCCGGCTACGCCGACGTCCAGCCGTTCCACGAGGGGGTGGCCTGGGTCCGCCGGCCGGAGGCCAAATGGTGGGAGCTGATCGACGAGTCGGGGACGACGGTGATCGCACCAACCGCCGGCTACATCGGGGTCGGCTCGTTCTCCGACGGCCTCGCCTGGGTCACCGCCGACGGCACCGGCAGCTGGATCGCCATCGACCGGAACAACACCGTGGTGATCGGGACCGGCTTCGAGGACGTACGCCCGTTCCGGCGCGGCGTCGCGGTGGTCCGGCGCGGCGGCTGGGGCGCGGTCGACAAGACCGGCCGGATGCTGCTCCCGCCCCGGTTCGGCGGCTTCCCGACCGCGCTCACCGACGGCCGCTACATCGACGGCTTCACCGACGAGGGTCTGGCGATCATCGACTCGGGTGGGCGCAAGGGCGTGGTCGACCGGTCCGGACGGATGGTCGTACCACCGGTGCATCCGGCGATGGCGATCCATCCGGTGGCGTTCCTGGTCGCGGCCCCCGACGGACACTGGGGGGCGTTGGACCGGCGCGGGGAACCGCTGATCGACCCGGTGCTGCCCAGTCGCGCGGACGTGATGGACGAAATCGACCGGCTGCTGGCCGACACCAAACCGCTGCTGTGACGCCGCGGTACTCGGTGCCCGTACCGGACAACCGGTCCGTTGGCACCGTCGCGAGATCGATTTACCGCTGTACGCAAGCTTATGCCGAACGCCCCGGCGGGCCGACGGCCGACTAGGGTTGAGGCATGGAATTCCGACACCTAGGCCGCTCCGGCATGCTCGTCAGCGAGATCTCCTACGGAAACTGGATCACCCACGGATCGCAGGTGGAGGAAGAGGCAGCCAACGCCTGCGTACGCGCCGCGCTGGACGTCGGCATCACCACCTTCGACACCGCCGACACGTACGCCGGCACTCGAGCCGAGGAGGTGCTCGGCCGAGCGCTGCGTGGCGAACGCCGGGAAGGGCTGGAGATCCTGACCAAGGTCTTCTGGCCGACCGGCGAGGGACGCAACGACCGGGGATTGTCCCGCAAGCACATTATGGAGTCGATCAACGGCTCGCTGCGCCGGCTGCAGACCGACTACGTCGACCTCTACCAGGCACACCGGTTCGACTACGCCACTCCGCTGGAGGAGACGATGGAGGCTTTCGCCGACATCGTGCATTCCGGCAAGGCCCACTACATCGGGGTCTCCGAGTGGAACGCCGCACAGATCCGTCAGGGCCACGCTCTGGCCCGTGAGCTGAAGATCCCGCTGGTGTCCAACCAGCCGCAGTACTCGATGCTGTGGCGGGTCATCGAGGCCGAGGTGATCCCGGCCAGCGAGGAACTCGGCGTCGGGCAGATCGTCTTCTCGCCGCTGGGTCAGGGTGTGCTCACCGGCAAGTACCAGCCTGGTCAGCCACCGCCGGCCGGCTCGCGGGCCACCGACCAGTCCGGGGGTGCGACGTTCATCGCACGGTTCATGACCGACCAGACGCTGAGCACCGTGGCGCAGCTCAAGCCGCTGGCCGAGCAGGCCGGCCTGTCGATGGCCCAGCTGGCCCTCGCCTGGGTGCTGCAGAACCCCAACGTGTCGTCGGCCATCATCGGTGCCACCCGGCCCGAGCAGGTGCGCGACAACGTCAAGGCCAGCGGGGTCCAGCTGGACGGCGGTGTGATGAAGGCCATCGACGAGATCCTGGAGCCGATCGTCGAGCGGGACCCGGGTCGGACCGTCAGCCCGGCCAGTCGGCCGTAGCCGGCACCGTGCCAGGTCATGCCGCTGCGGCACACCGCAGCGGCATGACACACTGGCCGACGCGTTCGGCCCGGCACGGGTACCCCGCCGCCGGACCAGGCAGCCCTCAAGACCAGAACCGGATCAGCGCCAGACCGTAGCTGTAGAGCGGGGCGGGCAGCCCGAGCAGGTCGCCGAGCCGGAACACGGCCTGGAAGAACGCGCCACCGATCTGGTCGTCCCACAGCAACGCGAACAGGCCGATGAAGCCGAACGGCGCGAGCACCTGGTAACCGCGCTGCCAGGCCGGCGGCAGCCACGGTTGGATCATGTTGCCGCCGTCCAGTCCGGGGACCGGCAGCAGGTTGAGCACACTGGCGGTCAACTGCAGAAAGCCCAGCAGGGCGATCCCTGCCCAGAACTCCTGTCGGGCACCCGGATCCACGCCGACGAGGAACGGCACCGCGAGCACCACCGCGAGGGACACGTTGACCGCCGGGCCGGCGAGGCTGACCAGGGTGTGCCGGACCCGGCCCGGAATGCGGTGCCGGTCCACCCAGACCGCGCCGCCGGGCAGGCCGATCCCGCCGAGCAGGACCACCAGCACCGGCAGCGCGACGGACAGCAGCGGATGGGTGTACCTGAACGGGTTCAGGGTCAGGTAGCCCCGGTGCGCCACGCTGCGGTCACCGAACCGGTAGGCGACCAGCGCGTGCGCGTACTCGTGCAGGCAGAGCGAGACCAGCCAGCCGCTGACCACCAGCACGAAGACGGCCAACCGGGCGTACCGCTCACTTGACCAGGCGAGTGCGCCGCTGCCGGCCACCAGGGCGACCAGGACGAGGAAGACCGGGCTGGGCCGCCAGCTCGTCGCCGGCCGACCGGCCAGCGGGCCACCCGACGGCCCGTCGGACGGCACCGGCCGCATCTCACTTGCCTGCCGGCAGCAGACTCATCTGGTACTCGGTGCGGCCGTCTTCCAGCAGCTCGACCGAGGCGACGCCCGCTGCGGCCAACTCCCGCCAGGTCTGGCCGATCCAGGACTCGGCGTCGGCCTGGGTGCCGAACGTCTCGGTCGGCCCCTGCGCGGGCTGACCTTCCGCGTCCACGTACCGCCAACTCCATGGCATATCGCTGCTCCCGTTAGCTTCCAGTGCGCTTCAACCCAGTGCGCTTCAACCCTCGGCGATGGATGCCCCCAAGCCTAGCCGCGACCGGTGACATCCCACCGCACCGGAGCACCGCCGGCACCGCCCCGGCAGGTCACGGCCGGCCGCGCCCGCCGTAAGGTACGGGCATGTCCGTTGGCGGGTGGCAGTCCATTCTCGTGCTCGGTGGGATCCGGTCCGGCAAGTCCGACTACGCCGAGTCCCTGGTCACCGGGAATCCGTTGGTGCGTTACGTGGCGACGGGAGCGGCGGATCCGTCCGACGCCGAGTGGCTCGCCCGGATCGAGGAGCACCGGGCACGCCGGCCGACCGACTGGCACACCGACGAGGCCACCGGGGATCCGGGCCGGCTGATCGAAGCGATCTCATCGGCCCGTGCGGAGGAGACGCTGCTCGTCGACGACGTGGGCGGCTGGGTCGCCGCGCTGCTCGATCCGGCTCGGCAACCGGCCGATGACCGGGGCGCCATCGCTGAGCTCGCCGCCGCGGTGCGGTCCTGTCCGGCCCGGTTGGTACTGGTCAGCCCGGAGGTGGGGCTGGCGCTGGTGCCGTCCACACCGGTCGGCCGGGCGTTCGCGGATGCGCTCGGCCTGACCAACCAACTGTTGGCCGAGGTGGCCGACGCGGTGGTGCTGGTCGTGGCCGGACAGCCGGTGCAGCTGAAGTCGACCGGGCTGGCCGCAACCGAGCAGGCCAGGCCGGAGCCGACCGAGCAGGCCAGGCTGGCGAGCGGCCCGGAGCAGCCTGAGCAGGCCGGCCCGGAGCTGGCGGCGGCCGATGGTTCCGGCACGGCGGCGCAGATCACCCCCGGGATGACCCTGCCGATGCCGGCAGAGAGGACCCGGGCCGCCGGCGTCGCCCGGCTGGGCCGGCTGGACCTGCCCGGCGCCGGGTTCGGTGCGCTCGAGAATGTCATCGGGTTCGCCGCCGGTACGCAGGACGCGGCCAGCCCGCGACCGTGGGACCCGGTCCAGGTGGTGCTGATCCACGGCGACCACGAAGGTGGAGTCGCCGCCGGCGACAGCCCGCAGGACTCGGCGCGCCGGGCCGACCAGGCCCGCGCCGGCCACGGGGCCCTGGCGCGGCTGGCCGCCACCGCCGGTGCGGTCGTCGACGTCGTCGCCGCTCCCGTCGCCGCCCCGATCGAACACCGATCGGCGCTGACCCCCGACGAGGTGGACAGCGCGTTGGCGACCGGGTGGGAGGTGGCGCAGCGGGCCGGCCGGGCCGGCGTGGCGGCGATCGTCATCGCCGCCTGCGGCGCGGGCGGTGCCGCCGCAGCGGCCGCGGTCGTCGCGGCGACCACCGGCGCGGAGCCGGCGGCGCTGCTCGGCCGGGTGCCGGCGGCGGGCGGAAAGGTCGACGACGGCGCGTGGATGTCACGGTGCGCTGCGGTACGTGACGCGCTGCACCGCACTCGGCGCGGCACCCGTGGTGCCCGGGAGGTACTGGCCGAGTACGCCGGCGGGGAGATCGCGGTGGCCACCGGGGTGCTGCTCGGTGCGACCACCAACCGGATCCCGGTGCTGTTGGACGGTCCGGTCGGGGTGGCCGCCGCGCTGGTCAGCCGGGATCTCGCCGGCCAGGCCCGGCACTGGTGCCTGCTGCCCGACCATGGTCGGCAGCCGACTGTGCGGCACGCGGCGGACGTACTCGGCCTGACCCCGCTGCTGGACCTGCGGCTCGACCTGGGTGAGGGCGCCACCGCGCTGGCCGCGTTGCCGCTGCTGCGTTCGGCGCTCGCCCTGGCCGACACGCTCGACGAGCACCCGACGTTCGCCGGACCGGGGCCGGCCGGCCCCGGTCCGGCCGCTGCCGACCCGGTGCGGTGACCGGCGCGCGGCCCACCGGTGCGGTGCACACCGTCTCCGCCGGCGTCCGGCTCGCCGTCACCACCTTCACCGTGTTTCCGCTGCGGCCCGGCGCGGTGCACCGGGCGGCGGCGGCCGTGGCGATGTCGGTCGCCCCGGTGGTCGGCCTCGGGCTGGGCGTGCTCCTCGCAATGGCCCTGCTCGCGCTCTCGGCCGCCGGCACCCCCGCGCTGGTCGCCGCAGCGCTCGTGACGGGCCTGGCCGCAGCGTCGACCCGGGGACTGCACCTGGATGGGCTGGCCGACACCGTCGACGCGCTCGGCTCACACCGGCCCGCTGACGGCGCACTGGCGGTGATGCGCCGGCCGGACGTCGGTCCGTTCGGCGTGGTTGCCCTGGTCGTCGTACTGCTGGCGCAGACGGCGTCGCTCGGGTCGCTACCGGCCGGCCGGTCGTGGCCGGCGGTCCTGGCGACGGTCGCCGCCGCAGTCGCGGCAGGCCGGCTCGCGGTCACCTGGGCCTGCCGCCAGGCCGTGCCGGCCGCCCGACCGGACGGGCTCGGCGCGCTGGTGGCCGGCACCCAGCGGTGGCCGGCGGTGGCGGCCGGCACGGTCCTGGTCGCCGCCGTGGCGGTCGCCGCCGTACCCGACCGCCCCTGGCAGGGGCCGCTGGTCGTGCTGGGCGCGGTGCTGCTGTGGCTGATCTGGCTGCGCCATCTGGTACGCCGGTTCGGCGGGATCACCGGCGACGTGCTGGGTGCCGGCGTCGAGTTCACCAGCACCGCCGTCTACCTCGGCCTGGTGACCGTGCGGTAACCCGGTGGCCGGTGAGCGGCGGCGCCGACCGTGCGCCGGCCACGGGCCATGGCGATCGGCAACCTCGGCCGCCACGGGTCCGGTGCGCGGTAGCGTTCACCTCGCCAGCCACGTACGACCCGGGGGGACAACCTGATGGCCGCGAGTTCGGACGACCTGCTGCTGCCGGTTCCGGTGCCGGAGTCGCTGGTCGCCACCTACCTGGTCCCGGTGGTACCGCCGGACGTGGCCGTACCGGATGCGCTGGACGCGGTGGACCGGCTCGGTGACCGGCTGTCCCGGCCGGTACGTGACCTGACCCGGCAGGTGCTCGGCAGCCCGCTGATGACCGTGCAGACCCGCCCGGTCGACCGGCTGCCGGAGCTGCCGCCGGACCTGTTGGCCGCGTTCGGGGCCACCGGCGGTCAGCTGGCCCGGCTGCGCACCGCGCAGCGTTGCGTGGTGGTGCAGGCCAGCTACCGGCCGGGTTGGCCGCCGGCGCACGAGTGGGCCGCGCGGGCGGTCGGCGCGGCGCTGGCCGACGCGCTCGGCGTCGACCTGATCGACCTGTTCGGGCTGCAGTTCCTCGACCCGGCCGGCGCGTTGCGGTCGCTGCCCGACGCCGACGGACGGATCCGCCTGGTCGACTGGGTCCTGGTGCCCTACTCCCCCGACGACGACGGGCTCTGGTTCACCACGAAAGGGCTACGTCGGTTCGGGCTGCTGGAGCTGCAGGCGCAGCAGGTGCCGCCGAGATTCGTCCGGGCCTGGGGGGCGATCATGACCGGGACCGCCCGACGGCTGCTGCGGATCTGGACCGAGGCGTTGGCTGAACCGGAGCCGCCGGCCTTCGTCCAGCTGCCGGTGAACCTGCCGGTGTCCGGTCACGACATCGCCGTCGCGTACGGCAACCAGGACCGGCACGATTCGGCGGGTTCTGCGCTCCTGCGGATCGTGCTGGACCCGTCGACCGATCCGGAGGCCGACTCCTTCCTCACCCTCCGTCCGCCGCCGCAGGTGGCCGACAGCGACGCCGGGGACTATTTCACCCAGGTCTGCGGCGAGCTCTTCGGCGCCGGGCAGCCGGAGATCCACTACGCTCGACAGAGCGACGCGATGGCGCAGGCGATCACCACCGCCCGCCGGTCGCTGGGCGAGGTCCGGGCCCGGTTCCTCGCCCGCACGCTCGGGGGTCAACTGCTGGTCAAGTACGGTCTCACCGCGCCGGACGGCCACGAGTACGTGTGGGCCAGCGTCACCGGCTGGCCGCATCCCGGCCGGATTCACGCGGCCAGCACGGTCGACGCGGTCTGCGACCCGACCGTACGGGTCGGCAGCCCGGTCGAGGTGCACGCCGCGGACGTGGTCGACTGGGCGCTGATCAGCGGGGACCGGATGGTGGAGGGTGGTTGGACCGAGTCGGTGCTCGATCAGGGCGACCGGGGCCCGATCGGGCGGTGAACGGCCCGGCCGGGCGCTGAGCCGGGACGCAGGCAGCGCAGCTGGCAGTCAACGCACCGATGACGGCACGAACGGCGGGGTCACCACCCGCATCGGCGCGCGCCGGCCGCGCACGTCGACCTGCACCTCGACACCTTCGGTCGGCACTGCGGCGGTGTCCAGCAGAGCCAGGCCGACGCCTGTCTTGCGGGTCGGCGAGAACGTACCGCTGGTCACCGCACCGACCTGCGCTCCGTCGAGCAGCACCGCCATGCCGGGTCGCGGGATGGCCCGCTGTACGGCCTGCAGACCGCGCAGCAGCCGGGCCGGCCCGGCCGCCTTCTCCGCCAGCAGTACGGTCCGACCCCAGAAGTCCGGTTTGCGCCAGCCAACCGCCCAACCGAGCCGGGCCTGCACCGGGGTGACCGCCACCGTAAGGTCCTGACCGTGCAGCGCATACCCCATCTCGGTACGCAGCGTGTCCCGCGCGCCCAGCCCGCAGGCCCGCGCGGCGACCGGTGTCTCGGCGGCCAGCAGCAGGTCCCACACCCGGCCCGCCGCCTCGGCCGGCACCACCAGTTCGTAGCCGTGCTCGCCGGTGTACCCGGTCCGGCAGACGACCAGGTCGGTGCCGGCCAGCCGACCGGCGGCGAAGCTCATGTACGGATGCCCGGTCGGCAGCCCCAGCCCGGCGAGCAGTCCGGCCGAGGCAGGTCCCTGCACCGCCAGTACGGCGTGCCCGGTGTGCTCGTCGGTCACCGTGACCCCGCCCGGCGCCGCCGCCCGCAGCCGGCCGACCACCTCGCCGGTGTTGGCCGCGTTGGGCACCAGGAACACGTGGTCGTCGGCGTACCGGTAGGCGATGATGTCGTCGACGACGCCGCCGGTGGCGTCGTCGCAGCAGAGCGTGTACTGGGCCGAGCCGGCGGTGATGCGGTCCAGGTCGTTGCTGAGACAGGAGTTGACGAACGCCGCCGCGCCGGGTCCGGTGACCCGGGCCTTGCCGAGGTGCGACACGTCGAACACGCCGACGGTGTCACGCACCGACTCGTGCTCACGCAGTACGCCGCCGCCGGCGTACTCCAGCGGCATCTGCCAGCCGCCGAAGGCCGCGAACTTCGCGCCGAGCGCGACGTGCCGGTCGTGCAGTGGGGATTTGCGCGGCGCGCCGTCCCCGGTCATGGTCACCTCGGTCATGGGAGGCAACTTACCGGCGGACCCGCAGGTAGCTAGCATCGGCGGGGCACCACCCCGTCCGGCGGAGCAAGTTGCGCCGGAGACCAACCCGCCGGTCGCCCACAAGGCGACCGGCCCAGCTGCCCGGAGATGCCGAGTGACATCAACCACCACAACCCTGGACCTGGTCGACACCGACCCCGCTGAGCTGGCCGTGGACGCGCTGGTGATCGGCGTACACAGTCAGGACCAGCCGGACGCAGACCAGGCGGCGGACGGCGCGCCGGGCACGACGCCCGCCCTGCTGCTGGCGACCGGGGCGGAGAGCATCGCGGTCGCGTTCGAGGGTCGACTGACCGAGACCCTTAGTCTACTCGGCGCCACCGGAGCCGCCGGCGAAGTGATCAAGCTGGCCACGCTCGGTACGGTCGGGCCGCCGCTGCTGGTCGCAGTCGGGCTGGGTCCGGAGCCGACCGGCGCGGCACCCGCCCCGGAGACGCTGCGCCGGGCCACCGGCGCGGCGGTACGGGCGCTCGCCGGCACCTCGCGGGTCGCCGTGGCGCTGCCGGTCCCGGATGACGCGGACGGACCGGCGGCACTGCGCGCGGTCGCCGAGGGCGCGCTGCTCGGTAGCTACCGGTTCGCCGGCTACAAGACCCGGCCGCAGCCGGGTCGACGGGCACCGGTCGCCTCGATCGCCCTGCACGTCACCGACGCCGCCGACCCCGCGGTGCGGGCCGAGGTGGCCCGGGCAGAGGCGGTCGCCGCGGCGGTGATCGCCTGCCGGGACTGGGTGAACACCCCGCCGAACGAGCTGCGGCCACCGGCGTTCGCCGATTCGGTACGGGACGCTGCGGTCGCCGCCGGGCTGACCGTGCAGGTGCTGGACGAGCAGGCGCTGGTCGACGGGGGCTACGGCGGGATCCTCGCCGTGGGCGGCGGCTCGGCCGCACCACCCCGGCTGGTGATCCTCTCCTATACCCCGCCGGAGGCGGCCCCGGACGCCCCACGGGTCGCGCTGGTCGGCAAGGGCATCACCTTCGACACCGGCGGAGTGTCGATCAAGCCGGCGCAGGGCATGTGGGAGATGAAGTCGGACATGGCCGGCGCGGCCGCCGTCGGGGCGGCGATGCTGGCGATCGCCGCGCTGCGGCCGTCGGTGCCGGTCACCGCGTACCTGCCGATGGCGGAGAACATGCCGTCGGGTATGGCGTACCGGCCCGGCGATGTGGTGACCATGTTCGACGGCAAGCGGGTGGAGGTGCTCAACACCGACGCCGAGGGCCGGATGGTGCTCGCCGACGCGATGGCCCGGGCCTGCGCGGACGGCTGCGACTACCTGCTCGAGACCTCGACGCTGACCGGCGGTCAGGTGGTCGCGCTGGGCAAGCGGATGGCCGGGGTGATGGGCAGCGACGAGCTGTGTGCCCGGGTACGGGCCGGCGGGGACGCGGTGGGTGAGCCGGCCTGGCCGATGCCGCTGCCCGACGACGTCCGCAAGGGCATGGAGTCGGAGGTGGCGGACATCAGCCAGGTGAACTCGGCGATGGACCGGGCCGGCCACATGCTGCAGGGCGGGGTGTTCCTCCGCGAGTTCGTCAGCGAGGGGGTCGCCTGGGCGCACCTCGACGTCGCCGGCCCGGCCTACCACTCCGGCGAGCCGTTCGGCTACTGGAGCAAGGGCGGCACCGGCGTACCGGTGCGCACGCTGGTGCACCTGGTGCAGGACATCGCGGCCAACGGCTGACCCGTCACAGCCCGACGTGGGTCGGGTGCCGGCCGGCACCCGACCCACGCGGGGACGTCAGCCCCGGTCGGCCCGGTCGGCCCGCTTGCGCCGTTCGTTGAAGTCCCGCATCCGCTGCGGGTAACCGACCAGCGCCACGTCGTAGATCGGGATGGCCATCTTGTGCGCGAAGCGACGGGCGGTGTCCGGGCCGTCGACCCGACGACGGGTCCACTCACCGTCGTACGCGATGAGCATCACCGTCGTCTCGGTAACCGTGGTCCGGGGCTCGATGAACGCCTCGACCCCGCGGCGGCTGCGGACGAACTCCTCGAGATGGTCGAGATCGGCCCGGTTCGCCGGCCGGCCTCCCGGTGCCCCGCTCGACTGCTTGCGCCGACGAAACCACGCCACCGGCGTTCCCCTCCCCCAGCTGACAAGACCGCGCAGGTGCCGGCCGGGCGGCCTGATGCGGTCGGGCCGGCCCGGCTGTCCCACGCCCGCGCGCATAGACGGACAGGGCAAGCCTACGTTGCGACCACGTGTCCTTGGGCACCTCGTTGAGCGTTCAGACACTACAAGTGACAAGATGACCGGGGAAAGTCTGCCCGTTCCATGGGACGACGCAGGGGACGGCCCTCCTGTGCAGCGACGTGACCTGGGAGTGAACTGTGAGTGAGCCGAACGGCGGGACCTTCGACCTGGTCATCCTCGGCGGCGGTAGTGGAGGCTACGCGGCTGCCCTGCGCGCCGTACAACTCGATTTGTCGGTAGCCCTGATCGAGAAGGACAAGGTCGGTGGCACCTGCCTGCACCGTGGCTGCATCCCCACCAAGGCGCTGCTGCACGCCGCCGAAGTGGCCGACAACGCGCGCGAGTCCGAGCAGTTCGGCGTCAAGGCGGACCTGGTCGGCATCGACATGGCCGGAGTGAACAGCTACAAGGACGGCGTGGTCGGCCGGCTGTACAAGGGCCTGCAGGGCATGATCAAGTCTTCGAAGATCACCTACGTGGCGGGCACCGGCCGGCTGGTCGGCCCGGACACCGTCGAGGTCGACGGGGCCCGGTACACCGGCCGCAACGTGATCCTGGCCACCGGGTCCTACTCACGCAGCCTGCCCGGCATCGAGGTCGACGGCGAGCGGATTCTGACCAGCGAGCACGCGCTGGAGCTGGACCGGGTGCCGTCGTCGGCGATCGTGCTCGGCGGCGGGGTGATTGGTGTCGAGTTCGCCAGCGTCTGGCGCTCCTTCGGGGTCGACGTGACCATCGTCGAGGCGCTGCCCCGGCTGGTCGCCGCCGAGGACGAGGAGTCGTCCAAGGCGCTGGAGCGGGCGTTCCGCAAGCGCGGCATCGGGTTCAAGACCGGCAAGCCGTTCGAGAAGGTCGAACGTACCGAGTCCGGCGTCCGGATGACGATCGCCGGCGGCGAGACCCTGGAGGCCGAGCTGCTGCTGGTCGCCGTCGGGCGCGGGCCGGTGACCGCCAACCTCGGGTACGAAGAGCAGGGTCTGAAGATGGACCGTGGCTTCGTGCTGACCGACGAGCGGCTGCGGACCAACCTGCCGAACGTCTACGCCGTGGGCGACATCGTGCCTGGCCTGCAGCTGGCCCACCGCGGTTTCCAGCAGGGCATCTTCGTCGCCGAGGAGATCGCCGGCCGCAACCCTGCGGTGATCGACGAGAACGGCATCCCCCGGGTCACCTACTCGGACCCTGAGCTCGCGTCGGTCGGGCTGACCGAGGCGAAGGCCAAGGAGCAGTACGGGGCCGACAAGGTCAAGACCTACAACTACAACCTCGGCGGCAACGGCAAGAGCCAGATTCTCAAGACCGCCGGCTTCGTCAAGCTCGTCCGGGTCGTCGACGGCCCGGTCGTGGGACTGCACCTGGTCGGTGCCCGGGTCGGCGAGCTGATCGGCGAGGCACAGTTGATCTACAACTGGGAGGCCGACCCGGCCGACGTCGCACCACTCGTACACGCCCACCCGACCCAGGGCGAGGCGCTGGGCGAGGCCCACCTGGCCCTGGCCGGCAAGCCGCTGCACGCACACGCCTGACTAGAGGAGTCTTGTAGATATGCCGGTATCGGTCACCATGCCCCGGCTCGGCGAGAGCGTCACCGAGGGCACCGTCACCCGCTGGTTGAAGCAGGAAGGCGACCGGGTCGAGGTCGACGAACCGCTGCTGGAGGTCTCCACCGACAAGGTCGACACCGAGATCCCGTCGCCTGCGGCCGGGGTGCTCACCCGGATCGTGGTGAGCGAGGACGAGACCGCCGAGGTGGGCAGCGAACTCGCGGTCATCTCCGGTGGTCAGGACGACAGTGGGCAGCAGGACGACAGCGGACAGACCGCCCCCGCCGCGACCACGTCGCAGGAACAGCCCGCCGAGCCGGAGCCGGCCGCAGCGCCGGCCCAGCCAGCGGCCGACAGCTCCCCACCCGCGACCGGTGGCGACGCCACCGCGGTCCGGATGCCAGCCCTCGGCGAGAGCGTCACCGAAGGCACCGTCACTCGCTGGCTCAAGCAGGTCGGTGAGTCCGTCGAGGTCGACGAACCGCTGCTGGAGGTCTCCACCGACAAGGTCGACACCGAGATCCCGTCGCCGGTCGCGGGGACGCTGCTGGAAATCAAGGTGCCGGAGGACGACACCGCCGACGTCGGTGCCGAACTGGCCCTGGTCGGCAGCCCGGGCGGGGCCTCGGCTCCGGCGGCACCGGAGCCCGCCGCCGCACCGGAGCCCGCCGCCGCACCGCCGGCCGAGCCCGCCCAACCGACGTCCGCGGCCAAGCCGGAGCCGGCCGCTACCGCGCCGGCCCAGCCGGGTGCCTCGTACGCCAGCCCGGCCCCGGCCACCGAGTCTGCCGCAGCAGCGCAGGCCGCACCGCCGGCACCGCAGACCGCTCCGGCGGCACCGCCGGCCAGCGCCAACGGTGACGGCGGTTACGTCACCCCGCTGGTCCGCAAGCTCGCCGCCGAGCAGGGGGTCGACCTGGCCTCGGTGCGCGGCACCGGGGTCGGCGGGCGGATCCGCAAGCAGGACGTGCTGACCGCGGCCGAGCAGGCGCGGGCCGCCGCCGAGCAGGCCAAGGCCGAACAGGCCAAACCGGCGGCGCCGGCCACGACGGCGGCCAAGGCGCAACCCAGCCCGCTGCGCGGCCGGACCGAGAAGATGAGCCGGACCCGGACCGTCATCGCCAAGCGGATGCACGAGTCGCTGCAGAGCTCGGCCCAGCTGACCACGGTCGTCGAGGTCGACGTGACCAAGATCGCCCGGTTGCGGGCCCGGGTCAAGGGCGACTTCCAGGCCAAGCACGGCGTCAAACTGTCGTTCCTGCCGTTCTTCGCGCTGGCGGCGGTGGAGGCGCTGCGTACCTACCCGGTGGTCAACGCCTCCATCGACATGCAGGCCGGCACGATCACCTACCCCGACGGGGAGCACCTCGGCGTGGCGGTGGACACCGAGCGGGGTCTGCTGGTGCCGGTGATCCGCGACGCCGGCGATCTCAACCTCGGCGGGCTGGCGCGGCGGATCGCCGACGTGGCCGACCGGACCCGGACCAACAAGATCGGGCCCGACGAGTTGTCCGGTGCCACCTTTACGCTGACCAACACCGGCAGCCGGGGGGCGCTGTTCGACACCCCGATCGTGCCGTTGCCGCAGGCCGCCATCCTCGGCACCGGAGCGGTGGTGAAACGCGCCGCCGTGGTCGACGATCCGGAGTTCGGCGAGATCATCGCACCCCGGTCGATGGTCTTCCTGGCGCTGTCCTACGACCACCGGCTGGTCGACGGCGCGGACGCCGCCCGCTTCCTCGGCGCGGTCAAGGAGCGGCTGGAGGCCGGCGCGTTCGAAGGCGAGCTCGGCCTGTCCTGACCGCGTTCCACGACAGAGCGACCCCGGTTGCCGCAGCGGTGGGTGCCGGCCGATCCCGGCCGGCACCCACCGCCGTTCTGCACCGGATGGCGGTGGTCCGCATCCGGCACCACCGCGATCAGCGAAGATGTCCGCATGCGCATCCTGCTGGCCGGCGCGTCCGGCTTCCTCGGCACCAGACTGACCGACCACCTGCACAGCTGCGGACACGAGACCGTACAGCTGGTCCGCCGACCGGCGCGCGGGCCGGCTGAGTTCAGCTGGTCGCCGTCGGCCGGGCAGCTCGATCCAGCGGTGTTCACCGCCATCGACGCGGTGATCAACCTGGCCGGTGCCGGGGTCGGCGACAAGCGTTGGACCGACGGTTACAAGGCGTTGATCCGGTCCAGCCGGGTGGACAGCACCACCACGCTGGCCACCGCGATGGCCGGGCTTGCGGCAGCGGACCGACCGGCGGTGCTGCTGAACTCGTCAGCGGTCGGCTGGTACGGCGACACCGGCGACCAGCCGGTCGAGGAGAACGCCCCGGCCGGTGAGGGTTTCCTGGCCGACGTGGCCCGGGTCTGGGAGGCGGCCACCGGGCCGGCCGAGAACGCCGGCGTACGGGTGGTCCGGCTGCGCACCGGTCTGCCGTTGCACCGCGACGGCGGTCTGCTCAAGCCGCAGCTGCTGCCGTTCCGGCTCGGCCTGGGCGGCAAGCTCGGCAGCGGGCGGCAGTGGGTGCCGTGGATCGCCATGCAGGACTGGCTGCGGGCGGTGACCTTCCTGCTGGATCACGATGACATCTCCGGCCCGGTCAACGTGGTCGGGCCGGCGCCGGTGACCAACGCGGCGTTCGGCAAGGCGCTCGGGGCGGCGGTGCACCGACCGGCGGTGCTGCCGATCCCGGCGTTCGCGTTGCACGTGGCGCTGGGCGAGTTCGCCACCGAGGCGCTGCGGTCCTCCCGGGTGTTGCCTGGGGCGCTGACCGAGGCCGGGTTCACCTACCGGTACCCGGACCTGCCGGACGCGCTGCACGCCGCCCTGACGCAGGCGTGACCTCGCACCGGGTGGCTTCCGGACCGGTCAGAGCTCCGGACCGGTCAGAGCAGGGCCGGAAGCAGATCGGTGCCGATGGCGGTGATCAGGTCGCCGGTGCCGGCCGGGCCGGCGCCCTCGACCATCAGCACCAGCCGGTGGGCGCCGACGGTCGCCGCGCTGGCGGCGAGCCGCGCGGCGCACTCGGCCGCGCTGCCCAGTGGGTGGATTCGCAGCAGGCGCTCGGCGTAGCCGTCGAGGTCCCGGTGGGCCGGCGACGAGCCGTCGATCCGGACGTACTCCCGGGTGGTGGCCAGCCAGGGTGGCAGGGTCCGGCGAAGCTGACGCTCGGCGGCGGCCCGGGAGTCGGCGAGCCCGATCAGATGCACCGAGGCGTGCGGCACGACGGCCGGGTCGTGCCCGTTGGCGGCGGCGACGTCGGCGTACCGGGCCAGCGTGGCGGCCTTCGCCGCGTCGTCGTCGTGCACCCCGAGCAGCAGCGGATGCCCTCGGGCGGCCGCGAGGTCGACCGTCGCCGACGAGGTCGCCGCCACCCAGACCGGGATCGGGCGGGCCGGTCGGGGCACCACCGGCACGTCGCGGAACGTGAAGAACCCGCCGTCGGCGCCGACCGTCGCCGCGCCGGAGAGCCAGCACCCCAGCAGGTCCAGCGACTCGGCGAAGCCGTCCCGGTACCGGTCCAGGCCGGTACCGAAGACCTCCAGATCCACCCAGGGACCACCGCGGGCGACCCCGAGCCGGAACCGGCCGGCGGAGACCGTGTCCAGCAGGACCGTCTCCTCGGCGAGCGCGACCGGATGCCGGTTGGACAGTACGGCCGCCGCGGTGCCGACGGCGATCCGACGGGTGGCGCCGAGCAGGTAGCCGGCGAGGGTGGTGGCCGACGGGCACTGCCCGTACGAGACGAAGTGGTGTTCGGCCAGCCACACGCCGCCGAGGCCGGCTGCCTCGGCGGCGCGCGCGTAGTCGACGGTGGCCGGCAGACCGTGTGCCGCCAGCAGGAACAGGTCCACTGCCGGCCGGTTCAGGTCGCCGGCCACCGGCGCGGTGGTCGGATCAGCAGTCACGCAGCTCGGGTGACTGGTTGCGTAGCTGGGCCACCGGGGAGATGAACTCCTGGTAGGTCTCACCGCCGACGGCGGAGAGTTTGAAGGCGGCCACCCGGTGGCAGTTCTGGAAGGCGAACTTGACGCCGAAGTGCCGCTCCAGGCCGCCCCGGATCGCGTCGCTGGCCAGCGCCCGCAGCAGTTGGCCACGCTCGGCCTCGCTGGGAGGCGGCACCGCGTGGTCGGCGAACTCGGCCGTGCCGCCCTGGGCCTCGGCGGCCACCTGGGACACCACCGACCAGGCGTACGGCAGGGACTGGCGTACGCAGTCGACGAACTCAGCATCGTCGATCCGGCCGGCTTCGGCCCGCTCCAGCAGGGCGGCGGGTACGTCGAGGGACATGCTTTCTCCTCACGCTGACGGTCAGCGGACCAGCAGATCTGGCCCGAGTACGAACTCCGGGTCGACCTGGTCGGCGAGGTTCTCGCCGACCCGGTCGTTGGCCCAGGCGGCGGCGTTACGCAGGTGGAACTCCACCGCCTGCCGGGTGTAGCTGGCCCAGTCCTTGCCACAAGCATCGACGGCCGTACGCATCGTGTCCAGCGCGTCACGGTTCGCCGGCTCCATCGCGGTGATCGGCTGGTGTCGACCCCGCTCGGCCGCCTTGACAAAGGCCGACCGGCCGATCCAGGTCAGCAGGTCAGCGCCGACGTGCTCGCGCAGGAAGTCCACGTCCGACTCGTCGTCGATCTTGTTGCCGATCACGTGCACGCGTACGCCGTAGTCGCGGGCGTACCCGACGTACTGCCGGTAGACGCCGACGCTGCGCACCGTGGGCTCGCAAACCAGAAAGGTGGTGTCGAACCGGGTGAACAGCCCGGAAGCGAACGAGTCGGCCCCGGCGGTCATGTCGACGACCACGTACTCGCCGGCGCCGTCGACCAGGTGGTTGAGCAGCAGTTCCACCGCGCCGACCTTGGAGTGGTAGCAGGCGACACCGAGATCGTCGGTGGCGAACGGCCCGGTCACGGCGAGCCGAATGCCGGCCACCTCGCGGACCAGCGCGTCGTAGATCCGGTTGACCCCGGCGACGGTGAGCAGCCGCGAGCCACGCCCGGGCGGGGTGGTCTTGACCATCGCCGCGGCCGAGCTGATCCGGGAATTGTCGCCGCGCAGGTACTCCTTGATGTCGGCCAGGTGGTCGCCCAGCGCCGGCAGCAGCACCGCCTCGTCGTCGCTGGCGCCGAGGGCCGCGGCGAGATGCTGGTTGATGTCGGCGTCGACCGCCAGCAGCGGCGGCGCACCATCGACGCCGACCGGGGTGGCCGCGAGGTGGCGGGCGAACAGGGCCGCCAGGGTGGTCTTGCCGCTGCCACCCTTACCGACAAAACAGATCTTCACCGTGGATCTCTCCCAAACAACTCAACAGGTACGCGTACATTGGAAGTCATTTCCAATAACTTCGTCAAGCCTAGGTACGGCACGGGCGTGTCGGGCGAAATTGGTACTCTCCGCCGGTGCCGACCGCTCCGTCCCCACTGCCCGACAGCGCCGCGACCGACCGGCCGGTGACCAGCGGCCGTCCACCGGGCCGGGCCGGCGGCCCGGCCCGCCGGCGCGCCGACCTGGTCGTCGCGGTGGTCGCGGTGGCCCTCGCCGGCTGGGTCACCAGCGGGCTGTGGGCCGGGCCGGACAGCCGGGCGATCACCGTCAACTCCAGCGACCAGGCGCTGTTCGAGTGGCTACTCGGCTATGGGGCGTACGCGCTGACCCACGGCGAGAACCCGTTGTTCACCTACCTGCTCAACGCCCCCGACGGGGTGAATCTCGCGGTCAACACCTCGATCACCGTGTACGCGGTGCTGTTCGCGCCGCTGACCTTCCTGATCGGGCCACCGGCGACCTTCCTGGTCATCCTCACCCTCAACCTGGCCGGCACCGCTTTCGCCTGGTACTGGCTGCTGTCCCGGCTGCCCACCGGCGACAACGGCGCGCCGTTCGTGCCGTCCCGGCTGGCGGCCGCCGTCGGCGGACTGTTCTGCGGCTTCGCGCCGGCGATGGTGTCGCACGCCAACGCCCACCTCAACTGGACCGCCGGCTGGCTGGTGCCGATCATCGTCTGGCGGGTCCTCGCGCTGCGTGGGCGCCCCGGGGCGCGGCCGCTGGACCGGGGCGGCTGGGTGCGCAACGGCCTGATCCTCGGCCCGCTCGTCGCGGCGGCCTTCTCGATCGCCGCCGAGGGCCTGTTCTTCACCGCCCTGGCCTGCGGCGTGTTCCTCGGCGTCTCGGCGCTGGACCGCAGCCGCGCCGCCGAGGTCCGCGACGCGCTCCCCCGACTGCTGCGCGGCCTAGCGCTCACTGCGGTCGCGGCGACCGCACTGTTGGCGTACCCGTTGTGGTTGCACTTCTTCGGCCCGCAGGTGTTCCACGGCACCGGTTTCGACGCCCGGGTGCACAGCGAGGACATCCTCGCCTACGGGGCGTTCCCAGAACGCTCGCTCGCCGGTGTCGCCGGGCTGGGCACCGGGCTGGCGCCGAACGAGACCGAGGAGAACAGCTTCTTCGGCGTACCGCTGCTGATGTTGACCGTCGGCTGCCTGGTGCTGCTCTGGCGGGCCGCCGATCCCGGCCGCCGGGCCACGCTGCGGGCCCTCGCCGTCACCGCCGCACTGTTCGCGGTGCTATCCCTCGGCCCCCGACTGAAGATCGGCGGGACGATCACCGACATCCCGCTGCCGTACGCCCCGTTGGCCGGCGCACCGGTGTTCAACGCCGCGCTGCCGGCCCGGCTGGCCATGGTGGTCACCCCGGTCATCGGCATCCTGCTGGCGCTGACACTGAGCCTGCTACTCACCCGTCGGGCGGCCGGGCAGGCGCGGTACGGCCGGTGGTGGGCAGCAGCGTTCGCTGCGGCGCTGCTGCCGCTGACCCCGGCCAGTCTGCTCACCATCGAACGGGAGCCGATCCCGGACTTCATCACCTCCGGTGCCTGGCGCGACCACGTCAGCCGGGGCGGGGTGCTCGCCCCGGTGCCGTTCACCCTCGACGTGCTCCCCGACGGTCAACGCTGGCAGGCGTACGCGTTCGCGCACCGGCAGGGCGAGTTCGCCATCCCGTCCGGCTTCTTCCTCGGCCCCGGCGGACCGGACGGCCGGGGCCGGATCGGACCGGTCCCCCGGGCCACCGACGGGCTGCTGCACGAGGTCGCCCGCACCGGCGTGGTGCCGCCGATCACCGACGCCGACCGGGCCGCCGCCCGCGCCGACCTGCGGTACTGGGACGCCGAGGCGGTGGTGCTCGCCGACCAGGTGCACGGGGCGAAGTTCCCGGTCGACGCCGAGGCCCTGCTGACCGCGACCACCGAACTGCTCGGCCCGCCGCAGCGGATCACCGACGTCTGGCTCTGGCCGGCGCCCGAAGGCGGCTGGTGAGCCGGACCACGGACCGGCCCGACCGACCGGTAACGGACTAGGCTGGACGGCGTGACCAGCACCCTTCCCCGCGCGCGCGGGGTCCGAGCCGGAGTCGTCGACTACCAGATCGCCTGGCAGGAGCAGCGTCGACTGCACGCCGCCGTGGTCGCCGGCGAGGAGCCGGACACCGTGCTCCTGCTGGAGCACCCGAGCGTGTACACGGCCGGCAAGCGCACCGAACCGTGGGACCGCCCGGTGGACGGCACCCCGGTGGTGGACGTCGACCGGGGCGGCAAGATCACCTGGCACGGCCCGGGGCAGCTGGTCGGCTACCCCATCGTCCGGTTGCCGGAACCGATCGACGTGGTCGCCTACGTACGCCGGGTCGAACAGCTGCTGATCGACGTCTGCGCCGAGTTCGGGCTGGCCGCCACCCGCCTCGACGGGCCGAACCACAGCGGCGTCTGGGTGCCGGCCGACGACCGTGGACCGGCCCGCAAGGTGGCGGCGATCGGCATCCGGGTCGCCCGCGGGGTCACCCAGCACGGCTTCGCGATCAACTGCGATCCGGACCTGACGGCGTACGACCGGATCGTGCCGTGCGGTCTGCGCGACGTCGGCGTCACCTCGCTGAGCGCCGAGCTCGGCCGGCCGGTGACCGTCGCCGAGGTGCTGCCGGTCGTCGAACGGCACCTGGCCACGCTCGGGTGAGCCGGCAGCTCTCGGGTCCGCCGGCCGATCGATGCCTCGGGTGAGCCAACTCACCCGGTGAACGGCGGCCGCACGGTCGCCCAACCGCCCGAGCGGGCATCGGCCGGCGTAGGCTGGCAAGGGTGACCATTGCTCCGGAGGGACGACGCCTGCTGCGCCTGGAGGTCCGCAACGCCGAGACCCCGATCGAGCGCAAACCCCCGTGGATCAAGGTCAAGGCCAGGATGGGGCCCGAGTTCACCGAGCTGCGCGGGCTGGTGCAACGGGAAGGGCTGCACACCGTCTGTCAGGAGGCCGGCTGCCCCAACATCTACGAGTGTTGGGAAGACCGGGAGGCCACCTTCCTCATCGGTGGGGACCAGTGCACCCGGCGCTGCGACTTCTGTCAGATCGACACCGGCAAACCGGCCGAGTTCGACGCCGACGAGCCCCGCCGGGTCGGCGAGTCGGTCGCGGCGATGGATCTGCGCTACGCCACGGTCACCGGGGTGGCCCGCGACGACCTGCCCGACGGGGGTGCCTGGCTGTACGCCGAGACCGTCCGGCAGATTCACGCACTGCGGCCCGGCTGCGGCGTCGAGTTGCTGATCCCGGATTTCAACGGCGACGCCGGCCAGCTCGACGAGGTGTTCGCCGCCCGACCGGAGGTGCTCGCCCACAACGTCGAGACGGTGCCCCGGATCTTCAAGCGGATCCGGCCGGCCTTCCGGTACGAGCGCTCGCTCCAGGTGCTCACCCGGGCCCGCACGGCCGGTCTGGTGGCCAAGTCCAACTTGATCCTCGGCCTCGGCGAGGAGCGCTCCGAGGTGTCACAGGCGCTGCGCGATCTGCACGCCGCCGGGTGCGAGCTGGTCACCATCACCCAGTATCTGCGCCCGACGCCGCGGCATCACCCGGTGCAGCGCTGGGTCAAGCCGGAGGAGTTCGTCGAGCTGCGCGAGGAGGCCGAGCAGATCGGCTTTTCCGGGGTGATGAGCGGCCCGCTGGTGCGTTCGTCGTACCGCGCCGGCCGGCTCTACCGGCAGGCGCTGCGCCAGCGCGAGGCCCAGCCGCTGGCCGGCTGACCGCCCGGTGAACGGCTTCGCCCCCGGCAACTAGACTCCCTCGCATGGCGAAACCCCAGGAGAAGGTGTCGTTCGGCCAGCGGCTGAAGCAGATCGGCATGGTGTTCTCGTTCACCGCCAAGCGCGACAAGTGGTTCGTCCCGCTGGCGGTGGCCGCCGTCGTGCTGCCGCTGGCGATCACCGTACCGGTGGTGATCGCCTTGGGGTGGATGTGGCTACCGGTCGGCATCCTGGTGGCGCTGCTCGCCGTACTGATCGTGCTGAACCTGCGGTCGAACACGGCGATGATGAACGTCGCCGAGGGCCAGCCGGGTGCGGCGGCCTCGCTGCTGGAGAACATGCGCGGTGACTGGCGGGTGACGCCGGCGGTCAGTTCGACCACCCAGATGGACATGGTCCACCTGGTGATCGGGCGGCCCGGGGTGATCCTGCTCGCCGAGGGCAACCCACAGCGGGTCCGGGGGCTGCTCGGTCAGGAGAAGCGGCGGCTGGCGAAGGTGATCGGCAGTGCGCCGCTGTACGACTACGTGATCGGCACCGACGAGGGCGAGTTGTCGATCCGCAAGATGCGTACGACGTTGATGCGCTTGCCGCGCAACCTGACCGGCAAGGACGTCAACGCGTTGGACAAGCGGCTGACCGCGTTGTCGGCCCGGCCGCAAATACCCAAGGGCGCCATTCCGAAGAACATGCGCCCGCCGAAGGGCGCCTTCCGGCAGACCCGCGGCCGCTGACCGGCGGTCGCCGCCATTGCGGTCCGACCCGGGTCGCGGGCCGGGCGGTGCGGTCGTGGCTCAGCGGGGGGCGACGACGACCGATCCGGCGGCCCGGTCGTGCAGGCCGCGCCGCCGCCCGTCCATCACCAGGGGCGGGATCACCAGGGCCAGCAGCAGTCCACGCAGCAGTGCCCGGGGTACGCCGATCCGGCCGCCGTCGGCGTCCGAGACGCACCGGATCCTGGCCAGCCACATCCCCGGGGTCTGGGCGAACAGGCCCAGGAAGAAGCCGTACTCGGCGATCAGCACCACCACCGGTGGCCAGCCGGAGCGGGCCGGGTCGGCGAAAAGGCTGGAGATTAGCACACAAAGTAGCCAATCAATCACCAGAGCGCCGGTTCGCCGTAGCAGACTCGGCACCTCGTCACCCTGCCCCGCCGGGCCACCGGTCGCTCCACCCGCAGCCGCATTTGCGCTTGCCGCCACGCTGCCCCCTCCCGATACCCACGAACGGCCAGACTAGTCTGGGCCGTCTGCCGTATCCTGCGGGGGACGATTGGTCGGGATCACGCTCCGCACCGGACGTAACACGGCGGAAACATTAGAGACATGGTGGGGCAACCCTGCGGCCATAGCGTCGCGACCAGCATAGCCATCAGTGCGACGTGCCAGGAGGACGTGTGTTCGCCAATCCCGAGGAACTACTGCGGTACCTCAAAGACGAGGGCGTGAAATTCGTCGACGTACGCTTCTGTGACCTGCCCGGCGTGATGCAGCACTTCAACTTGCCGGTCGAGTCGGTCGACGAGGACATTTTCACCACCGGCCTCGCCTTCGACGGGTCTTCGATCCGTGGTTTCCAGGCGATCCACGAGTCGGACATGCTGCTGCTGCCGGATGTCGCCACCGCCTTCATCGACCCGTTCCGGATCGAGAAGACGCTGGCGCTCAACTTCTTCATCCACGACCCGTTCACCCGGGAGCCGTACTCCCGGGACCCGCGCAACGTGGCCAAGAAGGCGGAGGCCTACCTGGCGGCGAGCGGCATCGCCGACACCGCCTACTTCGGGCCCGAGGCGGAGTTCTACATCTTCGACTCGATCCGCCACGAGACCTCCGCGAACCAGGCCTACTACTACATCGACTCGATCGAGGGCTGGTGGAACAGCGGTCGCGAGGAAGAGGGCGGCAACCGCGGGTACAAGACCAACTACAAGGGCGGCTACTTCCCGGTGCCACCGGTCGACCACTACGCCGACCTGCGTGACAAGATCGTCCGCAAGCTGATCGACACCGGCTTCACCGTGGAGCGGTCGCACCACGAGGTCGGCACCGCCGGCCAGGCCGAAATCAACTACAAGTTCTCCACCCTGCTGCACGCCGGCGACCAGCTGCAGCTGTTCAAGTACATCGTGAAGAACACCGCCTGGGCCAGCGGCAAGACGGCGACCTTCATGCCGAAGCCGCTGTTCGGCGACAACGGCTCCGGCATGCACACCCACCAGAGTCTGTGGCTCAATGGTGAGCCGCTGTTCTACGACGAGACCGGCTACGCCGGCCTGTCGGACACCGCCCGCTGGTACATCGGCGGTCTGCTGCACCACGCGCCGTCGCTGCTGGCCTTCACCAACCCGACGGTCAACTCGTACCGCCGGCTGGTGCCCGGCTTCGAGGCACCGGTCAACCTGGTGTACTCGCAGCGCAACCGGTCCGCCTGCACCCGCATCCCGGTTACCGGCAGCAACGGCAAGGCCAAGCGGGTCGAGTTCCGGGTGCCGGACCCGTCGGCCAACGTCTACCTGGCCTTCTCGGCCATGCTGATGGCCGGTCTGGACGGCATCAAGACCAAGATCGAGCCGCCGGAGCCAATCGACAAGGACCTGTACGACCTGCCGCCGGAGGAGTGGGGCAACGTCAAGCAGGTGCCGGGTTCGCTGCCGGCCGTGCTGGACTCGCTGGAGGCCGACCACGACTTCCTGCTTGAGGGTGGGGTCTTCACGCCGGACCTCGTCTCCACCTGGATCGACTGGAAGCGGTCCAACGAGGTCGACCCGGTCCGCCTGCGGCCGACCCCGCACGAGTTCGCAATGTACTTCGACTGCTGATTCCGGCCGCGCCGGTCCAGCAGTGGACGACGGCGGTGGGGCGGGCCTCGGCTCGCCCCCACCGCCGTTTCGCTGCCCGCCCCGGTCTCGTCCGACGTCCGTCAGCTCGCGTCGGGGTGCCGGGCGGATCGGACCGCCCGCACCACCAGCACGACGATCAGCGCGCACATGGCCACCGTGCCCGGCGCCTTGGTGAGCGCGGCGACCCCCGAACCGTCCGGCAGGACCAGGAAACCGGCGACCGCCACCGGCAGCAGGAACCACCCGGTGCGGTACGCGGCGGCGGCCAGCAACGCCAACGGCCAGCTCAGGTACCACGGGTAGACGACCGGCGCGGCGAGCACCGTGGCGGCCAGCGCCAGCCCTGCCCCGAACACCACGGTCCCCCGGTCCCAGGTCGCCGGTGGGCCGACGGAGTCCGCCACCGGCACGGCACGACCGTCCGGGCCCCGCCAGCCGGACAACGGGTCACCGCCGCGCCACACCCGCCACCACAGCCACACGAGGAAACCGGCGAGCAGCGCCAGGCCCACCACGCGGACCGCCCCCACCGCGTCCAGTCGCACCCCGACCAGCCGCCCCAGGTAGTCGATCAGCAGCCCGACAGCGGTCGGCGGCGAGGTCCACTGCCGCGAGTCGCCGCTGCGGGACAGCCCGTTCACCCAGCCCAGACCGAGCCCGGACAGCGCCGTGGTGGCCGCGACCGCGCCGACCGCCCCCGCCACCACCAGCGCCCCGGCCCGTACCAGGGCGGCCGGTCGGCGCGGCCCGGCCACCGCGAGCACCGCCGCGAACGGTACGACCACCAGGGCCGTCGCCTTCACCGCGACGGCCAGCCCGAGCAGCAGCCCACCGGCGACGGTCGCCACCGACGCACCACCGATGCCGTCGGTCCCTGGATCGGTCACACGGGCCGATCCGGCGGCGATCACCCATAACGCCGCGACCAGCAGACCGACCATCAACGCGTCGTTGTGCGCCCCCGAGACCAGGTGGATCAGCGCCACCGGGCAGCCCAAGGTCAGCCAGAGCGCCCGGCCGGCCGGCAGGCCGCACCTGGCGGCCAGACCGGGCAGCGCCACCGCCACCAGCACCAGCCCGGCCACGGCGGTCATCCGCAGCGCCAGCAGGGTGCCGGTCAGACCGGCACCGACCGCGACCGCCAGCCCGGCGAGCCAGACGACCAGTGGCCCGTACGGGGCCGGGGTGTCGCGCCACAACGGGGCGACCGCGTCGACCCAGGGACAGCCCTGACCGGCCACTCCGGAGTACGGGTCGCCACCGTCGCGCAGGATCCAGCCCTGGCAGGCGTACGAGTAGATGTCCCGGCTGCCCAGCGGCGGCGCCACCAGCAGCGGCACCGCCCAGATGCCGACGGTGGTCGACGCCCACCGTACCGACGGCACACCGTGCCGGGCCGACCACCAGGCCCACACCATCGCACCGGTGCCGGCGGCCCAGGCGAGCACGCTGAGCACGCCGGTTCCGCTGGTGAAGACCGCCCAGCCGGCGGCCGGTGGTTCGGGCAGCGCGCCGCCCAGGCCGGCGGCGACCGCGAGGGCGACCGCGCCGGCCAGACCGACGTAGCGGATGAGGTGGTACCGCGTTCCGGCGTCGCCGCAGCGGTCAGGCACCGAGGACCCGCTCCGCTGCGGCCCGGCAGCGGCGGGCGGTCCGCAGGTAGCCGTCCAGGAACTGGCCGGGGTCGGTACCGCCGAGCAACCGGACCACCCCGGCCAGCTCGGCACCGTGCCGGGGCAGTTGGTCGGTGGCCCGGCCCCGGACCAGCATCAGCGCGTCGCGGACCCGGGAGGCGAGGACCCATCCGTCGTGCAGCGCGGTCGCGTCGGCCCCGTCGACCAGGCCGGCGTCGCGGGCCGCAGCCAGCGCGACCAGGGTACGGGTGTCGCGCAGCGCCGGCACCGCGTGCCCGTGCCGCAGCTGGGTCAACTGCACCGCCCATTCGACGTCGGCGAGCCCGCCCCGGCCGAGCTTGGTGTGAGTGGCCGGGTCGGCGCCGCGCGGCAGTCGTTCGGTCTCCACCCGGGCCTTGATCCGGCGGATCTCGACGACCTGCTCCCGGCCCAACCCGCCGGCCGGGTAGCGGACCGGGTCGGCGACGGCGACGAACTCCTCGCCCAGCGACGGGTCGCCGCAGACGAACCGGGCCCGCAGCAAAGCTTGCGCCTCCCACACCTTCGCCCACCGGGCGTAGTACTGGGCGTACGCTGCGAGGCTGCGCACCAGCGGCCCCTGCCGGCCTTCGGGGCGCAGGTCGGCGTCCACCCCGAGCGGTGGATCGGGGGCCGGCATGCCGAGCAGCCGGCGCAGTTCCTCGGCGACCGCCCGGGCGGCGGCGCTGGCCTCGTCGTCGGCGAGGCCGGGCGGTGGGTCGTAGACGAAGAGCACGTCGGCGTCGGAGGAGTAGCTCATCTCGTACCCGCCGAGGCGGCCCATGCCGATGATCGCGAACCGCAGACCATCCGGCGGCGGCACAGTCTCGACCGCGACCCGCAGCGCGGCGGCGAGCGTGGCGTCGGCCACGGCGGACAGCCCGGCACCGACGGCGGCCACGTCGAGCCGGCCCCGGGCTTCCCGGGCCGGGGCCAGCGCGCCGGCCCGGTTGAGCACGTCGGCGCAGGCCAGCCGGAGCAGTTCGCGGCGGCGCAGGGCCCGCACGGCGCGGACCGCCTGGACCGGATCCGGCGGCTCGCCGCCACCGCTGCCAAGGTGGCGGGCCGCAGCGGCATCGAAGCCGGCGCGCAGCACCGCCGCGTCGCGCGGGGTGAGCTCGGCGTCGGCCGCCAGCATCCGCAGCGCCTCGGGCTCGCGGGCCAGCAGGTCGGCGGCGTACCGGGACAGCCCGAGGGTACGGGCGAGCCGGCCGGCGACCAGGCCTTCGTCGCGCAGCAGCCGCAGATACCAGGGGGTGCTGCCGAGCTTGTCGGAAACCTGCCGGTAGCTCAGCAGCCCCCGGTCCGGCTGGGGAGCGTCGGCGAACTCCTGCAGCAGCACCGGCAACAGGGTGCGCTGGATGGCGGCGGTCCGGGAGACGCCGCCGGTGAGCGCTTCCAGATGCCGCAGCGCCCCGGCCGGGTCGGCGAAGCCCAGCACCTCGAGCCGGCGCCGGGCGGCCTGCGGGGTCATCCGCAGCGACTCGGCCGGCACCCGGGCGACTGATTCGAGCAGCGGCCGGTAGAGCAGCTTGGCGTGCAGCCGGCGTACCTCGGTGGCGTGGCTGACCCAGTCGGCCCGGAATGCCTCGACGACGTCGGTTTCGGGCGTCGAGGCATAGCCGAGGGCCTGGGCGAGCCAGCGCAGCGCCACCGGGTCGGCCGGCACGGTATGGGTACGGCGCAGCCCCTGCAGTTGCAGCCGGTGCTCGACACCGCGCAGGAACCGGTAGCCGCGCAGCAGCGCCTCGCCGTCGGCGCGGCCGACGTACCCGCCGGCGACCAAGGCCCGCAGGGTGGGCAGCGTGCCGGGGGCCCGCAGCGTCTCGTCGACCCGACCATGCACCAGTTGCAGCAGCTGGACGGCGAACTCGATGTCGCGCAGCCCGCCGGGGCCGCGTTTGATCTCGCGTTCCAGCTCGCGGGGCGGGACGTTCTCGATGATCCGGCGGCGCATGGCGCGCACGTCCTCGACCGCCTCCGGGCGCTCGGCGGCATGCCAGACCAGCGGCGACAGCAGCCGGATCCACTCCTGCGCGAGGTCGCGGTCGCCGGCCGCCGGCCGGGCCTTGAGCAGCGCCTGGAACTCCCAGGTTCGGGCCCACCGCTGGTAGTAGGCGAGGTGGCTGCCGAGGGTACGGACCAGCGGCCCCCGGTTGCCTTCCGGGCGCAGCGCGGCGTCCACCGGCCAGGCCACCAACCCGCAGATGTGGATCAACCGGGTGGCGACGGTGGTGGCGACCGTCAGGTCGGCGTTGTCGGCGGCGACGAAAATCACGTCCACGTCGGAGACGTAGTTCAGCTCGTTGCCGCCGCACTTGCCCATCGCCACCACGGCGAGGCCGGGCGGGCCGCTGCCGTCGGGCAGCTCGGCGACGGCGATGTCGTACGCGGCGGACAGGGTCGCGTCGGCCAGCGCGGACAACGCCGCCATGGTCTGTTCCAGGCACCGTCCCCCGGTCAGGTCGGCCGCCGCGATACGCAGCAGGGCCAACCGGTACGCCTGGCGCAGCGCGGTGATCGCCGCCGCGCCGACCAGCGGGGTCGGCGCGGCGGTCGAACCAGCGGCCGTCTCGACGGTCGACGCGGCGTCGGCGATGGTCGGGGCGACGGCGAGGACACCGTCGGCGGTGGGGGCCACCCCGTTCTCGGTGGCGAGCACCGACCACTGGTCCGGGTTGGCGACCAGATGGTCGCCGAGACTGGATGAGGCACCGAGGACGGCGATCAGCCGTCGACGCAGACCGGGGTCGGCGTGCAGGGCGTCGAGCACCGGCGACCCGCCGGTGCCGAAGCCGCCGGTGCCGGTGCCGCGCCGCTGCGCCTCGACGAGCCGGTGCAGCTGGCGCAGCGCCAGATCGGGGTCGGCGGCCCGGGACAGTGCGGTCAGCAGTTCGGCGGCCGGCGGGTCGACGGGCTGCTGCGCCTGTACCTGCCACAGCCCGAGCCCGTCGGGGCCGAGCAGGTCGGCGGCCCGGACGGTGTCCGTGCCGCTGACGTCGAAGCCGTATCGGGCGAGCCGGCCGGTGGCACTGGTCGGTCTGGTCATCGGGGGCCTAACTGCCGAGCAGTGGAAGGGTCCGGGGGATGTCCGAGTCGGGCAGCTGGCCGAGGGCGAGCGCGGCGAACCGGACGGCGAACGGTTGCCAGACCTCCTCGATGTCAGCGAGCACCTCGACGCAGGCATCGACGACCACGTCGGCGGGCAGGCGCAGCTCGGTCAGGATGGTCGACCCGGCCGCCCAGGTGCTGACCATGTCCCGGTCGCACTCGATGTGGAACTGCAGCCCCCAGGCCCGGTCACCGAGGCGGAACGCCTGGTGGGGGTAGTGCGTGGAGGCGGCCAGCAGCACCGCGCCGTGCGGCAGCTCGGTGATCTCGTCGACGTGCCACTGCAGCACGTCCGGCGCGAGTGGCACGTACCGGAACAGCGGGTCGGTGGCGGCGGCGTCCCGCTTGCCGACCAGGGCGGGCCCGATCTCCGGGCCGGCGGCGCTGCGTTCGACGGTGCCGGCGTGCGCGGTGGCGAGCAGGTGCGCGCCGAGCCCGATGCCGAGGGTCGGGATCCGGTGGCGGACGGCCTTGCGCAGCAGCCCTTCGACCGCAGGCAGCCAGCTGGCGGCCGGGTCCGGACCGACGGCGGACGGCCGGCCGCCGAGGACGATCACCGCCGGTCGGTCGGCCAGGTCGGCCGGGACCGGGTCGTCGGCGTACGGGCGGCACACCTCGATCGGCAGGCCGGCTTCGGCGAGCCACTCCCCCAGCCGTCGCAGATCGTCGGTCGGGTCGTTCTCGATCACCAGAGCGCTGCCCACGTGTCGAGGCTATCCAATCGGCCAGGGCGGTGACCGTAGGTGGTCCCTGCGTGCTCGCGGTTGCGTACTCGTAAAATCTGCTCGCTCGGACCGGAACCAAATCTGCTCGTTCGGACCGGGAACCTCGCGTAGTCTCGCGCCGGTGACCGACCCGCGACCGGCCGACCGCCGAGGTGGCGAGCTGCTTTCCCCAGCCGCTGAGCCGGCCCGACCTGGCGCTGCGACGCTGCGCCCGCTCGCGCTGCACCCCGGTGACGAGGTCCGGATCGTGGCCCCGGGTGGGCCGGTCGCCGCGGAGCCGGTCGAGCGGGGAATGGCCGTGCTCGCCGGCTGGGGGCTGCGGCCCCGGTTGGGCCGGCACGCACTGGGCCGGCACGGTTTCCTGGCTGGGACCGACCAGCAGCGGGCCGCCGACCTCGCCGAGGCGTTCGCCGACCCGGCGGTACGCGGCATCGTCTGCGCCCGGGGCGGCTACGGCACCCAGCGGGTGGTGGACCTGCTGGACATGGCGGCGGTGCGCCGGGATCCGAAGGTGGTCTGCGGGTACTCGGACATCACCGCCCTGCACCTGGCGCTGTGGCGGGGTGCCCGGTTGGCGACGGTGCACGGGCCGGTGGCGGCCTGGGACGACGAGCGGACCCCGGCGGTGTCCGCCGGGTCGCTGTGCCGGGCGCTGATGAAGCCGGTGCCGACGGTGCTCGCCCGGTCGCCGGACGAGGCCGGCGCGGCGGTGCTAGTGCCGGGTCGGGCCGACGGCACCCTGCTCGGCGGCAACCTGACCGTGCTCGCGGCCTCGGTGGGCACCGCCGACCTGCCGGACCTGACCGGGTCGATCCTGCTGATCGAGGAGATCGGTGAGCCGCCGTACCGGGTGGACCGACTGCTCACTCAGCTGCGCCGGGCCGGCGCGCTGGATGGCCTGGCCGGGGTCGCCCTCGGCCAGTTCACCGGCTGCACCGACCGGCACGGGGTGGACGTCGCCGAGGTGCTCACTGAACGGCTCGGTGATCTCGGCGTACCGGTGCTGGGTGGGCTGCCGCTCGGGCACGGGCAGACCCCACGCACCGTTGGCCTCGGCGTACCGGCCACCGTCGACGCCGCCGCCGGCACCCTCATGGTCTCCCCCGCCGTGCGCTGACCCGAGCCGGCCGGATGCTCACAGCCCGTTGACAGCTTCGGCATGGGTTGTGTTGAGGACCGCCAGGCACCGTCGGTCAGGTCATCGCACCACACCGCAACGACATCCGGAGGTTGACTTGTCCAGACGGATCACGAGGAAGCGGGCGCTCGCGGGCCTGGCCGCGGCGGGCGTGCTCAGCGTCGGGATCGCGGCGCCGACCATCGCCTTCGCGCAGGAGGGCGCCGAGCCGAGCGCCAGTGCCAGTGCCAGTGCCAGTGCCAGTGCCGACGGATCGACCGGCGAGGAGCGCCGGGCGGCGAAGATGACCGAGTTGGCTGAGGCGCTGGCCGACGAACTCGGCGTCTCCGCCGACGACGTCACCGCCGCCCTGGAGAAGATCCGTGAGGAGCGGACCGGTGACCGGCCCGAACGCGGAGAGCGGCCGGAGGGGACGGCCGACCGGCAGGCAGCGCTGCAGGAACGGCTCGACGCGGCGGTCGCCGACGGAAAGCTCACCCGGGCCGAGGCCGACGCGGTGCTCAAGGCGTACGAGGAAAGGGTGCTCGCCGGCCCCGGACGCGGCGGTGGTCCGGGCCGTGGCGGCCCGATGGGCGGTACGGACGAGGGGCCGGCGGCCGACCAGTCGCCGGACGGCGCCTGATCCGCTCCCGCCCCGAAAGGTCCTGGCGCCGGAACGCCCCTCGCGGGGTTGCTCCGGCGCCAGGATCGTCTTCGCGCCGGCCGGCAGCGGCCGGGGACGACGAGCCGGCTCAGGCGATGCAGGCGCAGACGATCAGGGCGGCGCCGAAGTGCGTCGCGGCGCTGACCCGGGCGGCGGGGTGCGGCTCGTCGGAGCAGATCACCGCGCCGAGCCGGCCGGGGGTCAGCCAGTCGAGCACGGCGAAGGCCAACGCCATGATGCCGAGCCCGATCAGTCCGAAGAGGATCGTCGAGGCGAGCCCTTTGGTGAACGACGGGTAGCTCGTCAGGATCGCGGTGAAGACGATGCCGGCGACGCCGAGCTGGTTGGCGGCGAGCAGCAACGCCGCGTTGCCGTTGCGATGCACCCAGATCAGCTCGCGCAACTTCCCAGGGGTGAGCCAGTCGACCACCACGAAGCCGGCCGCCATCAGAGCAACGCCGACCGCTCCGAAGACGATGCTCTGCCAAGCTCCGGTGAGCAGATCCTCCAGCACGCACGTTCCTCCCGATCGAGTCGCCGCGGGGGCGGCGAGTGTCGGGAGGGACGATAGCGTGGCGGCGCCAGCCCGCTCAGAGCGCGCCGAGGTAGCGGCGACGCTCGTACGGGGTGACCTCGCGGCGGTACTGCTCCCACTCGGAGCGCTTGTTGCGCAGGAAGAAGTCGAAGACGTGCTCGCCGAGCACCTCGGCGATCAGCTCCGAGCTGGCCATCACCTCGATCGCCTCGGAGAGGTTCTCCGGCAGCGACTCGTACCCCATCGCCTTGCGCTCGGCGGCGGACAGCGCCGACACGTCGTCCTCGGAGCCGGGCGGCAGCTCGTAGCCCTCCTCGATGCCCTTGAGACCGGCACCGAGCATCACCGCGAAGGCCAGGTACGGGTTGGTCGCCGAGTCCAGCGAGCGGACCTCGACCCGGGCCGAGTTCGGCTTGCCGTACGCGGGAACCCGCACCAGCGCGGACCGGTTCAGGTGCCCCCAGCACACGTACGCCGGGGACTCGGTGATCCGGTCCGGCAGCGCCTGCGGGAACAGCCGCTTGTAGGAGTTGACCCACTGGTTGGTGACCGCGGTGTACTCGCGGGCGTGCACCAGCAGTCCGGCGATGAACGCCTTGGCGACCTTGGAGATCTTCATCGGGTCGCCGGCGTCGTGGAACGCGTTGCGCTCGCCCTCGAACAGCGACAGGTGGGTGTGCATCCCGCTGCCCGGCTGGTCGGTGAAGGGCTTGGGCATGAAGGTCGCCGCGACGCCGTGCGACAGGGCGACCTCCTTGACCACGTGGCGGAAGGTCATGATGTTGTCGGCGGTGGTCAGCGCGTCGGCGTAGCGCAGGTCGATCTCCTGCTGGCCGGGGGCGACCTCGTGGTGGCTGAACTCGACCGAGATGCCGATCCGTTCCAGGGCGAGCACCGCCTGGCGGCGGAAGTCGCGGGCAACCGCGTGGGTGGTGTGGTCGAAGTAGCCGCCGGAGTCGACCGGCACCGGGGTGGACCCGTCAGCCGGGCTGTTCTCCAGCAGGAAGAACTCGATCTCGGGATGGGTGTAGAAGGTGAAGCCCTTGTCGGCGGCCCGGGACAACGCCCGGCGCAGCACGTGCCGGGGATCGGCCCAGGACGGCGTACCGTCGGGCAGCAGGATGTCACAGAACATCCGGGCGCTCTCGCCGCTGACGCCGCCCTCGAACGGGAAAACCTGAAAGGTCGTGGGATCCGGCATGGCGACCATGTCGGACTCGAAGACCCGGGCGAACCCTTCGATGGCGGAGCCATCGAAGCCGATGCCTTCTTCGAATGCCGCCTCAAGCTCAGCCGGCGCGACCGAGACGCTCTTGAGCGTGCCGAGCACGTCGGTGAACCACAACCGAACGAAACGGATGTCGCGCTCTTCCAGAGTACGGAGCACGAACTCCTGCTGACGGTCCACGTCTACCCCTCGTGACACTGGTCTGCCCGGACCGGTTCCATTCTCCGCGCTGCTGCCCTCCAGCGCAGGACCAGGTGCTGTCGGCTCCCACCTGAGCTGCCCAGTCTTTACCGACCTCGTTACACCGACGTTACGGGACCGCTCCGGTCGCGCACCTGGCGGGGCCAGCCGACAATCCACGCCATTCCGGCGCTTTTCTATTGGCCACCACGAAAGGGATATTAGACCACGATCACCGGGGCACGCCGGAGCATGTCCGCACAGTCACCTGACCGGTCCCCCGTAGCGAGGCGTCGGCGACCGGCGGGTTGGTCGGGGTCGCGCTGGGGGAAGATAGCGACATGCCGACGCTGCGCATCGCCCTCGCCCAGGTCAACCCCACCGTTGGCGATCTACCGGGCAACGCCCGGCTGGTCCGCGACTTCACCCGTACGGCGGTGGACGCCGGCGGGCAACTGGTCGTGTTCCCGGAGATGATGCTCACCGGTTACCCGGTGGAGGACCTGGTGTTCCGGGAGTCGTTCGTCGCCGCCGCCCGGTCCGGCGTCCGGCAACTCGCCGCCGACCTGGCCGCCGACGGGTTCGGCGACGTACCTGTGCTGGTCGGCTACCTCGACGCCGACGGGCCGGCCGCGATCAGCGCCGAGGCCGACCCGGGCCGGGGCCCGCGCAACGCCCTCGCCGTGTTACACGGCGGCACCGTGGCGGCCACCTACTTCAAACACCACCTGCCCAACTACGGTGTCTTCGACGAGGACCGCTACTTCGTGCCGGGCATCGCGTTGACCGTCGTGCGCGTCTGCGGGGTCGACGTGGCGTTGACCATCTGCGAGGACCTGTGGCAGGCCGGCGGGCCGTTCACCGCCGCCCGCCGCGCCGGCGTCGGCCTGGTCGTCACGGTCAACGGGTCGCCGTACGAGTTGGACAAGGACGACGCCCGGCTGCCGTTGGTGCAGCGGCGGGCCGCCGAGGCCGGCGCCACCGTGGCGTACGTCAACCTGGTCGGCGGCCAGGACGAACTGGTCTTCGACGGCGACTCGATGATCGTCGCCGCGGACGGCACGCTGCTGGCCCGCGCGCCGCAGTTCGTCGAGCATCTGCTGCTGCACGACCTGACGCTGCCGGCCGCGGACGCCCCGGCGCAGGACCCCGCCGCGACCCCGGAGACCGCCGACGCGACGGCCACCCCGGAGACCCCGGACGGCCCGGACCGGATGAGCATCGACCGGGTGGTGGTCGGTGACCGGCCGGCCGACCCGACGGGCGGGCCGGTCAGCGGCGGGGTCGCCGAGCCGCTGCCGACCGAGGCGGAGATCTGGTCGGCACTGGTGCTCGGGCTGCGCGACTACGTCCGCAAGAACGGCTTCTCCTCGGTGGTGCTGGGGTTGTCCGGCGGGATCGACTCGGCGGTGGTGGCCGCGATCGCGGTGGACGCGCTCGGCCCGGACCGGGTCGTCGGCGTCTCGCTGCCCAGTCAGTTCTCCTCCGAACACTCCCGGGCCGACGCCGCCGAGCTGGCCAAACGGACCGGCCTGGACTACCGGATCGAGCCGATCCAACCGATGGTGGACCCGTTCCTGGCCAACATCTCGCTCTCCGGGCTGGCCGTGGAGAACCTGCAGGCCCGGGTACGCGGGGTGATCCTGATGGCGCTGTCCAACCAGGAGGGCCATCTGGTGCTGACCACCGGCAACAAGAGCGAATTGGCGGTTGGCTACTCCACCCTGTACGGCGACTCGGTCGGCGGCTTCAACCCGATCAAGGACGTCTGGAAGTCGCTGGTGTGGACGCTGGCCCGGTGGCGCAACGACGACGCCGTCCGGCGGGGCGACGAGCCGCCGATCCCGGAGAACTCGATCGCCAAGCCACCGAGCGCGGAGCTGCGTCCCGGTCAGCTCGACACCGACTCGCTGCCCGACTACGCGCTCCTCGACGGGGTGCTCACCGGCTACATCGACGGCGATGCCGGCCGCGACGACCTGGTCGCCGCCGGGCACGATCCGGAACTGGTCGACCGGGTGCTGCGGATGGTGGACCTGGCGGAGTACAAGCGGCGACAGTCGGCGCCCGGCACCAAGATATCGATCAAGGCGTTCGGTCGTGATCGACGGCTGCCGATCACCAACCGGTGGCGGGAGCCCGGCGACGGATGAGACCCCCGGGTGACCGGGTGAGGTGTGAATTCCTGCACTGAAGCCTCTCCGCGCCGGTGCCACCGGTGGCACCATCGGGACGTACCCCGGGGACCGCGACCGCGGCCACGAGGGTGAGAGGAGACGACGATGTCCCGATCCACGCCAGCCGAGGCCGTCGCACTGTACGGCGGACCGGTCAGCCGCCGGGTCCGCACCCGAGACCTGATCGCCGCCAAGGAACGCGGCGAACGGTGGGCCATGCTCACCTCGTACGACCAGTACACCGCCGCGATCTTCGACCAGGCCGGCATACCGGTGCTGCTGGTCGGTGACTCCGCGGCGAACAACGTGTTCGGCCACGAGACCACCGTGCCGGTCACCGTCGACGAACTACTGCCGCTGGTCCGGGCCGTGGTCCGGGCCACCCGGGGCGCGCTGGTCGTCGGTGACCTGCCGTTCGGCTCCTACGAGGAGGGGCCGACGCAGGCGCTGCGCACCGCCGTACGGTTCATGAAGGAAGGCGGCTGCGGCGCGGTCAAACTCGAGGGCGGCCGCCGGGTCGCCGACCAGATCGCCGCGCTGACCGGGGCCGGCATCCCGGTGATGGCGCACGTCGGCTTCACTCCGCAGCGGGAGCACACCATCGGCGGCTACCGGGTGCAGGGCCGTGGCGACGCCGCCGACGAGGTGATCGCCGACGCCCACGCGGTCGCCGAGGCCGGCGCGTTCGCCGTGGTGCTGGAGATGGTGCCGGGGGTGGTCGCCAAGCGGATCACCCACGACCTGCCGGTGCCGACGGTCGGCATCGGCGCCGGCCCGGAGACCGATGCGCAGGTGCTGGTCTGGCAGGACATGTCCGGCTTGCGGTCCGGCCCGACCCAACGGTTCGTGAAGACCTACGCCGACCTCGCCGGGGTGCTCGCCGACGCGACCCGCCGGTACGCCGACGACGTCCGTGACGGCCGGTTCCCGACCGCCGCGCACACCTTCTGACCGACCGCCGTCACCGTCCGGTCCGGTCGCAACGGGATTCGTCCGGGTCCCGGGGCGGATCCGCCGATCGCCCGGGATCCGGCGGATCTCACAGATCGGTGACCCGTACCCCGGAATGCGCCTTGTACCGGCGGTTGATGGCGATCAGGTTGGCGGTGAACGCCTCGATCTGGTGAGCGTTGCGCAGCCGGCCGGCGTAGATCCCCCGCATGTCCGGGATCCGGGCGGCGAGCGCGGCGACGACCCCCGCCGCCTCCCGGTCCTCGGCGCAGATCAGTACGTCCAGGTCGATCCGCTCGATTCTCGGGTCGGCCAGCAACGGCGCGCTCAGGTGGTTGAAGGCGGCGCAGACCCGTGAGTCGGGCAGCAGCGCCGCGGCTTGCTGCGCGGCGCTGCCCTGCGCCACCGGCAACGGGTACGGGCCCTGCTTGTCGAAGCCGAGCGGGTTCACGCAGTCGACCACGATCTTGCCGGCGAGCGGGTCGCGCAGTGCGGCGACGGTCGCCTCGTGACCCTCCCACGGCACCGCGATGATCACCAGGTCGGACCCGCCGGCCACCTCGTCGTTGCCGTCGCCGCTGATCACCCCGGCCGCGACCCCGGGCAACGCGGCGATCTCCTTGGCCGCGGCGACAGCCCGGGTGCCGTCGCGGGACCCGATGCGGACCGGCTGGCCGGCGCGGGCGAGCCGGTACGCCAGGCCCCGTCCCTGGTCGCCGGTGCCACCGATGATGCCGACCGTCAGGCCGGAGACGTCGGGCAGTGTGCTGGCGTCATATCCCATCCGCTCATCCTCACCCACCGGACGGCCGCACGGGACCGGACCGTGACGTCGACCACCCCGGACCAGGCCGGTCACCTGGTCTGACATGCGTCAACGGCCGTCGACGGCATCGACCGGCCCGGGCTCGTACCGGTCGGCCAGCCGCCGCAACGGCGCGGTGACGTGGGCGTACAAGGCACCGACCGCGCCGTGGCCGGCGGCCACCAGACACCCAGGGCACGGACCATTCCTAGCAGCCGGCCGCCACGTGACGCGTCGGTGGTACGGCGGCGGCCGGCCGGACACGGTGTGCAGATACGGTGGCCGGTATGCCCCCCGGGTCAGCGGCCGGCCTTGCGGGCGGTCTGGGTCCCGGCCTTCTTGGTGGTCTTCTTCGCGGTCTTGCGGGTGGCCGCCGCCTTCTTGGCGGTGCCCCGCTGGGCGGGGGTGGCGTTCCTCGGTGAGGTGGCCCGCTGCACCCGGCCCGCGGTGCGTTTCGTCGCGGCGGCGACCTTCTTCCCGGCCCGGCCGGTGGTGCCCTTGGCCGGCGTGGACCTGGTCGCGGTCGTCGTCGCCGTGGCTTTCGTGGCCGTGCTCCTGCCTGCGGTCGCGGTCTTCTTCGCCGGACTGGTCTTCCTCGCTGGACTGGCCTTGCGAGCGGTGGCCGTCGCCTTCTTGGCTGGACTGGTCTTGCGCGCCGTGGCCGTCGTCCTGCGCGCCGCCGGGCTGGTCTTCTTGGCCGCTGCCTTCTTCGCCGTCGGGCTGGTCTTGCTCGCCGTCGGGCTGGTCTTCTTCGTAGCGGGCTTCTTCGCCGCCGTCGCGGATGCCTTCCGCGCGGACGTCTTCTTCGCCGCCGGACTCGTCTTGCGCGCCGCTGTCTTCGTGGTGCCGGTGCTCGACGCCCGCCGGGCGGCGGGACGGGTCGCGGCTTTGGTGCCAGCAACCATGGCTTTCTCCTCCTTGCGGACTTTCAATGGATTTGCCCCCTATGGAGACAATGGAGTCTCCGGTCCCCGACCCAGGTACGGCCGGACCGGGCCTAGCCCTGCTCCCCGGTCCAGCGGGCGTCCTCGGTCTCCCACTCCTCGTTGCGTTCCGACACCCGCTGCAGCGCCTGCTCAGCTTCGGCCTTCGAGGTGTAGGGACCGAGCCGGTACTTGGCGGCACACAGGTCCGCCCCGGACTCCACGCGCTGATGACGAAGGCACCAGAAGTACTCGCCACCAGGTCCGCTGTCGCTCATGAGAACACTGTGCACGGAAAAACGGCAAAGCGCTACCGTTTCGCCCAAAATGTCGCCGCTTCTCCATAATAGACGTGCGCCATTGCGGCCGGCTCCCATGCCGGCAATTGACAGCTCGATACGAAAGGCCGGCAACGCCCCGAGCCAAGGCGAGTCGAGTCGAGTCGAGTCGAGTCGAGTCCATCCTGGGCGGAGCGGACCGGGTGCCGTCGCGGAAACAGAGCCAGGTCAACCGGTCGCGAACGCGGTCTCGATCAGCCGCCGCAGCCCGTGGCCGTCATCGACGGTCACGTCCGGCACCCCGCCGGGCTGGCCACGTTCCCGACCGGTGCGGGCCGAGACCATCAGCACCGCCGCACCGGCTCCGGCCCGCCGGGCGCACGGGACGTCCCGGGCCGGGCTGTCCCCGACGAACCAGCAGTCCGCCACCGGCACGTCGAGTGCCCGCGCGGCGAGCCAGGCGACTTCAGGGTTGGGTTTACGCACCCCGGCCTCGTCGCTGTAGATCTGCACAGCGAACCGGTCGCCGAGATCCACCGAGTCGAGATAGTCGCGGTGCGCCGCGCCGCACAACGTGTTGCTGACGATCGCCAGCGGCAGGCCGGCGGCAGCGGCGGCGTCCAACGCCGCACGGATGCCGGGGCGTACCGCCCAGTCCGCGCGCCGGGTCCACGCGTAGCTCAACGCGGTCGCCTCGCGCAGCACCGCGTCGCGGGCCGGGGCCGGCCAGCCGGGTGTGATGAACTCCCGCCAGACCTGTTCGTGGCCGTACTCCCGGGGGCGGTCCTGCTCGCCGATCCGGTCCCGCCAGGCGGCGTACTCACGTTGCCCGTCGACCAGCGACCGGGTGATCCGTTCGGCGGACAACGCGTCGCCGACGAGCGCACGAAGCCGGTCGACCAGGTGGGTCGGCTGCGGTGAGATCGAGGGGGCGTCGACGAGGACACCGCCGAAATCGAGCAAGAGGGCGCGAGGGGTGGGCAACATCCGACCATCATCCCGGCGGGCGGGCTCACCGGCGACTCCGGGATCCCGCCATGTTTACGCAAACACGGCGAGCACTGCTAGTGTCAGCGCGGCTACCGGCGTACCCCCGACACCGGGCGTCGCCGACGCCGGGAGAGGAAGGTGTCGACGCCCGATGAGTTCGACTGCAGCCGACCCGCCGGGACGTCGCCGACGCCGGGTGTCGATGGCCGACGTGGCCCGGCTGGCCGGGGTCTCCACCCAGACCGTCTCCCGGGTGTCCACCGGGCACCCAGGTGTCATCCCCAGCACCCGCGAGCAGGTCGTCGCCGCGATGCAGCAGCTCGGCTACCGGCCCAACAGCGCCGCCCGGGCACTCAAGTACGGCGAGTTCCGCACCATCGGCGTGATCACCTTCACCCTGTCCACCACCGGCAACAGCAACACCGTGGAGGCGATCGCCACCCACGCCGCAGCCGAGGGTTACGTGATCACGCTGATCCCGGTCGCCGCTCCCACCCAGGACCGGGTGCTCGGCGCCTTCACCCGGCTCGGCGAACTCGCGGTCGACGCGGTCATCGTGATCATGGAGGTGCACCTGCTCGACACCAGCACCGTGCTGCTGCCTCCCGACGTGCATCTCGTCGTGGTCGACTCGGATGCCGGTGACCGCTACCGGGTGATCGACACCAACCAGGCCGACGGTGCCCGGCAGGCCGTCCGGCACCTGCTCGACCTCGGCCACCGTACGGTGTGGCATGTCGCCGGACCGCCGGAGTCGTACGCCGCAGAGCGGCGAGCGACCGCCTGGCGTACCACCTTGTCGCAGGCCGGCCGGGAGGTGCCGGCGCTGCGCCGCGGCGACTGGTCGGCCGAGGCCGGCTACCGGGCCGGCCTCGAACTGGCCGACGAACCGGACTGCACCGCGATCTTCGTCGCCAACGACCAGATGGCGCTCGGGGTGCTGCGGGCCATGCACGAACGCGGCCGGGTGGTGCCGCGTGACGTCAGCGTGGTTGGCTTCGACGACATCGCCGAGGCCGGGTCGTTCATCCCGCCGCTGGCCACCGTCCATCAGGACTTCGCCGAGGTCGGCCGGCGCTGCGTCGAGGCGGTGCTGCACCAGGTCCGCACCGGCACCGCACAGACCGGCACCACCCTGGTGCCGACCCGCCTGGTGGTCCGGTCCAGTACCGCCCCGCCGCCGGCACGCTGACCCAGCGGTGCCGACGGCGCGCTGACCGGATCCCACGTCCGGTCAGTGCGCCGTCGGCACCGCCCGTACCGCGACCCCCCGGGGCGGCAGCGTCTCGGCCGGCCCGACCAGCGGTACGCCCGCCACGTCGGCCAACGACACCGGCTCGTCGGTCCGGTTGATCAGGAACCAGTGCTCGCCCCGGACGGCCAACTCGACCCTGCCCCGCAACCGCTCCGGCAGGTCGCTGGTCACCCCGGCCGCCGTCGCGAAGCTGGCCAGTACACCGGCCAGATCGGACACTCCGAGCCGGGTGGAGACGTAGCCGGCTGAACCGGCACCGACCGTACGGCGGGTGACCGCCGGCCGGCCGGCGTACTCGCCGGTGCGGTACGCCGCCAGCACCTCGACCTGCGGATCGGTCACCGTGACGCGGTCGGTCCACAGCTGCCCGGTCGCGCCGGTGTCCAGCAGCACCTCGGCGCCGTCGGGCAGCGGGCCGAACTCCTCGATCCGGATTCCGAGCAGGTCCCGCAGCGCCCCCGGGTACCCGCCGAGCCAGATGTGGTCGTGCTCGTCGACGATCCCGGAGAAGTAGGTGGTCACCAGGTGGCCGCCGGCGGCGACGTGACCGCGCAGCCGGCCGGCGAGCGCCGCCGGCACCAGATGCAGGATCGGGGCGACCACCAGGCGGTACCCGGAAAAATCGGCGGCGACCGGCAGCACGTCGGCCCGGATGCCGAGCGCGAGGAACGCCGAGTACCAGTCGAGCGCCTCCTGCTTGTAGCGCAGCCGCGACGTCGGATGGGAGTCCTGCTCGCAGGCCCACCACGACTCCCAGTCGAACAGGATCGCCGCTGGTGCCGGGGTGCGCCCGGTGCCGGCGACACCGGCCAGGTCGGACAGCGTACGGCCGAGCGCGGCGACCGAGCGGAACAGGTCGCTGTCGGCCCCGGCATGCGGCAGCATCGCCGAGTGGTACTTCTCCGCACCGGCCGCCGACTGGCGCCACTGGAAGAAGCAGACCGCGTCGGCGCCGTGCGCCACATGGGTCAACGAGTCCCGGGCCAGCTCACCGGCGCGTTTGGGCAGGTTGACCGGCTGCCAGTTGACGGCACTGGTGGAGTGCTCCATCAGGAACCAGGGCCGTCCGCCGGCCAGGTTGCCGGTCAGGTTCGCCGAGAAGGACAGTTCGTCGAGGGCCTGCGGTCCCGGGTGCACGTAGTGGTCATTGGCGACGAAATCGACCTCACTCGCCCAGTCGGCGTAGTTCATCCCGGACGACTCCCCCATCACCATGAAGTTGGTGGTGACCGGCACGCCCGGGGTGACCTCGCGCAGGATGTCGCGTTCGGCGCGCAGGTGCGCGCGCAGCGCGTCGGAGGAGAACCGTTTGAAGTCCAGCTGCTGGGTCGGATTCGGGTAGGAGGCGGCCTGTCGGGGCGGCAGGATCTGGGCGAAGTCGGTGTAGCGCTGCGACCAGAACGCCGTGCCCCAGGCGTGGTTGAGCGTGTCGATGTCGCCGTAGCGGTCCCGCAGCCAGGTCCGGAACGCGGCGGCGGCGTCGTCGGAGAAGTCGTAGACGTTGTGGCAGCCGAGCTCGTTGGAGACGTGCCAGGCAGCCAACGCCGGATGGTCACGGTAGCGCTCGGCGATCGCCCGGACCAGGCGCAACGCGTACGCCCGGAAGATCGGTGAGGTGGGCCGCCAGTGTTGCCGGGCACCCGGCCAGACGGTGGCGCCGTGCCGGTCGACCGGCAGGATCTGCGGGTGGGCGGCGGTCAGCCACGGCGGCGGCGAAGCGGTCGCGGTGGCCAGGTCGACGGCGATGCCGTTGGCGTGCAGCAGGTCCATGATGTCGTCGAGCCAGGCGAAGTCGAACTCGTCCGGGCCGGGCTGCAGCCGGGCCCAGGAGAAGATGGCCAGCGAGACGATGTTCACCCCGGCGGCGCGCATGGCCGCCACATCGTCGTCCCAGACCGACCGGGGCCACTGTTCGGGGTTGTAGTCGGCACCGTAGCCGATCCGGGGGCCGCCGTTGCCCGGCCAGCGCAGCCAGCGGTAGTCGACGCCGAATGCCACGTACTTCTCCTCGATGGTCGGGGTGGTAGCGCCACGGGCCCGGCACCGCCGTCGCGGCGGTGCCGGGCCGGGTTCTTCAGCTGACGGTGAAGCCCTGGTCGGTGCCGTAGCTGACGCAGGTGTCCCGCCAGGCGTCGAGCGCCTCGGTCAGCGGGGTGTCCGACACGTACGCCTGCCCGACGGTGTCGTTGAACACGCTGTTGGCGTACACCTGGAACGGCAGGTAGGACCAGCCGTCGACGACGCCGCCGGCCGACTGGGCGAAGATCTCGTTGGCCCGCTGCCCGCCGAAGTACGCGAACTCGGTGCCGAGGAACTCCGGCGACCGCAGCTGAGCGGTGGTGGCCGGGAAGGCGCCGCCGTCGACGCGGATCTGCACCCCGTCGCCGGCGTTGGCGTACTCGATGAACCCGTACGCGAGGGCCTTGTTCGCCGCCGCCGACGGCACGGCCAGCGAGCTGCCGCCGTTCTCGGCGCTGGCGGTGCCGCCGGCCTCCCACTGCGGCAGCGGGGCGACCCGCCACTTCCCCGCGCCGTCGGCGACGCCGGAGATCAGGTTGGCCGGCATCCAGGCGCCGGTGGCGAGGCTGGCGATGGTCCCGTCGGCCAGCCCCTGGTACCACTGGTCGCTCCACGAGCTGACCGGGGCGAGCAGGTCCTCACTGATCAGCTGCTGCCAGGTGTCGGCGAACCGGGACGAGCCGTCGTCGGTGAAGTCGATGCGCACCTCGGTGCCGTCGACCTGGAACGGCTGGCCGCCGGACTGCCAGATCAGGCTGGTGGTGAAGCCGGCGTCGCCGACGTCGTTGGTGATGTACACCTGCGGGTCGGCCCGGTGCAGTTCGCGGGCGGCGTCGACGTACTCCGCCCAGGTGGCCGGCACGTCGATGCCGTGCTTGTCGAAGACCTCCTGGTTGTAGAACAGCGCCATCGGGCCGGAGTCCATCGGCAAACCGTGGACGCCGCCGCCGGTGTTCACCGACGACCAGGGTCCGGGGGTGAAGGTGCCGGCCAGGTCGCCGGCCCCGTAGTCGGTGAGGTCGGTGACCGACCCGGCGAGGGCGAACTGCGGCAGCGCGTAGTACTCGATCTGGGCGACGTCGGGCAGCCCGTCGCCGGCGGCGATCGCGTTCTGCAGGGCGGTGTACTGGTCGTCGCCGGTGCCGGCGTTGACCAGTTCCACCGTGACGTTCGGGTAGGCGGCCTGGAATCCGGTGACGACCTCGGCGAGGGTCGGTTCCCAGGCCCAGACGGTCAACTCGCCGCCGGCCTCCAGAGCGGCCCGCACGTCGGCGGCGGAGACCTGCTCGTCACCGGCGGAGTCGGTCGGGTCGTCGCCGGAGCCGCAGCCGGCCAGCGCCAGGGTGGCCGCTGCGGCGACCGCGACCGCCCGCACAGTGGTGCCGTTCATGGGGTGTCCCTTCGGTGATGGGTGGTCACTCCTTGACGCCGCCGGCGGCCAGCCCCGACTGCCAGTAGCGCTGCAGGAGCAGGAAGGCCGCCAGCAGCGGCAGGATGGTCAGCAGCGACCCGGTGATGACCAGGTGGAACACCGGCTGGCCGCCGACGGTGGCGGCCTGGGCGTTCCAGGCGTCCAGGCCGAGGGTCAGCGGATACCAGTCCGGGTCCTTCAGCATGATCAGCGGCAGGAAGTAGTTGTTCCAGGTGGCGACCATGCTGAACAGCAGCACCGTGACGATGCCGGGTGCCAGCAGCGGCAGGCAGATCTGGAACAGGGTGCGCAGCTCGCTCGCCCCGTCACACCGCGCCGCCTCCAGCAGTTCGTCGGGGATCGCCTCGGCGGCGAAGACCCACATCAGATAGAGCCCGAACGGTGTGATCAGCGACGGGATGATCACCGCCCACGGGGTGTTGGTCAGGCCGAGGCGGCTGAACATCAAAAAGGTCGGCACGGCCAGCGCGGTGCCGGGCACGGCAACCGCGCCGATAACGATCGCGAAGACCGCCCGGCGGCCGACGAAGTCGAACTTGGCCAGGCCGTACCCACCGAGGGTCGCGAGCAGGGTGGCGCCGCCGGCACCGGCGAGCACGTACAACAGGGTGTTGGCCAGCCAGCGGAGGAAGATCCCGTCGTCGTAGCGCAACGTCTCGACGACGTTGTCCCACAGCGCGAAGTCGTCGGCGAACCACAGCCCGAACGAGGAGAACAGACCCGGCTGCGACTTGGTGGCGTTGACCAGCAGCCAGAGCAGCGGGACGAGGCTGTAGACGAGGACGATCCCGGTCAGCGCGGTCAGGGTCAGACTGCGGCCGGGCCGACGCACCCGAGTGAGGCCGGGCGTCATCGACCGTCCTCCCGGATGCCGCGCAACTGGACGAGGTACGCGATCGCCATGGTCACCAGGCCCATCACGATGGCGACGGTGGCCGAGTAGTTGTACTGCTGCCCCGAGAACGACAGCGAGTACGCGTACAGGTTGGGGGTGAAGTAGGTAGTGATGGCGTTGGGTGCCAGGTGCTGCAGGATGCTCGGTTCGTTGAACAGCTGGAAGCTGCCGATGATGGAGAAGATGGTGGCGATGACCAGCGCCCCCCGGATGGCCGGCAGTTTGATGGCGCGGATGACCCGCAGCTGACCGGCACCGTCGACCTCGGCCGCCTCGTACAGCGATGTCGGCACCACGCGCAGCGCCGAATAGAAGATGACCATGTTGTAGCCGACGAACTCCCAGGTGACGATGTTGCCGATGGACAGCAGCACCAGGTCGGGGCGCAGCGGGTCGGGCAGCGTCACGCCGAGCGTGTCGTTGATGTTGCCGACCAGCCCGAACCGGGTGCCGTACATGAAGCCCCACATCAGGGTGGCGACGACGGCCGGGACCGCGTACGGCAGGAAGATCGCGACCCGGAAGAAGCTCCTGCCGTACAGCCGACCGCTGTCGATGGCCAGCGCCACCAGCAGTGCGAGGAACAGCATGATCGGCACCTGGACGGCGAGGAAGACGGCCACCCGGCCGAGCGCCGACCAGAACTGGGGGTCGGTCAGCGCCCGCTGGTAGTTGTCCAGCCCGACGAAGGAGTTGCCGCCGATCAGTTGCCGTCGGTAGAGGCTGAGGTGGATCGCGTAGCCGATCGGTGCGATGAAGACGAGCGCGAAGACCAGCATGAACGGCGCGACGAACTGCCAGCCGGCCAGCGAGCGCCGGCGCGGCAGCCAGCGGGGTCGCGCCGGCGGAATGGTCATCACGCCCAACCTTCGGTTGCTGAGGGGCCGAGGAGTCGAGGGACCGATGTTTGCGCAAACATCGACCTTAGCCAGGTGATGTTAGCGCAAACATCGGGGTTCGATGTTTGCACCAGCCCGACGCCGCGTCAACCCCGTCGCGCGTCACCGGCACGCCGGCCGGACCGACCAATTCAGCCGGTTCAGCCGACTCGTCCGGATCACCGAGATGCTGGTACGCGTACCCCGGGCTGTGCCAGGTGGTTGCCTGCCCGGGTCCGTCCCCGAACTCCCGCAGCAGGCGCAACGCCCGACCGCACCAGTCCAGCGTCTCGGCGTACTCGCCGAGCTGGGCGTGCTGCCAGCCGACCACGTTGAGCGCCTTGCCCTCCCCCCGTCGGTCACCGGCCGCCGCGTAGAACTCGTACGCCGTCCGCCCGTGCGCCAACGCCTCGCGATGACGTCCCTGCCGCTCCCGCAGCAACGACAGGCTCAACTGCAAGGCGGACCGCTGCAGGACGGTCAACGCCGACCAGTGCCCGCGTCGGTCCAGATAGGTGTACGTCACCTGAGTGAGATGCAGCGCTTCAGACCTCAGCCCGGCGGCGACGGCCGCGTCGAACACCGCTTCCAGCACGATGTGCTCGGCGGCGAACCAGGTCAGCGCCGCCTGGCTGTCCGTCGGCAGCTCGGCGACGACACCGGGGCAAGCCGGAACGGGCACCGTCGGCGCCGGGGCCGACACGGTAGGACCGGGGTGAGTACCGAGCAGCCGGAACAGCTGCGCCGCCGACGGACTCAGCGCCTGGTAGGACCAGGAGAAGACGGCGCCCGAGCTGCGGGTCGTCCGGTGCCAGCGCGTCGAGGCGGTGCCGGGCGACCCGCAGCTCGGTGGCGAGCGCCGCCAACGGCATCTGCGGTGCGATGACGGCACGCGCCGCGACCACCGCCAACGCCAACGGCAGACCGGCGCACCGGGCGACGATCTCGTCCACCGCCATCGGCTCGGCGGCGCACCGCCGCTGGCCGACCCGCCGCCGCAGCAGTTCCGCCGCATCCGACGGGTGCAGCAGGTCGAGGGTCAACGGCTGGGCGCCGTGCGCGGCGACCAGCCCGGTGAGCTGGTTCCGGCTGGTCATCACCACCAGGCACTGCGGCGAGCTGGGCAGCAGCAGCCGCACGTGAGCGCTGTCGCGGGCATTGTCCAGCACGATCAACAGCCGACGACCGGCCAACGTGGTGCGGTACAGGGCGGCCTGAGCGTCCGGGTCGAAACCGCGCAGGTTCAGGTAGAGCTGTCCATCGGGGAACCGGTCGGCGACCTGGTGCGCCCACTGCACGACGAGGGTCGTCTTGCCGACCCCGGCGGTGCCGCCGACCGCCACGATCCGGACCGTACCGGCCGGGGTGATCTGCCGCGCCGGGTCGGTGACCGGCGCGAGCCGGGCCAGCTGCGCCAACTCGGCACGGCGGCCGCTGAAGTGGCCCAGCGCCGGTGGCAGTTGCCGGGGCACCGGCCGGACGACCGGGTCGGCCGGCACGACGGCCGGGTCCGTCGTCGCCACGGTCGCCCGACGCTGCTCGTCGACCCGGTCCCGGGCGCTGGCCAGCACACCCCGCTCGACCGGGCTGGCTCCGAGCAGACCGACCAACACGTCGAACCGGTCCGTCGGCGGCAGCGTCTTCCCCGTCAGGTACTCCGCCACCGCCGTGTGTGACCAGCCGGCACGGGTGGCCAGCACCCGGTAGGACAGCACCCGCCGGCCCTCCCGACGAGCGTGCCGGCGCCGCAGCGCCCGTAGCAGCGCGGCGAGGTCGTCCACCGTCCGTGCCCCGGCGGCGTCGCGCACCAGCCGGTCCGGCGGCCGCGTGTCCACACCGTGCACCATCGCGAATCTCACGACCCTCACCGGTCAGACACCACTGTGGCGACCCGCCGTCCGACGAGCCGCTCCACAGCGGATGTTAGTCGATGTACGCCGATGTACGGAGATGAACGTGATCACTGTCCCGCCTCCGGTCGACGCCGCACCCTGGACACGTACCGCAGCACACCGGACAGAGAGGATGCCGACCGATGTACTGGTCCACGCGGGTTCGCGGGTAGCGAAGGCTGGCTACGGTCAGGCGGCGGGTGACCGGACGGGACCCCGGTCACCCGTGGTCGTTCCCGGCGTACCGCCCACCGCCGGGCCGCACGACCGGCAGACTGGCCTGGTGGACGACGAGCCGACCGCCGGAGGCGGGTCGCTGCGCTGGCGGACCTGGGCACCGCTGGCGGCGCTGACCGCCGTGGTGCTGACCGGTGGCGTGCTGCGGCTCGCCGGTGCCGGCCCCGCCGCCGACGGGGTGTGGGCGGCCGCCACGGTCGCCGCGCTGCTGCCGGCGCTGCGCTGGATGGGCCAGTCGCTGCGCCGGCGACGGATCGGCGTCGACGTCATCGCCGTGCTCGCCCTGGTCGGCGCGCTGCTGGCCGGCGAGTACCTGGCCGGCGCGGTGGTGGCGCTGATGCTGGCCAGCGGGCACACCCTGGAGACGTACGCGCAGCGACGGGCCAGCCGGGACCTGCAGGCACTCGTCGCGCACGCACCGCGTACCGCCCGGCGGCGGGCCGCAGACGGCACCGTCGCCGCCGTCGACGTGGGTGAGGTCGTCGCCGGGGACCGGCTGGTTGTCGGCCCCGGCGACGTGGTCCCGGTCGACGGCGTCGTCGAGGAGCCGGCCACCCTCGACGAGTCGGTGGTGACCGGCGAGTCGCGGCCGGTGGAGCGGGCCGCCGGGGAGCGCGTCGCCAGCGGAGTGGTCAACGCCGGGGTCGCGTTCGGGTTGCGGGCCGTCGAGACCGCGCAGGGCAGCACGTACGCCGGGATCGTCCGGCTGGCCACCGAGGCCGGTGCCGGCAAGGCGCCGACGGTACGGCTCGCCGACCGGTACGCCGCCGCGTTCGTCCCGTTCACCCTGGTGCTGGCCGGTGCCGGCTGGCTCGTCTCCGGTGAGTTCGTCCGGGCGGTCGCCGTGCTCGTCGTCGCCACCCCCTGCCCGCTGCTGCTGGCCACCCCGATCGCGATCGTCGCCGGGCTGTCCCGGGCGGCCCGCCGCGGCGTGCTGGTCCGCGACGGCGGCGCGCTGGAGCAGCTCGGCCGCGCCCGTACCCTGCTGGTCGACAAGACCGGGACGTTGACCACCGGCCGGCCGGAGACTACCGACGTGGTCACCGGCGACGGGGCCGACCCGGCCGACCTGCTGCGGCTGGCCGCCTCGGTGGAACAGCTCTCCCCGCACGTGCTGGCCGGTGCGGTGGTACGGGCCGCCGACAACCGGGGCCTGCGGCTGACCGCCCCGGCCGAGGTGACCGAGGATCCCGGCCGGGGCGTCCACGGCCGGGTCGACGGCCGTACGGTGCGGGTCGGCCAGCCGGACGGGCCGCTGCCGGACTGGGCGGTCCGGGTCCGGGACCGGGCCGAGGCCGACGGGCTGTCGGCGGTGTGGGTCGGCGTGGACGGCGTACCCGCCGGGGCGATCCTGCTGCGCGACCCGGTGCGGCCCGACGCCGCCGGCACGGTGCGGCGGCTGCGGCAAGCCGGGTTCACCCGGCTGGTCATGCTGACCGGCGACCGGCGGGAGGTGGCCGAGCGGGTCGCCGCGCAGGTCGAGGTGGACGACATCGTGGCGCGCTGCCCGCCGCAGGAGAAGACCGCCCGGGTACGCGACGAGTCGGCCCGCGCGGTGACGGTGATGGTCGGCGACGGGGTGAACGACGCCCCGGCGTTGGCCGCCGCTGACGTTGGCGTGGCGGTCGGCGGCACCGGGACCAGCGCCGCGGCCGGGGTCGCCGACGCGGTGCTCACCGGTGACCGGCTGGACCGGCTCGCCGACGCAGTCGACATCGCCCACCGGTCCCGGCGGATCGCGGTGCAGAGCGCCTCGGTCGGCATGGGCCTGGCGGTGGTGGCGATGGCGGTCGCCGCGTTCGGCCTGCTGCCGCCGGTGGCCGGCGCGTTCACTCAGGAGGGCATCGACGTCGCGGTGATCCTCAACGCGCTGCGCGCGCTGCGCCCCGGCCGCCGACCCGCCACGTCGTCACCCGGCATGCCATGACCCTGGTTCAGGCCGCCGACAGGTCCGACAGCGCCGTCATGTGCGGCACCTCGCCACGGTGTTGCCGAGCCTGCAGCACCAGGTTGGCCACGACGAGCGACGGGTCGACCTGCGGCAACTCGCCACGCTCGGCCTGGCACCGAACACCTTCCTGGGCGTCGTCGCCCCGGACCGGTGCTCACCGCTGCCGCCGGCAGAGTAGGCGCAGCCCGTCCCGCTGCACGAAGATCTCCCGCCGTTCGACGGCTGTACCGTCGCGGCCCAGCACGTAGCCGGTGAGCCACACCCAGTCGGCGTAGGTCCAGCGCTTGTCGACGACGGTGACCCGGAAGCGGAAGCCCCGGTCACCGGCGAACTGGACGCTGGCGGCGGCCCCGATCGCCAGCACGTCACCCGGCTCAGGCGCCGGGGTCGATGTCGAGTTCACCGACATACGGCAGCCGGGCCTGATCGTTCTGCCAGTCCCGCAACGCCTGCTTGAGCAGGGACAACTCTTCGACGAGTTGGGCGATACTCTGGTCGCGGCGACGCAGCTCGACGGCGACCTGGGCGACGTACGCCGCGACGTGCCGTGGGTCGAGGCCACGCCAGCGGGTGCGGAACCGCACCCGGGCGACCTGCTCGGCGGTCAGTGGCACCGGCGCGACGTCCCCCTCGTACGTCTCGCCGTTGACGCTGACCGCCGGCGGCCGGTGCCGGCCGGATGAGCTCGCGGATGCCCTGGTCACAGCGCTTCTCCCTCCGGCGGCGGCGGTCCGGGCCAGGTCGACCGCCCGCACCAGGGACACCATCTGACTTTCACCTTGAAGGCGAACAGTCCGGCCAGGAACCCCAGCAGGACCGCGCCGACCAACGCACCGACTTCCACGAGGACCTACCCCCTCTTCAGGTCGGGACGCCGGCCGGCCTCCTTGCCGCGACGCCGGCCGGCGCCCAGGTGGACGGGGATGTGCGAGGCGACGAGGCGGTACGCCGACTTCGGGTCTGCCGGCCCGGCTCTCGCAACCAGAGACAGATTGACATCTCTGTCGTACGGCTACAAGACTTCAGTGTAAGTTTTCTCCAGACGGCCGACTGGATGGAGTCAGGTCTTGAAAGTTGCGGTAATCAAGGGAAGACTGCCTACCGGCAGGTCCGAAAAGGATCCGGAGGAGGTCTACATGTCACGAGCAAGCGGACCCACGATCGCCCGATGGCAGCTCGGCAGGCAGCTCAAGGCCGCCCGCGAGGCGGCCGGCATCACCCAGATCGCCATCGCCGAGGTGCTCGCCTGCAGCGAGTCGAAGATCTACAAGATCGAGGCCGGTGACGTCGGCGTCGGCCGTGGCGACCTGATCGTCATGCTCGACCGCTACGGTGTCACCGACGAAGATCGCCGCACCACCATCTTCGACCTGCAGAAGCAGGGCAAGCAGCGCGGCTGGTGGTCCAAGTACGGCACCATCCCGATGAACTACAGCATGTACGTCGGTCTCGAAGGCGCCGCCCGCGAGGTGCGCAACTTCGAGCTGGCCATCGTCCCCGGCCTGCTCCAGACCGAGGAGTACGCCCGAGCCGTCGTCGAAGCTGCCTGGCCGGACGATCTCGGCGAGGTGAATCGGCGGGTCGAGCTACGAATGGCGCGACAGGATCGCCTCACCGAGGACCCACCACTGAAGTTCTGGGCCATCGTGGACGAGGCTGCGCTACACCGACGTACGGGTGGCGACGCGGTGATGCGCCGCCAGCTCGACCACCTGACCGAAGTGAGCACCCGGCCGAACGTCATGCTGCAGGTGCTGCCGTTCAGCGAAGGCCATCATCCCGGCACCACCGGATCGTTCTCGATCCTGGACTTCGACGAGGACGTGCACAGCCCTGTCGCGTACGTGATCAGCCCAGCTGGAGACGTGTATCTGGAACGTCCCGAGGACATGAATCGGGTTACGCTTACCTACACCCACCTGCAGACGGCGGCGCTCAGCCCAGGCAAGTCCCGGGACCTGATCGCCGCGATCGCCAAGGACTTGGCGTAGACCAGAAGGAGGGGCGCGATGGACCTCACCCGCGCCGTGTGGATCAAGAGCAGCCGCAGCGACTCGAACAGCCAGTGCGTCGAGGTCGCCCGCAACCTGCCGGGAGTCGTCGCCACCCGCGACAGCAAGGACCCGACCGGCCCGGCGCTGACCTTCGCCCCCTCCGCCTGGACCGCCTTCACCACCGCGCTCAAGTCGTCCCAGCTCTCCGCGTAACCGCCAGCGGCGTGGATGTCTTTCACCACGTCGCTGGCGAAGTTGCGAACCAGAGGTAGCGGAACAGTGACCGCGTTGCGACTGCGTTGCGGTCACGCCAGCTGTTTCGACAGCAAGTTGACCGCCATCGCCCGCGAGCACGCCTCATGACCGCTGAACTCGCCGCCGTCATCGGCCGCGCCCGGTTCCTGCTGCTCGACTTCGACGGACCCGTCTGCAAGGTCTTCGCCAACCACCCCGCGCCCCAGGTCGCCGCCACCCTGCGCCGGCTGCTCGTCGACCAGGGCGTCACCGTCCCGCCCAACCTGCTCGATGAACCCGACCCGCTCGCCGTGCTGCGCTGGAGCGCCACCCTTGACCGGCCAACCATCGTGCGCCAAGTCGACGACGCCCTGCGCGCTGCCGAGTTGGACGCCGTCGCCGTGGCCGAACCCACCCCGTACGCCCAGGAAGTCATCGTGGCCGCCCATCGCGCCCGACGCGGCATCGCGATCGTCTCCAACAACAGCGCCGACGCCGTCAACCGGTACCTGATCGCGCGACAGCTGGACGTCTACATCCACCCCGTCATCGGCCGCCCGTACGCCGACCCCGCCGGCATGAAACCGAACCCGGCACCGGTGCTCGCCGCCATCGGTGAACTGCACGCCCACCCCGAGGAATGCGTACTCATCGGCGACTCACCCACCGACATCGAAGCTGCCCGGGCCGCCGGGGTACCCACGATCGGCTACGCCAACAAACCCCGCAAATACCACAGCCTCAGCGGATCAGACGCCATCATCGGCAGCATGGCCGAAGTCGTCGCCGCCCTCACCGACCGCCGGGTGCAAGGCGGTAGACCCGCGAGTCACGGAGACTGAAGCCGAGTCGTTCGTAGAGCCGGTTCGCGGCAGCACGAGACGGGCGCGACGTCAGGTCAACGGTCCGAGCGCCAGCCTCCCGAGCCAGCCTGACGGCCTCCTGAGTCAGCGCCGCGCCGACCCCGAGACCGCGCGCCACCTCGTCGACCACCACATCCTCGATCCACGCCCGTCTACCGGTCGGGATCGGAAACATCACCAGGGTCAGCGCGCCGACGATCTCGCCCTCGCGGCGAGCGATGAGCAAAGTACTTGCGTCCGACGCCACCAGCTCGTCCAGCGCCGTCAGGTCGAGCGGCTGGGCGGAACGGGACAGCTGTGGAAGGAGCCGTCCGAACGCTTTCACGACCTCGTCGGTGGCGACTCGGACGGCTTCGATCTCGACGCTCATGCTCGCGACTCTATCCACCGGATGCCCCACGCGAGGCGGCCCAGCGAGTTCGGTAAGTCAGCCAGGGTCACCACACTCTGATGACACCCTCGGGTTCGGCAGCGGGCGTGCCGGCCTACGCCGTCGTTGCCGACCGCCTCCTCATCGGGTAATTGGCTCGCCTCGTCGGCGGGAATGCCGGTGCAATCACTGCCATGCGCATCACCTCGGAGACCGTCGATGACGGCATCCGCGAGCAGCTCTTCAGCGTCGGAGACATCCCCGGGGTTCTCTGGACGCCCGCCGAGGGCTCCGGTCCCCGTCCGCTGGTCTTGATCGGGCACGGCGGCGGCCAGCACAAAAAGGGCTGGGAGGTCGTCTCCCGAGCCTTCCCCTACGTCACCTCCGGTGGCTTCGCGGTCGCCGCGATCGACGCGCCCGGTACTGGCGACAGGCCGGAGCACCCGGAAATCCGACGGCTTGTCGCGCTCATCGAGGAACGGGAGGCTGCGGGCGAGCCCTTCGGCCCGGCGTGGCCCGCCCTGAACGACACCGTGGCGGCGCAGCTCATACCCGACTGGCGGACCACGCTGGACGCGCTGCAGAACCTGGACTCCGTCGGCGACAGCCAGCCCGTCGGGTACTACGGCCTGTCCCAGGCCGGTGAGACGGGTATCCGCCTGGTCGCGGCCGAGCCTCGGATCACGGCTGCGGTCCTCGGCCTCGTTGGAAGCGAGTGGCTCACCGGCATCGCAGCGCGGATCACGATCCCGGTCGAGTTCCTGCTGCAGTGGGACGACGAAGGCAATCCACGGGACTCCGTCCTGAAGCTCTTCGACGCACTTGGCTCCGCAGAAAAGACGCTGCACGCCAACCCTGGCAGCCACTTCCGAGTCCCGTCGTTCGAAATCGAGAGCTCGATCCGGTTCTTCGCCCGGCACCTGGGTAGCTCTGGCACTGCAAGCAGTTCCTGACACCACCGAGCGATCACCGATCTGACTCTGCGCGCCCTACGGCCCCCCTACCCGATTGCCGCCCTCAAGGTAGGCAGTCCCGCTGTCCGTCGCCGCTTCCAGCGCGGCGGCGGCCCGCCGAGCCAGCAGCGGCGAGAGCCGCTGCTGCGCCTGCGGCAGGGTCGACCACGCCCAGTTCCGCAACTCCTGCGGCGGAAGCCGGATCGCGTCGGTCTGCGACGCCTCCAGGACGCCGCCGTCGTACACGAACATCACTCCTTCGGTACGGCCGGGGCGAGGCGGCACCCAGTCGACCACCAGCAGCCGGCCGGGAGTGACCGCCAGGCCAAGTTCTTCGGCCAGCTCACGGACCGCCGCGTCGTACGGCGACTCGTCGGCCTCCACCACGCCACCTGGCAGCTCCCAGTAGTCCTTGTACGTCGGCTCGACAAGCAGGATTCGTCCGTCATGGTCGCGCAGCAGCACAGCCGAGCCCATCCGCTTTCGCGGCAATGTCGCTGTGTAATCGTCAGACGGGGAGCTCACCACCGGAGGCTAACCGCCCGAATGTCCGGCTCGCGGCGTCTTCTGCCAGTCAGGACTCGTGGCGGCGGGCCGCCTGTGCCGATCAGGATTTGAGAAGCACCAGCCGTCGCAGCACGGCTAGCGTGACCCTCGGTCACACCCGACAACGATCAGGAGCGACACGACGGGCAAGGCAGACACGGAGGGTTTCTCCGAGGGCGAGCGCACCGCCATGAAGAAACGCGCCGCAGAGCTCAGGAGGGAGACAACCCGCAGTCGTGGTGGCAAGGCAGCCGCCGAGGAACTCGACGTGCTGTCGAAGATCGCCCAGATGGAACCGTCGGACCGCGCACTGGCCGAACGCATACACGCCATCGTCACCACCAACGCCCCCGAACTGTCCCCGAAGCTCTGGTACGGCCAGCCGGCGTACGCGAGGAAGGGCAAGGTCTTGTGCTTCTTCCGCTGCGGCCAACCTCGCCGACGACAGCGGCCTGTGGCCGACGTCCTTCGCCGTCGCCCAGCTCAGCGAGCAGGCCGCAGAGACCATCGCCGCCCTCGTCAAGAAGGCCGTGAGCTGACCTGCGGGTACGGCTTCGACCGACAGGTGAGCGCCGATAGCGGGGTGAGGTTACGGTACGCTCGCTGCGCCGTGCATGACTGCTGCCCGAGGAGGTGAGTCCGATCAACGCTGTGACAGGTCGGGACTCCCTCCCCCGCATGGTCTAGGGAGCGCCCGCACAAGGCACTCTCGAAAGGCGCGTACGCGCATGCACAACATCCAGGAAGAACACTTCGCCATCGACGGCGTACCCGCTGTGCTCTGGACCTCAGCCGGCAGCGGCACCGACCGCCCGCCGCTGATCGTCATCGGCCACGGCGGCGGCCAGCACAAGACCGCTCCCGGCGTCCTGCACCGTGCCCACCGCTTCGTGTCCAGCGGATTCGCGGCCGTCTGCGTGGACGTGCCGAACCACGGCGAGCGCCCGACCGACGAGCGCTACCAGGACATCGCCACCGAGATCCAGGCCGCTGCCAGCTCCGGCAGCGACCTGGCCGCGCTGCTCGGCGACTTCCACGCCCTGGTCGCCGAGCAGACCGTTCCGGAGTGGCAGGCCGTCCTCGACCGTCTCGGCGGCGGGCCGGTCGGCTACTGGGGGATCTCGCTGGGCTGCGGGCTCGGCGTACCGTTCGTCGCCGCCGAGCCGCGAGTGCGCGCGGCGGTCCTCGGCCTCGGCGGAGCAGCCGCCGCAGCCACGCTGGACGCTGCGGCCAGCATCACCGTGCCGGTCGAGTTTCTGATCCAGTGGGACGACGAACGGGTGCCCCGGGAGCAGAGCCTGGCCCTGTTCGACGCGTTCGGCTCGGCGGAGAAGACGCTGCACGCCAACCCGGGCCGGCACGCCGACCGGCTCCCGGAACACGAACTGGACAGCACAGTACGGTTCTTCACCCGCCACCTCATGCCGCACTGACCAGCACTGATCGAAGCTGGCATCCGTCCGGATCGGCTCGACCTCAGCAGACCCGGTTGCCGTTCTCGAGACGGCGGGTCCGGCATGCTTGCGCGAGCGCGGCACTCGATCAGCTGCTGCCCCGTACGGCTCCTGACGCAACGCGGACGAACAATCCGTGACCGGCGGAGCGCTGCTGGGCCAGGGCCTCGGGCCAAGGCACCTGGCCCAGCGGCACCTTACGGGCTGGAACAGGTCAGAGACGGCGAGGACGGTGAGCCGGAGCCGAGGAACCCGAAGGTCGCGGTCCCACCGGCCGGTAGTGTGCCGTTGTAGTCCACATTGCGTACCGTCACGCTGGAGCCGCTGGTGCTGAGGCTTCCGTTCCAGAGCTGGTTGATGTTCTGCCCGCTGCCGAGGGTCCAGCGGACGGTCCAGCCGTTGATCGCCGTGCTTCCTGCTCGTACGACCACCTCGCCCTGGAAGCCGCCGGGCCACGAGCTGACGGTCTGGTAGGAGGCGCTGCAGGCACCAGTGGCCGGTGGCGCGGTGGTAGGTGGTGGCGTGGTGGGCGGCGCCGTCGTCGGCGGCGCGGTCGTCGGTGGTGGCGTAGTGGGCGGCGGCGCCGTCGTCGGCGGCAGCGGCGTCCCGGACAGCCTCGGGCCCGCGCAGGCACTGACGATGCCGGGGACGTCGTTTGCGGCGTCGAGCGAGTAGCTGTACGGCGGGTTCGTGAACGGAGTGACGCCACTACCCTGGGCACCTGTGTGACGCCGACCGCTGGTGTTGTCGTAGACGTTTCCCCGCGCGGTGATGTACGTGGGGTTCGAGTCCTGGAACCGGTGCGGGTCCCGTATGTCCTTGAAGTAGTTGTTCTCCACGAGAACGGAGGCGTACGATCCGGTGCCGATGGCGTACGCGTTCCCGGGGGAATTGTAGTAGCTGTTGTAGACGTGGCCTTTGCCAAACAGCATTCGTGGTCCACGCTGGTCAACCAGATCAGCGAACCAGTTGTGGTGGTAGGTGGCGTTCAGCTTTCCGCTGTCGGTGTCGCCGTGGTTCGAGCCTCCACCCACCAGGCTGGCCAGCCTGTGCGAGTGGGAACTGTTGGTGTACCAGAACTTGACCCAGGACACCGTCATGTAGTCGACGCCTCGGGTTAGGTCCAGCAACCCGTCGCTGGCGTCCCACAGGTTCAGGTGGTCGAACCATAGGTGGTGGGCGTTGCGCGCGGCGATCGTGTCGGCCGGGCTGCTGCCCTGGCCGCCACCCTGCACGTTCAAGTTGCGGATGATGATGTTGCTACCGCCGTTGATGTTGATGCCGCCACGGATCGTCGCGTTCGCGTCTGCGCCGATCAGGGTCTTGTTGCTGCCGACCTCCACGGCCGCCGACCCAGTGCTGATCGTGCCGGAGATCCGCAGGACGCGTGGGGTCGAGTCGTTGGCGTACCGCCGTAGATCGCTAAGCGATGTGACCGTCTGCGGGGCGGCGTTGCCGCCGCCGGTCGTCGTGGCGACACCGTTCGCCGACACTGACGCCCAGCCGAACAGCCGGTCATCGCAACTTGCCAACATTGATGCCGCTGGCTCGTCGGCCGCAGCCTGGACAGCGGCAGCCGACATGCCGGACACGGCGAGTGCCCCGACAGCGGCGAGGGTGACAGCCACACCAAGCACGGTTGTTGTACCTGGTGAACGTCCTGTTGTGAAAACGCTGGTCCCAACGTTCTTCACGAAGTGCCTCCTGATTTCTCCTGCGGTGGACGCGGCCAGAAGTCAGCGGAATCCGACTCAGATGAGCCCAGTTCCCGGGCTACGCAGACCCGTCAGCAGTGCCCATGCCGTTCGGACGCGCTGGCGATCCCGGCCCTGTGGCACCGAAAGTCAGCCGGAAGCGGTCGGCCGCACACCGTTCCGTTAGTGCTGAACACACGGCCGTGAACCGTCGGAACGGCGGCCCGGTCACCGGCCGACGGATGCCCTCAACGAAGCACAGATTTCACAGCGCATAGATATTCGGCTATGAACGAGATTAACTGGGGCGGCGTCGAGCGTCAAGCAGCTCCAGCCACTCGGGCAACAGCCCGACCGACCGATCCACCTCTCGGAGCTACCGCCGGTCACCTGACCGCCGCCGGTCGGCGTCTCGGATGGCGTGCCGGACAGCAAGGCGGATGACCCAGTAGAGGACGACGAACCCGACCGCGTAGACGACGAGGGCACCAACGGGGACGGCGAGGGAGCCGATCTGCAGGATGTCGGACACGGCACCGACGATAGAACCTTGGCGCGAACGTCGATGCCCGCCCTGTTGACGCAGCCGGCGGTACGCGCGTGGCTGTGAGCTGGGGTGGACGGACGAGTCGACCTGTACGCCGGATTCTGTCCCGTACGCGCCGGTTGCCCGGGTCGCGCAGCGGTGGCGGCCATCCATCTAGGCCTACCGTCGCCGGCAGGCTCCAGCGGCCTACCCGCAGACTCGGGCGGGCAGCCCTCAAACGCCTGCGCAGGTCGACGTCTGGCGACGCCGGCCCTCTTGGCCTTGCTCCGGGTGGGGTTTACCGAGCCATCCCGGTCACCCGGGATGCTGGTGGGCTCTTACCCCACCGTTTCACCCTTACCGGGCGTTTCACCGCCCGGCGGTCTGTTTTCTGTGGCACTGTCCCGCGGGTCGCCCCGGGTTGCCGTTAGCAACCACCCTGCCCTGTGGAGTCCGGACGTTCCTCGGCAGCAGGGGACGTATCCCCCCGCTGACGCGGCCGCCCGGTCGACTCGTCCGTCCGAGGATCAATCGTACGCAGCCCACGATCATTGCCCGCCCGCAGGCCCGGCGGACCACCACGACCAGCCCAACAGTGATCTAGAAGAACCATGGTCGATATACCGGCCTAGTCCTTCTAGATCCAAGGCACGACACACGCCCCACAGCCAGGCGGCTCAGGTCAGCAACTCCACCGGTGGCTGGCCCCGCTCGCCCGGCGGCAGGTGGCCGATGTCGTTGAAGCTCACCAGGGTCGGCGGAGCGTCGCTGCGCCACTGCACGATCGTCAAGCCGCAGTTGAACTGGTTCAGCCCGAGCCACCGCCAGAACGGCGCGTCCAACGTGTGCCTGACGGCCCACCCGATCACGAAGTTGTGCGTCACCACCAGCTCATGCCGGTCGACGTCGCCGACCCACCCCCAGTGGGCCACGGCCGCCCGCAAGTGCATAGCGCCGGGGTCGCGCTCCGGCTTCGGGACCGCGTCAAGGAAGTCGGCGTACCGCTGCGGCACCGCCTGGTTGGCGCGCCCGGGTGCCGGGACCGGCGTCACGTCGGCGGCGAGCCGACACTCGTGCACCGCAACCCCGGGCAGGAGAGCCGCGATCTCCTCGGCGGTCTGCGCGGCCCGCGCTGCCGGACCGTGGTGGACGGCGTCGAATGGCACCGCACGCAACCGCTGACCGAGCCGGCGTGCCTGGCGCCGGCCCAGCTCTGACAGGCCAGGGTCGGGCCCGGTCCCGTCGCTGTTCTGCTCGCCGTGCCGGACCAGATACACCAGCGTTCGCGCCATCCGACCATTATCGTCAAAGGATCGGCCAGCGGGTCAGCGTAGGGCGCGGGCATGCAGCAGTACGCCGATACCGACGCCGAAGGCGACGATGCCGAAGCGCAGTACGGTCGGCGGCAGCTTGCGCACCACCCGCGCGCCGACATAGCCGCCGACGATGGTGGCCGGGGCGACCGTCACCGCCGCGGCCCAGTCGACCGGGCCGAAGATGGCAAACACGGCGGCGGTGGTCACCCCGACCGCCGCCGACAGCAGGTTCTTCAGCGCGACGACGCCGTTGAGCGCCTCGTCGAGCACCAGGGCCAGGCCGGCGACCAGCATCACCCCAAGCGCGGCACCGAAATAGCCGCCGTACGCGGCGCAGAAGAAGGTCATCGCCTGCAGTGACATCTGTTCGCGCCCGGCTGGCAGGTCGCGGGGTTCGCCGACGAGGCGCCGCAGCTGGTTCTGGAAGCCGAGCACCGCCGCCGCGCTGATCACCAGGAACGGCACGATCAGCTCGAAGGCCCGGGGCGGGGTGATCAGCAGCAGGACGCAGCCGAGGACCGCCCCGGCGACGGCGGTCGGGACGAGGCGCCACAGCCCGCGTCGGCGCGGCAGGTCGTCGCGGCTGCCGACGGTGCTGGCCACGTAGCCGGGGCAGACCGCGATCGCGTTGGTGACGTTCGCCGACACCGGCGGCAGGCCGACGGCGATCAACGCCGGGAAGGTGATCAACGAGCCGCCGCCGGCCGCCGCGTTGACGGTGCCGGCCGCCAGCCCGGCCCCGACCAGCAACGCGAACGCGAGAAGATCCATCCTGCGAGGCTAGCGGCGCACCGGCCGCCCGGGTCAGACGGTGGCGATCCCAGCGAGGTCAGGGGGTGGCGATGGCGGCGAGGTGGGCGGTGTCGTTGACGGTACGCACCGCCACGCCGCCGTCCGGCCAGGTGTCGATCACCGAGATGCCGGTCGGGTCGAGGTAGAGCCGGTGCAGCAGCGCGTCCCCGGCACCCAGCGCGTCACGCAGCATGATCTTCAGCGGGGAGACGTGCGAGACCACCACCACGGTCTTTCCCCGGTACGCGGTGAGCAGTTCCCGCACTACCCGGCGGACCCGGCCGGCGACCTGGGCGAACGACTCCCCGCCGGGCGGGGACAGTTCGGTGGAGGCCAGCCAGGCGGTCAACTCGGCCGGCCAGCGTTCCCGTACCTCAGCGAAGGTACGGCCCTCCCATTCGCCGAAGTCGCACTCGATCAGGTCGGCCTCGGCGCGTACCGGTGGGTCGCCGACCTCGGCGGCGATCGACCGTGCCGTGTCGACGCAGCGCGACAGCGGCGAGCAGACGATGACGTCGACCTTGGCCCGGATCACCGCGATCCGGGCGGCGGCGGCGGTGGCCTGCGCCGCGCCCTGCTCGGACAGCGGTACGTCGCCGCGCCCGGAGTAGCGGCTCTGCTTGTTCAGCCCGGTCTCGCCGTGCCGGACCAGGATGAGCCGGGTGGCGGTGGCGGTGGTCGGCGGCTCCCAGGAGGCGGCCGGGGCGTCACCGGCCCCGGCGATGGCGAACATCGACGGCTGGGCCTCGACGACCGATCCGACGGAGGCCGGCGGGGCCGCAGACGCAGCCGACGCGGCAGGTGCCGGCGGAGCCTTGGCGGCCTTGGCCGGTTTGCCGGCGGCCTGGTCCATCGCCTGGTTGGCCAGGGTGTCGGCGCGCTTGTTCTGCTCCCGGGGGATCCAGCTGAACCTGACCAGGTCGAACTCGCGGACCAGTGTGGCGGCCTGCGCGGCGAGTGGCCGCAGCCCCGGATTTTTGATCTGCCACCGGCCGCACATCTGCTCGACGACCAGCTTCGAGTCCATCCGTACGTCGACCGAGGTGGCGCCGATCTCAGCGGCGGCCCGCAGCCCGGCGATCAGCCCCTGGTACTCGGCGACGTTGTTGGTGGCGACGCCGAGCGCCTCGCCCCGTTCGGCGAGCACCGTGCCGGTGTCGGCGTCGAGCACCACCGCCCCGTACCCGGCGGGCCCGGGGTTGCCCCGGGCGCCCCCGTCGGCTTCGACGACGACCTTCAAGGCGGCCGTCACAGGCCCGACTCGGCGGTGCGCACCATGATCCGGCGGCAGTCCTCGCAGCGGAGGACCTCGGCCGGGTCGGCCGCCTTGATCCGGCCCCGTTCGGTGGCGGAGAGTTCGAGTCGGCAGCCGCCGCAGCGGCCGGCGCGCATCAGCGCGGCGGCCAGCCCACCCGAGTTTTCCCGGATCTTGTCGTAGAGGGCGACCAGGTCGGCTGGGAGGTCGCCGGCCAGCGGGGCGCGGGCGGAGGTCTTGAACTGTTCCTCGCTGGCGATCTCGGCGAGGTTGCGTTCCCGGGTCTGCTCGACCTCAGCACGCCGTTGCCGGGTGCTGTCGATGCGTCCGGTGACCTGGTCGAGTGCGGCCTGCGCGGTTTCCCGCTGTTCCATCAGCTCCAGTTCGGCGTCCTCCAGCTCGGTCTGCCGGCGGGTCAGTGACGCGAGTTCGTGCTGCAGCGCCTCCAACTCCCGGGCCGGGCCGGAGCCGGCGGTGAGCCGGGCCTGGTCCTTGTCCTTGCGGGCGCGGACCTGGTCGACGTCGCGTTCCAGTCGGGCGATGTCGCGGTCCAGGTCGTCGACGGCGACCTGGGCGCGGACCCGCTCGTCCTCCAACGCCGACAGTTCCCGCGCCAGGGCGTCCAGCTCAGCGTGCTCGGGCAGGGTCCGTCGCCGGTGGGCGAGTTGGGCGAGCGCGGTGTCGATCGCCTGCAGGTCGAGCAGGCGGCGCTGGGCTTGCGGGTCTGCCTTCACGGATGGGGCTCCTCATGGGTGGATGCGGCGGGCGCGGAACGGGCGGGTGCCGTAGGAGTAGGGCGGGCGGGCGCCGTAGGCGTAGGGCCGGCGGGCGCCGTAGGCGTAGGGCCGGCGGGCGCCGTAGGCGTAGGGCCGGCGGGTGCCGTAGGCGTAGAGCCAGTGGGTGCCACGCGGGAGCGGCCGGCGGACGCTGTGTGCAGCGTCCATGGGTCGGTGTCGAGGTCGGAGACGGTGGCGGCGACCCCGAGCTCACCGGTGAGGTACGCGGCGAGGTCGTCCAGCCAGGGGCGTTCGGTGGCCCAGTGGGCGGCGTCGAGCAGCGCCGGACCGCCAGCGGCGGTCTGTTCGCTGACCGGGTGGTGGCGCAGGTCGGCGGTCAGGTAGGCGTCGACTCCGGCGGCGCTCGCGGCAGCCAGGTACGAGTCACCGGCGCCGCCGCAGACCGCCACGGTGGTGACGAGGCGTCCCGGGTCACCGGCGGCCCGTACCCCCCAGGCGGTGGCCGGCAGCACCTCCGCGGCGTGCCGGGTGAGTGCGGCGAGGGTGAGCGGCTGGCGCAGCGTGCCGATCCGGCCGGCGCCCTGGCCGGCGACGGCGGCGGCCGGGCTGCCGGGTGCCGCCGGCGCCAGGGGCCGCAGGTTGGTCAGGCCGAGCCGGTCGGCGAGTGCGTCGGAGACCCCGGGTCGGGCCACGTCGGCGTTGGTGTGTGCGACGTACAGCGCGACGCCGGCCCGGATCAGGTCGTGGACGATCCGCCCCTTGTACGTGGTGGGGGCGACCGAGGAGACGCCGCGCAGCAGCAGCGGATGGTGGGCGATGATCATGTCGGCTCCGGCGTCGACCGCCTCGGCGACGGTTTCCGGTACGCAGTCGACGACGCACCACACGTGCCGTACCGGGGCATCCGGTTCGCCGAGGACCAGGCCGACGCGGTCCCACTGCTCAGCCCAGGCCGTCGGGTAGCGCCGCTCGACGGCGGCGGTCACGTCGGCGACCCGTACCGGTGATGCTGCAGTTGTGTCCACGGCGGCCCAGCTTACCCATCCACCCGCCGCGCTCCGGACGTTCAGGCGCGGCGGCGTCCGTTCGGCTGTGGGGCGTCGCGCCCCGTCGGTCCGGCGGCGTCCCGGTCAGCCGTCAGTGGTGCCGGCGGACAACTGTTCGTCGAGCGCATCGAGGGTGAGGTGCCAGGGGATCCGGTCGATGATCTGGTCCCCCTCACCGGGCGGCCGCAACGGCAGCACGTCGTCACCGAGCAGCACCCGCACCCCCCAGCCACGCAGCCGTGCGACGCTCGCCTGGAACGCCGGATGCCGGGCGAGCGCGGTGTTGGTGAACGGCAGTGTGACGATCGGCAGGCCTTTGCCCTGTGCTTCGACGACCAGTCCGAGGGCGAGGGTGTCGGTGATCCCGGCGGCCCACTTGTTGATCGTGTTGGCGGTGGCCGGTGCAACGATCATCGCGTCGGCGGGGGGTAGTACGTCCGGGTCGCCGGGGTTCTTGTAGTCGACCCGGACCGGGTGACCGGTCTGTGCGGCCAGCGCCGGCAGGTCGACGAACTTGCGTCCGTCCGGGGTCACCACCACGCAGACCGACCAGCCGCGTTGTCGGGCGAGCGTGACCAGCCTCCCGACGTGGCGGGAGGCTGGGCTGCCGCAAGCGATCACGTAAAGAATCCGGGCACCGGCCGGGGTCACACCCTCACCTCTCCATCGATGGGTACGTGGCTGTTGCGAGGTGACGGGTCACACGCCGACCCCCATCTGTTCGGCGAGTTCGGCGACTGGCGCCGACGGCGTACCCCGGGTACGGCGCAGCACGTCGGACATGACGGCATGGGCCACCGGTCGGCAACGGATCTCCGCCGGGGCGAGCCGGTCGCCCTCCAGCAGCATCTCGGTGGCCTTCTCCAGCTCGCCGAACTGGGCGTAGCCGCGGGCGATGTCGAGCAGGTGGTGCGCCCGCCGTTCGGGCAGCAGGGCGCTGAAGCCCGGATCCTCCATGACCACCCGGTGGGTCTCGACCGCCGCCCGTCCCTCGCCGAGCTCCACGGCGGCCGCAGCCCGGTGCAGTTGCACGTTGGTCGGGCCGAAGCAGGTCCAGTAGTGGTTGCGGTTCTCGCCGAGCGCCCGGGCCGCATCGTCGGCACCGTTGACCAGTTCCCGGACAGTTGCGCTGTCGCCGAGCCGGGCAGCGGCCATCGCACCCTGCAGCAGCAGCAGGCCGTAGACGGACAGCTGCTCCGGGGTGCTGCTGCGGCTGTCCGTCGGGGCGAGTCGGTTGGCGATGTTCACGTTTACCTCGAGGGCTGCACGGGACCGGCCGAGGGCCAGGAGCGCGTTGCCGACCCGGCAGGTCGCCACCCCGGTCAGCAGCCGGTCGCCGGCCCGGTGCGACACCGCGATCGAACGGTCGGCGGCCAGCCAGGCGAGATCGTGCTCACCGAGCTTGCGCAGCGTGGACGAGGCAATCTGGTAGAGCTGGCCGAGCAGACTCGCCGCCTGCTGCGCATCGTCGTCACCGGTGTAGTGGGCGTCGGCGGCCTGCGCGTCACGCAGCAGCCGGGGCAGGGCCCGGGCCAGCACCCCGTACTTGGCGTGCTGGAAGGTCAGCCAGGCGTGGTTGGTCGCCTTGTGCATCTCGGCGAGCGGCGGCAGGCTGTTCGTGGGTCGGAAGAACGTACTGATCGAGTCGTAGCGTTCCAGTGCGGCTCGAATCTCCTCCACCTCCACCTGGTCTATGCAGGTGACGCTCTCCGGCCGCCGCTCCGGGTCCTTGCCGAGCAGCAGTTGCGCGTCGAGCTGTAGCACGTCGGCGATCTCGTGGATTACCGAGAACTTGTCCAGTCGGCGCACCCCCCGTTCGACCTTGTCCACCCAACTCTTGGATTTGCCGAGCCGGTCGGCGAACACCTGTTGGGACATTTTGCGTCGGCCACGCCAGTAGGCGACCCGTCGACCGATGGGTAACTCTTCCACGCTCATGTTCCCCCTCGCGGTGCCGGGCACCTAGGAGCCGGCAAACGTGCTGGTCGATGCGGCATCCCCCCGGACGCCGGGACCACTGACCGTGCTCATCGCACAGGCAGTGCGTTAGGTCCATCACAGATGGTCGTAGTTTTCGATGCAACTTGCAAAGGGTTGGCAGGCGAAAGTTCCGGCGTGTCGCCGGGGGCGTACCCGCCCCGGCCACGCCGGATCCGGCTGCCCTGATCCGACCGGCCGGACCCGGCAGTGGTCCGGCCGGCACCCAGATGTCTTGGAGGAATCTCGATCATGCGGTGGACGGTCCAACCGCCTTTCGTCCGCCTGCGGCTACGCCGCGGCGCGCTGCGCTACGCCAGGCACGGCTGGCCGGTGACGCCAGGGGCGTACCTGCACCAGGGGCGCTTCCGGTGCGACCGCCCCGGCTGCCCCACCACAGGCTGTCATCCAGCGTTGCAGCACTGGGAACGGGACGCCAGCGACCAGCGCCACCAGGTCGGCTCGTGGTGGCGCCAGCAGCCGCATACCGTCCTGCTGACCACCGGACAGGCGTTCGACGTACTCGACGTGCCGGCCCGGCTCGGCCTGCGGACGCTGTGCACGCTGCGGCTGCGCGGCGGTGCCGCGGCGCCCGGCCGGGGCCAGCTGCGCGGGCCGGTCGCGGTCACCCCGACCGGGCGGTGGATGTTCCTGGTACGCCCGGGTGACGCGCTGCGCCCGGAGCTGGCCGATTCCCTGGACGTCATCCAGCACGGGCCGGGCTCCTGGATCCCCGCCCCACCGACGGTACTGCCACAGGGGCCGGTCCGCTGGGCGGTCGATCCGGACGAGGTCGGCTGGCGGCTACCTGACTCGTACGCCGTGCAGCGGATCATCGTCGACGCCCGGGAAGCCGCCGCCGCGCCACCACGGCTGCCGCAGCCCCGCAGCGCGCCGGTCGGGCCGCTGCCGGGCACCGTACCGCTCGCTCCGGCGGCCGCGGTGTTCGTCCCCCGGCAGACGTCCACCCTGCGCCGGGCGTTGTGACCTTCCCAGCAGTCACCTGCGGGCGACTCCACCGGCCCGGGTGCTCACCCGGGTAGGCGGATCTTCCCGGCTGCCGCCGGCCCGGGACCTGACGGTCCCGGGCCGGCGGCCGTCCTGTTTGCCGGTTGAGGCGCAAGCTGCAGGACCGGGCTGCGTGAGCGGCGGGCGATTGGGTAATGCCCCGATGGCCGTTCGGTACGCATCGGTTCGGTACGGATCCGGGTTACCGGGCCTCGCCACCACGGCACGGCCGTCGGGACGTTCGGAGGGAAGGCACGCCATGCTCAGCAGGGAGGATCAACGCCGGTTCGACCAGATCGCCCGCCATCTGCGGACGACCGATCCGGACTTCGTCGCCCGCCTGGGCGATCAGGCCGCCAACCGGCGGAATCGGGCGGCGATCATCGCCTGTGTGCTGCTCTGGGCGGTGGTGCCGCTGCTCGCCCTGTTCGGCGGCTGGATCGCCGCGTCGATCTGCACGGTGGCGCTCACCGCCGCCGGGCTCCTCGCGCTGCGGGCCCGCCGCTGGTAGCCGCGTCCGCCGTCGGCCGCCCGGCGGGAGCAGTCGCCGGCCGGCCGCACCGGCAGCCCGGGTCAGTCGTCGGCCGGCGCGGGTTCGGCGAACCGCCGGTAGGCCCGGCCCAGCACCGTCACCAGGGCCGGTCCGCCGATCGCCGGTGACGGCGCGCCAAGCTGGCGCAGCAGCAGGTCGGCGCGGGCCGGCAGGACCGGCTCACGGTCCGGCAGCGGCACCGGTGCACGCCAGAATCCGGCGTCCGACGTGGCGACGGGTTCGGACAGGCCAGCCAGCGCGGGGCCGGCACCGACCGGGGACCTCACCGGCAGCGCACTGGAGTCGGTGGACGGCGGGGCAGCGTCGGCGGACGACGCACCGCCGTCACCACGGGCAGACGGCCCGTCGCCGCCACGGGCGAGCCGCAACTGACGCAGTAGGGTGGCCCGGTCCCGCCCCCGCCAATGCAAGATCTGGAACGGGTCGGTGTCGAACTCCTCGGCGAGCAGATAGCAGGTAGCGGCCAGATGCTTGCACGGCACCGCCGTGTCGGGACAGCTGCAGCTCATCGCCAGCTCGTCGACCCCGGCCGGGAACAGGGGTGCCCCGGCGGCGACGAACACCTGCTCCAGCTCCGGCGGCAGGTCACCGGCGAGCAGCCGGGCGCTGTACAGCGCCTGACCGGCCAGGGTGCCTTCGATCCGCCGCCACACCGCGTCGCCGTAGCGCCGCAGCCCGATCCGTGCCTGGTACGGCCGGGGCCGGGAACCCTGTACCTGGGCGGTCACCACGCCAGGTGCCACAGTCAGGGCGAGCACCTGCCCGGCTCGGGCGTAGGAGCGGCCCCGGGTCAGCCGGGTGCCGAGCGCGAACGACTCCAGCACGTCGACGAAGCGGCGCGACCACCAGGACTGACCGATCGCGCCCCGGGTGCTGCGGGCCCGCAGCCCGCCGTCGACCCGCCGGGGCCGGCCGAAATCGGCGAACGAGCTCATTCGACCACCGCCCCTGCCTCCAATGTAAACAGATCCCGCAGCTGCGCGGTCGACAGCTCGGTCAGCCACTGCTCACCGCTGCCGACCACGGTCGCGGCGAGGCCACGCTTGTCCGCCACCATCGCCGCGATCTTCTCCTCCACGGTGCCGGCGCAAACGAACTTGCGGACCTGCACCGCCCGCCGCTGGCCGATCCGGAACGCCCGGTCGGTGGCCTGGTCCTCCACCGCCGGGTTCCACCACCGGTCCACATGCACGACATGGTTGGCGGCGGTCAGGGTCAGCCCGGTGCCGCCGGCCTTCAACGACAGAACGAACAGCGGCGGACCGGCCCGCCCGTCGCCGTCGGCGTCGCCGCCGGCCTGGAACCGGGCCACCAGGTCGTCGCGGTCCGCCTTGCCCAGGCCGCCGTGCAGGAACAGCACCTCCCGACCGGTGTACGACGACAGGTACCCGCGCAGCATCGCGCCGAACTCGGCGTACTGGGTGAACAGCAGCGCCTTCTCCCCCGCCGCCAACACTTCGTCGAGGATCCCGGTGAGCCGGGCCAGTTTGCCGGAGCGTCCGGCCAGGTGCGAGCCATCGCGCAGGAACTGCGCCGGGTGGTTGCAGATCTGCTTGAGCTTGGTCATGGTGGCCAGCACCAGGCCGCGACGCTCGACGCCGTCGCTGGACTCGATCCGCCCCATCATGTCGTCAACCACGGCCTGGTAGAGCGACGCCTGCTCGGCGGTGAGGTTGCACACCACCTCCATCTCCAACTTGGCCGGCAGGTCGGAGATGATCGAGGTGTCGGTCTTGAGCCGGCGCAGCACGAACGGGCTGGTGATCCGGCGCAGCCGCTGGGCGGCCTCGGCGTCGCCGTGGCGTTCCACCGGTTCGGCGTAGCGGCGGCGGAAACTGGCCGCGCCGCCGAGCAGGCCCGGATTCGCGAACTCCATGATCGACCACAGGTCGGCGAGGCGGTTCTCCACCGGCGTACCGGTGATCGCGACCCGGTGCCGGGCGGGCAGTGACCGGATCGCGACGGCCTGCCGGGTCGCCGCGTTCTTGATCGCCTGCGCCTCGTCGACCATGATCCGGTGCCAGCCGACGCCGGCCAGGTCGGCGGCGTCCCGGGCGGCCACCGCGTAGGTGGTGACCACCAGCCGGGCGTCGGTCACCGCCGCGACGAATTCCGGGCCGCGGGGTCGGTCGGCGCCGTGGTGCACGTGCACCGTCAGGTCCGGCACGAACCGGGCAGCCTCCCGCTGCCAGTTGCCGACCAGCGACATCGGACAGATCAGCAGCGTCGGTCCGGCGTCGGGTTCGTCGGCGGCGAGCAAGGCGAGCAGCTGTACGGTCTTGCCGAGTCCCATGTCGTCGGCGAGTACCCCGCCGAGTCCCAACGAGTCCAGGAACCGCAGCCAGGCCAGACCCCGCTGCTGGTACGGGCGCAGCCGGCCCCGGAAACCGGCCGGCTCGGTCACCGGGGTGAGCCGGCGCTCCACCTCTCCGCTGAGCAGGTCACCGAGCGCCCCGTCGGCGTCGATGCCGAGCACCGGCAGCGGCAGCGCGACACCGTCGCCGTCGCCGTCGAGAGCGACCCGCAGCAGATCGGTGACGGCCAGCTCACCCCCGGAGCGCAGCAGTTTCAGTCCGGCGGCGAGCCGGGTCGGGTCGACCTCGACCCATTCGCCGCGTAGCCGTACCAGCGGGCTCTTGGCCCGGGCCAGGTCCCGCAGCTCCTGTTCGGTCAGCGGCTGGTCGCCGAGGGCGACCTCCCAGCGGTAGTCGACCAGGGCGGACGTGCCGAAGTCGCGGTCGACGGCGACGGTACCCGGGGCGGTACGGCTGCTCGCCCGCAGCCGGGCACCGAGTCGGGCGGTGGGCCGCCGCCACCACGACGGCAGCAGGACGCCGAACCCGGCGGCGTGCAGGGCCGGCGCGCCGTCGCGCAGGAACCGGTGGGCGGCGGCGACGTCCAGGTCCATCCCGTCGGGGGCGGCGGTGCGCAGCGCGTCGTCGATCGCCGGCCACAGGCGGCTGGCCCGGCCGAGCTCGGCCAGCAACGTCTCCTGCGGGTCGGCGGTGTGCCGGGTGAGCGGCTGAAGCTGCCGGCCGCCGCGCCAGATCGCAGCGGCGTCGACCAGCAGGCTCGGCTCGGCGGTGGCCTGCAACGCGAACTCCAGCCGCCAGCCGACGGTGGCGGCACCGTCAGTGGCGTCACCGTCGGTGCCGGAATCGTCGATGGCGGGATCGGGGTCGCGTTCGGGTTCGCGCAGCCGGAACAGGGCCCGCACCGGGCCGCCGGCCGCGTCCCGCTGCCAGTGCTCCAGCTCGGCGACGAGCGCGTCGAGTGCCGCGACCGGGGCGGTGAAGTCCCGCCGGGGCCCGGTCAACGCGGCCAGCCAGGCGTCGCGGGCGGCCAACGGCCCGGACCGGGCACGGTCCTCGGCCAGCCGTACACCGTGCAGCGCGGCGCGGGCGGCGGCGTCGGTCAGCGCGTCCAGTGCCTCGGCGACACGCCGGTGTCCGGTGCCGGACGCCCCGGCGGCCAGCGCCGCCGCCGGGGTGGCCAACGCCAGCGACCGGGCCCACCGTTGGTCGACACCGGTCAGCAGCGGCAGCCAGCAGGCGGTGGCCGACCCGGGTGCCGCGCCGGGCCGGGCAGCGGGTAGCACCCGGCCCCGGGCGACCAGTTCGGCGGCGAACCCGGCGAACAGCGCCAGGTGGCGCACCCCGGCGCCGATCACGAGCCCGCCCGGCAGATCGTCGCCCGGCAGACCGTCGCCAGGCGCGATGTCGGCTGCCGGATCGACCTCGTGCAGAGTGCAGAGCACCGGCAACGCCTCGTCGGCGTCGAACTCCAGGGTGGACACCAGCCAGTCGGCGCGGCCGCCGTCGCGGGCCAGCCCGGTGGTCGGCGCGTCGGACTGGGTACGGACCAGCTCCGGTGACTCGACCGGAGCACCGGTGATGGTCGGCAGCCGGACCGCCGTACTGCCGGTGACCGCCTTCACCGCCACCGGCCCGAGCAGTGGGCTCAGCGCGGCGACCAGGGTCTCGTGGCCGGCGGCGAACGGGTGCGGCCGGCGGCGCGGCGGCCGCCCCGGCCGCCGGGGCGGCGCCGACGGCAATGTCGAGTCCTCGGCCCAGACGGCGAGCCGACCGGCGGGGCCGAGTAGCCCCTGCACCACCAGCACACTCACTCCTTCGCCGTCGCACCTGCGCCGATGGTACGGGTGGTCCGGCTGGCACGGCCGACGCCACCGCCGGGGGCGGTCAGCCGTGCCAGGAGCGCCACAAGGCGGCGTATGCGCCGTCGGCGGCGATCAACTCGTCGTGGCTGCCCTGCTCGGTAATTCGACCCTGGTCCAGCACCGCCACCCGGTCGGCGTCGTGGGCCGAGTTCAACCGGTGTGCGATGGCGATGACGGTCCGCCCGGCCAGTACCGCCGCCAACGCCTGCTCGGTCCGGCGAGCGGTGGTCGGGTCCAGTGCCGCGGTCGCCTCGTCCAGGATAAGGATGTCCGGATCGGCGAGCACCAGCCGGGCGAGCGCCACCTGCTGGGCGTGCGCGGCCGGCAGGTCGAGCGCGCCGTCGCCGAGCAACGTGTCCAGGCCGGCGGACAGGTCGGCGTACCAGTCGGCACCGACGGTGACCAACGCGGACCGCAACGCCTGGTCGGACGCTTCGGGGGCGGCGAACCGCAGGTTCTCACGCAGCGTACCGATGAAAACGTGGTGTTCCTGGGTAACCAGGGCGATCCGGCGGCGCCGCTGCGCCGGGTCGAGTTCGGTGACCGGGCAGCCGCCGAGGAGCACCGCGCCGTCGCGGGGCGCCTCGATGCCGGCGATCAGCCGGGCCAGGGTGGACTTGCCCGCCCCGGACGGGCCGACGATCGCCAGCCGTTGCCCGGCGGCCACCGTCAGGTCGATGCCGCGCAGCACGTCGACGCCGCCGCCGTAGCCGAAGGTCAGACCGGTCACCCGCACCTCACGGCCGGTCGGCGTGGCGTTCCGGCCGCGCGGCTCCGGCGGCACCTGCCCGACGCCGAGCACCCGGGCGTACGACGCCAGCCCACGCTGGGCCTGTTCGATCCACTGCAGGATGGTGTCCAACGGCTCGACGGCCTGCTGCAGGTAGAGCGCGGCGGCGACCACCGCGCCGAGGGTGACGGTCTCCCGGTGCAGCAGCAGCCCGCCGACCAGCAACGCGGCACCGATCGGCAACGCGACACTGGCCTCGGCCACCGGAAAGTACACCGAACGCAGTGCGAGGGTGGCCCGCCGGGCGGCCCACAGGTCGGCGATCCGGGTCCGGCCGGCGCGGATCCGTTCGTCGCCCAGCCGCAGCGCCTCCACCGTACGGGCACCGTCGGCGGTGGTGGTCAACGTGTCGGTCAACGCGGCCATCGCCGCGCCCTCGGTCAGGTAGGCCGGGCGCGCCCGACGCAGGTACCACCGGGTCACCGCCACGATCGACGGCAGGCCGATCAGGCCGGCCAGCCCCAGCAGCGGATGCAGCCAGAACACCGCGCCGAGCAGCAGGACCAGCTGCGCGGTGGCGATCACCACCACCGGCACCACATCGCGGACCATGGTGCCGACCGTGGCGACGTCACTGGAGCTGCGGGTGGCGAGGTCGCCGGTGCCGGCTCGTTCGACCACCGACACCGGTAGTCCGAGGACGCGGTGCACGAAGTCCTCGCGGAGCCGGGCAACCGCCCGTTCGCCGAAGCGCAGCCCGACGTACCGGGCGAAGCGGGTGAGCAGCCCTTCCAGCAGGACGAACCCGATCAGCGCCGCCGCCAGCCGATCGACCGCCGCCACCGACGCACCGACGGTGACCACGTCGACGATCCGGCCGAGCAGCCACGGCCCGGCCAGGCCGGCCAGGGCCGCGCCGACGTGCAGCACCAGGATGCCGGCGACCACCCAGCGTTGCTGACCGAGTAGTTCACCGGTCGCCCGCCGGACGGTACGCGGATCGGCCACCGGCAACCGACCGGAGGCGGTCACGGTTGCCCCGCCCCGGGCGTCGGCCCCGCGGCCGGCCCCGCAGTCGGCCCCGCAGTCGGCCCCAGGGTCGGTCCGGCCGCGTCGGTCAGTTCGCCGCCCCGGGCGACCAGCGCTCGGTAGTCCGGGTCGCCGACCAGCAGCTCCGGGTGGCCGCCGATCCCGACAACCCGACCGCCGCGCAGGTACGCCACCGTGTCGGTGACCGCGAGCAGCAGCGGGGACGTGGTTACCAGCACCGTGGTCCGGTCTGCCCGCGCGACCCGCAGCCGGTCGGCGACCCGTGCCTCGGTATGCGCGTCGACCGCCGAGGTCGGCTCGATCAGGATCAGCACCTCCGGCTCCACCAGCAGCGCCCGGGCCAGCCGGACCCGCTGGCGCTGGCCACCGGAGAGGGTACGGGCGCGACTGCCGATCGGGGTAGCCAGGCCGTCCGGCAGCGACGTCAGCACGTCGTCGGCGGACGCGACCCGGACCGCCGCCCGCACCCGTCGGTCACCGGCCGCGTCCGGCTCGTCCGCCCGCCCACCCTGCAGGATCTGCCGCAGCGTGCCGGCGAACAGGTACGCGTCGTGGTCAGCGACCAGGATCCGGGCCCGCACCTCGTCGAGCGCGACCGCGCCCAGCGGCACCGCGCCCCAGGTCACCCCGGACCGGCGGAACCGGCCCAGCCGGTCGGCCAGGGCCTGCCCGTCGCCCGGGTCGTCGGCCGCCACCCCGATCATCCGTCCCGCCGGCACGGTCAACCCACTGTCGGGGTCGTGCAGGTCTGCCGGCTGCCGTGGAGCGGCGGTGCGCCGCACCGCCAGTTCCGTCACCGGGTCAGGGGTGAGCCGCAGCAGGGCCACGATCCGGCGGGCCGCGACCCGGCCCCGGATGAACTGGTAGCTGCCCTCCTGCAGGAACCAGACCGGGACGGTCAGCGCGGCCACGTACCCGTAGACGGCGACCAGCTCCCCGATGGTGATCTCGTCGGCGACCGCCATCCGGGCGGAGATCCACACCACGGCGGCGAGGAACAGGCCGGGGACGGTGACGGTGAGTGCCTCGATCCAGCTGTTCACCGCTGCGACCCGGTAGCCGTGCCCACGCAGCCGCTGAGAGTGCTCGACGTAGCGGTCGGCGAACAGGGACCGACCGCCGACCCCGGCCAGCACCCGCAGCCCGGCGACGATGTCACCGGCGCGGGCGGTGAGCTGGCCCTGTTCCCGCCGATAGGTCTGCTCGGCCCGGTCCAACCGGCGCAGCAGCGGGCCGAGCAGCGCCGCGACCACCGGCACGCCGATCAGGATGACCGCAGCAAGCACCGGCGAGACCGTCCAGAGCAGGACCGCGACCACCAGGTACGCCAGCACCGCGCCGACGCCCGGCCCGGTCAGGGTGAGCACGTGCGAGGTGTGGGTGATGTCGGTGCCGCCGACGGTGGCCACCTCGCCGGTGGCGAGCCGGCTCGGTAGGACCGCGCCGATGCGCGCCAGCTGCCGCGACAGCACCCCGGCGGACCGGGCGGTGGCGTCCTCGCGGATGTAGGTCATCGTGCGGTGCCGCAGCACACCAACCACGGAGATCAGCACCCCGGCGACCAGGACGGCGCCGACCCACCACGCCAGTACGGCCCACCGGCCGGGACGCAGTCCGTCGTCGATCGCCCGGGCCACCAGGTACGGCCGACCGGCCAGGCCGACCATCCACACCGTACTGAGCAACGCGCCGCGCAGTACCCGCCACGGTTGGCGACACACCAGCCACCACAGGTAGCGCACCGGCCCCCGGATATCGGGACTGCCCGGATCGGGGTGCGGGATCAGCGGCGGCACCGGCCCAGGCTAAAACGTCCCAACTCACACCGCCGACACATTTTCCCCCGTCGGCCGACTGTGTCGTCGGTCACCGGGCACCGCCGAGCTGGGCCGCACCGCGACCGGGCAGCTGGCACCGGTCGGGCAGAATCGGCGGCAGTCCGATGATTCGATCATCGGGGTGGGTCGACCCTGGGATGGTCCTGGCTGGTGTGGCCGGTCGGGGCTGCCGTGCTGACGGCCGCCGGATATGTCACGGCGACGCTGCCCCGACGTCGGGCGCACCAGCACGCCCGGCGCGCCGACGAGCTGTGGCGTGCCGCAGCCGGACCGCAGGACCGGGCATGGGACGCGCCGTCGGCACCGAGGTGGTGACGGCACGTCGCCGACGGCGCGACCCTGGCCGACGCGCCGCGACCGGATGCGTCGGCCGCCGCTGCCACGCTCGGCCAGCAGATCATCGACCTGGACCGCCGGTACGTGCGGGCGAACGAGGTACGCCGGCGGCGAACACGACACGGTCGGCGGCACCGGGGAGCGAGGTGACTTCGTCCGGCGGTACCGTCGACTCACCATGGACTACACCGACCTGCTTGCCGACATCGTCGCCGCCGACCGGGCCGACCGGCTCACCGCCCGGCTGGAGCAGTTGATCGGACGCGGCCGCGAGCTGGCTGGCTCCCCCGCCGTACCGGGGGGCTGAGCGGATGCGCGGCGCGCGGCCGGCGGCCGGCGGTGGCCGGTGGGTGGAGATCTCCCCGGAGCGTCTGCGGGGCTGGCTGGACGGCTTCTACGGCCGGCACGACGGCGCCACCGAGGACGGGCTGACCCTGACCGGGGCCAGCAACGGCGACACGGCGACCCTGCATCCGCCGCCCGGAGTCGACGGGATCAACGACGTCGACGGTCTGCTCGCCGCACTGATCCGGCCGCCGCGCATCGGCCTGCTGCTGGCCCGCAAGGGCGCGGTGGCGGTCGGTGTCGTCGACGGCACCAATGTTGCGGTGTCCAAGGTGGAGCGCCACTACGTGCAGGGACGCACCGCCGCCGGCGGGCAGTCACAGCAGCGGTACGCCCGGCGGCGCGACAACCAGGCGACGGCGGCGGCCGGCCGGGCCGCCGACATCGTGGCCCGGGTGCTGCTGCCATTCTGTCCCGCCGACGCTGAGGAGCCGATCCGCGCGCTGGTCTGCGGCGGCGACCGGTTGATGGTCGACGCGGTCCTCGCCGACCGGCGGCTGGCACCGTTGCTGCCGGTGCGCCACCCGCACCTGCTGGACTGCCCCGAGCCACGGCTCGCCGTGCTGCAGGACGCCGCAGTCGCCGCCCGTCGCGTCCGCATCCACCTGGTGCCGTAGGCCGGACGCCGTCGGCTCAGGAACGAACGAACGTCGCGGTGCCGGTGTTGCTCGGCGAACCCGCGTCCACCCAGTGCATGTCCGCCCGGTCCGACTCCTGCAGGATCAGGGTCCACTGCGCCGCGCCGACGCACAGGGACCGCGAGTTGACCGTCGTACGCTGACGCAGGTGGATCTCCCGGTCTCGAACTGCTCCCGACCCAGCGGCACCTCCGTCTCCAGCATCGGGACGTGGACCGACGTCGCCGCCGCCCGCTCGTCAGCCACAGTGGCCGTCGCGCCGAACGTACCTCGCCGACCGCCACGTCGGGCGGCGACCTGGGACATCTACCAGGGCCTACATCCATTGGCCGCCACCGCCGCCGTCGTGCTGGCCTGGTTCTACACCGCACCGCCCGGCCGGTTCAACTACCGAGGCTTGGGTGAGGTGACCGTCGCGGCGATCCTCAACGGGCTGTGGCCGATGGTCGCAGTGCTGCTGCAGACCGTTCGGATGATGGTGATGAACCTCGGCGACCGCGGCGATGCTCGGCGTCCTGCTCGGCGCGGTGCTCGCCGGATACCTGGGCCTGTTCGCCCACCGGATGTGGCTGGCCGGACGGACCTGCCCGACCAGCGCACCGGTCGACCACCGCTGATCACAACGACTGGGGCACCAACTGGTCCGGCACCGCCGTCGGTGCCGGACCGGTGTCGTCGGCCGCTGACCGGTCGGCGTCGGCGACCGCCGGCCCGGTGGGTGGCTCGGCGGCCAGCAGTTCGTTGAGCACCTGGATGGCACCGGTGATCCGCAGCAGGGTCTGCTGGATGTCGGCCCGCCTGGCCTCCACCTCGGCGAGCATCTGCTGGCCGGCGCGCAACTCGGCCTCCAGCTCGGCAACCCGCTGTTCCAGTTGTTCCCGCATAGGTTCGTCCGTCCCGTCGAAGGTCGCTTGTCACTCGTTGGAGATTTCGAACTGCCAGAAGGTCCTCGTGTGCGAAGCAGGAGGCTGCCCCGGAATCCAGGTCAGGGCGTGGAAGTATGGGCCGCCGTCATACTTTCTGCCACTGTCCCAGATGTAGCTGTCGTAGAAGGTGTTCCGTAGCTTGCAGACCAGCTCGTTGTCGGCCAGCTTCTTCAGGATCTTCAGCTCACGCTCACCGATGACGACGTCACCGATCCGCACCGCCCTCGCGGTCACCTGCCCGGCATGTACACCGCGATACTCGCCATCGCCCGCTCTGAAATGGAAACCGTCCGGGTCCACTTCGAGCTGGTACGCGTACCGGCCACCGTGCTGGAACCGGATGGCGAGCGTCGTGGGCGGCACGGTGGGCGGCGCCGCGTCGGCCTGTAGCAGCTCCAGGAAGACGAGCTTGCGTCCCGGCTCGACGTCGCGGGCGTCGCGGCGCAACAGCAGATGCCGGTGCTCGGCCCGCACGGCCAACTGGTGACCCTCGACGGCATTCATGCCGACCCCGACCTGGCCGGCCGGGTTGATGGTGAGCCGGGCGGCCTGACTGGTGACCAGCGTCAGCGGGCTCGTCGTCCCGGTGCCCACGATCATCCCGGCCGGCGCACCGAACATCCCGGTGTCGTGCGCCATCACCCGGCCGTCCACCTTCACCGTGCGTACCGACAGCTTGGTGGTCGCCGTGCCGACCACGTCGACCACCCGCCCCCAGCCGTCGGCACCCGACAGGTCGGTGGTGCCGATGCCGACGTGGCCGTCCGCGCCGACGAAGAGCCGGGTCGTTCCGGCCGGATCCGAGTTGTGGGTCCGCACGTGCAGGCCACGCCCGGCGGCCGACCGTCCGTCGTACTCCACCGAGAAGCCCTGGTTGGCCGCGCCGGCCCAGAACCTTATCCCGCCGCGACGCTGATCGTCGGCGGCGAGCCGGAACGTCAGATGCCGGTCCTGCGGGTCGAAGTCGCCCACGTCCAGACCGCCGCCGACGGCGTCGGTGCCGATCCCGATGCCGCCGGACATCGACAGGCTGGACCGATGGGCGGTGGTCGGGTCGACCGTGACGTCGCCGTTGTCGGCCACCGTGAGCCGGCCGAGCAGCACCGTCGGCCCCTCCAGCTCGGGCGGGGCCTCGGCGGGGGCGACCGCCGTCGCGCCGTTCGGGGCGACCGCCACGACCTTTGGCCGCTCCTCCCAGCGTCGGGCGCCTACCCCTCCGTCCCCGGTCTGCCCCACGTCCGTCGGGGACTCCTGGTAGGCCAGATGCACCTCGATGTTCTGCTGGTTGGCGAATCCCGGACCCAGCGACAGGTCGGTGCCGGCGGCCAGGACGAGGTGCCGGCCCAGGGCGTCGACCGCCATCCCGGCGGAGACGGTGACCGTGGTCGGCTCGTCCGCCGCGGTCAGGGTCAGGCCGTCGCTGACGCCGGTGAGCCGCAGCAGCCGACTCTGCCGGCGCTCGCGGTCCAGGTGGAACTTCTGCTCGTCGATGAAGTCCTGGTCCTCCAGGAACTGCCCGTCGAAGAAGCGGACACGCTTCGATACGACGTCAGGTTGGGTGTAGTCCGCCATCGGACCTCCTCCGGTTTCAGGTCGAGTCGCGCGTGCCGAGCAACGTGTTGCGGTTGAGGACGAGCCGCTCCGGCTTGCCGCCCTCGCGTTCCTTCAGCTCCTCGGATACCAGCCGCATCGTGGGCACCACGACCTTGAGCGCATAGAACGTGTGGGCCGGCTTCTCCCGGTCGATGATCGCCCGCGCGGTCTCCTGCACCCTGCGCAGCTCGTCGCGATCGGCGGCGCCCAGAGTCAGCTGGACCTGGAAGTAGTGGGCGGGAGTGTCGTAATCGTCGAGGATCACCACATCCTCCCGGGTCACCTGGTCGGCCAACGGCCGCAGGTAGATCTCCAGCATGCGGCGCAGCCCGGCCAGGGTCCCCCGCTGCCGGTACAGCGGCACGACCTCCCGGATGAAGCCACGCTTGGTGGCCGCGTCCCAGTCCGCGCGTAGGCTCAGCGCCACCCACCCGGCCAGCCACGGCAGGAAGTCCTCACCGGTGTGCACCGGGTCGATGTAGTCGGCGGACCGCTCAATGGTCTGTTCCAGGCCCTCGACGTCGTCGCGGCCGGTCAGGATCGCTTCGAAGGCCAGCAGGAAACGGCCGGCGAACGGGTCCTCCCGGAACATCGCCGGCAGGTGGTCGAGGTACCGACTCATGGCGTGCCCTCCCCACTCGGCAGGTGGGTGCGGCCGTACGTGTCGTAACCGACCAGGGCCAGCCGGGCCAGCCGGGGCAGCTGGTGCACATCCAACTCGATGCTGCCCGCCACACCGTCGACGCTGGCGGCGGCGACTCCGGCGGCGGCACCATTTGCGTTGACCGGGGTGAGCCGAACGTTCTCGATGTAGTCGAGCAGCGGTGACTGCTCGAGTACGGCGTACACCTCGGACGGGTGGATGCCCTGCCCGAAGGGCCAGCCGGTGCCGGCGGCACCGCCGGTGAGCGGGTCGTAGAACCGGTGCAGCCGGGCCTGTGCGTCGGCGAGGGCGTCGGCCGGCGGGGCGTCCTCGCGCAGCGCCAGGTCGGCCGAGACGCCGATGTCGACGTACTGCGGGCCGACGACATGGTGGCGTACGGTCAGCAGCCGACGCGGCTCGAGAAAGTCGTGCAGCTCGGTGGTCAGCGCGTCGGTGGGCACCGGATGGGTGTCGGTCGCCGCGCCCGGCTCAGGGACGACGATGACGCTGACGTGCGCCGGGGCGGGCGCGGCTGGATCGGCGGCAGCGAGGTTGCGGCCGGCGACGCACCGGACCCGTTGGACCGGGGCCAGCCCGGCGGCCTGCGACTGAGTTGGCCAGGTCCGACGGACCAGGTACTCGTAGTCGTCGGCGGTCGCGGCCCGGTAGCGCTCGTGCAGGTCGGCCACGGTCTGCCGGACGGCGTCGTCGAGCCCACCGGTGGCCGGTGGTGTCCACTCCGGGCCGTTGAGCAGCTGCAGGAAGTTGCGGGTGTGGCTCTGCGGGATCTGGTTGACCTGGTACAGCTGCATCTCGGTCAGCCAGGCCAGCATCTCGACCAGGACGATGCCGGGGTCGCTCGGGTTGTGGTCGGTCCACTCCGGCAGCAGGGCCGGGATCAGCGACCGCGCCTCGCCTACGAGGTCGTCGTAGTCGCGGTCGTCGAGATTCGGCAACGGAATCGGCACGGCGGTCCTCACGCTGGAAGGGTCACGGTGATCTGGTGCCGCCCGGAGTAGACCAGCGCCCGCGCCAGCCACCGGGTCAGGTCCGCGGCCACCGGCTCTGCCGCACCCTGCGCGAGCGAACGGTCCAGGACCGCCGCCAGCCGCTCACCGAGGGCTTCGGATTCGGCCACCTGCGCCACCGCGAGCTCGCGGACATGGTCGACTCCGTCGACGGCGGTGACCGCCGCGTACAGGTCCGAGCGGTGCGGCTTGCGGCCGAACGCCCAGCCGGTGCCGTCCGGTCCGCCGGTCAGCGGATGCAGGAAGCGGTCCAGGGTCTGCTCGACCCGCGCCCGGACCAGCCCGGCGGACTCAGGCGTGGTGGCCACCACCGTGGCGGTGACGGTCACCTCGATCCACTCCGGTCCGGCGACCCAGAGGCCGACGGTCGGCGCGCACCGGGCCCGCAGGTGCTGATCCACCTGGCGCAGCAACCCCAGGCTGGGCGCCGGTCGGGCGGCGGTGGAGACCGGAACCACGATGACCCCGACCCCGCCGACGTCGGCCTGCTGATGCTCACCGCCCGGCTGCTCGCCCGGATCGAGCCACAGGTTGAACGGGTCGAACCCGCTCGGCGGCACCGCCTGGGCCCGGGCCACCTCCGCCGAGGACTCGAACGCAAGGTCCACGAAGTCGTCGACCGTGACCGCCCGGTCACGGTGGCGCAGCGCCTTCGGTCCCCGGGCCCGCACCCGGTCCAGCGGCTCCCAGCCGGCACCGCCGGAAGCCGGCTCGTGGTTGGTCACCGAGTCCAGGTAGGGCACCGCAGATTTCAGGGTGACGACGGTGCCCGCCGGACGGTTTCCCTGCTCACCGCCGCCGGTGCGGTAGGTGATCCGGACGTTGTTCTGCCCGAGCGGCACCACCCGCCCCGCCTGGCCGTCGCCGAATCCGATCTCACCGGTGGCGGCGTCGATGGTGTAGTGCCGGTCGCCCGGCCCGGAACGGTGGAAGTCCGTGACCTCGTGCCAGCGTACCCAGGCCTGCTCAGCATCGTCGGTGACCGCGCCTGGGCCGTCGGCCGCGACGAGCGCGGCCTCCTCTGCCGGCGACGGCCGCTGCGGCTCGCGGACGACGAGCTGCTGGCCGGCCAGCACCGGCGTCTGCGCGGTGGTCAGCCGTTGGCCGGCCTCGGCGACGCCCGATCCGAGGATCTCCTCGGTGCTGGTCGTCGTCTGCGTCGCCCAGGTCGTGTTGGGTGCGACCCGGCGCAGCCGGGGCGGGGTCGCGAAGCTGCCGCGCCGGTGCCGTAGGCGCAGCCAGCGCCGATGCTGACCGAAACGTTCCCGGGCGGTCAGGTCCGGCGGACCGACGAAGCGGACCACGCCACGGTCGCCCAGCGTCCCGGTCTCGTCGATCGCGGCCAATGGCCGCCAGCCGTCGACGCCGCTGTACTCCCACACCAGGTCGGCCCGGTCGGTCAGGTCGGCCCCGGCGAGCCGGTCGGCGGCCACCTCCTCCGGCGCCGGTGGCTCGACCTGGAGGTAGAGCGTGACCGGGCGGTTGCCGAACGGCTGGTCGAAGCCGAGGTAGAGGGCGGGCTCGCGGCTCGGATTGGGGACGAACGGGGTGACCTCCCACGGCTCGTCGCCGTCGCGGTGGTGGGTGACGAGGCGGAAGTCGTTCTCGGTCACGCAGGCCTGTGCCGGGACCGCGGCGGCGAGACCAGCGCGGGACCGCCACGACAACGTGGTGACGACCGGCGGCGCGAAGGTCGCGTCGACCAGTTCGTAGCCGCCGTCGTCGTTGCGCGTGTAGTGGGCCGCAGCCCCGTAGTCGCCACCGATCAGCCGGACCCGCACCCAGTACTCCTCGACCCCGTTGACCCCGGTGGGCGCGAAGCCGACCGGCGGGGTGAGCGTCACGGTGGCGCTGTCGGTGAAGGCGTACTCCGGATCGTCGACGGTCACCGAACGCCAGGCCGCGCCGTCCCAGGCCTCCCAGACGAGCCGTGGGTGACCCTCGGTGCGTACCGGCGGCACCGCAGGGCCGGCCGGGTCGTCCGGGCCCGGCGGGTCGGCCGGCCCGTTGGTCAGCGTCACCTCGACGACGAGCTCCGCGCCCGGCCAGACCAGGTTCGCCGGGCAGGCCAGGTAGCAGGTGTCGTTGAACCGGGGCTGCTCGCCGAAGGGACGGAAGTCCTTGGTCACGTCGATCGGGCTGGTGTTGCTGACGGCTCGCGGCAGCGCCACCGGATCCGGTTCCGTCTGCATCGATACGTCGATGGCGGTGATGACGGGCAGCTCCCAGTCATAGCCGACGGTCACCGCCGCCAGCTGGGGCAGGGTGGCGTACGTCGCACCGTCGTCGACGATCTCGGCCCGCAGCCAGTGGCCGGACCGTCCCTGGAACAGCTCGGCCGGCCACTCGGCCGGCATTCGGAAGCTGATGTCGCCGGCGCGGGTCAGCGCCTGCGTACCGTCGCGCAGCCTGGCGGGAGTGTCGAATCCGGACGCCACCTGCGCCGTGCTGGACTGGCCCAGCGGCTGCCATTCGTCGCCGACCTTGTACGACCACACCACCTGCACCCTGGTGTCCGGGACGGCCGTTGCCGGTCGGGCGAGGGTGACGGTCAGTCGGACGACGGCACCGGGAAGAGCCGTCGCCGTCGGGACGCTGAGGTAGCACCGCCTGACCTGGCTGCTCTCACCGAACGGGAAGACCCCCGCGACGTCAACCTGCGGGGTGCGCTGACCGGCCGCGACGGCGTCGAGGGCCAGCCCGGGGACCGGGTGGGGCAGCGGCATGTCGAGCTGTGCGCGTAACCATCCGGCGGTGGTGCCGTTCACGTCGTACGCGGGCAGGGGCGGCAGGCCGGCGAGGGTCACCACCAACGCGGTGTCCGTCAGCACCGTGTCGGCATCGACCGGCTGCCACCGGGCGCCGTCCCAGTACGCCCAGGAAATCGGCCAACCGCCGAGCATCGTGACGTCCGTGGTGGTCAACCGCACGGCGACGGTCTTGGTCCCCTCGGTGACGAGGACCGGGTCGCAGGCCAGGTAGAACCGGTGCGGCACCTGCTGGTCACCGGTGAAGGCGGCGAACGACTCGTCGCGCTGGCCGGTACCCGCGGCGCTGCGGTCGGCGTAACTGTCCCGCAGCGCGTCGTCCACGAGCACGGCCTGCAGCTGGGCCGGGGTGACCACCAGGTCGGTCGCGGTCTCGAAGACGACCTCGTCGTCCTCGCCGTCGCGCGGGGTGGCCGCGACCTGGGTGCCGGCCGGGACCACCGCTTCGGTGCGGCCGCCCGGGGCCAGGGCGAAGGTGAGCGGTACGCGGGCCGGTCGCGGCGACACCGGCCGGGTCCCGATCAGGTTGAGGAACGCGAGGTAGTCGCGTTCGGGCACCTGGTTCAGCCGCTGCACCACCAACTCGGCGTAGCGGGCGAAGATGCCGATCAGTGCCTGGCCGGCGTCGGGTCGCCCGTCGGCGGGTGGCCGCCAGTCGCTGTACCGGGTCACCAGCGCGGTGGTCTGCGCGGCGAGCGCTGCCCGGTCGCGGGGATCGATGGGTGGGGGCTGTCCGGTCATGTCAGGTAGAAGGGGTAGACGAGGTTGAACCGGCTGTTGGTCGAGCGCACCTGGTAGTTGATCTCGATGAGCAGGCGGCGCCGGTCGGCGGGGTCAGGTGCGGCGTAGACGTCCAGCACGTCGATCCGGGGTTCCCAGCGGGCCAGTGCCTCGCGCACCGACCGGCTGACCCGACCGGCGGTGCCGATGTCGTTGACGTCGAACACGATGTCGTGGATGCCGCAGCCGAATTCCGGCCGCATCACCCGCTCGCCGGGTGCGGTGCCGAGGATGAGTCCGATCGATTGGCGGATCAGTGCCGCGCCGTCGTCGCTGAGCCGGATGCCCTGCGCCGGCTCGTGGCCGACCGGGAACGCCCAACCGGTGCCGAGGAAGCCGTGTTTCACCGTGCCGGTCACCCGATCGTCACCGTGCCCGTGGCCAGCACCGTGCCGCTCGGCAGGTCCTTCGGATCGTTGCAGGTCGAGGCCAGGTCACCGGACCTGATCGCCGGCTTTCCGTTGATCTTCACTGTCGCGCTGCCGCCTTCGAGGGTGGCCGTGTTCGACGGCTGCTTCTGGAACGACGTGCCGGGCGCGGTGGGTACGTGTGCCGGGGTGTTCTCGGCGGTGGAGCCGGCCACCGCCGCCGGCTTACCCATGATCTTGACGTCGGCGCTCAGCCCGCCGTTGATGATCCCGGTGAAGGGATGCGGCAACGGTGTCGGTGTCGGCGCGGGTGCCCCGGGCACCATGACGATGTGGATGTCGGTCGCGTTGACCCGGTCACCCTGCTTCGCCGCGAACTGCCCCATGAGAACTCACCCCCCATTCAGTTGATGTTGACTTGACTGCCCTTGATGTCCAACTGTCCACTGGACTTGACCGCGAGCGCGGACTTCGCCTCGACCTTGACGTCGGCCGTGGAGGTGATCTCGACGCCGGCACCGGCCAGCCGCAGCCGCCCGCCGGCGGAGATCACCACGTCCGCGTCCGCGGTGACGGTGATCTGGTTGTCCTTCGTACTGATCACGATGCTGTTCCTGCCGCTGCCGTCGACGATCTCGATCCGCTCGTCCTGCTTGGTGTCGATCAGCCGGATCACGTGCTTGCTGCGGGAGACCATCACCCGTACGTCGTTGCGGCCGTCGGCGTTGGTGACCGGTGGGGCATCCTTGCCGTTCCACAACGCACCGACGACGTAGGGGACCTCCGGATTGCCGTGTTCGAAGGCGACCAGCACCTCGTCGCCGACCTCCGGTAGGAAGTAGCAGCCACGGCCGGGGCCGGCCATCGGCGAGGCCACCCGCGCCCAGTCGGTCTCGACATCGTCGGCCAGCCAGGGCAGCGCCACCTTGACCCGGGCCAGACCGTCCGGGTCGTTGTTGTTGGTGACGATGCCGATCACCACCCCGTGGTACCGCCCGTCCGGGTGGGCCGGCTCGCCACCCGCCAACTGGTGGTAGACGTCCGTCACGCCGCGTTCCTCCGTACTTCGAAGCTGGACCGGTAGCCGGCCGCTGCGGTCACCGAGTGTTCGACGGAGACGACGTAGTACTCACCGCTGAAGGTCTCACCCGCTCCCTCGATCCGCACCACCTCGCCGGCGTGCAGGCGAGGCTGCCCGCCGCACTCGGCCTCGCCGGTGATGTAGCTCAACGCCAGGTCGTTGAACTGTCCCCGGGCAAGCTGGTCGGCACGGTCCTGGTTCGGCACCGGCAGGTCCGCCCTGGTCGATCTGGTTCGGCCGAAGACCCGGCCGACCTCGCGGGGTCCGGTGACAGCACCCATCGCCGTGGACTCGGATCCGGAGCCGAACGTGGCGACGACGGCCTTCTTGGCGGCCACGTCCCAGCCCCGTACGGAGTGTTCGGCAGCCTGGCCCATGGTCCGCAGCCGGGGGGTGAACTGGGAGATGTCGTCGCCGACGCGCAGCTTCGCCGCCGGCACCCGGCCGTGCTGCGGCGGCCGGAAGGACAGCACCTTGTCCCGTACGTGAATCTCGTACCCGAGAAGCCCCGCCCGCCGCTGCAGGAACTCCAGATCGGTCTGGTTGTTCTGCAGTACGTAGTCGAGGTCGGTGCGGGTGTCGGGTACGTCGGCGCGCAGACCCGCTTCCTTGGCCAACTGCCGAGCGATGGTGCTGTCCCTGGTGCGGGTGAAGGTCCTGGTCCGCTGCCGGCGGGCCAACCGGTGTCGCAGGTCGTAGCCGCGGATGGTCAGCGTCGGCGGCCGGCCTTCCGCGAACGACGGCTCCAGGCTGGTGATCTCCCCGGTGATCACCAGGTGCAGGTCCTTCACGTACCCGAGCGAGATCCGCACCTCGGTGCCGACCGCGAACAGCGTGGAGTCCGACCAGGTGACCGCGAGCCGCTCCGCGTCCCAGTTCTTCAACGTGACGGAGAACATGCTCAGCGCGTTCAGGTCCTCCAGCACGGTCACCGACTCCACGTCCTTGTGGGCGTTCGGCGGCAGGCGCCGGCCGCCACACCGGATCTCGAAGTCCGGCCCCGACTCGGCGGTTTCCATCGTCTGACCCTCCGCTCAGCTCAGCCGCGGTATGGTCAGGACCGTGCCGGGACGCAGGTCACGGGGGTTGACGATGCCGTTGGCCGAGGCGATGTGCCGCCACAGCCGCGGATCCCGGTACTCGGCGGCGGCGATGCTGTGCAGCGTGTCGTTGCGCCGCACCACCCACGTCTTGTGCACGTCGGAGGAGTGCAGCTCACGCTCCTTGAGCTGGGCGTCGGTGAGCGACTCCACGAAGCTGCAGGAAACCGTCGCCCGCACCGGCGTGCCGTCGGGCAGGAACATGGTGAACCGTTCACTGATCTGGGTGAGCACGCCGGTGAAGATGTCGGCGAAGGCCCCCCAGGACAGGGTGCACAGCGGTGGCCGGTGCAGTTCCTTGTCGAACTCGGCCAGCCGGGCCACCCGGCTGGTCAACGCGGTGACGTCGGTCGCGTCGCCGGTCTGGAACGGATTGGGAGGCGTCACCAGCGAGGTGGCCCGGGCCCACATGGACGCCTCCGCCCTCGACTCGTAGGTGTCGAAGAACAGCTCGAGCGACAACGTCGCGGGCTGCATGGCCGCGAACTCCTGCTGCAACCCGCTCCACGTCCAGGCGCTGCCCTTGCCTGCGCTCTCGTGCGCGTGCCAGTTGACCGACCGCGACCGGATGATCTCGTGCGGGTTGAACAGCGCCTCGATCGGGCCGTTGCGATCGAAGTCCGTGCCGTCGTGGGCGATGGTCAGTTTCTGCAACCCACCACCGCCCGGGCCGAACCCGAGCGCGGCGTTGGCCAGACCCGCCTTGTTGAGACTCACCGCCGCACCCCCCGACGCTCGGCCTCGACCGACAGTCGGCGCATGATCCGGCCGTGTACCTGCTCGGTGACCTGCCCGACGTCGACCTGCGGGGCCGGCTGAACGGGCGGCTGCGGCACACCCCGGTCGGCCCGGGGCGGCACGGACCCTGAACTGCCGGGCAGGGTGCCGGCGCCGTCGCGCGAGCCGAATCCACGGCCGCCATGGCCGGTCGCACCGTACCCGGGGCCACCGGAAGCCGCTGGCACCGGGCCCGCGACGGCCGGGTGGTACGGCACGCCGGCCGCCGACGGTACGCCGACGGCGCCGGGTACCGACCGGACCTGCGGGCCGGCCGCCGACGGTGCGGCCAGCGGAAGCTGCGGCGCCGGTCGGGCCGCCGGCTGCCGCGCGGTGACCACCTGGGCCGGCGGTACGGCGGGCGGGCGCTGCCCGACGGCGGACGGCACACCGGCGGCGGGCCGACTGGCGTGATCTGCCGTCGGTGGGGTGCGGAAGGTCAGGTGGGATCCGCTGGCCATCCGGCCAGGGACGCCGATCAGCCCGGTCCAGTCGGCGGAGCCGGCCACCGTCGGACCCGCGGCAGTGGGAGTCCACGACCCGGCGGCGGCACCGGGAGCACCCGTCGGCACCGCCGGCCTGGTGGGCGACGGCCTGGTGGGCGACGGCCTGGTGGACGACGGCCTGGTGGACGACGGCCTGGTGGACGACGGCCTGGTGGACGACGGGCCAACGGACGCCGGCGCTTCGGCCGGGCGGGCCGGCAGTGGCGCGGAACCCTGATCGGTGGGTGCGGCCACCTTGCGTTGAATGGTCAGCGGTCGGCCGGCACCCGGCCGGGGCGTCACCGGCGGCACGGCCGGGCCGGCGATCCCGGGACCGGTGGCGGTCCACACCGGGCTCAGCTCGGCGGCCGGGCGGGCCGGACGCGCCGACACCACCGGGCCGGACGAGGCGGCCGGCGATCCGCCGGCCGGGTCGGCCGCCGGGCGGCGGGCCGCCGCGACCGGCCCGGGGTGCGCCGGGGCAGGTGGCCCGGCGTTCGCCGGGGCGGCGGGCGGGCTGGTCGGCAGAGCACCGACCGGGGCAGGGCTTCCGGCGGACGGTGGCGGTACCGGTTGCGCGTACACGATGGGTGTCGTCGGCCCGGCGTGCTGCTGGGTGGCCAGGTTGACGTAGCGCGAAGCGACCTCGGCCAGCGGCAGACCCGCCGGCATGGTGTGGTGGCGGGTGAGCGCGGACCGGGCCTGGCCCAGGTCGATCAGGCCGGGTCGCCGGGCCGGCCGGGACAGCCGGTGGACCAGCGCCGGGTCGAAGGTCGTGTCGTCGTCGTTCATCCGAGGCTCCCGGTCAGCCGACCATGCCGGCCACGCCGTGCGCCAGCGCGGCGGCCTGGCCCAGCAGCGGCTTGGTCAGACCCTCGTGCACCAGCTCCAGCGACTCGAAGCCGACGTCGTCGCCACTCGCGCTGAACGTCGGGCCGGTCCAGCGCACCGGCAACGCGTTGCGGAAGTTCCACCACATCACCGGGATCTGCCGGCGGTCGAGCAGCACGATCGTGCCGCTGCGGCGTTGGATGACGCCCCGGGTGGTGTTGTCGTACCAGCCCCACAGACCGCTGAGCGGGCTCAGCCCCTGCCGCAGCACCAGGTGCGCGGGAGTGGCCGCGCCGGGCAGCTGGTGAACGAAGCTGTTGACCCCGCCCTCCCGGTAGGACTCCATTTCGATCTGGCTCTCCAGGCCGCTGACCTCGTTGAACCCGGCCAGCAGCAGGCCCTCGATCTCCACCGCGAAGTTGAAGGTCTGGAACGGGTCCGGCAGCCGCAGGCCGGTCCAGTTGCCCACGGCGGCAGGTGCCCAGCTGAGCCCGAGCGGAATCCCGGTCGACATCATCTCCGTGCCCCTCCCTGTTCGTTGAGTCGCTCGTTGATCCGCGCGACCTCCGCGACCCAGCGCTGCCGTTCCCGGTGGTCCAGCTGCATGATCTCGTGATAGGGCCAGTGAAAGTGATAGGCCAGGTACGCTACTTCCTCGTGCAGCCGGTCCGGGGAGTAGCGCGTCATCCCCCCAGGCTGGGCGGCTCCACTTCGAACGATCCGCTGCAGTGTGGGCAGTCGACCTGCAGCCGGGCGTGCCCGTTGAGGTTGATCCGCTGGTAGAAGTCCTGCAGGTAGGCGAGATCGGCGGAGTAGAGGTTCTCGACCACGTTGGTGTTGATGTACTCCAGCCCGCCCAGCCGGGTGATCACCCGGGCCAGCAGGATGATCACCAGGTAGCCCGGGTTCGACCGTACCCGGGGATCCTTGATCGGCTCGATCTCGTCGAGCGCGGTGGCCATCCGCATGGTTCCCTCGCGGTGCACCGTGCCGTCCGGCGCGACCAGCCCGTGCGGCAGGGTGAACGGGAACTCGGTACGGCGGGCCTCGGCGACGCCGGTCAGCTCCACTGGTCGACCTCGATGCGTTCACAGGCGAGGATGAGCTGCTCCACGGCGATCTCGTCGCTGGTAGCGCTGAGGCTGGGCCCGCTCCACGACCTGGGCCAGCAGTCGAACAGGTTCCAGGTCACCTTCGGGTTGCCCTGCTGGTCGAGCAGGGTGATCGACACGTTGTGCCGTTCCACGGTGCCCTTCATCACCTTCTGCCGCCACTCCCACAGCTTGCTGTCGCTGGTGAGGCCACGGCTGAGCGTGATGTCACCGTAACTGTTCAGCCCGGGGATCTTGCGTGGCGCCAGGTTCCGGTCCGTACCCTCCCGGTACTCGGCGGCGTTCTGGCTGGTCTCCAGCCCGGAAGCCTCCCGGAATCCGGCCCGGGTAATGCCGTCGAGCTCCACCGCGAAGTTGTACCCGAAGTAGGGGTCGAGTCTGTCCACAACCGCACCTCACTGTCTGTCCGCACCGAACTTGTTGTCCGCACCGACTGTTGTCCGCGTCGAACTTGTTGTCCGCACCGGTCACGCCACGCCGACCGTCACCCCGCTCGCGCCGTGGATAACGCGGACGGTGACGAACTCGGCTGGCGCGGTCGGTGCCACTCCGATGTGTGTCACTACCACCCCGGCCTCGATGACCGCAGGTGGGTTCGTCTCGTGGTCGCACTTGACGTAGAACGCCTCGGCGGGCGTGCGGCCCTGCAGGGCACCGCGCTGGAACAGCCCGTCAAGGTACGCGGTGAGTTCCCGCATGATCCGCACCCACAGCCGGACGTCGTTCGGCTCGTGGACCAGACCGGTCATGAACCGTTCGATCCACCGGCCGATCGTGCTCACCAGGCGACGGGCGGTCACGTCCCGCCAGGCGGGGTCGGCACCGAGGGTACGCGCGCCCCAGACCCGTACGCCCCGGCCGGGCAACGCCCGCAGACAGTTGACCCGCTGCCCGTACAACGTGCCGACCTCTGCCGCGGTGAGCTGCACCTGCAGGTCGACGACGCCCTCGACCACGGTGTTGGCCGGCGCCTTGTGGACGCCGACCCGCTGGTCGGCGGTGGAGTACACGCCGGCGACATGACCGGACGGGGGCAGGTGACGCAGCCGTCCGTCGGCACCGGACGCGCCAAGCCAGGGGTAGTACAGCGCACCGAACGCACCGTCCGGCGCGGTCAACGCCGCGCACTGCTCGGCGACCTTCGTCGGATCGACGGCCGGGACGCCGTCGAGCAGCGCGAACCGGTCACCGCGCTGCCGGCAGTGCCGCAGCATCGCCTGCTGCGCCTTGACGACCGGGTCGATATCCTTGTCGACCGGCCACGGTGCTGCGGTGACAATGTCGGGGGCGCAGACCAGGTCGACGTCGTCCAGGTCGTCCAACATCGCCAGCCCCGCCTGCACCGCCTCGACGGACGACAGCGCCCTGGGCAGTCGGACCACGTGACACAGCGTCCCGCCGTTGTCGAAGAACCCGCGGACCGCGTCGGCCAGGAAACCTTCCGGGGCGTCACCGGAGGTCGCAGTGCCGAAGATCGCCTCGAACTGCGGCCACAGGGTCAGCCGCTGCGGGGTGTACGGGCCGGCGGCGGCCCGACCGAGGAAGGCGGGCACCCCGGTGAGCTGGGTCGGTGGTGGCGGCGGGAACACATCCTGCCGGTGCACACCGGGTGTCAGCTGCTGGGTCACGGTCTCGTCCGGCCGTCCACTACTGGACCCCGCCGGCCCACTGGCTGATCCGGAACACCACGAACTCGGCCGGACGCACCATCGCCACCCCGATCTCGACCACCAGCTGGCCGGCGTCGCGGACCGCGGCCGGGTTGACGGTCTCGTCACAGCGTACGTAGAACGCCTGCTCCGGGGTGTTGCCCAGCAACGCACCGGAGGCCCACACCGTGGTCAGGAAGGCGCCGACGTTGCGCCGGATCTTCGACCACAGCTCCGGCGCGTTCGGCTCGAAGACCACCCACTGGGTGCCCTCGTCGATGGACTCGCGCAGGAAGTTGAACAGCCGCCGGGAGGAGATGTAGCGCCACTCGGCCTGCTCCTTGCCGGCGAGGGTACGGGCACCCCAGATCGTGATGTTGCCGCCGAACTTGCGGATCACGTTGATGTCGTCCGGGTTGAGCCCAGCCTGCTGCTGCTTGCTGACCAGCGCCTCGACGCCCAGCGCGCCCCGGATCACCTCGTTGGCCGGTGCCTTGTGCACGCCGCGCTCGGCGTCCACCCGGGCGTACACCCCGGCGATGTGCCCGCTCGGCGGCTGGTACACCTTGTTGCCGTCGGCGTCGGTGGCGCCCACGTCGATCCACGGGTAGTAGATCGCGCCGTAGCTGCTGTCCCGGACGTCGCCCTGGATCGCTGCCTTGGTCAACGTGGTGGTCTGCCGACCGTCGAGGATCGCGAACCGGTCCTGCAGGTACTGGTTCTCGCAGTGGTCGAGCAGCGCGGTCTGCACCGCGTCGCTCACCGCGCCGGGAATCGCGACCAGGGCGATCTCGTCGATCGCAGCGAACGTCGCCAACGCGTCGATCAGGTCGCTGTCCGGGGATCCGGTGGCGGCATCGTCGTCAGCGTCGTCGTCGGCGGCGGCGACCCGGGTGATCCAGCAGCGGCCGCCACCGTTGTTGAAGAAGCCGTACACGGCGTGGGCGAGGGTGTGGTTGCCGGGTTGGATGTCGCCGAAGAGGTTCTTGAACGTCTCCCAGCCGTCGACCAGCTGGGCCTCGCCGGCCGGCGCCACCACGTGGAAGTCCGCCGGTACGGGTTCGCCTTCCGCCGTCACGCCGGCGCGACCGGGCAGCAGCGGCATCGTGACGTCGTCGGTGACGACGCCGACGAAGCCGGCGGTGCTGGTTCCCACACCGGCGATCGGCTTGATCGCCGAGGGGACCTCCTCGACGTACACGCCCGGCGCTAGATACTGCGGCATCTGTGGGTACTCCCCCTCGTCAGGACTCGTGGCCCACGCCCTGGCCGACCCGGACGACCGTCCCGGTCACCTCGGGCCCGACCGGCGTGGATTCGAACACGTCGACGCTGAGCGTGACGCTGTAGTGCAGAACCGCCTTGGGCCGACCGCCCATGGCCTGCCAGAACTCGCCGATGCCCTGCAGTTGGCTCTCGGCGGTGACCATCGCGCGCAATGGCGGCTGCTGGCCGGCCAGGTCGCCCCGCAGGTAGTCGGCGGGAATCTCCCGGTGACGCAGCAGCACCCGCAGTACGTCGCCGAGCAATCGGTGCTCGTCCTGCGCCGGATTGGGCGCGCTCTCGTTGGGCCACGCGGTGACCAGATAGGAGCAGTCGACCCGGGCCGGCACCCGCCGGCGGGTGATCATCCCGGACTCCTGCCGGGTGTTCTCCCACTGGTTGGTCCGCAGCTCGTGGTTCTCCCGGACGTCGTAGAGGAAGAAGGCGATCGCGGGCAGGGTAACGCCGGAGGGCGGGAACTGGTCGTCCGGCGTAGCGAAGCTGACGGTGATCCCGGGCAACGCCAGCTCGCCCTGCACGAGAGCGGCGAGTGACGCGTCCAGATCATGAAACACAGCCCTGTCCCGCCCCCAATTGCGTCCTTCGCGCCGGTCGACAGGTTTACCGGACGGGCGTCCCACGGGCGTCTGCGCCGGCGTCTACCGAACCGCCTTGGATGATCCTGGCCGACGAGACAAGAGGCCTTGGCCTGGCAATCCGCACGCTAATGTGATGTGCACCACATGCACTTCAGGCCGTCCCGACCGCCACAGTCACGAGATGAACAGCCCTCTGAAGATCTCTCCTGCCTTGGTGACCTCCCCCGGCGCGTACCCCTGTCTGGCCCGCAGGCTGTTGCGGACCCGGACCGCCATGTCCGCCCACTCGTTGGGCTGGTAAGTGTGCGAGTAGGCGTGCCCCTCGGTCTGGGCGAACCGCCGGTTCTCGACGACCACACCGGTCCCCCGCTTGGCACCCCGACCGACGCGAGGAGTGACCAGCTCGACAGCGTTCGCACCACTGTTGGCGGAGGTGTCGAAGACTTTGTCACCCGTTCCAGCGAGGACCTCCTGGACCCACATGCCGCACATCAAGTCCAGGGCGACACCGGCCAACGGCTCCTGCATGTTTGGAAAGACTGGTTGCACATATCCGCGCCCGGCACGCCGCAGCAGTTCGTCGACGAGCTCGTCGTTGCCAAAGAGCCCTTCAAGCTCGGGATGCGAATGGACAATCTGATCTCTGACCGTGGAAAGTCTCGTCTTGTAGAAGAAGATGCCGGCATGGTTCTTGTGCAACCTGGCCCAATGGGGCACTTTACCGATGATCAAGTAGTTGATGATGAGGGCGAACAGTCCACGCGCCTCGGCGAGCGCCGCGTCGCTGTAGTCTTCATCGATGTTGTCTCGAATCCATTGAACGATATCACCAGCCCGGGTGTTGGCCAGACCCAGGGCAACCTTGGAATGCCTCACCTTGCTCTGCGCCGTCCCGGGGGCCGTCGGCTGCGCACTCCGGTCGGCGAATTCGTCGCCGACCTGGGTGATCGACAGGCCGTAGGTCGCCTGCACGTGCGCGTGCGCACCCGTCAGTGTGCCCGCCGGGGCGGTGGATCCGTTCGGGTATCCGACGAAGTTCACGCCGGCCGGGTTTGCGGTCATGCCGGGGAGACCGTCCAGCGGCACGTTCGTGTTCGGCGTGAGCGCCCGGTTCTCGATGTGCGTCGCCACCTGCACGAGCCGGTTCATGACGCCGCGTACCGTGCTCTCGGAATCCTTGAACTCATCCATCGGTCCAGTCACGAGCTCAAGGATCGGAGCCGGCTGGCCGGCGCCACGAAGCGCATCCGGCACGACGGTGGTGTCCAGGCCCGCGGAATGGTCGACATGCGCCTCGAAACGCCTGCCGCGAGCAACCGCTGTGGCGTTCGCCCTGGGCGTGCTCTCCACCCCGCCCTGCCGGCTGAACAACGGCACATGATGGAGCTCCAGCTCGAACCCGAACTTGCGCTGCGCGACAGCCGGCCCCGCCGTGGGCGTCGCCCCGGTGGCGCACGGCCCGGCAGCTCCCTGCTGGACGGTGTGCGTCAACTCGTGCCCCAGCAGCGCATCACCCCGCGCGCTGCCCGGCCGGTACTCGCTGCGGCGCACGAACACGTCGGCGCCGACGGTGAAGGCCCGCGACCCGAGCGAATCGTTCAGCCGGTCCGACTCGGCACCGACGTGCACCCGGACCCCACTGAAGTCCGCCCCCGACACCCGCTCCATCCGCTCCCGCACACCGCCCGGCACCGCCCGCCCACCGCTGCCCCGGGCCCGGTCCACCGCCCGCGCGAGGTCAGCACTCGCCGCGCCACCGGTCGGCGCGGGCACCCGACGGATCGCCTCCGGGGCACGCTGCACGGACGACCCGAACGCCAGCTCGGAGATCCGGTCCGCCTCCCGCTCGTACGGGTCGTCCACCGGCCCGACGTTCAGTTTCGTCTGAAGGATCGCCCGCGCACCGCGATTGCCGTACCGCCGCTGCAACGTGTCGCGAGGCAGGGCGGCTCGACGCGGAGCCGGCGCGGACCCGGATGCCACCACCGGGGTCCGGTGGGCCACACCGCTGTCATGCTGTGCCGATTGCACGTCGAAACCTCCACAGTCTCGTCAGGAGCGCCGATCAGCGGCGACCTGCCCGCTCGCCGAGTCGGCGCCGAATTCCCCCGCCGACAGGATCTTGCCCATCTTTTGATACTCACGTCTGGTCGCGTGAAGCAGATGCGCCATGGTCACCATGCCACCGTCGGCGGCGGCGAGGAAGGCGCCGGCGAGGGCGATGTTGCGGATGTTCCCGCCGGGCAGATCGACCTGCCGCGCCAACAGGTCGAGATCGACCGCCGGGTCCAGCGGTGCCTGCTCGGGCCAGACCTGCGCCCAGATGCGGCGGCGGTCCGCCTCATCGGGGACCGGGAAGTCGATGGTGGCGTGCAGCCGGCGGGTGAACGCGTCGTCGAGGTTCTTCCGCAGGTTCGTCGCCAGGATCACCACTCCCTCGTGCTGCTCCATCCGCTGCAGCAGGTAGCTGACCTCCAGGTTGGCGTACCGGTCGTGCGCGTCGCGGACCTGGGAACGCTTACCGAACATCGCGTCGGCCTCGTCGAAGAAAAGCACCGCGTTGCTGGTGGCGGCCTCGGCGAAGATCCGGGACAGGTTCTTCTCGGTCTCGCCGATGTACTTGCTCACCACCGTCGACAGGTCGATCCGGTACAGATCCAGGCCGAGTTCGTGGGCCAGCACGTCGGCGGCCATCGTCTTGCCGGTGCCGGACGGACCTGCGAACAGCACCGCCAGGCCGCGCCCGTTGGCCAGCTTGCGCTCGAACTCCCAGGACTCGTAGACCAGCGACCGGTAGCGGAGCTGGTTGGCAATCTCCCACAACTGTTCCATCCGGTCGGCGGGCAGCACGATGTCCGACCAGCCGTAGTGCGGCGTGATCCGCTGCGCCAGGTCGGCCAGCTTGCGGTTTGACTGCAGGCGGCACGCCGCGTACAGGTCGTCCTGGGTGATCCCGGGAGCCTCGGGTGTCCGGGCGTACGCCAGGTTGTGAGCGGTCGCCGCGGCGTCGCGGATCTGGCCACCGGTGAGCCGGAACTTGCCGGCGACGGCGGCCAGGTCCAGCGTGCCCTGGTCCGCCTCGGCGAGCGCGCCGCCCCAGATGCGCAGCCGCTCGGGGTAGCCGGGCGAGGGAAACTCCAGCCGGGCGAAGGTCAGGCCCGCCGGCAGGTCGGCCGGCTCCCACGAGGTGTCACCGGCCAGAAACGCCGGAGCAGGGTACGCTGCCAGGGCGGACAGCAGCAGCGACAACCGCGGTCGGGCCTGCTCGACGAGCAGGGAGTCGACGTCCGCCCAGCACATCACCGCGCCCTGCAGCCGGGCCTCCCGCTCGACCAGGCCGACCAGCGTGGCGAACTCGTCGAACGGGCGGTCGGCCAGCAGATCGGCCGACACCACCAGCAACGGCGCGTACCAGTGGCGCGCGCACGCCGCCGCGACGCTGCGCCGGCCGACACCGTAGTCCCCCTGGCAGTAGACCACCAGGTCGTCGCCGGCGTGCTCGCTCAGCCTGGCCAGTGTCTTCCCGAACTCCGCCGGGAAGTGCAGATCATCGAGGGTCAGGGTCGGCGCGACGATCCGGGCGTACGGCTGAAGCTGCTCGGCGAGGTCGTCGTCTTCCAGCAGGAACCCGACGACCCGTGGGTCCAACCGGAGGTTGTTACCCAGCAGTGAGTGCACCGGTGCGGTCGGGTCCTCTGTCGACGTGACGAGCCGATGCCGGAGCAACGGTGCCGACGGCGCGAACCGGGCTCGCGCGGCCATCCGCGACTGACGGTCCGCGCACAACATCGTGAGAACGAGATCGACCGTCGGCAGCCGGCGGGTCAGATCGTCGTGCAGGTAGCCGTACAGCCGCTCGTAGCTCCGGTCGATCTCGGGCGCGAGGCAGGCCACGATCACTTCGACGTCGAACGGGGCGAGGTCGAACATTCCGGCCAGCGTGACCAGCCGCAGACCCACACCGCCCCGCAGGCTCTGTGCCACCCGCTCGCCGATCTCGTGGGACAACTTGTCCAGCTCGGCGGCGGTCCTCGGGTCGTCGTCGCCCGGCGGCGCCCAGTCGGGTACACCGTCCAGCAACGCGTCGGCTTCGGCCTCGGAGACATAGAAGGTGGAGAGCTCGCCGCCGGGCCGGGGCCGAGCCTTCCGGACCCGCCTGACCTGCCTACCCAGCACCAGGTCGAGCCGGGAGAGTTCGGCCAGCAGGTGTTCCGTCGAGTTGGCGTACCCCGCACCGTCCATGGATCCCAGCACCTCGTCCCGGTTGTCCCCGACCGGTACATCATTGCCGCCGGAAGCGGCCGGCGCGATCGTGGATACGCCGACAGTCAGCACCGGTCGGCCGCTCCCCGGTCGGATGTCCGCCGCCCGGTCGGCCCGGATCTGCTGGTAGAGGACCGTGGTGTCCACCGACGGGCGCACCCCGAACTCCTGGTCCACCACCGACGTACACAGCTCGTACTGCCGGAGCGCGGCGATCCGGTCGCCGGCGGCGTAGTGCAGCCGCATCAGCTGCCGGTGGGTCCGCTCGCGCGCCGCGTCGTGGCGCAGCACGGTCTGGCCGAGGCCCACGCCCTTGGCGTAGAGACCACGGGCCTCGCAGTAGCCCATGAGCTGTTCCTGCATCGACAGGTAGGTGTCGCGTAGCCGGTCCCGTTCGGAACCACACCAGTCGTGGTACCAGGTGGCGAGGAGGTCTCCACGGTAGAGATCCAGCGCGTGCTCGACCGCATGCGCCTGGTCGTCGGAGAGCGCTTCGCCGGGCACGTCGCGGACCGCCGCGTAGCTCTCCTCGAACGCGTCCACGTCCAGCCAACAGGACGCCTCCGGGTTGATCCGCACCCAGCCGGGGTCGATGACGACGAGTTCGCTCGCCGGGCGCTGGTCGTTCGGCTGGTCCTGCATGCTCGTGTTGAGCCGCCACAGTGCCTGGCGCAGGTACTTGCGGGCAACGCCGGGCTCGGCCCCCGGCCACAGCAGTTCCGAGATGGATTCGCGGGCGTGTGTCCGGTTCCGATGAATCAGCAGGTAGCCGAACAGCTCGAGCGCCTTGCCCGGCGGCGCACTGAGCGGTTGGCCACGCCGGAGGATCGAGACATCGTCAAAGAGTCTCACCTGCACGACGTGTCTCCTTCGTACCGCAACGGCCCGGCCGGCCACCGCCGGCGCGGCGCGGACGCGGGCGCCGCTCGCCGCCTCGTCGCCGCACGTGGTCCCCGGCTCCGGTGCCAATCAGGACATACAGACACCACGCTACTCCACGGTGCTTTGACTGGTCATCGCGACTGTCGGAGACCTGCTACTCGGCCGCAGCGACCGTACCGACCAATCCTGCCTCTGCCACGCTCTGTGATCCGTCCTGGGAGGAGGTCGCCGTCGAGACCGGGTGCAGCAACTCCGGCAGTCCGTACTCCGCAAGCTCGGCACACAGCTCGGCCACCATCGGCACCGCGTCGCGCAAACGCCGTGGCGCGCCGACCTCGTCGACAATCCGTGCGTACGCCTCCGGAAGGGTGGCGAGCCGCCGGTCGGGCAACCCCAGCGCGAGCAGGTCGTCGACGTCGTCGGCCAGGTCGAGCTGCACTCCGGCGTAGCGCGGCAGGACGTCCCGCCACCGGTCCAGGCTCCGCTCGCGCTGCGTCACCACCCGCAGCGTCTCCCCCCCGTCCGCCATCAGCATCCAACCGGCGGCGGTATCGGTCGCCAGCAGCGGCGGCGCCGCGTCGGGCCGGCGGGCGGCGATCCGCTGCACGACGCCGGCCTCGTGTCGCAGCGAATCGGCGTTGGCCTTGAACCAGACATCGCCGCGGTCCGTCGGGACGCGCAGCACCGTCGACCATGGATAAACATGCGGCTGTACGGCCGGACCGGTCCGCCGCACACCAAGCTCGTCAAGCCGGCCGTCGATCCAGTCCCGCACCTGGTCCAGCCACTCCGGGTCGCGCCAACGTCTGTCGTCCACGGCCGCGATGCTATTGAGCCCCGCCGCCGGGCGACACCGGTTTCTGTTCCAGCGCGATCCCCCAGGGGATTTTGATCGCGCAAGCGGATCACGATGAAGACGTGTCGCTTTCACAGCGGCGGCGTCCGGCAGACGGCCGGAGCCTGGCCTCGACACCCATCCGACGATCGCTACCGCCGAACCAGGGCGAACCATCCCAACGCGGTGAAGACGACGAGCAGCGCCACCACGAACAGTGCGGTTCCGAGCCAATGCGGCATCGGGACAAGGAACGGGACCTGCTGGATGAGCAGACCCGCGCCGATCAACGCCTGGCACCCACCGTTGCGGATCGGATGGGACCGTTGGCTCACCGTCGGTCGAACGAAGCGAAGCCTAGACAGGGGCGATCGACGCGTCACCGCGGTATGGACACCGAGTACGACCAGAAGGAGACCATAGACAGTCATCACCAAGCGGGCAGCCGCCAACAGGGGGTCGGCGTCACTCAGGCTCATCCGGCAATCATTCAGCCACTCTCAACGCCGCAAGTCAGTCCGGCGCACAGAGGGCCGCTCCGCCGCCGCTGGTCGGGATGGGTGGGCGCGGCAGGTTTCGAACCCGGACCCCAGCTCGCAAGAAGATCATGGATGGCTGGCCAGGAGCTTCCGCCCGGTTCAGCCCGTCCGTGACCGTCGGCCCACGCCCGCCCCGGCCGGATGCCTTGACTGTACGAATGGCTGTACGGTGGCGGCGCTGCTGCGGCGACCGGAGGGTGTTCAGTGGCGACCGTCAAGCGGGGGAGCCGGCCGATCATCGTCGACGGTTGCCGGTACCGCTGGACGGTTCGCCGGAAGCCGACCTACAGCCAAGCCCTGGCATGGGCGCCGCTGACGTTCGCGGTCGAACGGATCAATCCGCCCGGGTGCGCGGTCCTCGTCGTACGGGTGGCGTCCGCCCATCCCGGCAATTGGGTCCACGCCGAGGCGATGCCGGTCCGCCCCTTGATGGTCGCTGCAGCCATCCGCCAGGCGCTCGTACGCGGCTGGCAGCCGGACCGACCCGACTCGCCGTTCGTACTCGGCATGGACTTGACCCTATGACTGTGAGCAGTACTTGCGTTCGGTCGAACCAGGCCCATTGAGGCTGCATCCGGCGTCCAGGTCGACTCGTCTGTCCCACCCAGATCAGTAGGCTGATCAAGGCGCTGAGCTGCGCAGACTTCCCGTCGTCGACGGTTCTTCATGGTCAACTTTGGTTGTCATCTGACACCCTGGAGACGCCCTGATCTTGGACGGTCCGGGCGGGTGCCGACGGTGGCCGGGACGCAGCCAGCGCGGGGTACAGACCCGGCGCGATCGGTGTCGGTGGCAAGCCAGTGCGGGTTGTGGACTGGCGCGGCAGCCGGAAGCCCGACCACGACGGCGGCCAACCCCGCCGGCTTCCGGACCGCCCTGCCGACGTCGGCGGTGCCGACAGGAAGAAACTCGAATCTGGTACCCAAAGCTGATCACCACAGCCTCGCCTTGAGGAGGCAGCCGCCCGTGACAGGATGGCGTATCCTGTGGGACGCAGGGCTGCCCTGTACTCGATTCCCGAACCCTCTGGGACGGCTGGTGCCTACCGGTAGCGGGAAGCTTTTCAAGATCGCAAAGGCCACGGCACTCGCCCTGATGTTCATGACGCTGCTGGTGGTCGCTGCGGCCTCGGAAGGAGTTGGAGCGATGATATGCAACCTGTTCGTTAGCATCGCTTTCGGCCTCGCAACCGGGACTCGGGTAGAGGGCAGCCCCGCCTACTGCGGGTAGGTCAGCCACGCATGTGAGACTTGTCGCGCCGGCGGTCAGGCAGCGACCTTCGCTACGTACTGAACTGCCATGGCGTCGGAACGCATGATGTAGCGGGTCGCTTCGAACGGGAAGCCGTCGGAGTCGTAGGAGGCGTGCAGCAGCACGATGACGGGTACGCCGGGCGGGAGGTTCAGCGTCTCTGCCTCGCCGCGGGTCGGGAATCGGGTGGTGACCTGTTCTCTGATCCGTGCTGTCCGGTAGCCGAGTCTTTCGAGGGCAGCGAAGGTCCCGCCTGAACTTAAGTCAAGCTCGGTCGCGAGGGTTGACGTTCCAACTACGCACGTCGGCAGGTAGGTGTGGCCGAGTTGGACAGGTTCGCCGTCGGCAAGGTACCTGTTCTCTCGAAGAACGACGGCGTCGCCCAGGTCCAGAGAGAGCAGGGCGGCTACGTCACTTGGTGGCTGCTGTCGTGACACGGCTCGGCATTCCACACGGGGTGCGCGTCCCTGCATGGTTGCCTCGACAGCGAACGGTGTCAGGTGCTGTTGCCGTACGGAGGAGTTCGCGTATCGGACTGGTCCGAGGCGCATGAGCGGTGGTCGGCTACGGACGAAGACGTCGTAGAGCATCGTCGCGACTTGTGCCCATTGGGATGCGCTGACGGGCGCTGTTCGGCCCGCCTGCGCGGACCACGTCGAGCGCATTCGCCACGCTTCGACGTCGCGGTCCGGGCAGTCCACGGTCGCTGCGGATCGGGACCGGGATTCGGGTTCCTGGTCGTCGGGACCGGTGTTCACGAGTCGCGTGAGCTGACCTTCGGCGTTGAGGCAGGCGTCCAGCGCTTTGGCGAGGTGCAGGCTGGGCGGTTTCTTGCCGTTCTCGACCTCACACAGGTACGAACGCGAAAAGTACGCCTTCTTTGCCAGATCACGGAACGACATCCCGTGTTCCTGTCGAAGTCTGCGCATCAGTCGGACGAAGTCCGGGTCAACGACGACCATTCCGGTTCCTTCCGAGTGGCAGGGAATCAGAGACCTTGCTCCGTTGAGGTCGGCGCTGCACCAGCGCGACGCCCGCCAGGACCAGGAGCATGCCGAGGACCATGGATGCTGTCACCTGCTCGTTGACGACCACGAAGCCGAGGACCACAGCGACGACCGGCAGCAGGTACGTGACCGTGGAGGCCAGGGTAGGGCCGTCGTCGGTGATGAGCCGGTAGTTGAGCACGTAGGCGACCCCGGTGCCGAGGACACCCAGGATCAGCAGGCTGACAACCGCGTCGAAGCGAAGATCTGGCACGGTCAGTCTGCCGAGGGGCAGGGCCAGGATCATCAGGATCGTTCCGGCAGTGAGCTGCGCGGCGGACAGCATGATCGGCGGGATTCCCCGGTTGGTGAGGAACTTGCTCATGTAGACGTAGGAGATCCCGTAGCTGGCGGACGCCGCCAGGATCGCCAGCCCTCCCCAACTGGCCAATTCGCTTGCCGACTCCCACGGCGTGAAGATGACCATCGCGCCGACGAAGCCGAGGGTCAGTCCCGCTCCCCGCGACCACGTTGCCGTGCGGTCAGTTCCGACGGCGAAGGCGATCAGTGCCGTCCACAGGGGCGTGGTGGCGTTGAGGACCCCGGCGACACCGGAGTCAACGGTTTGCTCACCGATCCCAAACAGGGTGTACGGGATCGCGTTGGCGACCAACGCCGCGACGAACAGATGCCCCCACGTCGACCGGTCGACCGGAAACCGCAGCCCTCGGTGCAGGGCCACGGGGATGAGGACCAGCGCACCGAGGGCCAAGCGGACAAGGACGATCTGCACCGGAGTGAAGCCCCGTAGCGCCAGCTTGATCCAGAGGAATCCTGACCCCCAGAGCAACGCGAGCATCGCCAGCCGAACGAGACTGCCTCGACTCATCAGGCGGCCCGTCAGTCCTCTACGGGCATGTCGTAGTCCAGCCCGTTCAGGTCACCGCGCATCACGAACCTGGTGACCTCGAACGGCTTGTGCTGCTCGTCGAAGCTGGTGTGCAACACCTCGATGACCGGTACGCCGGGCGGCATGCCCAACTCCGTCGACTCGTCGTGGTACGGCATCCGGGCCGAAATCTCTTCCCGGATGCGAGTGACTTGGTAACCGAGTTCTTCGAACCTGGCGTAGATGCTACCCTCGCCGAGGGTCCGCTCAGTCGCCAGTGGCGACCCGTCGGCGACGTCAACGGGGATGTAGGTCACGCCGACCTGGACCGGCTCGTCATCGGCGAAGTACCAATTCTCGCGCCGGATGACGGTTGCGGTGTTCGCGTCGACGCCGAGGCGTTCGGCGACATCCGGCGGTGGCTGGTCGCGGGTGACCGACCGGCATTCGGTCCTGGGAACGCGGCCCTGTTTCGTGACCTCGATGCGGAACGGCGACAGTCCCGTTTCGTTGCGGAGCTGGCGAGAGTAGCGGTTGGCTCCGAGGCGCATCAGGGGCGGGTTGGAGCGGACGTAGACGCCGCGCCCGTGCTGCGCGACGACCAGGCCCTCCCCTTGCAGAATGCTGATCGCTTCCCTGGCGGTGTTGCGTGCTGTGCCGTACCGGGCGGCCAGATCCCGCTCAGATGGCAGCTTGTCTCCGGGTGCCAACTCCCCCGCCTGGATGCTCAGGCGCAGGTCATCGGCTATGCGTCGGCTGGGCGGTCGCTTGTCTGTGCTGGTCGGCTCGTCCATGACTGCCCGCCTGTTCCTGGGGGTCAACAGCACGCTCCACGTTACCCCCGGCTGGCTCAAGCCAGTAGCTGGCGACCGTTCGCTATGCGCTCGAAACTGGCTCAAGCCAGCAGGCAGCTTGAGTCGGCCGCTCTCATTCTGCGACTTAGGAGCACAAGCGTCCACTAGCGACCATCGTCGCGGGCGAGGAAGGGAGACGACGCAGGGCACCGGGCATCCGGTGCCCTGTTCGCGTGCTGGTCAGAGGGTGGGCGCGGCAGGTTTCGAACCTGCGACCCCTCGCTTGTAAGGCGAGTGCTCTCCCACTGAGCTACGCGCCCGGGCATTATCAGAACCGCCGACCCGGCGGCGGCCAGTTTACCCTGCTGCCGCCGGACCCGCGCGGGGGCGGTGTTCCCGGCGTTCGACCGCGTGACCGGCGAGCGGACCGTCCCGCCCTGCGGGCCCGCCGGACGGTAGCGGGTCCCGCAAGGTCGGACGCTGGTCAGTCGGCCAGGTCGGCCAGCGCCTTGCGCCACACGGCCTGGTCACGGGCCTGACCCGGCCCGTTCATCTCGGCGAAGCGGACCACGCCGGTCTTGTCGATCAGGAACGTGCCCCGGTTGGCGATCCCGGCGGCGTCGTTGAACACCCCGTACGCCTGGGCGACCGCGCCGTGCGGCCAGAAGTCGGCGAGCAGCGGGAACTGGAAACCTTCCTGCTCCGCCCAGATCTTGTGGGTGTAGACGGAGTCCACGCTGACGGTGAGCGTCTGCACGTCGTCGTTGACGTAGGCGTCGATGTTGTCCCGGACCTCCTGCAGCTCGCCCTGGCAGGTGCCGGTGAACGCGAGCGGGTAGAAGATCAGCAGGACCGCCTGCCGACCCCGGAAGTCGGCCAGCCGCACCTCCTGGTTGTTCTGGTTCTTGAGGGTGAAATCCGGTGCCGGCGTGCCGACCTCGACGGGCATGTGCGCTCCTTCACTCACTTCTTGGCCTTGGCCCCACGGCGCAGTACCAGCCGTGCGGCACTCCAGTCCTTGCCGGCGTTGACCATGGAAGTCTGTTGCAGTCCGGCGCTGGGCGCGGACTCGCTGATGTCACTCGGCTCGACGTGGCCGTCACGCCCGGCCTTGGGCGTCAGCAGCCACACCACCCCGTTGTCGGCCAGCGGGCCGAGCGAGTCGACGAGCAACTCGAACAGGTCTCCGTCACCGTCGCGGTACCACAGCAGCACCGCGTCGACGACCTCGTCGGTGTCCTCGTCAACCAACTCGCCGCAGCGGTCGGTCAGGGCGTCGCGGAGATCCTGGTCGACGTCGTCGTCGTAACCCATCTCCATGACCACCATGCCCGGCTCGATGCCGAACCGGTCCGCCAGGCTCCGTACGCCGTCGGCGGCCTGACCAGCGGTCGCGCTCACTGTTACTTGCCTCCTCGTCTTGAGCTGCCGGTATCCGTCGGACACCGATAGCGGGTAGTTCACACAGTTGTGCCGCCCGGCGCAAGTGGCGCACCGAGTTCACCGGAATTTACCGTGCCAGCAGCGCCCGGGCACCCTGGGTGATGGCATCTTCGCCGACCAGCACCTGGTTGGCGACCGGGCCGAGGGGGACGTAGGTGTCCAATGCCGCTATCCGGGCAGCGGCTCCGACGTACCCGGCTTCGACCAGCGCTGCCAGCACCCCCTCACCGACCCCGCCGGAGCGGCGGGTCTCGTCGACCACCAGCACCCGGCCGGTCGCCGTCGCCTCGCGGATGATGTCGGCTACCGGCAGCGGCATGAGCCAGCGCAGGTCGACGACCCGGCAGCCGGCCCCTTCGGCGGCCAGCCGGGCCGCGACTCGCAACGACATCCGTACGCCGTTGCCGAAGGTGATCACCGTCAGGTCCTCGCCGCTGCCGACGGAGTAGCTGCGGGCCCGGCCGACCGGGATGTGCCGGGCGCCCCACTCCCCTGGCGGGGTGTACGGCGCCAGCCACAGTCCGTCATCCGGACTGTGCAGGTCACGGGTGTCGTAGAGGGCGACGGGCTCCAGGAAGACGCACACACTGCCGTCGACCGCCGCGCTGGCCAGGCAGGACCGCAGCAGCCCGGCGGCGTCGTCGGCCCGGGCCGGCACGGCCAGCACCAGGCCGGGGATGTCGCGCAGCACCGCAAGCGAGTTGTCGTTGTAGAGATGTCCGCCGAGGCTCGCCTGGTAGGCCAGACCGGGCACCCGCAGCACCATCGGGTTGCGGTAGCCGCCCCGGGAGAGGAACTGCAGCGCGGCGGCCTCACCGCGCAGCTGGTCCTCGGCGCTGTGCAGGTGGCTCAGGTACTGGATCTCCGGTACCGGCAACTGACCGGCCAGTCCGGCGCCGAGTCCAATGCCGAGGATCGTGGTGCCGTCGCCGGTGGTGTCGAAGACGCGGTGGACGCCGAACCGGTCCTGCAGCCCGGCGGTGACGCCGTACACGCCGCCCTTGACGGCGACGTCCGCACCGAACACGGTCATCGCCGGGTACGCCAGTAAACCGTCGGCGAGCGCTGCGGTGATCGTCTGGGCCAGGGTCATTGGCCCGCGTTCCTCCGGCAGCCGGGTGCCGAGGGTGGTGGCGCGGGTGGTGGCCGCCGCTCCGGCCGCGCGGGCACCGGTGTCGGCGACCACCCGGGCGACCCGGATCGGCCGGCGCGGGGCGAGAGTGGCCACGACCTGTCCGGCGGTGTCGAGCTTGGCCTCCCCGATGACCTCCTCGGCGACCTTGCGCACCTGCCAGCCGACTTCGTCGTACCGGGAAATGATCTCGTCGGGGCTGGCCAGGCCGGCGGCGACCAGCAGCCGCGCGCTGCCGACCAGCGGGTCTCGGGCGACGTCGCGGTCGATCTCCTCGGCCGACCGGTACGCCGATTCGACGTCGACGCCACTGTGCCCCATCAGCCGGACGGTCGACAGGTGCAGCACCGCCGGCCGGCGGTGCTCGCGGACCCAGGCGGCAGCCTCGGCGGCGACGTCGTAGGTGGCCGCCAGGTCGCACCCGTCGGCGGCGAAGTACCGCAGTCCTGGTCGGCAGCGCAGCGTCTCGGCGACCCAGCCGTCCGGCGACCGTACGCTGCCGCCCAGTCCGTTGTCCTCGCAGACGAACAGCACCGGCGTGGACAGCCCCGCGTGGTCGGCCCAGCCGGCGGTGTTGAAGGCCGCCGCAGCAGCGGCATGGTTGACCGCCGCGTCGCCGAAGCTGCAGACCACGATGGCGTCGTCCGGCCAGGGCAGCCGGGGTTCCAGGTACGGCCGGCCGACTGCGGCTGACCGGGCCAGCCCTGGTTGACGTTGCCGGACGGTCGGCACCATCCGGCGCATCTGGTCGATGCCGAGCGCGGTCCCGACCGCCCGGGGCAGGTGCCCGCCGGCGGTGCCGGCGGTGGGCACGACGTTGATCGCGGTGTTGCCGAACACCTTGCCCCGGCCGCCGGTGGTCGGGTCGGAGGCGGAGGCGACGGCGCCGCGCAACACGTCCCAGGCGGCGTCGGTGACCGGGTCGGTGCCGGGTGCGCAAGCGTCGGTGCCGGCCACGGGGTCGGCCGCGTCGGAGCGAAGGCCCGGCTCGACGCCGGGCTCGTGGCCGGCGGCGAGGCCGGCCTGGGCGAGCCGGGCGCAGTAGAAGCCACCGGACCGGTAGTGCAGTAGCGCCGGGTCGGTCACCCGGACGGCAGCGGCCAGCGCCGCGTTGCCCTCGTGGCCGGACGAGCCGAGCGTGTAAAAACCTTCTCCGAAGCTGCGCAGCCAGCGTTTGGCCAGGTCGAGATGGCGGCTGGTGAGTTGGGCGTCGAACAGCGCCAGCGCGGACTGCCCGGTGAGCAGGGTGCCGTCGCGTACCGGTTGTTCGGGTGCCCGTCGGTCCGGTGCGGTGTCCATCGCGGCGACCGCGGTGCGGAACCGTTCGTCGAGGTCCTGCGGGGTGGTCACGTCGGACAGCATTACCGACGCCCGCCAGGCGCGGCCACCGGGCGGCGGACGGGCCGCCACTGGGCCGGGTCGGGGCAGACTGCAGCGCCGCTGGTGGCCGGGGAGGTCATGGTCGCGATGCTACGCGGCAGCCCGGCAAACGGCAGCGCAGCCGCGCCGCCAGGCGCGGCTTGGACACGGCAGCGCAGCCGCGCCGCCAGGGGGGTCACTTGCGGGCGGCGGATAGCATAAGGTTCAGTACGTTCTGAACGTTCGTAACAACCGTTGATCGTCACAGCCGTTGATCGTCAAACGCTTCGAGGCGCAGCGTCGACAACCCGAGTCAAGGAGGCGAGGTCCGATGGCTGACCCGGCCATCCGTACCGAGCAGTTGATCAAGACCTACGGCCGTAACCGCGGCCTTACCGGTCTCGACCTACAGGTCGAGACCGCCGAGGTGTACGGGTTCCTCGGCCCCAACGGGGCCGGCAAGTCCACCACCATCCGGCTGCTGCTGGATCTGATCCGCCCGACCAGCGGCACCGTGCGGGTGCTGGGGCTCGACCCGCACGCCGACGGTGTCCCGCTCCGCCGACGGATCGGCTACCTGGCCGGCGACTTCATCGTGGACGGCCGGCAGACCGGCCACGAACTCCTCACCTACCTGGGTAACCTGCGCGGCGGCGTGCCGAAGGCCCGGATCGCAGAGCTGGCCGACCGGCTCGACCTCGACCTCGGTCGGCGGATCAAAGGGTTGTCCAAGGGCAACCGGCAGAAGGTCGGCGTCGTGCAGGCCTTCATGCACTCCCCCGAGCTGCTCATCCTCGACGAGCCGACCAGCGGTCTGGACCCCTTCCTCCAGCAGGAGTTCGTCGCGATGGTCCGTGAGGCTAAGGCCGCCGGGCAGACCGTCTTCATGTCATCGCACGTGATGAGCGAGGTGCAGCAGACCGCCGACCGGGTCGGCATCATCCGCGACGGCCGGCTGATCACCGTCGAACGGGTCGAGGACCTACGGGAACGAGCGGTACGCCGGATCGAGATCGTCTTCGACGCACCGGCGCCGGTCGACGAGTTCGCGATGGTTCCCGGGCTCAGCGACGTCGTGGTGCGCGACAACCGGCTCAGTTGCCGGCTCGACGGGCGAGCCGATCCGCTGATCAAGGCGGCGAGCCGGCACACCGTCGTCAGTTTCCTGGCCGAGGAGCCCGACCTGGAGGACCTCTTTTTCACCTACTACGAGCGGACGGAGACCGACGGTGTTGCTGCGTAACCCGTTCACCAAAGCGCTGCGCGACAACCGCCGGTCCATGCTGGGCTGGGCGGTGTCGATCGCAGCGGTCGGCACCATGTACGCCGCGTTCTGGCCGACCATGCAGACACCGGAGATGGCGGATGCGCTGGCCGCGTATCCGGAAGGGATGCTGGAGGTACTCAACTTCGACGACGTCACCAGCCCTGCCGGCTATCTCGGCAGCGCCGTCTACGGGCTGCTCATCCCCCTGCTCGTTGCAGTGTTCGGGATCGCCGCCGGGGCCCGGGCGATCGCCGGTGACGAGGAGGCCGGGTCGCTGGACCTGCTGCTCGCCCACCCGGTCAGCCGGGCGCGGGCCGCGCTCCAGCGGTTCGCCGCGCTGGTGGTCGGACTGGTGCTCACCGGGGCGCTGCTGTGGCTGGCGCTGGTGGCGATCCGTGGTCCGGCCGAGTTCACCGCCGTCGGGGTCGCTGCGCTGGCCGCGATGACCCTGCATCTGGTGCTGTTCGGCACCGCGTTCGCCGCCCTGGCGTACGGCGTGGGGGCCGCTACCGGCAGCCGGGCGACGGCGCTCGGCGGCGGCGCGGCGGTCGCCGTGCTCGGCTACCTCGCCAACGCCGTCCTGCCCCAGGTCGACGCGTTGGCGTGGGCCCGCCACGTCTCCCCGTTCCACTGGTACCTCGCCGGCGATCCGCTGGTGAACGGGGTGCAGGTCGGCGGCGTACTGCTGCTCGCCGGCTTCGCCGCGGTCTGCGTCGCAGTCGGCACCTGGCGCTTCACCCGCCGCGACATCGCCGTGTGAGGATTCCGCCGGCTGGCCGGTCGGGTGGATGCGGCACCTGCCGTGCCCACCCGGCCGGACCGACCCGGCTGCCACACTGGCAGGCATGGACTCCGACGTGATCTCCATCCGGACCGGCTCCCGGCCCGTGGTGCGCGACATCACCGCCGAGGCGGGGCGGTTCGTCGCCGGACGCGGCGACGGGCTGCTGCACGTGTTCGTACCGCACGCCACCGCCGGCATCGCGATCATCGAGACCGGTGCTGGCTCCGACGACGATCTGCTCACCGCCCTGGACCAGCTGCTGCCCACCGACGACCGCTGGCAGCACCGGCACGGCTCGCCCGGGCACGGCCGGGACCATGTGCTGCCGGCGTTCGTCGCCCCGTACGCGACGTTGCCGGTGCTCGACGGCCGGCTCGCTCTCGGCACCTGGCAGTCGGTCTGTCTGGTCGACCCGAACGGGGACAACGCCGACCGCAAGGTCCGGTTCTCCTTCCTCGCCGGCTGACCCGCGCTGCCCGGAGCCGGTCGAAGTTACCGTCTGGTACCTGTGTCCCAGATCGCCTCTATGGCGACCGCACGTGACGCAACCGGCCTCCAGGGGGCAGGATGGTCAGCAGAGACCTATCCCACACACAACTGAGGGAACGCCTGTGGCCACGGAACGCAAGCGCCCGGTGATCAGCGACGGCCTGCCGAGCCAGCTTCCGGACATCGACCCTGAAGAAACCAGCGAATGGGTCGAGTCACTCGACGGAGTGATCGACGAACGCGGCGCCAAACGCGCCCGCTACGTCATGCTGCGCCTGCTCGAACGGGCTCGGGAGCGTCAGGTCGGGGTGCCGCCACTGACCACCACCGACTACATCAACACGATTCCGCCGGAACGCGAACCCTGGTTCCCCGGCGACGAGATGATCGAGCGGCGGATCCGCGCGTACATCCGGTGGAACGCCGCGGTGCTGGTGCACCGCGCGCAGCGGCCGGAGATAGGCGTCGGTGGCCACATCTCCACGTACGCCAGCGCGGCGTCCCTCTACGAGGTGGGGATGAATCACTTCTTCCGTGGCAAGCAGCACCCCGGCGGCGGTGACCACATCTTCTTCCAGGGGCACGCCTCTCCCGGCATGTACGCCCGCGCCTTCGTCGAGGGCCGGCTGTCGGAGCAGCGCCTCGACGGCTTCCGGCAGGAGCTGTCGCACGCCGGGCTCGGCGGCGGCCTGCCGTCGTACCCGCACCCGCGACTGATGCCGGACTTCTGGGAGTTCCCCACCGTCTCGATGGGCCTCGGCGCGATCAACGCCATCTACCAGGCCCGGTTCAACCGGTACCTGCAGCACCGGGGCATCAAGGACACCTCCGACCAGCATGTGTGGGCGTTCCTCGGCGACGGTGAGATGGACGAGCCGGAGTCGCTCGGCGCGATCGGGGTGGCCGCCCGCGAGGAGCTGGACAACCTCACCTTCGTGATCAACTGCAACCTGCAGCGGCTGGACGGCCCGGTGCGCGGTAACGGCAAGGTGATGCAGGAGCTGGAGGCGTTCTTCCGGGGTGCCGGCTGGAATGTGATCAAGGTCGTCTGGGGTCGGGAGTGGGATCCGCTGCTCGCCGCGGACACCGACGGCGCGCTGGTCAACCTGATGAACACCACGCCGGACGGCGACTACCAGACCTACAAGGCCGAGTCCGGCGCGTACGTACGGGAGCACTTCTTCGGCCGCGACCCGCGTACCCGCAAGATGGTCGAAGGGCTGTCCGACGACGAGATCTGGAACCTCAAGCGCGGCGGACACGACTACCGCAAGCTGTACGCGGCGTACAAGGCAGCGACCGAGCACACCGGCCAGCCGACGGTGATCCTGGCCAAGACGATCAAGGGCTGGACGCTCGGCGAGCACTTCGAGGGCCGCAACGCCACCCACCAGATGAAGAAGCTGACCCTGGACGACCTGAAGACCTTCCGGGACCGGCTCTACCTGGACGTGCCGGACGAGCAGTTGGAAGCCAACCCGTACCTCCCGCCGTACCTGCGCCCGGCCGACGATTCCCCGGAAATGACCTACCTGCAGGAGCGCCGCAAGGCCCTCGGCGGGTACGTGCCGACCCGGCGCACCGCCGCCCGCCCGCTGGCGGTGCCGGGCAGTGAGCGGTTCGGTGACGTCAAACGCGGCTCCGGCAAGCAGAAGGTCGCCACCACGATGGCCTTCGTCCGGCTACTCAAGGACATCATGAAGGACCGCGAGTTCGGCAAGCGGTGGGTGCCGATCATCCCGGACGAGGCGCGGACGTTCGGCATGGACTCGCTGTTCCCGACGCATAAGATCTACTCACCGCACGGGCAGAAGTACACCGCGGTGGACCGGGAGCTGTTCCTGTCGTACAAGGAGTCGACCGCCGGGCAGATCCTGCACGAGGGGATCAACGAGGCCGGGTCGGTGGCGTCGTTCACCGCCGCCGGCACGTCGTACGCCACCCACGACGAGCCGATGATCCCGCTGTACATCTTCTACTCGATGTTCGGCTTCCAGCGCACCGGTGACGCGTTCTGGGCGGCGGCCGACCAGATGTCCCGCGGCTTCGTCCTCGGGGCCACCGCCGGGCGGACCACGCTCAACGGCGAGGGCCTGCAGCACGAGGACGGTCATTCGCAGCTGCTCGCCGCAAGCAACCCGGCGGTGGTCGCCTACGACCCGGCGTTCGCGTTCGAGATCGCCCACATCGTGGAGAACGGCCTGCACCGGATGTACGGAGAGTCGCCGGAGAACATCTTTTACTACCTGACGGTGTACAACGAGCCGATCGTGCAGCCGGCTCAGCCGGACGGGCTCGACGTGGAGGGCCTGCTCAAGGGGCTCTACCGGTACGCGGCGGCACCGCAGGTGAGCCGGGCCGACGGCGGCGAAGCGCCCCGGGCGACGATCCTCGCCTCCGGCACCGGTATGCAGTGGGCGCTCAAGGCGCAGCAGCTGCTCGCCGAGGACTGGGGGGTGGCTGCCGACGTGTGGTCGGTGACCTCCTGGACCGAGCTGCGTCGGGACGCGGTGGCCTGCGAGGAGCACAACCTGCTCAACCTGGGCGGTGAGACGCGGGTTCCGCATGTACGCACGGCGCTGGCCGACGCACCGCAGTCGGTGGTCGCGGTCAGCGACTGGATGCGGGCGGTGCCGGATCTGATCGCCCGGTGGATTCCGGGCGACTACACCTCGCTGGGCACCGACGGGTTCGGCTTGTCGGACACCCGGCACGCGTTGCGGCGCCACTTCCATGTCGACGCCGAGTCGGTGGCCGTGGCGACGTTGCGGCAGTTGGCGTTGCGCGGCGAGGTGCCGGCCGAGGTGCCGGCTGGCGCCGCCAAGAAGTACGCGATCGACGACGTCAACGCCGCTCCGGTCGGGGAGACCGGCGGCGACTCCTGATCGATCCACGGCCGACCACGGCCGACGGGCCCTGGCGGGTGACCGCCGGGGCCCGTTCGCGCGGTCGGATCGGTCGGATCGGTCGGCAGACGCTGTCGCGGTCCGCGGACGTCCACCCGGTCGGGTCGGTCAGCAGATGTTGGTCCGGTCGCCGGCGCTGGCGGCGTGCCGGGCGGCGGCCAGGTCGGACAGGCGCCCCAGGGAGGTCTCCAGGTCGGCACCGACCCGGTGCTTGCCGAGTCGCAGCAGGGTCGCGCTGACCTGGCCGGCCGGCCACCGTACGACGGTCAACCGCACGGCGGTGCCGTCCCCCTCCGGGGTGAGTTCGACCTGCACCTCGGTACGGGCCTCGGCTCGCAGGCCGGGGCCGGCGGCGCGTTCCCGCCAGGCGATCAGCTTGGGCGGCTGGAACTCGATGACCTCGGCGTCCGCGGCGGCGCCGTCCGAGGTGTGCACCCGCATCCGGCGGATGTCGCCGCCGATCACCTCGGCCTGGCGGACGCCGGCGAGCCAGTCCGCCAGCAACGCGGCCTGCCCGACCACCTCCCAGACGGTGTCGATCGGGGCCTCCGCCCGTCCGCTGCGTTCGATGAGGATCATCTGCCTGCCTGTCTCTGCCTGCTCGTCCTGACAGGCGCAGCCTAAATCACATTCTCCACAAAAGGTGCAGACTTCGCTGTTCGCCCGGCCGGCACCGCGACCGCCGCACGCCGACCGGGGCCGACCGGGGCCGACCGGGGCCGACCGGAGCCAACGGCAGTGACCGGACCTGGCCGTCGGGCGGGGATCGGCCGCCCGTAGGCTGGGGCCGTGACGGTACGCGTACGCTTCGCCCCATCCCCCACCGGTATGTTCCATGTCGGCGGTGCCCGGTCAGCACTGCAGAACTGGATCTACGCCAAGCAGCACGGGGGCGTGTTCGTACTGCGGGTGGAGGACACCGACGCGGCCCGCAACCGCCCCGAGTGGATCGAGGGGATCCTCAGCGCGCTGGACTGGATCGGCATCCGTCGTGGTTCGTACGAGGGGCCGTACTTCCAGTCGACCAACGCCGGCGAGCACCGCGCGGCGGCCGACCGGCTGCACCAGTCCGGGCGTGCCTACTACTGCGACTGCGCCCGCGCCGACGTGCAGGCCCGCACCGGCAGCGAGTACCGCGGGTACGACGGGTTCTGCCGCGACCGGGGTCTCGACGCCGGTGCTGGACGGGCCCTGCGGTTCCGCACTCCGGACACCGGCAGCACCACGGTCGTCGACCTGATCCGCGGCGAGCCGACGTTCGAGAACCAGTTGATCGAGGACTTCGTCATCGCCCGGGGCGACGGCTCACCGGTCTTCCTGCTGGCCAACGTGGTCGACGACATCTCTCAGGGGATCACCCATGTGATCCGCGCCGAGGAGCACCTGCCGAACACCCCGAAACAGCAACTGCTCTGGGCAGCACTCGGGGTCAAGCCACCGGTCTGGGCGCACGTACCGGTGGTCGTCAACGAGAAACGCCAGAAGCTGTCCAAGCGCCGCGACAAGGTGGCGCTGGAGGCGTACCGCGACGAGGGGTACCTCGCCGACGCGATGCGCAACTATCTGATGCTGCTCGGCTGGGCGCCGAGCAACGACCGGGAGATCGTGCCCTGGTCGGTGATCGAGGAAGAGTTCCGGCTGGAGGGGGTGAACCCGTCCCCGGCGTTCTTCGACGAGCGAAAGCTACGCGCCTTCAACGGCGAGTACATCCGGGCGCTGCCGGTCGAAGACTTCATCGCTGCCTGCCAGCCCTGGCTGACCGGGACTCCGTCGGCGCCGGCGCCGACCGGCAGCGGTATCGCGCCGCCGCCGTGGCGGGCGACCGACTACGACCCGACGACCTTCGCGGCGGTCGCCCCGCTCGCTCAGACCAGGATCGCCGTACTCAGCGAGATCGTCGCCAACGTCGATTTCCTCTTCCTCGACGTCCCGGTGATCGACGACGCCGCGTGGGCAAAGGCGATGAAGGACGGCTCGGCCGACCTGCTGGACGCGACGATCGCCGCGTTCGCGGCGCTGCCGGACTGGTCCGCCGAGCCGTTGAAGGCGGCCCTGGAGCAGGTCGGCGCCGGTCGTGGCCTCAAACTCGGCAAGGCCCAGGCACCGGTACGGGTCGCGGTGACCGGCCGATCCGTCGGGCTACCGCTGTTCGAGTCGCTGGAAGTCCTCGGGCCGGAGCGCACGTTGCGTCGGCTGCGCGACGCGCGCGCCCGGCTCGGCTGACGCTGCGACGGTCAGGTCAGGTGCTACGGCGGCGGACGAAGAACGCTCCGGCCGCCACGGCGACCAGCAGGACGACGGCACCGACCAGCCACGGCCACCAGGGCGTCGACTCGGTGGAGCTGGTCGCCTGCGGCGTCGGCGCCGGGGTCACCTCCGGTGTCGGTTCGGCGGCGGTGGGGCTGGGCACCCCGGTCGGTGACGGATCAGCGGTCGGCTCGACACCGACCGTCATAGTGAAGGCAAGTGTGCCTTTGACCCAGTGCCCATCAGTAGACAACACATTGTAGTCCACTGTGTATTCGCCGGCGGGTCCGGGACGGAACGGCACGCTCACCGCCTTGCCGTCCACTACGGGCGCCCCGGTGGACGCCGCAGCGCCGTCCGGACCGGTCACACTCAGTTCGGTCTGCTCCTGGTTGAGATTGGCCAGAAAGGTGAGGCGGACCGTCTCGGGTGCCTGCGCAAGCTCCGCGCCGTCAGCCGGATCGCTCCCAGTCAGCACGTTGTGCGCCTGGGCCGGTGCTGCTCCGAGCAGCACCGCGAGCATCCCGACGAACACCGCGAGCAACACCCCTGGTACGCGTACCACCCTGTCCCCCACCTGTTGCGATCGCCCGATACGATCGGTCGCCAGACAACGTACCGGGCCGCCATCGGCCGACCTCCCTGGTTGGTCGGTCACCGGTCGTCGATAGTTCCCGAAAAATCCGTCCAGCGGGTGCAACCGTCCAGGGTCATGCGGAGTCTCTCACAGTGAGGGTCCGCGCCCCCGCCCGCCGCTGATTACGTCGGGCAGCCATCGGGTAGTGAGCACATCGACTAGGGACCTGACCTCCGCGGGGCGAGGGAGTTGACCATGGGACAGCGGGCAGCCAGCCGTCTCTTAGCGGCCGGTGCGCTGCTCCTGGCATTCGGCACGTCCATTTTGTCGGCGAACCGGGTGTACGCGGCACCACCTGCACCAACGACCGTCACCATCGAAGGTGACGACCTGCCGGAGCCGCTCGCCGTGCACGCCGACGCCGACGCCGAGTTGTTCGCGGCCGTGCTGAGCCAGGTCAGCTGGCTCACCGGACCGGGTCAGACCAGTTCCCCGGAGCCGGGTGACCTCGGCCCGAAGTACCTGGTCGTGGTCATGGTGGCGGACGAGCCACATCGCACCTACGAGCTGTATCCGCTGGCCGAGGGTGGCCCGCGCGCGTTCCGACCGGCGGAGCAGCCCGGTGACGGCAAGACCACGGCCGGCTGGTTCTTCGGCCGGCTGACGATGTCCGAGACGCTGCGGGCGGCCGGCGCACCGCTGCCGGCCCGCCCGGACAGCATCAGCGGTGGCATCGGCGGCGGTGAACGGGTGATCCCGGAGGACGCGCTCAACCCAGGTGAGGACATCGACAAGATGCTCACCGACCTGCGACAGGTCATGATGCTCAACGCCGCCGTGGTAGTCGGCATCACCCTGGGTATCGCGGGGATCGCCCTGCTGGTACGCCGCCGGACCAGGTGACCGGCCGGGCCGTGCAGGTGACCGGCCGGGCCGTGTCAGCACCAGCGGTGCGGCGGGCGTTCCCGACGTACCACCCGGGAGTTCGGCCGGACCCCGAGGTGACGGTGCGCGCTCGCCCAGCCCCGTTGCCCCGCGCAGCAGGTCGACGGCGGCCGCGGGTCGGCCGGGCCGCCCCGGCCGGTTCCCTGCCCGGTCAACGTCCGACCGGGTGACGGTTGGTCCCGCTCCCCCGGATGGTCCCGCTCGACGCCGCCGCTGTGGCCAGCCCCCAGGTACGCCATCACGAACTCCTCACCTCGCACGAGCCGTCCCGAGACGACACCTTGCCAGGTACCAGGCCAGCCGCCGCCGGCCCCCCCGCCCGTGGTGACCAGAGGCGGGCAGCCAGCGCCACCACCGTCACCGCCGCCAAGGCGCCGCCGATCACGTCGACCGGCCAGTGCGCGAGCAGCACCAGCCGGGTCGCCGCGATGAACAGCGCGCCAGCTCCGGCGAGCACCGCCACCAGCAACCGCCCGGTACGCCGTACCCCGGGCCAGACCAGCAGGACGACCGCGAACGCCGCAGCCGCGGCGTTGGTGGTGTGCCCGCTGGGGAAGCCGTTGGCGGCGATCGTCACGAAGCCGTCCGCCGGGCGGGGCCGGTGCAGCAGCCACTGCCCCAGTTGCCAGCTGACCGGGGCCGCGACGGTCACCGTCGCGCAGAACCAGGCCCGGGGCCGGTCCCGGCGCAGGGCGAACAGGGTGGTCGCGGCGACTCCGACGGCCAGGAACGACAGCGTCGCCGCCAGATCGGTGGCGGCCCTCAGGACCGCCACCAGCGTCGGCCGGTCGGCGGCGTAGGCCCGCAGCCCGTCGGTCACCGGGGCGTCCAGTCGGGCGACCAACGCGGGAGCCACCACCAGACCGGTGGTCAGCGCCGCGAGGACGAGCAGGGCCAGCAGCGGTACGACCAGCGGCGGACGGGCGATCATCAGCACATGTTGGCACGGCCGGCGCGGGCGTGCCCGCTGGCCGTGACACCCTGACGGGGTGGCGACCAAGCGCAACGACGCCGGGCTCACCGCGACCCTGCGTCGTATCGAGCGGTCGGCCGGGGCACTGGCGACCGCGAGCGTGGCCCGGATGGACGAGACCCTGCCCTGGTTCCGGGAGCTGCCCGCCGACCAGCGTTCCTGGGTGATGGTGATCGCCCAGGCCGGGGTGCGGTCCCTGGTGGAGTGGCTGCGCGACGGTGGCGGCGCGAACGGGAGCCCGCAGGAGGTCTCCGACGAGGTCTTCGCCGCGGCGCCGCGGGCGCTGGCCCGGTCGATCAGCCTGCAGCACACTGTCGCCCTGATCAAGGTCACCATCGACGTGGTCGAGGCGCAGGTGCCGCACCTGGCCGCGACCGGCGAGGAGTCGCTGCTGCGCGAGGCGGTGCTGCGGTTCTCCCGGGAGATCGCCTTCGCCGCCGCCCGGGTGTACGCGCGGGCGGCGGAGTCGCGCGGCGCCTGGGACGCCCGGCTGCAGGCGCTGCTGGTCGACGCGCTGCTGCGCGGCGACTCGTCGGACGTGCTGGCCAGCCGGGCCGCCGCGCTGGGCTGGACCGATGCCTCGCCGGTGTCGGTGGTGGTGGGGCGGTCACCGGGCGGCGAGGTCAGCGCGGTTCTGCAGATCGTCTACCGGGCCGCCCGGCGGATCGGGGTGGAGACGATCGGCGGGGTGCACAATGACCGGCTGGTGGTGGTGCTGGGCGGGGCGGCCGATCCCGCGGCGGCGACCGGCAAGCTGCTGAGCGCGTTCGGCGCCGGCCCGGTGGTGGTCGGACCGATGGTGGCCAGCCTGGACGAGGCGACCGAGTCGGCTCGGGCTGCGCTGGCCGGATACCGAGCGGCGCCGGCCTGGCCGGCGGCGCCCCGCCCGGTCGCGGCGACCGATCTGCTGCCGGAGCGGGCCCTCGCCGGTGATCCCGAGGCCCGCCGTCGGCTGCGCCGCGACGTGTACGGAACCCTGGTCCGGGCCGGCGGGCAACTGCTGGAGACCCTGGACGCGTTCTTCGCCGCCGGGGCCGTGCTGGAGGCGACAGCGCGGGCACTGTTCGTACATCCGAACACGGTGCGTTACCGACTGCGGCGCATCGGTGAGGTGACCGGGCTGTCGCCGTTCGCCGCCCGCGACGCGTACGCGCTGCAGATGGCCCTGGCGATCGGCCGGCTGGATCCCCCGCCGCTGCTGCGCACCTCACCTGGCTGAACGCGCTTCCGAGCAACATTTGCGGGCAAAAGACGTGCACATCCGACGATATTTGTAGGAATCCTCCAACGGCGGTAGTGCGGATTGGTATCTCAGCGCACCCAAGTGACCCGTGGGTATCAGGAAGAGTCATAGCCGTGCTCGCCGTACTCTCCCCCGGCCAGGGATCCCAGAAGCCCGGCTTCCTCACCCCGTGGCTCGACCTGCCCGGCGCCGAGGCCCGCCTGCGGTGGTGGTCCGCGCTCGCCGGGGTCGACCTGGTGCACCTCGGCACCACCGCCGACGCCGACGAGATCAAGGACACCGCTCGCACCCAGCCGCTGCTGGTCGCCGCGGCCCTGCTCGCCGCCGAACACCTGCCTGGCGGATCACCGGCCGGGCACCGTCGGGGCGGGCTGTACGACGTCGCCGTCGTCGCCGGTCACAGCGTCGGCGAACTCGCCGCCGCGTCGCTGGCCGGGGTCCTGCCCGCCGAGTCGGCCATCACGCTGGCCGCGGTCCGGGGCCGGGAGATGGCCGCCGCCTGCGCGCTGGAACCCTCCGGGATGGCCGCCGTGCTCGGCGGCGACCGGGACGAGGTGCTGGCCGCGATCGACCGTCACGGACTGCACCCGGCGAACCACAACGGAGCCGGTCAGATCGTGGTGGCCGGAGCCACCGGCCAACTGGAGAAGTTCGTCGCCGAGCCGCCGGCCCGGGTCCGGGTGGCGGTGCTGCAGGTAGCCGGGGCGTTCCACACCCCGTACATGGCCCCGGCCGAGCAGGCGCTCGCGAGCGTCGCCGCCGGGATCATCCCGGCCGACCCCACCCGAATTCTGCTGTCCAACCTCGATGGCGCGGCCGTCGACCACGGCCGGGAACTGCTGCAACGCCTCGTCCGGCAGGTGACCGCACCGGTGCGCTGGGATCTGTGCATGCACACCCTGGCGGACCTCGGTGTCACCGGAATACTGGAGCTGCCACCGGCCGGCACCCTCGCCGGTCTAATCAAGCGGGAGTTCAAGGACCGCGGCGTGCCGGAGATCGTCACCCTGAAGACCCCGGACGACCTGCCTGCGGCGCGGGCCCTGATCGCCCGGCACGGAATGGCCCCCAGTCACGAGCCCACCAGGCAGTTCCGGGTCGTCGTGTCGGCCAGCGCCGGCACCTTCGAACCAGCTGCCGGACTCGCCGAGGGCGACCCGCTCACCGCCGGTCAGATCATCGGACACGTCACCACCCGGCAGGGTCCGGTCGAGGTCGCCGCACACGACGCCGGTGTGCTCACCGAATGGCTCGCCCACCACGACGACCCGGTCGCACCGGGCCAGCCGCTGGCCCGGATCAGCGGTTCCGCACTGTGAGCGCGCGCCCCGACAGCGCGCCGGGAAAGGCAGCAACCATGACCGGATCGCAGATCGTGGCACTCGGGCACTACCAGCCCTCCCGGGTGGTCACCAACGACGAACTCGCCCAACTGGTGGAGACCGACGACGCCTGGATCCGGGACCGTGTCGGTATCGTCACCCGCCGGATCGCCGACTCGGAGACCGTCGCCGACATGGCCTCGGCGGCGGCCGAGAAGGCGCTGGCCAACGCCGGCCTCACCGCGGTCGACATCGACCTGGTGGTGGTAGCGACCTGCACCGCCATCGACCGCAGCCCGAACGTCGCCTGCCGGGTCGCGGCCCGGCTCGGCATCACCGCCCCAGGCGCGTACGACATCAACACCGCCTGCTCGGGCTTCAGCTACGCGCTCGGCACCGTCGACCACGCCGTACGGGCCGGTGCCGCACGTAACGCCCTCGTCATCGGCGCGGAGAAGCTCTCCGATTTCACCAACTGGACCGACCGCTCCACCTGCATCATCTTCGGCGACGGCGCCGGTGCCGCCGTGGTCACCGCCACCGGCGGCAACGAGCCGGCCGGGATCGGACCGGTGGTCTGGGGCTCGGTTCCGGACAAGAGCGACGCGGTACGCATCGAGGGTTGGCGGCCGTACATCGAGCAGGAGGGCCAGTCGGTGTTCCGGTGGGCGACCACCGCGCTCGCCCCGTTGGCCCTGCATGCCTGCGAGCGCGCCGGGGTCGACCCGACGGAAATCGCCGCCTTCGTCCCCCACCAGGCAAACGCCCGGATCATCGACGGCATCGCCAAGCGGCTCGGGATGCCCGGCGCGGTCGTCGCCAAGGACATCGTCGAGTCCGGAAACACCTCGGCGGCCAGTGTGCCGTTGGCGCTGTCGAAGCTGGTCGAGCGGCGGGAGATCCCGTCCGGCGCCCCGGTGCTGCTGTTCGGCTTCGGCGGTGGACTCACCTACGCCGGGCAGGTCGTCCGCTGCCCGTAAGCTCCTACCGCCCGCTCCGAGGTGGAGCGGGCCGCCCGCCGATCCGGCAGGCATCATTGGTTCAACCGAGAGGAAAGTAGAAACCCATGACCCGTGACGAGATCACCGCCGGCCTCGCCGAGATCCTCGAAGAGGTCGCCGGGGTCAACCCGGACGACGTGGCCGGCGACAAGTCGTTCACCGATGACCTGGACGTCGATTCGCTCTCCATGGTCGAGGTCGTGGTGGCCGCCGAGGAGAAGTTCGGCGTGAAGATCCCGGACAACGAGGTGCAGAACCTCAAGACCGTCGGCGACGCGGTCGCCTACATCGAGACGCAGGCGTGACGATGGTCGACGTCGTCGTCACCGGGCTCGGCGCGACGACCCCGCTCGGCGGGGACGTCGCGGCGACCTGGGATGCCATGCTCAACGGCAAGTCCGGAGTCGACAAGCTCACCCACGACTGGGCCGCGCAGCTGCCGGTCCGGATCGCCGCCGAGTTGGCGTCCGAACCCGCCGAACGGTTGGACCGGGTCAAGCTGCGCCGGCTGGACCGATCCGAGGCGATCGCGCTGATCGCCGCAGGTGAGGCGTGGACGGACGCTGGGCTGGGCGACGCCGGCGTCGACCGGGAACGGCTCGGCGTCAGCATCGGTTCCGGCATCGGCGGCGCGCTCACCCTGCTCGCCCAGGACGACATCCTGGAAGCCTCCGGGCCCCGACGGGTGTCGCCGCACACCGTACCGATGCTGATGCCCAACGGCCCGGCCGCCTGGGTCGGGTTGAAGTTCGGCGCGCAGGCCGGCGTCCACTCGGTCGCCAGCGCCTGCGCGACCGGCGCGGAGGCGATCGCGCTCGGCCTGGACATGATCCGGGCCGGCCGGGCCGACGTGGTGATGGCCGGCGGCACCGAGGCCGTGGTGCACGGCCTGCCGATCGCCGGTTTCGCCGCGATGCGGGCCATGTCCACCCGCAACGACGACCCGGAACGGGCGTCGCGACCATGGGACAAGGCCCGCGACGGGTTCGTCCTCGGTGAGGGTGCCGGCGTCGTGGTGCTGGAACGGGCCGAGCACGCGGCGGCCCGCGGCGCCCGGGTGTACGCCCGGCTCGCCGGGGCCGGGCTCACCTCCGACGGGTACGACATGGTGCAGCCGCACCCCGAAGGGCTCGGCGCGGCCCGGGCGATCCGGCTGGCCCTCGCCGACGCCGGAGCATCCGGCGGCGACATCGTGCACGTCAACGCGCACGCCACCTCGACCCCGGCCGGCGACCTCGCCGAGCTGGTGGCGCTACGCGAAGCGATCGGCGACCACCCGGTGCTGACCGCGACCAAGTCGATGTCCGGCCATCTGCTGGGTGCGGCCGGCGCGTTGGAGTCGATCGCCACCATCCTGGCGATCCGCGACAGCGTCGTCCCGCCGACAATCAACCTGGACGACCCGGACGACCAGCTCGACCTCGACGTGGCAGCGCAGAAGGCTCGACCGATGGACGTACCCGCCGCGTTGAACAACTCGTTCGGATTCGGTGGGCACAACGTCGCGCTCGTCTTCACCCGGGTCTGATAGCCGACCGGGTCACGACGACAGCCGGCGGCGCTCCGGCCCGCCACGGCCGGAGCGCCGCTGGCGCCTGGTCGACGCGCGTTGTCAGCCGGTGCAGCTGGTGGCGGGCAGGGCGGACACTGGCACCGGCAACCGGCCGGGCGCCGGTACGGCACCCCGCAGTACGTCGGCCAGCGCGGACATCGACGCCGGGCTCGAGGAGTAGGTGGCCAGCAACGTCGCGGACCGGGCCTCGGCAAGCAGGTGCGGGGTGTCCATGGCAACAGTCACCGCCGCGTCGACGTTCAGGTCGGACGGGCCGTCGCCGTAGCCGACCAGGTGCACGACCGTACCGCCCTGGCCGACCACCTCGACGCCGGCGGCGCGCAACTCCTCGATCAACAGCGCCCGGGTACGCTCCCGGCCACCCGAGGCGGTGACGGTCACCGGCCCGTCGACCCCGGCGCAGTTCCCACGCACCTGGGTAACGGCGGCGGCGGCCAACCGCCGGGCGGCTGCGTAGTGGTCTTCGGCACCGAGCACCGTCATCGGCGGGGTGGGCTCCTCGGCGAGCCGCTGTTTGAGGGTCAGCACCCGGGTGACCGCCTGCACAAGTCGCGCCCGGGGCAGTGACCCGTCGCGCAGCGCGGCGAGCAGACCCTCGTATGCGGCCGTCACGTCCGGCGGCATGAGGATCAGGTCGTTCCCGGCGTTGATCGCCGCGACGGCCGCGTCGCCGGGCGACAACACGCGGGCCGGCGCCATGTTCATCCCGTCGGTGACCACCACCCCGTCGAAGCCGAGTTCGCCGCGGAGCAGGTCGGTGAGGACCTTGCGGGAGAACGTCGCCGCCACCCCCGGGTCGACCGCCGCGACGTCCAGGTGTCCGGACATCACCAGGCCGGCGCCGGCGTCGATGCCGGCCACGAACGGCGGCAGGTCGGCGGCGACGAGAGCGGTCCGGTCCTGGTCGAGCACGGGCAGGTCGCCGTGGGAGTCGACAGCGGTGTGGCCATGCCCCGGGAAGTGCTTGAGGGTGGCCGCGACGCCGGCCGCCTGCAGGCCGCGGACGGCGGCGGCGACCTGTCCGGCTGCCGCGTCCGGGTCGGCGCCGTACGACCGGGAGCCGATCACCGTGCTGTTCACCCCGAGGACGTCGGCTACCGGCGCGAAGTCGACGTTGACGCCGAGCGCCGCGAGTTCGGTACCGGCCGCCCGCCAGGCCGCCTCGGTCAGCTCCGGCTGCCCGGCCGCACCGGCTGCCATCGCGCTGGGCAGCAGCGTCACCCCCTGGTTGATCCGGGTGACGATGCCGAACTCCTGGTCGGTGCCGATCAGCAGCGGCAGCTCGCCGACGCCGTCGGGCAGCTCGGCGGCGGGCAACCGCCCGGCGGCGTCCTGCAGCCCGGTGGTCAGCTCCCGCACCTGGGTGGTGCTGTCGACGTTGGTGGTGGGTTGGTTGCTGCCGGTCGGGTCGTCGGCCGAGAAGCCGACCAGGATCAGGCCACCGACCCGGTAACGGTCGATCATCTCGGCCGGGGTGTCGACTCCGGCGAGCTGCTGGTTACCGGCCGCCGACCCCGGCGAGACCTCGGTCGCGGACGCTCCGTACGCGTACGGCATCAGCACCTGACCGACCAGGTCCTCGTCACTGAGAGTCGCGGTCAGCTGGGCGGCCGGCGACGCTGCAGGGCTGGCTTTCGGTTCGCCGGAAGGGCCTTTTGGACTGCTGGGAGTGCTGGCTTCAGGCCGGTCGCCGGGTCCGGCGCAGCCGCTGGTGACACCGAGGATAGCCAGCAGAACGGAGGCGATGGTTACGCGGGGTGAGGGGAGCACACCGGCCATCCCATCAGGCTACGGTCGCGGCGGCAACCCGTGGCCGGCTGGCGTAGGTTCGTGCCCGGCTCACCCGGCCGGGTCTCTCACCCGGTGACCGGGTCAGCCCACCCGGGTGAGCAAAGTCACCGGCGCTCCTTCACCGGCGTGCCGGTACGGCTCGAGTTCGGTGTCCCAGGCGGTGCCCATCGCCTTGTCGAGGGCGTGCGCGACCGCTTCGGGAGCCGGCGACGCCGCGATGATCGCCCGGATCCGGTCCTCGCCGAGCTGGATGTCCCCGGCCGCCCCGATGGTGGCCCGGAACAGGCCGCGACCGGGTACGTGCATGAACCGCTCCCCGTCGGCACCCGGGCTGGGTTCCTCGGTGACTTCGAAGCGGGTCATCGGCCACTGTCGTAGGGCAGCGGCCAGCTCGGCCCCGGTCCCCGCCCGGCCGGTCCAGCTGCACTCGGCACGTCGGCCGTTCGGATCAAGCGGCTGAGCGGTCCAGTGCAGGTTTACCGGCGCGACAAGGACGCGCGATATCGCCCATTCGACGTGAGGGCACACGGCGAGCGGGGTCGAGTGGACGTATACGACGCCACGCGTTGGCACGGTGACCTCCCGGAGAGCGAGGTGCGTCTTCCCCTACGACCTCGACCACCGGGCGGTGGGACCAATGATGACTGGTGTGACGGGTGGTGCGCCAGTTAATCGGCGAACTGGTCACGGAAATTGTCGCCGCCCGACTCCTCGGGTCCGCCCCGCCGCTGGGAATGCCGGCTCCGGGTGCGTCGTTGTCCCTGCTGGTCGGCCGGAAACCATGGCCGAGCGCAAGGTGGCCGAGCCGATCTGCGGCCAGCCGTCCGGTAAGATGAGGGCGGCGTATGCCCGACACCCAACGAACCCGTTCGTGTGATCAGCCGCACCGCCAGCTCTGCCCGTACCACCAGACTTGCCCGTACCACCAGTCCTGTCCGTACCGTCAGTCCTGCAAGGGAGTCCCCCCGTGGCGAGCAACACCTCCAAGACCGCGCGCGCGTCAGTCCGCGCCGGCCAGGCCGGTCAGGGTGGTGCCCTGAGCGTCCTCGGCGAGTTCAAGTACCTGATCCCGCTCAACGGCGGCAAGCACGCCTATGTCCGCAACCTCACCAACGGGAAGACCGCTCACCTGCGTACCGACTCGGACGCGTTCGTGGAGGAGATCCGGTCGCTGGCCGGTGCCGGCCACGCCGCGAAGATCCGGTTGGAGATCAACGCGCTGGCGGCCGCCCACCCGGGTCACGGCTGGGAGCTGACCGAGAAGCGGCTCGTCGAGGCCGGGGTCTTCGAGGCCTGAGCATGATCTGACGGGTCGGCGACGACCCGGACCTTGGACGGCCCCGCCGGGCGACACGCCCGGCGGGGCCGTTTCCGTCGCTGGTGGTGGCGGTGGCTGCTCAGTTGAGCAGTTCCACCTGACCGTTTCCGAGGTCGTAGACCCCGCCGGTGACGTCGATCCGCCCGTCCGCGAGCGCCGCGGCGAGCAACTCCACCTGCCGCAGCCGATGCACGGTCCGCCGCACATTGGCCCGTACTGCGAGGGGCTGCACGTCGGGGTGCCCGACACCGACCTCGGTCACCGCCGGAGCGATCTGCTCCACCAGGTACCCGATGCTGCCGGCCGGGCGGCTGCCGGTGCGTTGCGCGCTGATGGTCGACGCCACCGCTCCGCACCGCTCGTGTCCGAGCACGATGACCAACGGCACACCCAACGCGCCGACGGCGAACTCGATCGACCCGACGATCGCCTGGTCCAGCACCTGAGCGCCGGACCGTCCGACGCAGATCGAGCCGAAGTTCTGATCGAAGATCGCCTCCAGCGGCACCCGCGAGTCGATGCAGCCGAGCACGAACGCGATCGGATGCTGCTCGCCGAGCGCCGCGCTGGCCGCAGCCGCCGACACGTCGTGACCGTGCCGTGGTCGTCCGGTGACGAAGCGCTGGTTGCCGGCCAGCAGCTCAGCCAGCGCCTCGGCCGGGCCGGGGTGATCGGGTGGTGGCGGGCCGGACGGACGCGGTGCCCGGGAGTCCGGCATCGGGAACGACGGTGACGACATGGTTGCAGCGTGGCGTGCTACTGGCCGGTCGGGAAGGCAGTTGCGAGTCTTCTCACCGTGCTGGTTCCAGATCCGACCTACCGGGGTGCGTCCAAGTCGGGACCGCCAGCGACATCGGCGGCGGTGACGACGGTGGGCAGGCCTCAGAAGTTCAGCGTCCGGCTACCGGACGGAGCGGTGCTGCGCGGGCGGTCGAGCGGCCCGGGCGCTGCGGAACTGGCGCCCGGTCGCCCGGCTGGTCCGGCTCTACGAGGTGCCCGGAGCCGGCGTGCTGGCCAGGTGCGGCACCTGGCGACCCCATCCGGGCTCGGCAGGGCGGAGCGCGGTCGCCGGGTGCCCCGGGAGCCGGCACCGGGCTGGCGCGCGGACGGTAACGTCGTTAGGCTGCCGGGTCCGATCACGTGACGGGGTCACCACGCTCCGCCGTCGCTGCCCGGCGCCGTGACCGTCCGCCGACGGACCGGCCGCCCTGCCCCGGCCGGCCCGCCCTCGCCCAGGAGCCGCAGCGTTGACCGACGCCACCACGTTGGACCAAGAAATCGCCGCCGAGCAGTGGCACGTCGACCGGGTCTACGCCCGGTTGGCGCAGCTACGCCAGGACGCGGTACGCGCCGAGCGGGACGGCTACCGCCTCGCCCGGGTGGGCAACGTCGGCGCCCTGGTGGAGCGCGACGCGATGGTCTTCCACGCGGCCCGGCGGCGGCATCTGCTCGACGCCGAGCACGAAGGGCTGGTGTTCGGCCGGCTCGATCTACGCGACGGCGCGGTGTTGCACGTGGGTCGGCTCGGCGTGCGCGGCGAGCGGGCCGAGCCGCTGCTGATCGACTGGCGTGCCCCGGCCGCCGCCGCGTTCTACCAGGCGACGCCGGCCCGACCGCGGGGCGTGGTGCGGCGGCGCACCATCCAGTCCCGGGGCGAGCGGGTCACCGGCGTCTCCGACGATCTGCTCGATCCGGCGGCCGCGCCGGCCGGGATGCGGGTGGTCGGCGACGGCGCGCTGCTGGCCACCCTGGCCCAGGCCAAGGGACGTGGGATGCGCGACATCGTGGCCACCATCCAGCAGGAGCAGGACCAGGCGATCCGGTCGCCCGCCACCGGGGTGACGATCGTCTCGGGCGGCCCTGGCACCGGCAAGACCGCGGTCGCGCTGCACCGGGCGGCGTACCTGCTCTATTCGGACCGGAGCCGGTTCGCTGGCGGCGGCATCCTGGTCGTCGGCCCGACCGGTGTCTTCGTCGAGTACATCGCCGCGGTGCTGCCGGCCCTGGGCGAGGAGAGCGCCACCCTGAGGTCGTTGGGGTCGCTGCCACCGGGAGTGTCGGCGACCCGGACGGATCCAGCGGCGGTCGCCGTGCTGAAGGGGTCACTACGGATGCGGCGGGTACTGGAACGGGCGGTACGTGACGCGGTACCGGACGGGCCGACCGAGCTACGCCTGCTCTACCGGGGGCAGTTGCTGCGGCTGCGCGGCCCGGAGCTGGACGGCATCCGAGCCCGCGCGCTGCCCCGGGGCGCACGGCGCAACGAGGTCCGGCGGGCCGGTATCGACGGGTTGTTCGAGGCGTTGTGGGCGCAGGCCCGGCAGTTGGTGGCCCCGGCCCGGCTGCCCGGCCAGGCCGAGTTCGAGGACGAGTTGTCGGACCGGGACGATTTTCGGGACTTCCTGCGGGCCTGGTGGCCCCGGCTGCTGCCGCGACACGTGCTGGGCTGGCTGGCTCGGCCGGACCGGCTGCGTCGGTACGCGCGGGGAGTGCTCGACCCGGCCGAGATCACGGTGCTGGCCGATTCGTTCGGTGACCTGGCGGACAACGGGCTGACGATCGCGGACGTGGCGCTGCTGGACGAGTTGGACGAACTGCTCGGCCGGCCACCCCAGCCCCGCCGCCGGCACCGGGATCCGTTCCAGATGGCCGGCGGGGTGCGTGAGGTGACGACCTTCGCCGACCGGGACCGGGCGGCCCGTGCCGCCGCCCGGGAGCGGCCGGCCGACTACCGGGAGTACGCCCACGTGGTGGTCGACGAGGCACAGGACGTGTCGCCGATGCAGTGGCGGATGATCGGGCGCCGGGGCCGGCTCGCCTCCTGGACAGTGGTCGGAGATCCGGCGCAGACTGCGTGGACCGGAGATCCGGCCGAGCTCGCCCAGGCCCGGGACCGGGCGTTGGGGCGGCGGCCGCAGCGGGAGTTCCAGCTGACCACGAACTACCGCAACCCGGCGGAGATCTTCGAACTGGCCGCCGAGGTGATCCACGAGGTCGCTCCGGACGCCCCGTTGCCGACGGCGGTCCGATCGACCGGGGTGGCGCCGCGCCGGGACCGGGTAGCTGCGGCGGTGCTGCCGGCTGCCGTCCGTACCGCGACCGCCGAGATGCTGGCCGCCGTGGAGGGGACGGTCGGCGTCATCGCCGCGGTGGCCCGGCGGGACGAGGTCGCCGGCTGGCTCGGCGAGCTGACGACCTCCCGGCTACAGGTGGTGTCGAGCCTGCAGGCGAAGGGCATGGAGTACGACGCGGTGGTGCTGGTGGCCGGCGAGGAGATCCGTGCCGAGTCCGAGGCCGGGGTGCGCACGCTCTACGTCGCGCTCTCCCGGGCGACGCAGCGGCTGGTCACCATCGACCTCGACCCGGAGTCGACTGCACATATTGCTATGTGAGCATTAGTCTACTGACGAGACGCCGGGCAACGGAGGGTGGCAGGCGTGGGAGTCGGACACGATCACAGCGCCGGGAGCACCGGCCAGCGACACTACGGGCGTCTCTGGGCCGCCTTCGCCCTGCTGGCGGGCTTCATGGTCGTCGAGGCGGTCACCGCGCTGGCCACCGGCTCCCTGGCGCTGCTGTCCGACGCCGGGCACATGTTCACCGACGTGCTCGGCATCGGCATGGCGCTCGCGGCGATAGCCGCGACTCGGCGACCGACCGGGGAGCCGCAGCGAACCTTCGGCCTCTACCGCCTCGAGGTGCTGGCCGCGCTGGCGAACGCCGTACTGCTCGCCGGGGTCGCGCTCTACGTCCTGGTGGAGGCGGCCCGCCGGTTCGCCGATCCAGAGCCGGTGACGGTCGGCCCGATGCTGATGGTGGCGGTCGCCGGACTGCTCGCCAACATCGTCGCCTTCGCCCTGCTGCGCCAGGGGGCCGGGGAGAGCCTCAACGTACGGGGCGCCTACCTGGAGGTACTCGGCGACCTGCTCGGCTCGGTGGGGGTGCTGGTGGCCGCCACGGTGATCGCCACCACCGGCTGGTGGTACGCCGACCCGCTGGTCGCCGTCGGTGTCGGGGTGTTCATCCTGCCGCGCACCTGGCGGCTGGCCCGGGCCGCGCTGCGCATCCTGGTGCAGGCGGCGCCGGAGCATGTGGAGGTCGCCCGGGTCCACCGCCGGCTGGCCATCGTGCCGGGCGTCTGCGACGTGCACGACCTCCACGTCTGGACGCTCACCCCGGGCATGGAGGTGGCCTCGGCACACCTGGCCGTGACCCCGTCGGCCGATATCGGCACGGTGCTGCGGGACGCCCGGACGGCCCTGCACGACGAGTTCGGTATCGAGCACGCGACGCTGCAGATCGAGCCGCTGGCCCCCGCCGACTCCTGCGGACCGGCCGACTGGTGATTAGCAGATGCTTAAGTTTCGTGACCTTACCGCGACGGTCACAGCCACGATATACGTATATTCCTGATTTTTCCAGACATAACATGGCTATCGATACCGGGACGACGACCCGGGGAGCCGGTAGTCTCGGCCCCGGTCTCCGCTCGGGCGGCGCCCCTCCGGCGCCCGCGGAGGCCGTCGCCTAATCGCCGTACGGCGAGCCGGGGAACCACGTACCTGGGGTGCATCCGCGTCACGCGGTAGGGATCTTCCGTCCCGAACCCGTCAGCTAACCCGGTCGGCGGCTGACGGAAGGAATGCACAGTGTCGCGCACAGTCCACAGAAAAACCCGATTCACGTTATTGGCGGCGTTGACCGCCGCCCTGATGGCCGTCACCGGCACCCCGACCGGCTCGCCGGCCGGAGCCGCCCTGCCCGCCAACCGGCCCGACCGGGTCGACAGCGAGGGAGGCACCGACAGCCTGCGCAAGGAGCTCGATGCGGCCTCGAAGGGCTGGATCGACGCCAAGGCGGCGCTCAACCATTCGAAGGACCGGCAGAAGAAGCTGTCCGAGCAGCTCGACACGGTCGGTGCTGAACTGGAGCAACGGAACAGGAACGTCGGGCACATCGTCGACCGCGCGTACCGCAACGGCCGGCTCGGCCCGGTCTCCGCGCTACTCAACAGCACCTCGCCGGAAGGGTTCATCGACCGGGCGGCGGCGCTGAGCGCGGTGACCGCCAACGAGGAGAAGCAGCTCCGCGAGCTGTACCGTACCCGTGACCAGGTGACCAGGTCCAAGGCCGCGATCGAGCATGAGATCCGGGAGCAGCAGAAGCAGGTCACCATCATGGACCAGCGCCGGAACCAGGCGGAGCGGGCACTGGCCGTCGCGGTCGCCGCCGAGAAGCAGGCGGAGGAACAGGCGAGGCAGCAGGCGGCGGAGGAGGCCGAACGGGCGGCCGCCGCCAGCGGTTCCTCCGGCTCCGGGTCGTCGGGATCCGGGTCGTCGGGATCCGGTTCCTCCGGCTCCGGGTCGTCGGGATCCGGGTCGTCGGGATCCGGGTCGTCCAACGCGTCGGCGACCCCGGCTCCGCGCAACGCGAACGGTTCCTGGCCGGCCGAGTCGTGCAACGTCGACGACCCCACCACCTCCGGCTGCATCACGCCCCGTACGCTGCACGCCCTGAACCAGGCGAAGGCTGCCGGCTTCACCCGCTACGTGTCCTGCTTCCGCAACGGCAGCTCCGGCGAGCACCCCAAGGGCCGGGCGTGTGACTTCGCCGCCCAGCCCAACGGCTTCGGTGGAGTGGCGACCGGCGGTGACAAGAGCTACGGCGACAACCTCGCGAACTACTACATCAACAACGCCGACCGGCTCGGTGTGCTCTACGTGATCTGGTACAAGCGGATCTGGCTGCCCAGCAGCGGCTGGAAGACGTACAGCGGTGCGGGTGGCGACCCGTCCAGCGACCACACCAACCACGTGCACCTGTCGGTGTACTGACGTCGCGCGCATGGGGGCGGACGGCCACGTCGGCGGCCGACCGCCCCCATTTTCTATCCGCGACGGAATCAGCATACGGAGTTATTTGCGCAGCATCGGCAGACCGATCGGCATAACGACCGACGGCCACCGGCAACTATGCGAGAGCGCTCTACCACCACGCAGTCACACCCGGCTCACGCTGGGCACATTGCAGCTCGCGCGACTGAGAGAGCGCTCTCACAGTTAGATATATAGCAGCAGCGGTACGGCTGTCAACAGACCGCGACGACCCCGTGCCGGATGCACGAAACTTCATGTCGGGATATTGACAGAAGCCCGCATGTCTGGTGACCTCCTGGCAATAACTCATTAATGGTCGTGAAATTTTTCGCGATCGTGGACCGCGCCCTACCCAACCCGGAGGCACCATGAACCTGTCGATCCGTGGCGCGCGAACAGGTCGTACGCCGCGCCGGATCCTGGCAGCCACCACCGTGACGGCGCTGGCCGCCACCGGACTGATCTTCGGCGTACTGCGCACCGCCGACGCCGCCATCGTCGGCGCCGGCAGCTACACCACCACCCGTCCGGCGGGCGCGGCCGCCCCGACCGCCTGCGGCAGCATCTCCGCCAACCCCCGGCAGTACGTCACGGGCAGCGCCCCGGCTGGCGCGGTGCCGACCAACGACTGGTGGTCGTCGCTGTTGTTCAAGCGGTACAACTGTGCCTACTCCGACCCGCTGCACGCCCACCCGATGTCGTTCCAGCCGACCGCTGGCGGGCTCGGCGTCTCCTACACCACCGAGGCGGCGATCTCCGGCACGTCGACCGGCGTCGGCGAATACCACTACCCGTACACCCGGGAGTTCACCCTCGGCGTCGCCGGACTCAACGCCCCGGACGTCAAGGTCGACGGCTGGACCGACTGGACGGTCAGCCCGTACTGGTCCGACGGCACCCGTACCCTGCGCGCGACCGTCGGCCACGGCCTGCCGTTCGTATACGCCCAGGTCACCGGCGGCAACGCCGAGCTATCGTTCCCCGGCACCCCGACGGTCTGGCACCACAGCGGCACCCGGGTCGGCTTCTCCATGCGCGGCCACGACTACGTCGCCTACGCCCCCAGCGGAGCGACCTGGTCCGTCAACGGGACCACCATCAGCTCCACCCTCGCCGGCCGCAGCTACTTCTCCGTCGCGCTGCTGCCGACCGGCGCCGGCACCAGCGCCGCCCGGCGCACCGCGCTGATGGACAGCTACGGTCGGTACGCCCACGCCCACGTCACCGGCACCCGGGTCAGCTGGAGTTACGACCAGGCCGGCAGCACTGTCGACGCCACCTACAGCTTCACCACCACGGCCCGGGAGGGCTCCGCCACCGGCACGGTCGTCTCCCTCTACCCCCACCAGTGGAAGCACCTCGACGGCGGCAGCCCGATCGCCGAGACCTACGTGTCGGCCCGCGGCCCGATGCGCAACCTGGTCGGTGCGACGTCGTTCCGGACCGCGATGCGCTTCCACGGCGTACTGCCGGAGGTGCCGGCGGTGGCCACCAGCGTCGGGGCCGACCTCGCCACGCTCACCGCACACCTGGACCAGGCCGCGTCCGGCGACCCGCTCGCCGGCTTCGACAACGACACCTACTGGACCGGCAAGGCGCTCGGCCGGGCCGCCCGGCTGGCGGAGATCGCCGATCAGCTCGGCCGCACCGCCCAACGCGACCATCTGCTCACCGCCATCCGAAACCGGCTGACCGACTGGTTCACCGTCAGTCCAGGCAAGACGCAACGGGTGTTCTTTTACGACCAGGCGTGGGGCACCCTGGTCGGCTACCCCGCCTCGTACGGCTCCGACACCGACCTCAACGACCACCACTTCCACTACGGCTACTACATCGCCGCCGCCGCGACGCTGGCCAAGTTCGACCCCACCTGGGCGTCGACCAGCCAGTACGGCGGCATGGTCGACCTGCTGATCCGCGACGCCAACAGCTGGGACCGCAACGACCCGATGTTCCCGTTCCTGCGCGACTTCGACATCTACGCCGGCCACGACTGGGCCGCCGGGCACGGAGCGTTTTTCGCCGGCAACAACCAGGAGTCGTCCTCGGAGGGGATGAACTTCGCCAACGCCCTGATCCAGTGGGGACTGGCGACCGGCAACACCGCGATCCGCGACGCCGGGCTGTACATCTACACCACCCAGTCGGCGGCCATCCAGGAATACTGGTTCGACTCCTCGGACACCAACTTCCCGGCCTCCTTCGGCCACCGGTCGGTCGGGATGGTCTGGGGCGACGGCGGAGCGTACGCCACCTGGTTCAGCGCCGAGCCGGAGATGATCCAGGGCATCAACATGTTGCCGGTCACCGGCGGCTCGCTCTATCTCGGCTACCGGCCGGACTACATCGCCACCAACAGAAACGCGCTGGTCACCAACAACGGCGGCCCGCCGACGGTCTGGCAGGACATCCTCTGGTCGTTCCAGGCGCTGGGCGACGCCAACGGCGCCCTGACCGACCTGCGGGCGAACCCCAACTACCCGGTCGAAGAGGGCGAGAGCCGGGCGCACACCTTCCACTGGGTACGCAACCTGGCAGCGTTGGGCCGGGTCGACACCGGCGTCACCGCGAACACTGCCCTGTACGCGGTGTTCAACCGCAACGGTGCCCGCACCTATGTGGCGAGCAACATCAGCGCATCGCCGGTCACGGTCACCTTCTCCGACGGCACCCGGATGACCGTACCGGCCGGCCGGACCGCCACCACCGGGGCGCATACCTGGAGCGGCGGCAACGCTACCGGTGCCCCGACCACCCCGAACCCGTCACCGAGCCTGTCCCCCACGCCGCCGACCTCGCCCACGCCGGATCCGACCACCCCGCCGGTCACCTCGGACCTGTTCCATCTGCGGTCCGCCGGGGTGCTGAGCAACACCGCCGGAACGAACGCGACGACGGTCACGGTGCCGTCGGCCGGCGGGGCGAACCACGACGGTACGCCGCACAGTCCGGTCACCTTCCGGGCCTGCGGGTTGACCGGTGCGTACCGGTCGGTGGCCAGCACGTTCGACCTCCAGGTGGACGCAGGCACCTCGGTCGGTGCGGGCATCCAGGCCCGGGTGTCGTACGACTTCACCGGCTCCGGCAGCTACGGCCGTACGGAGACCTACCATTACTTCGCCACCGACCCGGTGCCCGGCACGGAGTCCTACCGGCAGGGCGCCGGACTGAAATCCGCCTCGGGTGAGTTCCGGGCGATGAGCAACGGGTGCGTCCGGCTGGAGTTGTGGAATGCGATCGGCAACGCACCGACCACGGTTCGGGTTGACGTGGCGAACGCCGACGCCGGTCCGTCGACCCTGCGGGTGCCGTTCCGGATCGGCTGATCCGACCAGCACCTCCGACCGGTGCCGAAGGAGGAACCCTTTCCCGACGCGGGGCGCCGGGAAAGGGTCCTCGCCGTTGACGATGCCGGACGTGCCGCGACGGCGGAGCCACTTCCCGGACATCTGCTACATATTGCACAATCCCCCAGCATGACCGATAATTACCAGATCCAGGGCAGAACGTCGTGACTCGCCCTGGCGACGCCGCTGCCGCTATCTGGGCCGACGCCGCTGTCGCTGTCGCCGAGCAGGTCCCAGAGCGCGAACGCCGCCTCGACGCTGGTCGGTCGGTTCTCCGGACGCTTGCTCATGCAGGCCCGGCAGAGATCGGCCACGGGACGCGGCAACCCGGCGACCGCCAGCACCGGAGTGGGAGCCAGGGCCCCTGTCCGCACACCGGTCACCGGCGACCCCGGGCTGACCCCCGGGTACGGCAACCGCCCGGTCAGCATGTGGTAGAGCAAGACGCCGAGGGAGTAGACGTCGTCGCCCGGTCGACCGGAGCCAGCCACCGTGCCGGCCGACCGGCCGGCCACCGGCGGGCCCGCCAACCGAGCCAGCCCGAAGTCGATGATCTTAGCGCCGGACCGGGTCAACATCACGTTGCCGGCGGTGAGATCCCGGTGCACCACGCCCCGCCGGTGGGCCACTGCCAGGACGTCTGCGGCGGTGCCCGCCGTGCGCACTGCGGTCGGCCACGGCAACGGACCGCCGGTCAGCCGGTCAGCCAGCGACTCGCCGCAGATCAGCTCCATGACGACATACGACGACGTGCCGCCCCCGGGTAGCGGCAGTTCGCCGACGTCGTAGACGCGGGGCACACTTGGATGCCGCAACCGCTGGGTGATCGACGCCTCCCGGCGGATGTCGTCCCTGGCCCGTCGGTCGTCGGCGGCGGCCGGTGCCAGCAACTTGATCGCGAACGGTCGGGCCGAGTGGACGTCGATCGCCTGGTAGACGACCGATACCCCACCCCGACCGATCGGACGAAGAAGGACATAGCGCCGGAGAATGGTGGTACCCACCAGCAACCATGTCACGATGGACCATTTTCCGGCAGGACAGCGCTACCGACAAGATCTACCGCCGGGTGTTAACACGGCCCTAATCAGCCGTTCGAGCTGCGGCCGGACGCCACCGACCGCCGCGAGTTCAGGAGAGCGGCACCTCGCGCTCAGCGCTGTCGCCGACATACGGCTCAGGCGCGCCGAACAGGCCGAGCAGCCCGGTCACCCACAACTGACGGTGCACGAACCGACTCGGCTCGGTCACCACCAGCTTGATGCCGCTCACCTCGGCCGCCTGAAAGCCGGCGACCATTGCGCTGATGCCCACCGAGTCGATAAACGTCACCAGCCGCATGTTCAGCTGGATCCGGGTCGGACGGCCGTTGGTCAGCACCGCCTGCACCGCTTCACGCACCTCATGCGCGGTATCCACGTCGATCTCACCCTGTGGTGAAATCTCGACCACTGCGCCAGGCAGGGTCGATGTGACAACCGACAGGCTCACGCGAGCACCTCCACTCGCCCATCCGGGCGTCTCGTCAGTACGCGGGCCGCGACCGAGAGTATTCCGGTACGGGCGTCGCCGCCAGCTTCCGCCGGGCCGGATCCGCATCCGACGGGCACAATAATCGCTAACAATCAGACATCCCGCATCATAGCCCCCTGCGCGCTGAGCTACGGCACGGACACCAGGCACGATCCGTAGAGGCTTGGAGCGCCTGAGTGCTCACCACGAACCTCTGGTGCCCCACCGGCCTCCGGCTCCGAGCCGGCTGTCGTCCCAACAGTAGCGGCCCGATACGACAGAAGACAGCCGTAACGGCGCGCCGACGAGGGGGTTTGCCGCCGACCAGGGCTGGGCACGTGGAGGCAACCGCAGCGCGCCACGGCCGCCGGGCGCTACCGGCATCCGTGGCGCTGGAGGAGGTAGCAGCATGTTCGCGACCAATCTGATGGAGCGCCGCCGCAAGCCGCAACGCGTCACCGACCAGGCCTGGGCGCATCTGGTCTCGGCGGTCGACTCCGCCGGCGACGCCGCTCGCCTGGCCCGCCGGCACACCTCGAGCCTCGCCACCGAGACCGGATCGCGGATGGGCCCGGCCAGCGCGGAGGCACGGCACCGGGCGCGAGCTGCCGTCGACGCGCTCGCTGGCCGTCGTCTGGCCATGCCGTGGGCGTGGCTCGCCGGTGCGGCGGCGGCCGGGGTGGCCCTCGGCTGGCTGGCCGGGGCGATGACCCGGTCGGTGCTCCGGCCCGGCGAGCGGTTTGACGAGGCGCGAATCGAGTTCGTCGACGTGGACGAGCCGACCGGCAGCGCCCCGCGAGGGTGATCGGCCCCGACCGCAGCATGACCGCTGGGGGCGGCGTCGACCGAGGTCGACGCCGCCCCCCCAGGTCATGGACCCGCCACCTGGCTCAGGCCGCGACGCAGCTCACCCCCACCGGTACTCCGTCGCTGGCTGCCTGGTCGGCCAGGGAAACCAGCGTGGCCCTCTCTTTGGGACCGAGGTCGGCGTTCACCAGACGTCGCGGACCGTCACGTCGCCGCCGGTCTGGGTATGCTGGCCCCGGCTGGGTGTTGGTCACCCGGACCTCTCCTTGCAACCCGCTTTGCCAGGAGCCGACGACCTGGTAGACCGCCGTGCAACCGCCCGGCGGCGGTTGGCCGGACCGAATACGGGGCCGCCGGTCGGGGGCGATCCGCCGGTCGGTGACGGCGGACACCGAGCCGGTCCACCACGCGGATGCCGCAGCCGTTGGTGCCGAGGTGCACCCGGGAATCATCGGTGATCGCCTCGCTCATCTTGCCGTACTGATGCTGATCGTCGTTGATCCTCGCCCAGCCGCCGCCCGGTGTCGTCGAAGCGGAACATTCGGGGGCCGGCGCCGCCGCGCGGCGGCGATCGCGATCATGCTGGGTAGGGTGGGCGGGTGGACGACTGGGCGCGGCGGCGCCGGCAGGCGATCGCCGCACACGAGGTCGCGCAGCGACAGCTGCAGGCGGCGGAGGCCGACGAGGCAGCCGCGCTGCTAGCCAGGTTCGTGGCCGAGGCTGCCCGCCGAGGCTTCGCACCGGTGCCGCTGACCGCCCGCCCGTACCGAGGCTGGGGCCGGTGTCGGACCGGTCTGCATGGCTGGTATCTGAAGGCAGACCGATCGCTGGCGGTCGGCACGGATCACAATCTCTACCTGCTGTCGGTGCCGCCGAGCCTGCGCGCCCGGCTCGTTGGCGTCCGGCTCGCCCCGGCGCGACCCCGGCTGGTCATCGGTGCCGGCGGTCGAGACGGCGAGTCGATCCCACTGGCCACACTGCTTGACCGGCGCCTCGCCCACGACACGACGCGACGTTGAACCGAACCTGGTCAGGCTGTCCTTGATTGGTCAGCCACGGCCATAGTCACGCTGAGTGATGGGACATACACTTTGGGTCATATCAGCTCGTCAAGGGCCCTGCGGGCGGTATCAGATCCCTCCACAGGTCGTGTCTCACGACCCACACCAGGCAAGGAGATTCCCTCATGTCAACCGGTGAAAAAGACTGGCCCAACGGCCAGCCGCTACCGTCCGAGGCCGAGCGCGAAGAGGCTCAACTCGCCTCCGTGCCGGCCACCATCGCCGGCATGCCGCCGACCGCGCAGGTCTACTTCGCGGTGGTCTCCTCTACCGGAGCGCTGCAGCGCGGCTTCGGCGTCGTGTCCGCGCTCCGGCTCGCGGCCGGCAGCTACCAGGTCATCTTCAGCCACGACGTGACCGGGTCGGCCGCTGTCGGCAGCGTCGGGTTCCACGACACCACGGTGCCGGCCCCGGGTGAGGTCGCTGTGTCGTCCCGGCTGGGGGTGCCGAACGCCGTCCTCGTCCGCACCTACGCCAGCAACGGAAATCTGGCCGATCAGGGCTTCCACCTGGCGGTATTCTCCTGATTCGTTGTCTCGGAGCCACCGAAGCACCGCCACGAGGGGCACGGACAAATCGGTCCGTGCCCCTCCCGGCGGGGTGCAGTCACAGCGAACTTTCACCACATAGAACGAACAAAGCATACTGGTGTGACACCGCCATCTCCCAGAAAAGCCACGAGCGGTCCTCTGACGTTCAGCCGATGACGCCGCTCCACGAAGACACCGGGAAGATGCCCAGCTCGACCGGCAGTAAAGCGCTGCGCAACAACACGCAGGAGATTGACCGGCAAAGATGCAGGGCACGGACCTCGTCGGTCAGTGCCCTGCATCTGGGGAAGGTGAAGGTTCAGGAGGGTCAGTTCACGGTGATCCGGACCGAGTCGAAGGCCGGAGTCTGGTTGGCCCGCTCCGACATCGGCAGCCGGTGCGAACCGTCACCGGCCCAGACCGAGCACTGCGCGGTACCGGACTGCGGCATGCCTGAAACCTGAATGGTGATCTGGTCCGGCTCACGACCACCACCGCCATCCTCGGTCGCCACGAAGAACTCCGGTGCCGGAGCCGGGTCTGGCGCGACCTCAGTCGACTGCAGCATCCGGCACGCGGTGTGGAAGTGACCACGGGTTAGGCCCTGCTCGTCAAGCAGCGAGCTCTCGACGTAGTAGCCACCCTGAGCCGCCGGGAGGAAGCGGTCCCGAACCAGGTTACGGGTGCTGACCTGGATGGTGAACGGCTCTTCCACGCCAACCTCGTCCGGGAACTCGGTGATCAGCAGCGACGGGTTGTTGGCTGCCGCGCCAACCTCACCGAACTGCGTGTCGATACACCGGTTGCCGACCTGGAAACCGTCGTGGTCGTCCAAGTTACTGTCGTCACAGCTGTTGGCCAGGATTTCCAGCCCGTCGTTGCCGCCATCGTCGCCGTTGTCCCCGCCACCGTCGTTGTTGCCGTCGTCGTCGCCGTTGTCCCCAACGCCGTCGTTGTTGTCGCCGTCGTCGCCGTTGTCCCCGCCACCGTCGTTGTTGCCGTCGTCGTCGCCGTTGTCCCCGCCACCGTCGTTGTTGCCGGGACGGTTGACGAGCTCGCAGGTGGCCAGTTCGTCGAGCCCACGCGGCTGCGGCGCGACCCGGCCGATGGCGATCGCGATCCGGTCCATGGTGGCGACCCGCTTACTGGCCAGCGGGCCGAGGATAGCGTTGTTGATGAAGTTCGGCCCGCCCTCGCCGACGCTGTCGGCGAGCCGGTTGTTGGCCTCTTCGATCTGCTCTTCCAGCAGGCCGAGGTTGCGCTCCACCTCGGTGCGCGCCGCAGCGGGGACCTCCGGCAGTTTGTCCGCCACGGACGGACACTCGATGGTCGGAGCCGCGACAAGGGTGGTGCCGCTCTCGCACTCCTCGAGGGTGGTCTGTCCGTCACCCCAGTGGTGCCGTACCTCGCGACCGTTCTCCCGAGTCACGGTGGTGGTCACGCCGCCTTCAGCCGTCGAACCAGGGCTCGGGGCGACACACTCCGTGGCGGTACGCAGCTGGTCGTTGGCAGAGGAGACCTGGGTGACCGCGACGATTCCCGCGAACACCGCGACCGTGCCGAGGACAGCGATGATGCGTTTGTTGCGGCCACTGACAGTGCGCTGGTTTCGGCCACGCGGGGTCGAACTGCGCCGTTGTGCCGACCTGTACATGGGGGTTACCTACTCCTTCTCGTCGAGGGCGGCGCGGTTGACAGGCGTCGTCCAGTGGGGCAGCCGTGTTCTGCTAGCTGGTCAAACGGGTGCCATCAAACGCCCACTTCCATTACCGGAACGAGTTCGCACCACGTTTACGAGAAGCCACGCTAAAAGCGGGTTATCCGAGCTGTCAAGCAGCCCGATCCTGCATCCAGGGAGTCTCACGGTTAGTGAAAAATTGGCAGGCGTCCCTCAACCCGCCGACATCATACTTTCGGTCAATGGGCCGGGTTCAACCTCGGCTGAAAAATCTTGCCTCGGCAGCTCAGAGCCGCGTGACGGACACCGACCGCATTCACCTCGTTCGACCAACAAGGCGACCCACGTACCGCAAGCTACCGCCTGGAAACTCAGCGGAATCGCTACGAGTCGAACCGATACCGCAGTGAGATATTCCACCCGCCGGGTGATCGCAGGGGTGCGCCGCACCGGCGGACCGGCGCGGCGCACGGAAAGTTGGGGTTCAGGCTGGTGCGGGTCAGGCAGGCAGGCCACCCACCTGGGTGTCGATCCAGGAGCGGATCGACGGCAGGTCGCCGTAGATCGACGGGCCGGTGGCACAGGTGGAGTTGTTGTTACCGGCGCGGCTGGTGGCGCCGATCAGGTACCACCGCCCGGAGACCCTCCGAACCTGCGGACCACCGGAGTCCCCGTAGCAGGCACCGGCGTTGCCGTTGGTGTTGTTGGTACAGATCTCGTACGCGCTGTCGATACGGCGACACCGACTGTCCGCGACGATCGAGGTGTCCAGCTCGTGGGCGACGGTCGGGGCCGAGCCACAGCCACGCGGAGCACAGGTCTGGCCCCAGCCGATGATCCGGGTGGCGGTGCCGACCGCACCGGAGGTGGTCGGGATCGGTGCCGGAGCGTAGGTCACCGAGCTGGCCAGCTGCATCAACTTGACGTCGATCCGCGGATGATTGACCGCGCGGGTCACCCGGACCACCGTGCCGCCGCTGGTCCGGTTGACGCTGCCCACCCGCACCGAGGCCGGAGTCGGGCAGTGCCGGGCGGTGACCACCCAGTTCGACTTGATTAGTGAACCGGTGCAGCCGGAGGTGTAGACCATGAACGGGTAGTTTTCGGTGGCCGGACGGCCGTTCACCACCAGGGTGCCGATCTCGTCGGCGGTGCTGGACGGCGGTGCGGCCTGCGCCGTGGTGGCCGGCATCGCGAGGCTGGCGGCGGCGAGCCCGGTGGCCAGCAGCAGCCGGGACAGGAGCGGGAGTGCCTTCATCGTGCGTGTCCTCATCGTCAGGGGGTACGCGCCGACCGATGGCGGCGCGGAGACAAACAGGTTGTTCGGCCTTGTCGGACAGGCGTTGCTAGGTACCCGATGCGAACTCTATCGACAAACGGCGATATTTCAATGCGTCTGGGGATACCGGTCCTGCCCTACCACCGGGTGATGGGGCGCCGGACGCCGCATGTCACAGGATGAGGTCGCCTGGGATCGGCCCGGCACGCCCGCGGCCCGTGCGACCATGCGAATGCCTCCCGGTGCTGCCGAGCGGAGGTGAACATGTCGGAGGATCGAGATCCCCTACCGGAGGAGAACGCTCTACCCAACCGCCGTGAGCTGCGGATCGCCCTGGCCATGCGCGGCGGTGTCAGCCTGGCTGTTTGGATCGGTGGGGCGGTCGCGGAACTGGATGTGCTGCGCCGGACCACACCCGGCCCGCAGGGCACCGCGACCCTGCGGCGGGGGAAGTCCCCGGAACGCCCCGCCCAGCAGCAGCGGGCCGAAATCTACGCCAGCATGCTCCGGCTCGCCCGCTACGACGAGGTCAAAATCGACGTACTCGCCGGTGCCAGTGCCGGTGGTCTCAACGCCGTCGTCTACGGCGTGGCTCAGTGCGTCGGCTCGACCGTCGACGCGGTCCGCAACCTCTGGCTCGACGACGCCGACCTGTGGCAGATGATGCGGCAACCCCGCCCGGTCGGTCGGGTACCGTCGCTGCTGGCCGGCGACAAGTATCTCTACCACCGCATCTGCCGGGCGCTCTACCGGCTGCGCGACCGGGGTCACGCCGCACTCGCCACCGACGACATGACCGTCGACCTGTCCGCCACCCTGCTGGCCCAGGACCAGAACCAGGAACGCAGCCTGGCCGAAGGACAGGCCCAGTTCCACTTCACCCGCCGCGACGCTCCGCTCGACACCGGGATCACCGACTTTCCCGGACCCGCCGACCGGCCGGACGCCACCGACCATCCGTGTGACGATCCGCCGCACCCGGTCAAGTACCGGCTGGATCGACTCGCTCTTGCCGCCCGCGCCACATCGTCGTTCCCCGGGGCGTTCGAGCCCGCGTCGATCCACGCCGTCGCCGGTCACCACAACAGGTTGGAGTACGGCGCCGGCACGGACCGGACCTCGGTGCCGGAGATGTCGATGGTCTTCTCCGGACTGCGGCCGCGGAGGACCAGTCTGTACATCGGGTCCGAACCGTACTACGTGGTCGACGGAGGGATCTTCGACAACATTCCGATCCGGCGGGCGCTGCTGGCGATCTGCCGGACCGCAGCCGTCTCCCCCACCGACCGACGGTTGATCTACCTGGACCCGGATCCGTCACCGTCGGCTCGTAGCTCCCCGACTCAGCCGGACAGCAAGGGTGCCCTGCACTGGCTCCGGGTGCTGCTGCGGGCGATCGCGTTGAAACAACGCACCGAGACCGAGGAGGGCGAGCTCGGGCACATTCGCAGCACCAACGACATCGGCCTCGCCGCCCAGATCCGGCAGCACCTCATCACCCAGCAGATCATGCTCACCAGAGCGCGCCGCCGGCCCCTGGGCAGCTGGCGACCACCGGCCTGTGAGTGCCGGACCTGCCGCCGAACGCTGATCAGCGACCGAGTCGTCAGACGTGATAGCGATCCGCCACCACCGCTACCGGATCATTATCGTGACTATCGACACTCCGTCGACGCCCAGAAGCTCGCCGAGATTCTCACGAAGCCGGCGGAGTACTCCATCGGCCGACCGGCACTGTCCGGGCCGTATCAGGTTCTCGGCGAGTACGAGGCGCTGAACATCCAGGCACAACTCGACGACATCTACCACCAGGGAACGGGGAACGACGAGGAGGAGTTCCAAGACATCGAAGCGGCCTACAGCGCCACCACCATGCTGATCTCCTGGATCCGTGCACTCGAGGAGAAGAATCGCAACTCCGATTACCACGACGACCAGGCAGCGGGCGACGAGGCAGCCAAACGCCTACGGAAGGTCAAGGGCAAACTTTACCGGCTGCTGGCGCTGGCCGACCACATCCGGGACCTGGCCGGCGCCGAACTGCTTCGGGACTTCCAGGGATCGGGCGGCGCGCTGGAGAACCCGGACCTGCTGACCGCCACCCGACGCGCCCGCGCCCTGCAGCACGGGCTGCCAGGTCTCCCCGACAAACTCCGCCAAGCGATAGCCGACGGGCAATGCGACGATCAACAGTTCAACCGCATGCTGTTCGAACAGTACCCGGCGAAGTACATGGCCAGGGAAGTCGACATGTCAAGCCCTGGGAGGACCGCGCTGCACGAAATCTGGACGCTGGCCGAGGACCTTAAAGTAGAGTTGCTGGAGATTGGCCAACCGATCGCCAGGCGAAAACTGCGCAGCGACGACGACCTGTGTCCAAAGGACCGGCGAGCCTGGTGCGACTCGGCATTCAAGGACGTCCACGGGTCATCACTGCGCAAATTGAGCATCAAGAAGCTGCACACCATCTTCGCGGTAGCCGGCGGCGTGCCGGGAGTTCAACCCGTCGTCCATTACCACAAGATCACCGGCAACCAGGAGAGCCCGCTGCAGCAGAAGTTCCGCAACATCGACTGCAGCGAACGGCGCAAGCGCCTGACCGAGCGGCTGCGCACCGGCCGACTCGAGCCAGCCGATCCGGTAATCAACTCCCGTGCCAAGCTGGCCGGTACCACGCTGCACAACTTTGGATCCTTCCTCCGCCGGTCGTGGCGGGCCAACGACTGGGCCTGGGGCCGGCTGGACGCCACTGCCGGCATCACCGACATGATCGTCGACGGGCTTTGCGGTTGCTGCGACGACAACGAGCTCAACCGCGTCTGGCAGCGATGGGTCCAAGAACCCGTCCCCGGTGTGTCGGGACGGGAATGGCGACGGATCCTCACCGGCAGCAACGGTGACCTACCGCCCGCGCCTACCAGAATGAGCCGCTTGCAGCCTGACCAGCGGGAGTGTCTCAAGCGCGCGCTGAAGAGCTGGCTGCAATATCAGGTGTCCCGCACCGGGTTTGATGGAGACATCGAAACCTGGGAGGAACACCAGCGATGCCCGCA